>JAFZPH010000052.1 GCA_017550405.1 Bacteroidales bacterium
GGCAAACTCGAAGGCATCAACAATAAAATCAAAACCATGAAACGCCAAGCCTATGGCTACAGAGACATGCCTTTCTTTAAACTCAAACTCCTCTCCCTACACGTCTCCGCCTATCCATTTAGCGGATGAACCTTATTTTTTTGATATTAAAAGAAAAAAGAGTATCTTTGTAGTCTTATAAATTGGGCATTTCCTCGACTGTAGCCAAATAGATAGTTGGAAATGAAATAGTTGTTTATTTAATTAATATAGATTATGAGTAAAAAAGTACGTTTTTTTGCAGTGATAACGGCTTTGTTTATCTTGCCGTTGTCGGTTGGTGCACAGGGGAAACCTTGTGAACCCATCGTTTTTCTGCCTTGGTGGGAGGATTTTCAGGCCTATCCACATAACACTACCCCCCCTACGGAGCCTTTCTGCTGGCATTTCCAAGGGACGAACGAGCCTTCTATCGGTTCGTATAACATCAATGGGGGGTATCTGACCTGTATCCTCGACTTGTACAGCACCGGTGAGACCTGGGCTGTGTTGCAGAACCCCTTCGACACTACCCTGCCGGTGAATCACCTCCAGGTGACGTTCAGTGCCGGTAAGTCGCGTAACGATGCCTCGTTGAATTCGGATTTGATTATCGGCATCTGTAAGAATCCGACCAATCCGTTGGGCAACTTCACCCCGCTGGACACGGTGCTGGCTATTCCTTACTGCTCGCCCGACACGATGGCTCGCTTCACGGTGGATTTCTCCGGGTATACGGATACGGGTCGTTACTTCTGTTTCCTGACCAAGCCGCTCCTGTCGTCAGGCATTAATTTCTTGGCTATCGACAGTTTGGTGTTCAACTTCAACGACCACTGCATGGTGCCGCGCAATTTCCGTGTGGGTTTTGTGACCGACGAGTCGGCCACTTTTGCCTGGGACCAGTACCGCTCGGGTCATGTCGAACTTGAGTACAAGACGTTGACCGACACCGTGTGGACAATGGTGCCTGCTTTGGGAACCAACCACACCTACACCTCGTTCGCCCCCAACACTTCGTATATGGCACGTCTCCGTCAGGACTGCTCCCTGGCCTCAAATGGCTATTCGGACTGGTCCGACACAATTTACTTCACTACGGACACCGTGCGTTGCCGTATGCCGTATGATTTGCTGTCGACCGAGATAGGCAATACCACTGCCACATTCCATTGGAATTCGGGCGGCTCGGCCACTACCTGGGAGGTGCATGTGTTCAACAGCACGTACGACCGTACCTACACCGCTACCAGCAATACCTATACGGTGACGGGTCTGTCGCACGGCACGAACTACCGCGTGACGGTGCGTTCGATGTGCGATGCATCCAATACTTCCGACTGGACGGACACCATCATGATTACCACCAGCCAATGCTACCCCGTCAACAATGTGGTGGCCACCCCCGCCATCCACGAGGCACAGATTAACTGGACCGCAGGCACCAGCTCGACCGACGAGTGGGAGGTGTACTACGGCTTGGCCAGCTTTGCCGAAGGCGACGAGATGGGTGTGTTGCCCGTTTCGGGTACGCCCCATGTCAACATCACCGGACTGGACTCTGCCACCGCCTATACTGCCAAGGTTCGCACCCTCTGCGAAGGAGGCCGTTATAGCGAGTTCAAGTCGGTGACCTTCACAACGCTTGAAGGCCAGCGTCAGGGTATTGACGGTGTGGAGGCCATGCAGGTGAAGGTATATCCCAATCCCGCCAGCACGGCTACGACCATCGCCCTGAAGGGTGTGGAAGGCCGCGTGAACGTGTCTGTCATCTCTGTTGACGGCCGCACATTGCAGACCTTCACCAAAGACTGCCCTGTCGACTGTGAGATACTGCTCGATGTCGAAGGGTTGGCACAGGGTGCCTATTTGCTGCGTGTTTACAACGACAAAATTGACACTACGCACAGGTTTTATGTCCAATAATTAATTAGCAAGTGTTTATCATGAAAAATATATTGAAAAGATTCATGTTGTTAGCAGCCTTGGTGCTGCCATTGGCAACATGGGGACAGTCGTATCAGTCGGTTCCCTATACCACCGGTTTCGAGGGTCTCTCCACCGGTGACCAACCTACAGGCTGGGTAGCATACGAGAGTGTCACCACCAGTCTTGCCACCTTCCCCTGTGCCTACAACTGGTCAGGCAATGCCCGCAACGGCAGTGTGTACTATGAGTTTGAGTTCTCGTCGGGTTCGAGTGTCCGCACGTTGTTGGCGGCGACCTGCGAGTTTGCCAACCCCAGCAATCTGATGGTGGACTTCTATGCCTCTACCATTGCTTCCTATGCGCCCACGCTGTTCGAGGTGGGTGTGATGGAGGACAGTGTCTTTGTCCCCGTGGACACGGTGACGCTGACCAATGCCGGCTCGTTCAGCTCGTCGTCCTACTATCACTACCGGGTGTATCTGGTGGAATACTCGGGTCCCGGTCACCGCATCGCTTTCCGTGCTTATAAGAGCGGTTCGGGCCAGATGACCCTGTTCCTCGACGACATGACTATTACCACAGCGCCCACCTGCGCCTATATGCCCGGCACACCGAGTGCCACGGTCGATTCCAACAGTGCCAATCTGACCTGGAGTGCCCCCTCAGTCTCGGCTGGCTACTTCATTTATATGAACAACGACAGCTCCTGGTACTATTCCTCTACCAACAGCTATTCCTTCAATGGCTTAAATCCTAATACAACCTACAGCGGTTATGTCTACAACACCTGCGACGGCACCGATACCAGCGAGGCTGTCCCCTTCAGCTTCCGCACTGCCTGCGGTATGACTGTCCTCCCATTGGTCGAGGATTTCGAGTACAGCAGCAGTTTCCCTGCATGTTGGAATCTGACCGAATCGTCAGGCTCTTACCCTTATGTGAACTCCAGTTATGGGCGCACAGGCCGCAGCATGTACATGTACGGCACAGGTATGTACCAGTCGTTTGCCACACCGCTTATCTACACCGATCTCAATCTGCTGCAAATCAAATTCTGGGCCAGGAAATCCTCGTCCTACTATACTTCAGAGCTTGCTGTGGGATACACCACCAGTCTTGATTCAGTGGCCAATGCAGTGTATGTCGACACTATTCAGTTGAACACCGACTACACTGAGTATCTATACCAGTTCGAGCAGGCTCCCGCCTCCAACGGCTATATTATTATCCGCAAGGCCTCTTATTCTGGCGACTACAGTTCAATCTATATCGACGATATCGAGGTGGCGCTGGCACCCACCTGTGTGGCGATGCCGGGTACTCCCGTGGTCGAGACCGTCGACTCCAACAATGCTTTGCTCCGTTGGGACGCTGCATCGTTGGGCAGCTACTATGCGCTCTACGTCGAGCAGGACAATACTTGGTACACTAGCACAGACACAGTGTATACCATCACCGGTCTGCAGCCTAACACCTATTACTCGGGCCGCCTCTACAACATCTGCTCGGCAGGCGATACCAGCAACTGCACCTACTTCAGCTTCCGCACTACCTGCGGCACCACCCATCTGCCCTTGGTTGAAGATTTCGATAGTTACAGTGGGGCGTTTCCCTCCTGCTGGCGCATCACCGAATCCTCCGGCAGCTATCCCTCCGTCAGCACCAGTGCCGGACGCAGCGGCTACGGACTATATCATTACAACTACAACACCCACATCTCGGTGGCTTCGCCCCGTATCGAACAGCCCATCAACACCATCGAGACCAAGTTCTGGGCTCGTGAATCCAGCAATACCGGTATGAGTGTGGCTGTTGGCTATGTCACCAATCTCGACTCTGTGGCCACCAGTGCCGTGTGGGTTGATACGTTCACTATGACCACCACTTGGACTGAGTATACCGCTTCTTTCAGCCATCTCAATACTGATGATACTGGATTTGTTGTCTACCGCAAACTTTCTGGTGGCTACAACTATGTTTATATCGACGATATCACCATCCGCGAAGTCAGTTCGTGTGCCAATCCCGAGAATCTGTTCTCCACCGGCACCGCCTCGGGCGAGATGAGCCTGGCTTGGAACGACACCCTCGGCTCGTCGTGGGAGGTGGTCTACGGCCCCGTGGGATTCAACCCCGACACCGTTGTGTCCAACACGGTCACAGTCTCGGTGCCTTACGTCACAATTACCGGACTTGCGGACTCTGTCACTTACGACTTCTATGTCCGCACCCTCTGCACGGGCGAGAACAGCTATTGGCAGGGTCCCTACACCGCCCGCCCCAACCTCTATGTGATGACTGCCAACACCAGCGACACCGTCTCTATGTGCGGTGGCACGATTGTCGACGACGGTGGACTCTCCGGCAACTATTCCTATAGCCAGAACTCCATCCTCGTGGTCTATCCCACCGACAACACACAGACCATCCGCATCCGTGGTAGCTATCATACCTATTCCACTTCCGCCACCTATGGCGAGCTCACCCTTTACGAGGGAGCAGGCACTACTGGACGTGTGCTGGGCACCTATACCGGTCAGGACACCATTAATGTTGTCTCGCTCGAGGGTGCTGTCACCGTCAAATTCAGCGCCAACGGCTACAGCGATTACTACACCTCTTCGGGCTATGCACTCTCCGTCAGCTGCGAACCCCTTTCCTCCTGCAACCCCGTCTACAATGTCGAAGTCAGCAATGTGGCAGGCTCGTCGGCTACCATCAGTTGGGAGTATGGCACCGTTATCACGCCTCAAGGCTTCTCCATCACCGTCACCGACACCGCCCTGTCGTCCTCTACCACCTACACGGTGGCAGACACGGTGCGCAGCTATCAGATAACCGGCCTCACGCAGACCACTACCTACTACGTCTCCATCACAGCCATCTGTTCCGCTACCGATGTCAGCAACCCCGAAGGCCTCCACTTCACCACCACCTGCTACGTGGGCGGAGAGATTGTGGTTGGCGAAGGCAATGCCACTTCGAGCAACTATCCAATCAACACCTATTACAGATACACCCTCTGTCAGATTCTCTACGACAATATCGAGGTGGCTTCGCTTACCGACACCATCTTTGGCATCAAACTCTATCAGGCATCAGGTCCCTCCACCAGTCGCGATGTGGTCATCTATCTCGACACCACCACCCGTACCATCCTCAGCGGCACCAGCGATTACGTACCCATGGACAGCTCCAAGATGGTGTACTCCGGTACCTGCTCCGTGCAGCAAGGGTGGAATACCTTCACCTTCACCACCCCCTGGGTCCGCCCCAATGCCACTACCAATCTCCTTCTCACCTTCGACGACAACACTGGCAGCTATTCCAGCACTTCCAACTGGCAGGCCACCAGCGGCCAAACGGGTCATACCCTTTATGCCTATGGCGACGGTACCAACTACGACCCATTGAACAACTCCTCCTCGCTTACCGCCACCGGTACCCGTCCCGATGTGCTCTTCATTGCCCCTTGTGGCGATGCCAGCTGTGTACCTCCCAGTGTCACTGTCGGTACCACCACCTCCACCACCGTCACGCTCAACTGGGTGCCCGGTCTCACCGAGACGGCTTGGGTAGTGGAGTATCGTCCTGCTGCCGACACCACCTGGACTGTGGCCGTGGCTAACACCTCCGCCAACACCTATACCATTACCGGTCTCTTTGCCAATACCTCCTATGCCTTCCGCGTGGGTAGCCTCTGCGCCACCACCACCGAGGTGCCTTACAGCTCGGTATCGGCTCGCACGGCTTGCGATGTGATGAGCCGTAGCACGCTCCCCTTGGTCGAGAATTTCGAGAGCTATTCCACCGGCGACATCCCCAACTGCTGGCAGGTGCCCATGGCTGGCACTAGCGGCTCCGGCAGCTTCCCCTCGTGCTATAACTATTCCTACAATGCCCATAACGGCAGTGTTTATTTCGAGATGGAGAGCGACAACGGCCAGACCGAGATTTTCACCCTTCCGGCTATCGACACCATCGACGGCCTCGAGGTCAGCTTCTATGCCGCAAGCTACAGCTACTATGCCCCCAATGCTTTTGAAATGGGTGTATGGGAAGGCGATTCCCTCTTCGTGGTGCTCGACACCATCGAGCTCGACTACTCGGGCTATTTCGTCTACAACCCCTATTATCTCCGCATCAATTACAGCGGAACTGGCAACCGTATCGCCTTCCGTGCCACAGGTAACAGCTATACCATCTTCCTTGATGATTTCCGCGTCCATGTTCCCAACCCCTGCGACTCTGTCAATAACATCGTATTCGATACCATCGGCATGTCGCGTCTCTCCATTTCATGGATCGATACGGCCAACCGTGGCAGCTATACAGTCAAAATCGGTACTGAGAACAACCCCGCCACCGCATTCTTCACCGGCACCACTACTGCCACTCACTACACCTTCACCGGTCTCACCGGCCTCACCACCTACTATGTATGGGTCTATGCCAACTGTGCCGAGGGCATGAGCGACTATATCACTGCCTCCAACACCACGCTGGCCTCCGACCCGCACTACCTGCCTTACGTCAACGACTTCGAGGACACAACCAATCTCTTCTCCGTCTATCAGCGTTCCGGCTCCAACACTTGGTTCATGGGTTCTGCTGTCAACCACGGTGGTAGCCGCAGCATGTATGTCACCAACGACGGCGGTGTCACCAACGCCTACAACATCACCAACCAGTCCATCTCCTTCGCCATGACTTACCTCCAGGTACCTTACGACAGCTCATACGCCATCAGCTACGACTGGCGTTGTCAGGGTGAAGGCAGCTACGACCTCATGCGTCTGGCGCTCGTCCCCGAGGAATACGACTTCACCAACTCCTTCACTGCCATCAACCGCTACAGCAACACCCTGCCCACAGGCTGGATTGCCCTCGACGGTGGCAAGAAGAACCTGCACAACACTTGGCAGCACGAGGAGCGTTCGGTCCAGATACCTGCTGGCAACTACTACTTGACCATTGTCTGGATCAACGACAACCATTTTGGCACTGCTCCCGCTGCAGCCATCGACAACATCTTCTTCGACCTCCTCACATGCCCCGCTCCCGAGAACCTCACCGCTACCGCTACCAGTTCTCATTCCATCGATGTCAGCTGGTCGGCCGGTGCTGCCAGCTCGTGGATTGTTGAATACGGTGTGACCGGATTCTCGCGCGGCACAGGCACCACCACCACCGTTTCCACCACCACCGTCACCCTCAACAGCCTTGCCCCCGCCACCTCCTACGACATCTATGTCCGTCCCATCTGCAGCGCTACCGATACAGGCTTTGTGGCTATGACCACCTGTCTCACCGGCTGCGACAGCATCATCACCGAGTTCCCATGGGTTGAGGACTTCGAAAACGGCATCTCGTGCTGGGATCAGTACTACATGCGCGGCACCGTGGCCTGGACCACCGGCTGGGGCGGCAACGCCTACGGCGGTATTTCGGGTGCTGCTACCGGCAGGTACAATGCACGCTTCACCTGCAACAGCTATAACTCCTACACCACCTACCTCATCACTCCCATGCTCGACATTCAGAGTGAGGACGCCGTCATGATGACGTTCTACCATGCCCAGCCCGCTTGGGGCTCCGACCAGGACACCCTCGCCGTGCTCTACCGCACCTCTCCCGACTCCGCATGGCATTACCTCGCTTCGTGGAACTCGAATATTGACCACTGGCAGGCCGACACCGTCATGCTGCCCAACACCTCCTCCACCTATCAGGTGGCCTTCATGGCCCACTCCGGCTTCGGTCTTGGCATCCTGCTCGACAGCATCGTTGTGTATGGCTCCGAGACCTGCACCCGTCCCACTGTCGCCAATGCCAATGTAGGGTCCACCTCCGTGGCTGTCACCTGGACCAGTCCGGCCGCCAACTTCGACGTGGCCATCAAGCCCGCCGATGCCACCAGCTGGCCTGCCCCCACACGCATCAGCAGCCATACCTACACCTTCACTGGCCTTGAGCCCACCACGCAGTACACCTACCGCATCCGTAGCATCTGCAGCGACACCTCCATCTCCTTCTGGACCACTTCCAACTGCATCACCGATACCCTCGTGTGCTTCGTGCCGGAGAATCTCTCCATCTCGGATGTCGATTTCGAGAGCGTCACCGTCACCTGGACACCCGACGTCACCAACCATGCGTTGGCCTATGTAGTCAATGTCTACAACGCTGTAGTCAATATCTTCGACACTGTGTATAGTTCCAATGTCACCATCCGTGGACTCTACTCCGAGATGGATTACAATGTCCGTGTGCGTTCGGCTTGCTCCGCCACCACCTATAGCGACTGGTGCGAAGCCGTGCCCTTCAGCACCTCCTCTTGCCAGCCTGTGGCCAATGTGTCCGCCAGCGTTATCACCGACTGTTCCGCTATCCTCGCATGGACTCCCCAAGGCGATGCCACCCGTTGGGAAGTGGAGTATGGCTTCAACGGTTTCGACGTAGGTGCCGGCACGACGGTCACTGTAACTGAACCCACACTCACCATCGTCGGTCTCCAAGACGAGACAGGATATGATGCCTACGTGCGTTCGGTCTGCTCCGACGATGTCTTCAGCTCATGGTCCAGAGTCTCGTTCACCACCCTGCCTTATGTCGGCATATCCGATGTTGAAGGCGATGTGTCCTGCACCATCTACCCCAACCCCGCTAGTACGGAGACCACCATCAGCGTCAGCGGCGCCAACGGACTGGTGCGCATAGCAGTGGTTGACATGAACGGACGCACTGTAGCCTCCGACGAGCTCTCCTGCTCGGCCGACTGCACCAAACAGATGACCGTGGAGGGACTTGCCCAGGGTGCCTACTTTGTCCGCATCGTGGGCGACAACATCAACATCGTGCGCAAACTCGTGGTCCGCTAACCACCCGTAGCAATACCCGTGGAGGCAGCCGCTTATGTCTGCCATGACAACGGCTCCGCCACACCACTCCGAAGAGGGGGCACCCGCTGGGTGCCCCCTGTATTTTCCTTCTTCAATCCTTCTTCGAAATCCTTGCAACTACCACAAAATCACCACTTTACCTAAAATCAACCAAACCAACTGAAAAATCAACCCGTTAACCCTCAGCCTACATCCACTCCAATTTTCAATTTTCTCCTTTCAATTTTCAATTCCCGATTCCTCACCGCGTCAGCCGTCCCCTTTTGAAAGGGGAGAAAGAAAGACCCAGTGAGTCTTTCGCCAGCGAGTGAGGCGATGAGCCGAAGAGCGGAATACTCTTTCCCTCTAACGCCTCCTCAAAATACCGGGGTATGTCCCTATTTTTAATTTTAAATTATTTCTCACACCCCCCCCTTTCCTCGAGGGCGATTAATTTGTGACTTGGCAGGTCTTCTGACTCGCCCCGTCGGGTTCCAGCCTTCCCATTGCCGCTATTGCGCAACACAGTGGCTTTCATCTTCGTAACTCGACTCTCGAAGCTCACAGCAGCGGGACTGTTGCCGACTCTCACGGCATTCCCTTTTCACGCCTTCGTGGCGACCAAATCGGCTGTAAAAGTACAACTTTTTTCCGACATACAGAGAAAAAAAACAAACAACAATTGGTTCAGCCGTTATTTCCAACTACAGATGCCATCGACTGCGTAAGGCAGGCGAAGACACCTTTTGCCTCTTACCTGCGTCCACAACGGAGCCTTTAATATATAACAGTACATAAGAGCTATTTGAGGCGTTACAATACACTGCAACCGTTTTCCTAAATGGTCCAATAGTAGCGGCTCTAAACTCTACCGTTATCAACCCTTTTTCATTTGGCATGACGGGTTTAGCCGTCCATTTTGGAGAAGTACATCCACATGAAGTTCTAACATCGGATATAATAAGAGGTTCCGTTCCTAGATTTCTAAAGCAAAAACTATAACGAGCACACTCCCTCCTACTCAATACACCAAAATCATGCTCTTTCTGTGCAAAATGAATTATCGGCCCTTTTTCCTGCCCAAAGGCAAAATCCACTGGGATAAGAAACAATAGTACAAATATGACTTTATGAAATAAGCCAAAACGCAACGAACTATTCACTAATGTTTTTTACTTTTTTACTTTCAAAATTTAAAATGAACAATTATTCAACAATGTTTTTTTTCCCCACTCATTATTAGAACGAAATAGGACAACACCTTCTGGAGAAATTAGATAATAACCTGCATCAATATCTAAATACCTTGTCATACCTTTGGCGAAATAAGTTTCTGAAAGAATCCTTATTCCAGACAATTCCCTCATGAGATAATCTTTATTATCTGTTGTAGCATTCAACAATACACATTGAATACTATCTGGAACCGACCTGACCAATCTAACGCACTGCCGATATTCTGCCCTTGAAGTCCACAACAACAACAATCGCCATCCACCTATTTTGACTAGGTCAGACGTGTCTCCCGTTGCAATATTTACGATTGAATACTCTTCAACTTGTTTCGATAAAGTGTCAGAAACATATCCCTGCGGCACACTCATTAAATACAAGCTATCATGTATCTGTTTGGAATAGTCTGAATAATAAATCGAATAGATATCAAACAAGCTATCAACCAATTGATTCCCACAATCATAACTAACAGACATAACAGATTGACGCCGACGCTTATATCGGTTATCTGAAGAAATCTCTTCTGCATACTTAAACCTCCCAGTTCTGGTATCAAAAACAAACCCACACGTGTCCTCCACAATAAAACACTGATTTGCCGTACAATACTTTGCATCCTTATATCCCATAACCACTAAGTCATTATGGCGATACGCTACATCGCCTGTACCTATTCTTATTGGATAAAGATAATCAATAAGTGGGGAATACAAACCTAACATAGACACTTGTTGTAGCCTACTTCCAACCATCAGACCGTAATAAGAAAAGGTATCAACAACCGTCCTAACAATATCGTCGCTTAAATAAACGGCTATTTCATGATAATCATCATTGATGTAAATAACAGAATCCCTATTCACCAACAGTCTGTAATTAGGGGTAATAAATGCCACAGAGCATGTAGAGTCGCCAGTATTGTGGCAGATAAGCCTACTGGTGGGGTGGTAAGAATAACATAGGCTACGGCCTTTAAATTTATAGTTTTTCACATGCAAGTCAATCCATTCGTGAGAATACTCAATTGACTTTTGTTCTTCGTAAAAGACTCCACCCCCCATTTTTGTTACAGGAGAACACCCTTCCAACAATACACAAAAGAATAGTGTGGCAAAGAGCACGGTGGTAATGCCTATTCGATATCTTCCCATACGAAAACACTCAATATCTTACCGCGGAACTGGAACCGACAAGTTTTGTACATTGATTGAAGCAGTGTTCTGATTCATCGACCATTGTTCGCAATGGTGAGGGTGGCCTAACAATGGTTTTCTATCCGGACAACGGCATTTCCACGACAAGACATGGCCTGCTTTATCTCTCGTTGACGGGACTACATCGCAATCATTATTGCAATTACCTTGTTTGCAGATAATATTAACTGGGGCATGACCGCCAGGAACCATATAAACAACCGTATCGTTATCAATAATGGACTTATCTACCACAGTGAAAACATTTGAAGCTAATCCCTCGTATACATTGAAGAAAGAACATCTTACCATGGGTATACATGTGTCGGTCATTGGCATCGTATCTACAATTCCAAAAAACTCTAATGACAGAGTGTCCCCGTACAACTGCTGTAATTTATTATTAGCATCAGCCAATATTTCCTCTATGGTTCCATCATAAACGAAACTACCGTCTGGAGTGAATTTGCCGATTACTAGCCCGACTTCGCTTTTGGTCATATTATTATCAAGATAGTCTTGAAGACCAAAGCCTGAAACCTTAACTGAATCCTTATTGCAGGATACCATGACAAAGAATGCTGCTGTCAGAAATGACAAAGCAATAACGTAACAACTTGTTTTTTTCATAGTTAATACAATTTGATGTTAATTATTTCAACTGCAAAGGTAACATTTTTTTTCCATTTCCGCGACTTTTTTTCTTTTCCTTCACATTTTTTTCAACTCCCACCTCCGCAACATCCTCCCCGCTGCCAATCCTCTTCCACCCAAAAACATGAGTTAACCAATACACCTCCATGTTTGACCACATGGCAATATCAGCAGCTCACTTCAAAACTCCAGCACTACGGCGTGCTGCAATATGCCGGCGGCGGTGATACTGACAACTGTCGAGTTCTTGCCCGTCTTGCATGTTATCTTGCGCTTGGCATTGGGAGCCAGCGGACGCACCTTCTTCACTACAAAGGGCAGTTCGACCGTGAGGCTGTGATGCTGACCCTCCTCCAGCAGGCAGATGGCGTAACGGTGCTTGCCGTCCTTGCTCTGCGTATAGCGGACATTCCCTTGACTGTAGGGGTATAGCGGGCGGGTGCCATAGATGGCTACGCCGTTCAACTCCAACCATTGCCCTATCTCCTCCATGCGTTGCAACGCCTCCTTCGGCAGGCGGCCCTCGGCATCAGGACCCACATTGAGCAGCAGGTTGCCTCCCTTTGCCACAATGTCGCAGAGCATGTGGATGAGCTGGTTGGTACTTTTATAATGATCATTAGGTACATACGACCAGCTGTCGCCCATGGTCATGCATGTCTCCCACGGATAGGGCAGCAACGTGTCTGGCACCTGCTTCTCGGGCGTGCGGTAGTTTTCATAACGTCCCCCCACGCTGCGATCCACGATAATCAAGTCGGGGTTGTTCTCGCGGGCGATAGCGGCCAGACGCGGCATGTCGATGTCCTGTATGCGGCGGTAGCAGCCCAGCCAAGGCTCGGTCTCCTCGTTCACGCTCCATTCGGGGCGCACCCAGCCACCGTCGAGCCACAGGATGTCGATGTCGCCATAGTTGTGCGTCAGCTCACGAATCTGGTTGTGGGTAAACTGCTTGAACCGTTCCCAACGCTCAGGGTGGTCGGCAATGTCGTAGTTCACATTGCGGTCGGGCGTAGCCCATTCGGGAGCCCAGTAGTCCGTATGGTGCCAGTCTGGCTTCGAGAAATAAAGCCCCGTCCACATGCCCTGGGCACGGAAGGCATCAACGATGGCCTTAGTAATATCGGGCTGGACATTACGGCTGTACGGACAGTCGCGACCTGCCACACTATAGTCCGTCTCCCCGCTGTGGAACATGCAGAAACCGTCGTGATGCTTGGTCGTGAACACCACATACTTCATGCCTGCCCGCTTGGCGGCTGCCGCCATCTGGTCGGGACGGAACTGGGTGGGATTGAACGTGCGGTTCAACGCCTGATACTGTTGCTTATACTCCACATAGGGCGCCCCCTTGCGATCAATCCACGGCTCGTTGCAGATGCTCCACGACTCCACCACGCCCCACTGCGCATAGATACCCCAATGCATCATAAAGCCAAACTTCAAGTCCTGCCACTGGCCGATACGGTTCAAGATTACAGGGTCAGTCTCGGGCTGCTGTTCATTCTGTGCCAGTGCCATGCCACCCAGCAGCACAACCATCAAAACAAATATTGTAAAGACTTTCTTCATGGTGTTGCGCCAAGCGAGAGCAGAGAAAGCTTGCTTACTATGCCGAGCCTAAGCAACGTCACCGAAGGTAAGGAGAGTGCGAGCAAACGCCTCGCCAACGAAATCCACTCCAATTTTCACTTTTCACCTTTCAATTTTCAATTTTTCTCATCCCCTCCATCGTATCTATCAAATCTATCCTCTCTATCAAATCCATCCCCAACCTTGCCCATTCCAATTCCCAACGCGCCAAGCCCCCCCCTGCACGGTAACCGTGCAAAGGGGGGGGCTTATCAGTGCTTTCCGTTCCTTTCTGTCAGAAGAGAAAAAGCGTCTATGGCTCCTTCAGTAGCGTCAACGGAGAAGATACCGGATTTCAATCTCGGTGCGTATGTCGCCATGTTGCAGCGTGGCGGTGGTGGGGCGGCCGTCGCCGTCGCAGGTGTACTCGGCCGTGTACGACGCCCCCTCGTCGCAGTCTGCCGTCACGGGGCAGCCCGCGCTGAAATGCAGCGGAAGCATGTGGTAATAATCTCCCATTACGCCCGTGCGGGTCAGGCTCCAGCAGGTGGACAGTTCCATTCCGAGGGGAAGGCGTAAGGGGTTGGGCGTATCGCCGTATCGGAATGCCGTGCGCTGCACCTCCGTGCCGTCCTCCCGGATACTCTCTTCCGACACGTTGCCGCCCTGCCATGCAAAGCGGCGTTCGTAGTCGTGTTCCCTGCCATCGGCTGCATGGCGGCGGTAGCTGACGCTGACGGGATGCGCGCCGTCGTAGGCGAAAGTGCAGTCCGTGGTGCCGCCCTGCATCGTGAGGGTCTGCCGGGCCAGTTTGCCGTCAGAATAGATGTAGGTCCAGCGTTCGCGCATTGCCCCGTCGGCGGTATATACGGCGGTCTCCGTCAGGCGTGTGCCCGAATAGCGGCATTCCATCCGTTCGGTGCGTCCGTCGGGTAGGAGGCATTTGACACCCTCTAGCAGCGTGTCCTGCCATTCGAAAGTGTATTCCAGCCTATAGGCTGTGTCGGGCGTGTGCTGCGTGACGGTTATATGCGCCACTCGTCCCGACGGTACATGACTGTTGTCCTTCTCCTTCCCGCACGACATAAGGGTCAATATCGTGGTAAGGACAATAACTGTGGTTCGAATTTCTGTTCTCATGATGGATGATTTTTTTGCGCAGTCCAGACGGATTGCCTTCATTTTATTTTCGTTAGAGCTCTTCAATTAATGTTATTTTGCTGTACGCAACGGTGTGAAGTTCAGACCATAGCCCTCACTGCCGTAGAGTGTGAGCGTTTCTTTCTCGGCATTGTAGGTGAAGTTGAGGGTTTCGGTCATTCCGTCGGCTGAGAGGGTGATGGTGCCGTTGGGGCGCTTGTAGGTGTAGGTGAACGGAATGGTCTCCTCGTAGTTTCGGTCGGCGTTCGCATATCTCGATGTGAACGTACCCCTTACCATACTCTCAAATGCTATGATGTCCGTCTCTACCGATTCCTGCATCACTCCGTTTTCGTCCTCGTAGGTGTCTCTCTCTTCGTACACCCAGGAGGTTTGATACACATCGTTGATGTACTCGTCGCTCGGGGTGGGGAATTGGTCGTCGTTGGGGTCGCAGGCTGCCATCAACATTGTGGCTGCCACAAATAGAATGCTTGTGATTTTTCTAAATGTTTTCATTGATTTAAATTTTTAAGGTTGTACAATATTTGATTAAACTTACTTCGTCAATATTATTGCCAATATGTCTATAGCGATTATCACCGCCACGATACCGCCATAAAACAGCCTGGCCGCTATCCTGTCCTTTCTGCTCGGCAGCACGTTTTTTCTGCCACTGACATCACAATTATGCATCATTTTCATTTTTTCTCCTTTCTTTTTTGATATTTTTTGCCTTAATTGCTTGATTTCTTAGTCACTTGTTGAAAACTTTCTTGTCTTTGTTTTCTGATGCAAAAGTACTGCCATTCAGCGGACTGGGAAAGGTCAAATGCACGGAGATAATGGTTAAATGCTCGGTATAATTCCTTTTTTTTCTCCATCCAGAATATTTTTTGTATCTTTGCAAATTATTTAAAGAACTATATGACAATGCAAAAGAATGATAGCCAAAGTGTCCATGTAATTGACAATTCCATACGGGAGCAGATGAGTCTTTTTGACCGTTTCGGGGACAATTATTTCAGCGACACCATATCGTTGATAATGAATTTTGAGCCGTATGTGCACAGGGTTGTCTTAGGTCGCCCTACCCGCACCCCGGAGCACCGTATCATCCTTGTTCGCCAAGGTAATACAACCATCAACGTCTCCTATAACGAATATAATCTGAAGGAAGGCCACCTGCTGATAATCCCGGCAAACAGTGTGTTGATTAAGAAAGAGCAGTCGGATAACTACAATGTTTTTTGCATTGCATTCCGCATCCCAGAGGTCGAACACCTCGGATTGATAGACTACAAGGAGAGGCATATCGTGTTGTCCGACAGCGACCGCCGCGTGGTGGAAAACTACTTCAGACTGATGGAGCAGATAATCAAGTCTCGGTCTATCAATCGGCAGGGGGTGAACTATCTTATCATCTCATTGCTATACGGCATCCACGCCCTCCATCAAGAACTTAACCGTCCAGTCTCTCCTGCATTGCCCGACCGTGCGCTGGAAATCATGAACGGTTTCACACGACTGCTGATGACACAGGAATACCCTGTCCGCAAACCAGAATACTATGCCAACGAACTGAACATCACAAAAGGCCATTTGGCCGATGTCGTCAAGCAAAAATCAGGCAAGACGACAATGGACTGGATTAACGAGCATACTATCCTTTTGGCAAAGGCAATGCTTGCGTCGTCTAACGAAATGATTGAATCCATCGGCGAGAAGCTTTATATCGGCGATGCCTCGCAGTTTGTCAAGTTCTTCAAGAAACACACAGGCGAGACCCCCAACGAATACCGCAAGCGGATGCAAACCAAAAGCTAAACCCCAACCCCACGGCAACCCGCCTTCTGTAAGACTACAACAGCCACGGCAAGCACACTCCGCTTGCCGTGGCTCATTTTTTATGACCTTGTGGCAACACAATGCATAATATGAAATTTTCCTGACAACGATAATTCCGGCCTTCTTGGCCAATTGTTTAATCAAAAATTTCATTATTATGTTTATGTACAAGCAAGACCTCGCAATGGCCTATTTCCCCCATTGCAGCAAGAAAACCGCAAGCCGACTCCTCGCCCGCGAAATCAACCTCACCCCAGGACTCCTCGATGCCCTCCGTCCCACCGGCTACCGCCCCCCTCAGAAACGCCTCTCACCCCGCCAGCTCCAAATCCTCTTCTCCTTCCTCGGCGAACCCTAAACATGAGTCCACTTGAAAAAGCCCTGAAAGGGCTAAAAGCAGTCAGCATAGGGCAACGCCCTATGTGATAGTCAACATGTTAGCAAACGCCCTGTAAGGGCAAAAGCTTAATTTGAGGTTTTTCAAGTGGACTCAAACATTAAGAACAACGAGGGCGAGATGGTTAGTCTCGCCCTCGCATTATTCTATTGGCAATGTTATCTCCACAACGCCTCTTTCTCCCACCCCACGGGAAAGCCCATCGCCGATGGGTCAACATTCGGATGCTTCTGTAATAGCCCTATAATGTCTGCCTTTAGTGTGTTGTCAGGCTGTATGTTGTTCACCCAATACAACAAGCAGCAAAGCAGCGCATACAGTCGGCTCGGGTCAACCGCCGTCACATCCACCCAATCGGCTCTCATTTTTTTAGTGGGTGGCAACTGTGGCTTCATGGGATATTTTCTGTTCCATGTTCTTGCATGGTGGGCACAGCAGTTGCGAAGTGCTGCCAATGCCGCTATCCAACTGTCAAGGACTTCATGGTTAGGCACGTTGAAACTTCTTGCAACTGTTTTTTTTATTGAGGTGTCGGCAAAGTTGCTATAGAGTTTGCCGAGTGTACCAAACGAAACCACTTCCAGCGTTTTCCACGATGGGGGCATGCTAGGTTTGTTGTATTTTGCGAAATGCTCATTGATAAAATCCTCTTTGGTACGTTTTAGCTCTGTCTTTATGGTTTTCAAGCAAGCCTTGTGCATCTCGCCATCCTTGAATAGTTTGGACTTCATAAACCAGAATGGCCCATATTTCATCGAAAAGTGCTGAATGATGCTCGTCCGCAATGCAATCTCTACTGTTTGTATCGCCGAAAACAACACACCACGCAAGGCCTTGTCAAAATAATACAGATCTAATGCATTACTGAATCTCTTGCCGGGTTTGAATTTATGCGTCATCTTGTCGGCTTCCATTGGACGCAAATAATTGGCGAAACGGAAATAACTGATGATTGACAATACCTTTTCGGCATTGTTTTCGTCCTCGATAATCAGACCCCTGCTTTTCAGTTGTGCAATCTGGTCTGCGATGCTTATTGGTTGCTTGTTGTACTTCATATCCTTAAAACAAAAGTTCCACCCTGGTTCGCTGTTCATGTGGGAAGCGTGGTGGAAACTGTCGGTGCAAAGATACAACCTTTTTTTCATTCCATCGCTTTTTTTTTAAATATTTTCTTCATTACATTTATTATCACTCGTTTATGTCACTGCCTTTTTTTCAAATTAATTCTGCTGAGTCACCGCTATTTTTCCAAGTTCAATCCCTTTTTAACCCAAATCGGTCGTTAGGAAACCGAAAACTCCGTAGTAATTGCCGAATCGTGCAACGCACGGGGATTAGCCCTGCCCCATATCCTTGTTCTGCCTACCCGCCCTGCGCCGTGGAGCGGCAACGATCCCCCCTCGCTACGGAGAGGGGCCGTTCAATCCTGCATTGTTACAGTATCGTTATAGCTTCGTTACTCGATATGATAACGGGAAACAAGCCGATAGGCAGGCAACATCGAGCCGAGATTGAACGGCCCAAGTGGGTCGTGCGAGCCGTCAGCTGAGTGTGGTTATCCCGATTGATAAGTCGGCTTAATGACCGACTTGGGTTGAATAATTATTGGAGGTTGTCGTTTAAAAGAGAAAGGGTGGAGAGCTTGTCGCTTTCCACCCTTTTGGGTATGGGGTTTGAGTCCTGGGTCATTGCGTCTGCTTTAGGATATCAGGGAGTGCGCAACACTTCGATGACACCGTTGTGCTGTACTGAGCCGTCGCTGCCTTGGCCGACGAAACGGTAGTAGTAGGTGCCGTCGGGGGCGTTGGTGCTGTTGGGGTCCCAGAAGTGTTCTTCCTGACTGATGTTGTTGACCTCGTATACGGTGTGTCCCCAGCGGTCGTAGATGGTCAGCTTGTTGTATGGGTAGCGGTTGTACTCCAACAGGTTGCCGATGGTGAACCGGTCGTTGTAGTTGTCGTTGTTCGGGGTGACGATGTTGGGGAATTGCAGCGTGGAGGGGACAATCTTGACGGTGTCGGACACGGTGTCGGAGCAGAACAGGGTGTCGCCTGTGAGACCGATGTTCTGCTGGGTGAGTATAAGCCATACGAGGTAGGAGGCGGGCAGCTGCATGTCGACAGTGTCCCAGCGGTAGGCGGGGTTGGTGACGTAGGCAGTGTCGAGGTCGTCGGGGTTGTCGGGTTGCTTTTCGAACAGCCATAGCGATGAGCAGGTGGAGTCGAGCGGTATGGAGGTGTTGTGGAACGCTGTCCATGGATGCAGCTCGGAGACGAGTGTGGAGTCCCAGTAGAAGTCGGCCGTGGGCGATTGGATGACATGGACACCTGTGGGATTGAAGAGGGTGTCGGTGCATCCGGTGGAGTCGGTGATGCTAAGGTAGAATGTGTAGCGGCCAGTAGCGAAGGTGTGGGAGAAGAAGGCCAAGGAGTCGTAAGGGCTGGGGCCTTGCGAGTGGATGGTGGTGTCGCTGAAATGCCAGATGCTGGAGGCGGTATGGGTGGAGTGGTTGCGGAAGTAGAGGGTGTAGGGCGAACAGCCTTCCCACAGGGTGTCGGCGAGGGTTACCCAGTGGAGGGTGTCGTCGGACACCTCCCAGAGCGGTTTGAAGAGGTCGTCGTTGCGAAGAAGGGTGGTGGTGTAAATACTGTCGCAACCGTTGACGGTAAAGAACGAGTCGATGATGATGGCGGGTGCGAAGTAGGTGCGGTTGTTGTGATAGTAGGGTTGCCGCGGGCAGAGGTAGACGGTGTCGTAGAAGTCGTAGCGCGGGTACATGGTGAGCGCCAGGTGGAAGGCGCTGTCGCAGCCATGTGTGGTGGGGGTGGAGCGGGTATAGTTGCCAGCGGAAGTGACGATGGTGTCCATGAAGGGATATGCTATACCGTCGCATACGGTGTCGGTGGTGTAGGAGTGGTAGGCGTGGAAGACGGTGAGTGCGAGATGAACGACACTGTCGCATCCGGCGGTGGAGTGGAGGCTGTCGATGTAGTTGCCCGATTCGTAGACGGTTCTGTTGTAGAGAGTGTAGCCGAGGTCATCGCATGCGGTGGCGGTATCTGGCAACTCGAAAGCAGGCAGGGTGACGAGGGTGAGATGGTAGACGCTGTCGCAGGAGTAGATGTTCTGGTAGGCGCTGACCAAGTGTTGTGTGGTGTATGGGTCGGAGCCTGAGGGGATGTGTATGCCATAGCGGTTGTACTCCTGGTTGGTGCAGAGGGTGTCGGTGATGTTGAAGTCGTGTACGGGATTGACGGTGAGGTAAACCATGGATTCGCGGATGCTGTCGGGCCGGAACACTTGGCGGACGATGTATTCGCCCGGAAGGGTGAGCACAGAGTCGCCCAGTTGGAAGGTGTCGCCGTTGCAGATGACGGGATAGAGGGTGTCGTAATGGATGCAGGGCGAGGGGATGGCAATGCGCATGACGGTGTCCTTTGAACAGGTGCCGCCAGCGAGTGAGGCGGTGAGACGGACGTTGAAGTAGCCGGGACTGAAGATGTGGGCCGGGTGGCGGGAGTAGGAGGTGGTACCATCGCCGAAGTCCCAAGTGTAGGAGTCGCACTCCATGTTGGAGAGCATGGTGTAGGAGGGGTCGGTGGCCACACGGCTGAGGTTCTGGAAACGAAGCTTGACGCGGCAGCCTATGGTGTCGACGGCTTGGTAGTCGAACTCGGCAAAGGGGAAGATGTTGCCCACGATGGCGGTTTTTTCAAAATAGCACGAGGCGCTGGAGTCGCCGATGAAGGAGGCACGGCAGCGGTAGACACCGGTTTGGTTGCTGAAGAATTCGCGTGTGGTGTCGAGGGTGACGTTGGCGCTGTCGATATTGTACCAGCGGTAGCGGAAGCCTTCGGGGGCGGTGAAATTGTTGCTGTCGACTATGCCGCATGCCCCTGAGCGGATGTATTTCTGGTCGCATTCGAGGGTGAAGTAGGCGTAGCCGAAGTGTCCTGTCTCTGCACAGTCGTAGGTGGTGAGTTTTATGTAGATGCGTCGGCCTTGGAGGGGTTCGAGGTCGACACCCACGGCAGTCCAGTCTTTCCAGAGAACGGTGTTGGTGTCGTAGTGGTACACGTTCCAGTCCAGTTGGTCGGAGGAGACGAAGTCGGCGGCGTAGCAGCGGGTGTCGATGGGACGGTTGTATTCGTCGGTGATGGTGAACTGGAAACGGGGCTGGGACTGCGGGTCGTGGCCGGGATTCTCGAGCACGGCGGCATAGCGCAGGAGCATGATGTCGGCAGAGGCGGTGTCGACGATGTATTCGTATGAGATGCTTTCGGCTTCACCACCGTAGTTCCAGTTGCCAAGGCGGACGGAGTGGTCGTGGCCTTCGGGAATGGAGCGGAGCAGGCCACCTGTGCGGGGGTCGCGGTAGGTGGTGTCGAGCATGACGGTGTGGCGGGAATACATGTTCTCGGGACCGTAGTCGACAACTCCTTGGCTGTAGTCGGGGTTTCCGACATCGCCGGTGCGGCAGATGGTGTGGCAGGAGTAGAGGTTGGCGAAGTCGATGCAGTTGTCGCCGCCGGCACAGAACTCGAACCAGGTGGTGTCGATGCACTCAACGGCGTTGTTGGTGATGTAGACGTAGTAGTAGGTGCCGTCGACGAGGTTTTCGAGGTGAACGGTCTTGCTGTTGACGGCAATGGAGTCCATGTGTTCGCGGTCGGAGCCATACCAGAAGGTCCATTGGGTGGCAGAGCTGTGGTCGTCCCAGCGGATGCGGCAGGTGGAGTCGGTCATGAGGTCGGCGCGGATGTTGCCGATGGTGTTGAAGGAGACATTGAACTGGAAGCCGGAGGAGGAGAGGGTGTCGCCGTTGCAGTGGTATTCAATACGGATGTGTCCGGTGTTGGAATGAACCTCGAAATGGTCGTCATCGCCGCTCCAACTGTAGCATAACCAGTTCCAAGAACCTTCGTCCAAGATGGAGAGGTAGTCGCCCCCGCGGATGTGAGCACTGCCTCGGAGGGTGATGGGGTCGCCGGTATTGGTGTGCAGATGGAGGCTCTCGTTATTGTTGAAATGATAGTTGTTGACAGCCCCCGGGTCTTGGATGATATAGCATTCGTTGATGTTGAGGATGCGGGAGGAGTCCTGGTTGCAGGGTACGATGATGATAGTGGTGTCGCAGGCGGTGATGAAGTATTTCTTGACAGGGGCTTTGCAGTCGTCAAGTTCTTCGTTGCTCCAGAGGTAGCAGACATACTGGCGGTCGGCAACGAGGTTGGTGAAATCATAGCTGCGTGTGGTGGTGGTGACGGTGTCGAGACTGGTCTCCGCTTCGCCGTAGGCAATCCACCATTGGGAGGCACCGGAGGTATCAATCCAGGTGAGGTGGGCTGTGCTGCAGGTGACGTTGGAGGCGGTGATTTGGTAGATGGCATAGTTCATCAATACATTGAAGTCGAAGCCCTCGCCGTTGTTATGGGGTTGGCCATCGGTTCGGGTGTATATCTCGACATGGCCGTTGTCGGAAGAGACAAAGAGGTTGCCGATGCCGCCATAACTGGTGTGGGTGGGACTGGCATTGATATTAAGACTGCTGGCACCGAGGTTGAATTGCCCTTGGAGAGAGAGGTTCCGGCCATCGGCGGAATAGAAGTAATGCGTCCCCTCATGGTCGGGGAAGGGTGGATTGAGTCCGCCATTGTCGTAGAGGTGTATGCATTCGGAGACGGGGAGGTAGTCGGTGGTATTTTCGACATGGGAGTGACGTCCACATCGATTGAGGTAGTAGTTTTGGTATTGCGCAAGCCAGATGTCGGGGTCGTGGCGCATGCGGATGCCGTAGATGGATGGGATGACGCAGGCATTGGAACTGAAGTTGCTTTCAATCTGTAGGTAGCATTGTGTGTTGCGTTTCAGACCGGTGAGGGTTGCCTGGTTGGTGGAAGTGGTGATGGTGCGGAGGGAATCGATATGCGTGCCGTAGGTGATGGTCCACTGGTTGGCCACAGAGGTGTCCTGCCAGGTTATGGCCATGGAGGTGTCGGTCATCCAGAGGGTGTCGAGAGCGTTTAGGGTGGGGTAGAAGGTGATGTGCAGGACAAAGCCGGAGCTGTTGATGGCTTCGTTGCTCTTGAGGGTGAGGTAGGCGATGCCGTTGGGATACCAGTTGTCGAGTCCCCAGTAGTGGTAATTACCGCCAGAGCCGTCGCTGTTGAATGAGAGGCGGTCGGAGACATCGGTGCTACCTTGGAGCCGGAATCCGAGTCCCGTAGTGGAACGGATGACAACGGTGGAGGAGTCGCTGGAGTAGTAGTCGCCTATTCCACCGGGGTCGTAGACGGTATAACATTCGCCGGGGGTGACCCAGACGGTGTCGCGCGAATGGGAGTTCATCACGATGTCGTTGGCTCCAAGGGTGGTGAAGTGATGGGTTTGGAGGTTACAGCCTTCTGTGAAAGGGGTACGGCTGATGCGTAGTTGATACTTGGTGCCTGGAAGGAGGTTGTTGAGTGTGGTTTGGTTGGTGTTTGAGGAGAATGTGGTCCAGGAAGTGCCGGAGTAGTAGCCGACATACCAGGGACCGGTGTAGCCGCTATTGTCTGTCCACTGAATTTCGGCAGAGTGTTGCTTGACGTGGGTGAATCTTACATCTTCGATGGGGACGGTGTCCTGGTCGATATGGATGAAGAACCCTCGGCGGACATTCTTCTGGTTGGAACGCCAACGAATACGGAGGAATCCATTACTGCTTTGTGCACGTACTTGGGCATTGTTGTACCATGTGTAGTATCCGTCGACTTCGATGTTGAGGTTTTCGCTGTTGTAGGGGTCGGTTCCCATCCCTAAGTGGTCTTCACCGTCGTAGCCATAGTTCTGCAGTTCGCGCATATCTTCGTAGTCGAACTCGCCGGTGACGAAGAAATTGCTGTGGTCGGCAGTGACGATAATCAACTGGCTGGTGTCGTTGTTGAAGTAGTTGTGGTCTTTGCCGCCGGCATCGTAGATGGTGTAGCAGGTGCCGGGCGTGATGACAAGGGTGTCGATACCACGGTAGGGCATGATGGCGGTATTCTCGGGGACCCCCTGGGTGATGAAGGCGCGGCGGTCGGAGTATGAGCACTGCGATTCAGTTCCTTGACGGGTGACATAGTAGACATACTGTGTGCCCGGGGTAAGTCCTGTGAGGGTTGCGGTGGGGGTAGTGGTGGTGATGGAGGCGAAGTTGTCCTCGTCGTTGCCGTAGTAGAGCCGCCAGCCGGTGATTGAGGGGTCGGGGTCGGTCCACGAGAGGGTAGCGCCGGTGGTTGTGATGTTGGAGGCTTCCATCTGGGTGATGGCGGTGTCCATCTGGATGATGCTGAACTCGAAACCGATGCCGTTGTCTTCGCAGTCGGAGGTGAAACCGATGGAGCAGGAGCCGTCGGCGCAGTAGATTTCATATTGGCTGTTGTTGCCGTCATAGCTGTGCCATCCGCCTTCGTAATAGACAAACAGGCGGTCGGGTCCCGGTACATTGTACCATCCCTTCAACCAGAAGCCTTTGCCGTTGGCGGTGTGGAAGGTGTAGGTGGAGTAGTCGGCCTGGAAATAGTTATGGTGCTTACCTCCCGCATCCACTACCGTGTAGCAGCTACCGGGTTGCAACGTAAGGGTGTCGTTCTTTCGGTAGGGCATTATGAGGGTGTCGGCAGAGCCGGTGGTGATAAAGGCGTGTCGGAAGGGAGTGACACAGGGCGAGGTGATGTTGCCTTCGATGGTGTAGATGTATTGTGTGCCGGGGGTGAGACCTGTCAGCGTGAGGCTGGGTGTAGTGACCGTGCGTGAGGTCCAGTCGCTCTCGTTGTCGGTATAGCGGACGGTCCACTGGGTCGACTGCGAGGTGTCGCTCCATTGGATGGTAGCCGTGGTGGCGGTGAGGTCGGTGACCGTGGGGGTGATGATGCGGTTGTTCTCCCATACTATGCGGTAGTGGAACTTGTAGTTGTAGGCAAATGTGAATCCTGCATTGCCAAAGGGGAAGTATATTCTGTGCGGTTTGCGGTTGCCGTTGTCGCCCCAAGTCCAGCGGTCGGAGCCAATCCCGTCACCCGCCGACCAGGAGTAGCTGTAATAGTCTCCTCCCCCCATTTTATACCATCCGTCAGCATAGAATCCTGTGCTGTCGGTGGAGGAGAGGCTCATGCCAACCCACCCGGAGGAAAGCCGGTTGTTGCCGGGTCCGGACACACCGTTGATGGTGTAGCAGGTGCCGCTGGTCAAGTCGAAATGCGTGCCGCCGGGGGTGTTGTAGAGGTTGTGCTGGCTGTTGGGGACTATGAAGTACTGGCGGGAGATATCCATGCACGGCACAGCGTTGTTTTTGATATAATAGCCATAGTACGTGTCGTTGCGCAAGCCGGTAAGGGTTACCGATTTGGTGTTGCTGGTGGCGGTCATGAGCGAGTCCTCGTCGCAGAAGTAGGTGATAGTCCACTCGGTGGCTTCGCTGGCGTTGTCCTGCCAGGTGATGGTCATGCTGCTGTCGGCATAGGACTGGGCATCCCAGTCGGAGATGCTGTTAGGGTATTCAACCTCTATCTCGTAGCCGCGGAACGAGGCATAGTTGTTGGAGTGGAAATGAATCAACGCACAAGTGTCGGGGTGACGCCACCAATAGTCATGGCTCTGCCATGTGGACGACCCAGAGCCGCAGTATTGGCGATTGTAGTTATTGGTGTCGTTGCCGTAGTAAATGCGGACGAAGTCGTTGCAGTCGGCGTTTACCCCCGTCTGATAATTCACTTTCAGACGGAAAGGCCCCGAGGTGGAGACAATGAAGAGCCACGAATCCTCGTTGTTGGAATAGTTTGAATATCCACCGGGGTCGAGTATGGTATAGCAGTTCTGCCGGTTGATAGTCAGCGTGTCTGACCCATGGTGGGGCATTACTACCACCTGTTGTGCAAACGATACACTGGGCAGGAGGGCAGCGAGCAGTATGAGAATCCCGATGGAACGGAGTCTATTGTTGTATTGCATAGATTATTGATGATGTTTCTTATACATTAAATCTTGCAAAGGTACGACTTTTTTTTCAAATAAAAGGATTGGTTTTTGAATAAAAAGGGAAACCTCCCTGGGAGGAGGTTTCCGCTGTGATATCAAAAATGTCAATAAAGTATTGGTTTCCAATTGTTATTGCACGGTTCTGCCAGCTGTTTGCCTGTCGCTTTTTCTGGTTGAAGGGGTGTATTGTTGTTTGTGTTTTAACCCGTTTCAATCAGCCGTTTGGGTGGGTTTTTGGTGCAATTTTAGGGGGAAGGTTAACTGCATTTCGACCAGCCGCAGTTGGGGCAGCTCTTGCAGCCGCCGGTGTAGATGATCTTCCCTCCGCAGTCGGGACAGGTTTCGCCGGTCTCGGTGCCGTCCTTGATGTAGCGTTTCAGTGCACGGGCCACACCGTTGGACCAGGTGGTGATGCTATCGACGTCGAAGTTCAGTTTGCCGATGAGGTCCACCACGTTGGGGATGGGCATGCCGTGGCGCAGGATACCGCTGATGAGCTTGGCATAGTTCCAGTACTCTTTCTTGAACATGCGCGAAAGGCCCTCCATGGTGACGTGGTAGCCGTCCTGGTCGAGGAATTGGAAGTCGTAGCGGGCGTGTTCGTCTCCTTTTTCTTTGACGCGTATCACCCAGCCTTTCTCCACCCATTTGGGCAGGACGAAGTTCTCCGCACGTCCGGTGAAAATCTCGTAAGGACGGTGTTCGTACATGCCCACCACAGCAATCCAGTCCTCTTTCTCGTTCTTGAAACGGACCACCTCGGCCTCCAGTTTCTTGGGACGTTTGGGTGCCTTGTTCTCGTTGAACTCGTTGTCGTTGCAGTTCTTGTTCTCGCTTTTCGATACGAGTACACCGTGGCGCGACCCGTCGCGGTAGATGGTGCAGCCTTTGCAGCCCGATTCCCATGCCGTCTGATAGATTGTGCTTACTATTTCCTCCGAAGTCTCTTTCGGGATGTTGACGGTGACGCTGATGGAATGGTCTACCCATTTCTGGATGGCTCCCTGCATTTTTACTTTGTTCACCCAGTCGATGTCGGCCGAGGTGGCTTTGTGGTAGGGCGATTCGGCGATGAGACGATCAAGTTCCTTGTCCTCCAGACTGTCGATTTGCTCTTTGGTGTACCCTTTCAGTTTCAGCCAATCGACAAACTTGGGATGCAGAACGTTGTATTCTTCAAAGTAGTCGCCGTTTTCGTCCTTGACCACTTTGTGTTTCGAGGTGTCTTTATCGTTGGGGTTGATTTTCTTGCGGCGCTTATAGCTTACCAGGAACACCGGTTCGATGCCCGAAGTGGTCTGGGTGCAGATACTCACGGTGCCAGTGGGGGCGATGGTGAGCAGGGCGATGTTGCGGCGGCCGTTCTGCACCATCTCGGTGTAGAGTTTCGGGTCGGCCTCGGCCAGACGCTGGATGAAAGGATTCAGCTTCTCGCGGTTGGCGTCGTAGAGGGGGAAACTGCCGCGCTCTTTGGCCATGTTGACGGATGAGCCGTAAGCTGCGCAGGCGAGGGTGCGCTGCACCTTGACAGCGAACTCGGTGGCTTCGTCGGTGCCGTAACGCAGACCCATGCCGGCTAGCATGTCACCCTCGGCGGTGATGCCCAAGCCGGTGCGGCGGCCTTCGAGGCATTTCATCTTGATGTTGAGCCACAGGTTGCGCTCCACGCTCTTGATGTCGTCGCCCTCGGGGTCGCTGTCGATCTTGGCCAGAATCTTGTTCACCTTCTCCAGCTCAAGGTCGATGAGGTCGTCCATGAGGCGTTGCGCCTTGGCGATATGGTCGCGGAACTTGTCGAAATTGAAGCTGGCTTCGGGGGTGAAGGGATTGTCCACATAACTGTACAGGTTTACGGCTATCAGACGGCAGCTGTCGTAAGGGCACAGCGGAATCTCGCCGCAGGGGTTGGTGGAGACGGTGCGGTAGCCGAAGTCGGCATAGCAGTCGGGCACGCTCTCGCGTAGGATGGTGTCCCAGAACAGCACGCCGGGCTCTGCCGAGGCCCAGGCGTTGTGGATGATTTTGTTCCACAGCTTGCGGGCATCAATCTCCTGACGCACCAACGGATTGGGCGAGTCTACAGGGTATTGCTGCACGAACGGCTTGCCGTCGCGCACACACCGCATAAACTCATCCGTAATCTTCACGCTCACATTGGCACCCGTAATCTTGCCCTGCTCCAGCTTGGCGTCGATAAACTGCTCGGCATTGGGGTGTTTGATGCTGATGCTCAGCATCAGCGCTCCGCGACGGCCGCCCTGTGCCACCTCGCGGGTGGTGTTGCTGTATCGCTCCATGAAGGGGACAATGCCTGTGGAGGTGAGGGCGCTGTTCTTCACCGGGCTGCCGGCAGGACGTATATGGGTCAGGTCGTGTCCCACACCGCCGCGACGTTTCATCAGCTGCACCTGCTCCTGGTCTATCTTCATGATGCCGCCATACGAGTCGCTGGCACCGCTGTTGCCTATCACAAAGCAGTTCGACAGCGACACCACCTGGAAATCGTTGCCGATGCCCGACATGGGGCTGCCCTGTGGAATGACATAGCGGAAATCTTTCAGCAACTCATAGATGGTCTCCTCCGACATGGGATTGGGGTAGTTGCGCTCGATGCGGGCAAACTCCGACGCCAGACGGTGGTGCATCATGTCGGGGTTCAGCTCGTATATCTTGTCGTCGTCGCGCAGGGCATATTTATTCATCCATACATTGGCTGCAAGTTCGTCGCCGCCAAAGTATTCGATGGACGATTTCATAATCTCATCAGGCTTGTATTGTGTATATGTCTTCGGCCTAATGTGTTGATTATCACTACCAAAATCTAAAAACATGTCGGACTGCATGGGTGCTTTTCTTTATAAGTTTGACATTAACAAATGATTACCGCGATGGTGCTATTTTTTTTCAGACTGCTAAAGTACACAATACTTTTCTAATAACATGAAATGAGTTATCAACATCTGCCATGTGGAATGGATTATCAAGTTGTGGCACAATGTTTAATACGATAATAACGTGCAGGAAATCCACAGTTCTGAAAAAAATCATAATTTTGCATCGTCAAATTGCAAAAGAAATATGAAGTATAGTACACTTTTTCCCCTTGCGGTGCTGGCAGCATCGGTGATGTCGGTAGCCTGCAATAATAATATCTCGAAAGAGAATGAAGAGGGTGTTGGCGAAGAGAACAACCAGAATAACTATGTCGAGTGGGACGAGGTATTCACTGACAGCACATGCTGTTATGTGCTGTGTGTAAAGAAAGAGGGCGACACGGTGATTCGGTTTGACTACCGGGTAGATGAGGGTGGCACATGGCGTCGTAGTATCAGCGGCACAGCGGTGAACAAGTACGGCTGGTTGGCCTGTGAGTTTATCGAATGTGGAGGCGGCACCCTCATTCCGGCGGACGAATACTGGTGGGAGGACAGTGTTTCCCTCGGCATCCGCATCGGGATGAATGGTGCCCATTGCGCAGAGGTGCGGTCGGAAAGCGAGCGGTGGAACTCGCCCATGCTGTATCATTTTGAGATATAGTGTGGCTGTCGGACGTGCGTCGAAGGACCGCCGAAGGTTCGTAGAAGGGACATAGAAGGAGACCGGAATAAATCGAATTGTGGAAAATGTGATTCTTGATGTTATTTTTGGTCGAAAAATGTGATTTTTTGATATAATTTTTAAAAGGTCTCCAATTGAAAAATTAATTGTATCTTTGCAAAATGAAAACAAGATAACAGGTTTGCTTGCAAAAGTTGTCCTATTATTTGAAAAAAACAAAAAAGAAGTACTGATAGAATAGTATGGCCAAACAAAATACTACAAAGCAATCTAAAACGATGGAAGCGGCTCTGTGGGAGTCGTGCAACAAACTGCGCGGCGCTGTCGAGCCTGCCGAATACAAGCATGTGGTACTGAGTCTTATCTTCCTCAAATATGCCGGCGACCGCTTCGAGCAACGCATGCAGGAACTCATAGCGCAAGGACTGAAAGAGTATGTCGATACAGTAGAGTTCTACACAGCTGAAAATGTGTTCTACCTACCCGAGAAATGCCGCTGGTCGTACATCATGGAGAACGCCAAGCAGTCCAATATCTTCCAGATTATCGACGACGCGCTCATTGACATCGAGAAGAAGAACAAGCAGCTGGAGGGTGCCCTGCCCTACAACTACTATTCCAACCTCGGCTTGGACAAGACCAAGTTCGCCTCGCTGCTGGATGAAATTAACAAGCTGGACACCGTCGCCGATGCCGAGAACGACCTTATCGGCCGCGTGTATGAATATTTCCTTGGCAAGTTCGCCATCGCCGAGGGAAAAGGTAAGGGCGAATACTACACGCCCAAGTCGATTGTCAACCTCATCGCCGAACTTATCGAACCCTACGACGGCAAGATTTACGACCCCTGTTGTGGCTCGGGCGGTATGTTCGTGCAGTCGATGAAGTTCGTCAAGGCTCATCACGGCAACATGAAGAACGTGAGCGTATATGGCCAGGAAAACACTAACACTACCTTCAAGCTGGCGCGTATGAACCTCGCCATCCGGGGCATCTCGGCCGACATCCGGCAAGGCGACACCTTCCACAACGACCACCATCCCGACCTCAAGGCCGACTACATCATGGCCAATCCGCCCTTCAACCAGAAGGACTGGCGCGAGACCAACCAACTCACCTCCGACCCACGTTGGAGCAACTACGACACTCCGCCCACCTCCAACGCCAACTACGGCTGGATATTGAATATATTATCAAAGCTCTCCACCCGTGGTGTGGCGGGCTTCCTTCTTGCCAACGGTGCGCTGAGTGCTGACGGCACCGAGTTGGCCATCCGTCAGAAACTCATCGAGAACGACAAGGTGGAAGCCATCATCATCCTGCCGCGCAACATGTTCTACTCCACCGACATCAGCGTCACGCTTTGGATACTGAACAACAACAAGAAAGCCCGTGTGGAGACCAAGAACGGCGAGGAGGTACACTACCGCGACCGCGAGGGCGAAGTCCTCTTCCTCGACCTGCGTCAGGTTGGCGAACCCTTCGAGAAGAAATACATCCAGTTCTCGCCTGAGCAGATACGTGAAATCGCAGATACCTACCACAACTGGCAGTGTGCCGGCTATGAGCAGACCTACCACAATGAACCCGAATATTGCTATTCCGCCACACGTAAAGAGATTGAGCAGAAAGGCTACAGTCTCGTCCCCAGCAAGTACATCGAGTTCCGCAACCGCGACGAGCAGATAGACTTCGACACCAAGATGCGGGAACTGCAAACCGACCTCCGCGACCTGCTCCAGCAGGAGGAAGAAAGCACGAAAGACTTGAAAGTTTTGTTTGAAAAACTTGGTTATTCATTATAATAATATTCAAAGACGATGTCAATTATCACATCAGAATATAAGGATTGGATTGGCGAGCTGAAGCAACGAATCCGTCAGAGCCAGATAAAGGCGGCAGTCAAGGTGAACACCGAGTTGTTGCAGCTCTATTGGAAGTTGGGTGGTGAGATTGTAGAGAAACAACAAAATGCTCAATGGGGCGATGGCTTCCTAAAACAACTCAGCGCGGATTTGATGGCGGAGTTTCCGGAAATGAAAGGGTTCTCACTCCGTAATTTGGAAAGAATACGAAATTTGTATCTTTTTTATTACGAACACTATACAATTACGGCACAAGCTGTGCCGCAATTTGGAAATGCGAATCGCAAACGAGTTGTTGTCAAAATAGACGCAGTAACAACGAAACAACCTGCCTCACAATTGGGAAACGGAATTCGGGCACAAGTTGTGCCGCAATTGGCAGAATCCTTTTTCTCTGTTCCCTGGGGCCATCATATTCTCATTATGCAACGCTGCAAGGAAATGGACAAGGCCCTGTTCTATATACATAAGACGGTGGAGAACAACTGGAGCCGTTCTGTTCTTGATTGGCAAATTGACAGCAACCTCTTTGAACGAGAAGGCAAGGCTGTCAGTACTTTTTCACTCACTCTTCCAAAACCTCAGAGCGACCTCGCTCAACAGATTACCAAAGACCCATACATAATTGATATTATGGGTGTCCGTCAGGAAATGCAGGAGCGGGAGCTGGAAGCACATTTAGACAAACACATCTCGCAATATCTTCTGGAACTTGGCAAAGGATTTACCTATTATGGCCATCAAATCCAGTTGAAAGTCGGGGATGAAACATTTTATATTGACCAGTTGTTCTATCACGTCCGACTGCATTGTTATGTTGTGGTAGAACTAAAGGCAACTGTCTTCAAGCCCGAACATATTGGACAACTTAACTTTTATGTCAATGCAGTTAATGCGTTGATGCGTACCGAAGGCGACAACCCCACCATAGGACTGTTGATTTGCAAGGATAAAAACGATGTGGTGGCCGAATACACCTTGCAAAGTGTCAATTCGCCGATTGGAGTGTCGTCAATGAAGATTTACGATCAGCTGACTACCGAATACAAGTCTGCATTGCCGACAACTGAAGAAATCGAGGCCGAAATAAGAAGTATGGGATCACGATGAAACATATTCCAATTCTTTCCAATTTTGAAAATATTGGAAAGAATTGGAAAACTTTTTGTATCTTTGCACTTGTAAACAATTCAATAAGTATGACAGAACGGGAAAACATACATCAGGAACAAACACTCAAAGGTGTCTCAGACACACCTTTAGATTTGCGCATCCAGTATGTCAGTGACCTTCATTTGGAGTTCCCGCAAAATCGTCAATGGATTGCAAAACATCCTCTTGAAGTAACAGGGGATATTCTGCTTGTTGCTGGAGATACCGCATACCTTGATTTGCCGGATTCGAAAAGTGACACATATTCAGCGTACCAATTCTGGGATTGGGCGAGCAAGAATTACAGCCAGGTTATTGTATGCTTGGGCAACCACGACTTCTACGGATACTATGACCTTGCCACTATGCCGAGCGGCTTTTGTAAAGAAATTCGGCACAATGTGCATGCATACTACAACAGCGTAGTACACCTTGACAGCATAGATATAATCGTGTCAACATTATGGTCGAAGATAAAACCGTTTGATGCGTATATGACAGAACGGAATGTCAGCGACTTCTATCGCATCAAATATAATGGACACCGGCTGACAGCAGATGATTTCAACCTTGAACACGAGCGTTGCCTCTCATTCATCCAACAGACTGTTTCTGAGAGTGACGCAGAAAAGATCATCGTTGTCACGCACCACGTCCCCACACAATTATGCACAGCAGCAGAATTTCAAAACAGCCCTATAAATGGTGCCTTCACGGTGGAGTTGGGTGAGATTATAGCCGATAGCCATATTGATTATTGGATATATGGTCACTCACACCGCAACATCAAAGCGCAAATAGGCGACACACTTATCATATCCAATCAGTTGGGCTACATCTCATCCAAGGAACACTTGACAAATGGGTTTAGTCCATCGGCTATGATTGAACTATAAATAAAGATAATGGCAAACAAAAGACAAAACCTTATAATTGTTGCAAAATTATAAAGAATTATATAGAAACAATGGCAACAGAATATCACAGATTAGGCAATTACATCCGCGAGGTGAATGTCCGCAACCGGGAGTTGAAGGTTACGGAGCCTATGGGCATTAATATTGACAAACATTTTATGCCTTCAGTTGCTAATGTCATTGGAACAGACTTGTCCACATACAAACTTGTCTTCAAGAATCAGTTTGCCTGTAACCTGATGCACGTTGGACGGGATGAGAAGATTCCTATAGCAATGCAGACTGATGACAACCCTATCATTGTTTCGCCCGCCTATTTTGTGTTTGAGGTAACTAAAACGGGCGTGTTGTTGCCCAATTATCTTATGATGTGGTTCTGTCGTAAGGAGTTTGACCGCAATGCTTGGTTTTATACGGATGCGGATGTGCGTGGAGGCCTTGACAAGGAGGCTTTGATGGATATGCAACTTCCCGTTCCGAGCATTGAGCGGCAGCGGGAAATCGTGTCGGAATACGAGACACTGACGCGCCGCATACGCCTCAACGAGCAGATGATTGAAAAACTCGAAGCCACCGCCCAAGCCCTCTACCGCCACACCTTCGTCGACAACATCGACAAACAAAACCTCCCCCAAGGCTGGCGAATTGGTTCCCTGTCCGAATTGGCAGACATAACAATGGGACAGTCCCCAGACGGTGAAACATACAATATGGAGGGCGAAGGAATAATCTTTTATCAAGGAAGAGCTGATTTTGGGAACAGATTCCCAACACCGCGTGTTTACACGACAGATCCGACAAGATATGCAAAAGAAGGAGACATCCTACTTAGCGTACGAGCTCCTGTTGGTGATATAAACATCGCACCACACGATTGTTGCATTGGTCGTGGCCTTGCTTCATTAAGAAGCAAGAATCATTGCCAAAGCTATTTATTCTATCAAATGCTGGAGTTGGAACAGGTCTTTACTATATCCGATGTTGATGGAACAGTATTTGGTAGTATTAATAAAGATGATTTGTACAATATTGGGGTAGTAATCCCAAATATACAGGGAATGTCTATGTTTGAAAAACAAGCATTTGTAATAGACAAAGAAATAAAACTAAAGGATAAAGAAATAAATATATTAACCGAATTGCTGTCTTTGCTATTGGCGAAGATAGGAAAGTAAAAAAGATAGAAAAAATGACAAAAAACATCAAACAAATTCGTGTTTTCATATCATCACCTTCTGATGTAAATACAGAAAGGCAAGAGGCTCAAGATGTAATTGAAGAATTAAATAGGACTTTGGGAGATTCCAACGGTTTTAATTTATTTCCGCTGACATGGGAGAAAAATACATACCCATCTGTCGAAACCTACTCTCAGAAAGCTATTAATAATCAAATTGATGACTACGATATTTTTGTGGGAATCATGTCCAATCGATTTGGTTCGCCAACGCCCAATGCAGGTTCTGGTACTGAAGAGGAATTCAATTCTGCATACGAGAAACGGGATATTGTTCAAATAATGTTTTTCTTCAAAAATGCTCAAATAATGTCTAACGATGTAGACATTGAACAATTACAAAAAGTTAGAGAATTCAAAAAAGGAATCGATAGTAAAGGTGTATATTATAGAGACTTCACAAACGATTTCAAGAAAGTTTTTAGAGAGAGCTTGACAAAATACATAGCTGAAAAATACATTAGTAAAGACAATAACAATACAATAAACAATCCTCAAATTACAATTCAATTAAACCAAGAGTTTGAGAAATTTCTTCATTCAACAGATACGTTTTTTACACATCCATCGGGCGAAGATCTGTCTTTAGATGATTTGTTTGTACCTCAAAACATGAAAATCATATCTGAAAACAACAAGAATGACAAAAGAACCAATATTGCCGACCTAACCGATGCAATTGAAAATGATGGAATACATTATTATATTGTGGGTGGGGAGCGTTCTGGCAAAACAGCAATGTGTAAATATACATTCTGTAAGTATTTTTACAACAATAATTTGAACCCAATATTATTAAATGGTTCTGATTTGTCATCTAATACACGAAAAGATAAGATTCTTCAAATTATTATTGAGAAATACAAAGAACAGTATTGTACATTTAAAACCTGCCCTTCAGATAAATTCGAAAACAACGATAGTTTTATTCTTATAATTGATGATTTCCAATTTGCAGCCAAAGGTAACGATAAATACTGGAAACTTCTAATTTCAAATCTTGAGAGTTTATTCAAAAACATTATTGTAATTGGAGACATTTCTATTTCCACTCGTGATTTATCTGCGAATCCACCATTTGATAACTTTGACAAATTCCTCATTATGGAATTTGGTCCAGTTTTAAGAAACCAGTTAGTGGAAAAGTGGAATTCTTTCGGGCAAGACACAAGTGTTGAAAGTAAAAACGAATTACGGAGGAAAAACGATGAAGCAAACAAACACATCAACAGTATTCTGGGAAAGAACTTTATACCTGCATATCCATTTTATATTTTAGGTATTCTACAAGCACTTGAAGGGCTTCAGAATAATAACAATATCAACTACTCACTTCACGGTTTTTATTACGAACACTTGATTAATGACAGCCTTATTCATTCAATCAAGCAACAGAAAGATATTGGTTTTTATTCCAACTTCTTGGTGTTCTTTTGCTATTTCCTTTTTGAGCAAAAAGTTAAAGAAATATCCATTGAACAATTTGACGAGTTTTACAATCTATACTGTGAAAAACATGATGTAGATAAGACTTTTTTTGGAATCAAAACCATTAAAGAAACACTGAAAGGGACAAAATTACTGACATTTAACAACAATGTAAGAGTTAGCCAAAATTATATATATTACTTTTTTGTAGCAAAGTATATTGCAAATCATATAGAAGAAGAGAGAATAAAGTGTATTGTTCAAAAAATATGTGAACGCATTTTTAAAGAAGAATATGCTAATATTATTATGTTTGTTACACATTTGTCAAAAAACAATTGGATTATATCAACACTATTACACAATGCCCAACAGATTTTCCCAAATTTTCCAACATGCAAATTGGAACAAGATATACAGTCATTAAATGAATTGATGAGTGATTTCACCTCAAGGGTTATCGGAGCAATCGATGTTGACAAGGAGAGAAATTCTAAGTTATTGCTTGAGTCGGAATTAGAGGAAAGGCAAAAAGAATTTGATAATGACGATATGAATTACGCACAAATCTCCCTTGATGATGATGTATATGACATAGATTTATTTGCACAGATTAATCTCGCAGTAAAGACCATTGATATATTAGGGCAAATTGCCATTAAGTATTGGGGAGAATTAGATGCTGAAACAAAATATGAAATTATCGAAACTGCATATAATGTTGGGTTAAGGACATTAGGTTTATATTTAACTATGATGATAGAGAATAAAGATGATTTAGCAGAGTATATCGCAAATGTAATAATAGACAAATACTCTAATAGAAACCGTGCAGATATTGTATTACAAAGAGATGAAATTCAGAAAAAATCATTACAATTTTTAGTAGATTTGTCATATTTATCATCATTGGCAATAATAACTAGAATTTCAAATTCTGTTGGCGACGACAGGCTTAACAAAACTTTCAACAAGATAGTAGAAAACAATCCATATAATTCATATAAGTTGATTAATCTATCAACAAACTTGAATTATCCAGGATTGCCAATAAATATCATTGAACAGTATAGCAAAGATATGAAGGGTAATATAATGTGTTGTAGATTATTGCAGGATTTGGTAATTAACCATATGTATAAGTTCGATGTTGATTACAAAGATAAAAGCAGAATACAATCTTTGCTAAATATTAAAATACAAAATCAAAACATTATTCAAAACTCATCTCAAATAAAAAGAGGGTAACGAGTTTGTAATGGGAAATATGCAGACAGGATATTCGGACTTTGACGTGTATATCGTTGCGAGCGAACCGCATAAGCAGGAACAGGCTGAAGCCTGGAAGTGGCCATCGGCTTGCAGGCGGTTGACGGGCAGCAAGACAACCGCCGCAGTATCGTAGAATGGACATAGAATGATTGTAGAAGTGACATCAAACAAGTCGAATTGTGGAAAATGTGATTTTTGACGTTATTTTTGGTCGAAAAATGTGATTTTTTGATATTATTTTTGCCGAAAATGTGATAATATAAAGAATAGACAATGAAGGACGGATACTTAGATTTTGACGAGTATATACGCCAAGGGGAACCGGCACAACGTGAAAGAGCGGAGGCTTGGAGCGTCGCCATCGGCTTGCAGGCTGTCGATGGATTAAAGACATCGGAGTATTTGCAGGATACTGCCCGTAGGAACATCGAGGGGGAAATTACCATCGATGAGGCTCGTGAATTGGTGAAGCAATACTACATCAAGAAGACTACCCACGACGACGATGATGCTGACAAAGAAGAGGCCGACAGGGTTTCAAGTAACATCTCGAAACTTCTGCAGACAGATGCTTTCACCTATAGCGTGGCTGGATTGGCAACCATTCATCGCGCTATCTTTGAAGGTGTGTTCAAACATGCCGGGCATTTCCGTGAGTACGATATCTCGAAAAAAGAATGGGTGTTGCGAGGCGACTCTGTACTGTATGGCCGCTGGCAAGACTTGCGGATGACTTTGGAGTATGACCTAGATAGGGAACGTCAGTTCTCTTATGCAGATTTGGATAAAGACAGTATGGTGGAACATATTTCCCGTTTTGTGTCGGGAATATGGCAGATTCACCCGTTCGAGGAAGGAAACACCCGTACAACGGCACTCTTTACCATCAAATATCTGCGCATGTTAGGTTTCAGCGTCAATAACGACCTCTTTGCCAACCACTCGTGGTATTTCAGAAATGCATTGGTGCGAGCCAACTATCGCAACGTGGCCAAAGGCATAGAATATGAACCACTATTCTTGATTCGCTTCTTCCGCAATTTGCTTCTTGGCGAGAACAACATCTTGAAGAACCGATATATGATGATCAATCCACCGGAAGAGTGGAAGATGCCAGAGGGAGAGATGCCCAATCACCAGATAACTAATGAGCAAGAAGAGGACAAGCTCCGTACAAGTACCGTACAAGTACCGCATAAGTACCGCACAAGCTCGTCCATAATAAAATTAAGTCCAGACAGTAAGCTCTATACAAACAACGAAGATATCATCGAACTTGTGCGGATTATAGGAAACGATGAATTAAGCATCAGCCAGATGATGGATATCAAAAAGCTCAAGCATAGACAGAGCTTTGTGGACACCCACCTTGAACCTGCATTACAGGAGAAGTTTGTCCGCAGGAAATACCCGGACCGTCCCAACCATCCAAGGCAAAAGTATTTGTTGACGGTAAAGGGTGTGGCCCTATATAACGAATTAACAAAAGGAGAATAGCATTATGCCGTACTTCAACGAAAGCCAATTAGAGATGTCGATTGTCACCCTATTGCCAAATAATGATGATATGAATAACAATCAAACATGGAAGTCAAGATGAAAGATATTACTCCTATAGATAAAAGCTCATTGCTAAACGATGCCTGCAACATTATTGAACAGGCGCAAAAGATGGCTTATAATGTTGTAAATGAAACTCTCATTAAGCGCAACTGGCTTTTGGGTATGCGTATCCAAAAAGAAATTCTTAATGGACAACGGGCAGAGTACGGGGAACTAATTGTAAAGACTCTGGCAAAATCATTAACGATGCAGTATGGAGAAGGTTTCACCAAAACCAACCTTTATAACTATATTGGCTTCTTCCAGAAATGGCCAGATTTTTTCCACGCAGTGAGTGGAATATCTGAGGGTGACAAAAACATTTTCCACGCAGTGAGTGGAAAATCTGAAATTGTTCCAACATCAACAGGACAATCTGAAGATTTTGAGATTGTTAACGCAATGAGTTCACAATCTTCTGTGGCAGACATTATGCAATCATTGGCTGCAAAATATCCCATTATGCTTTCTTGGACGCACTATCGAATCATCCTTCAGGAAAACAATAAGGATGCTCGCGACTGGTATGAACGTGAAGCTGCCAAGGAAATGTGGAGCACAAGAACGCTGCAACGTAACATCAGCAGTCAGTATTACCATCGTATGCTGATGTCGCAACACAAAGAGTTGGTGCATGAAGAAATGATAGAGAAAACATCTCCGCTGCAAGGCAAATTGGAGTTTATCAAAAATCCTGTTATTGCCGAATTCCTTGGATTTCCGCAGGAGGCGACGTTCACAGAGTCTGAACTCGAGACAAGTATCATCAATAACTTGCAAAAGTTCATTATGGAACTTGGCAAGGGCTACGCCTTTGTTGCCAGACAGCAACACATCCATACAGAGAAGGAGGATTATTATATTGACTTGGTTTTCTATAATTACCTGTTGAAGTCGTTTGTGTTGATAGACCTCAAAACGACCAAGGTAACCCATCAGGATGTAGGCCAGATGGATATGTATGTCAGGATGTATGATGAGTTGAAACGAGGTGAGAATGACAATCCCACCATTGGTATTTTGATATGCGCCGACACGGATGAAGAGATTGCACGATACTCTGTACTCCACGACAGCGACCAACTATTTGCCGCCAAATATAAGACCTATATGCCAACAGACGAGGAGTTGCGTGCAGAGATAGAGGCACAAAAGAACATCTACTATTTACAACACAAAGAAAAATAGACTTATGCCGTACTTCAACGAAAGCCAATTAGAGATGTCGATTGTCACCCTGTTGCAAGAACAGGGGTATGACTACGTCAAGGGCGAGGACATCGTGCGCAACCTCGACGAGGTGGTGCTGCGCGACGACCTTGCGGCCTACCTGCGCAGCCGTTACAAGAACGACGGCATCACCGACCAGGAGGTGGAGAACGCCATCCGCATCATCATGCAGAAGACCGGCGGCACCCTCTACGAAGAGAACCGCCACACAATAGGACTGCTGATGGACGGCTTCTCGCTGAAGCGCGAGGACGCGACCCGGCAGAACCTCTATATCCAACCCATCGCTTTCGAAGAGAGTCAGCAGAAACATAACATCTTCAAGATTGTCAATCAATACGACATCATAGGAAACCAGCATCGCATCCCTGATGCCATCATCTTCCTGAACGGACTGCCTGTCGTGGTGTTCGAGTTCAAAAGCGCCATCAAGCAGAACACCACCATCGAGGATGCCTATAAGCAGTTGACTATCCGTTACCGTAGGGACATTCCGGCGCTGTTCAAATACACCGCCTTCATCGTCATCTCCGACGGCGTGAACAACAAGTTTGGCACACTCTACACTCCTTACGAATTCTTCTACGGCTGGCGCAAGGTCAACGCCAAGGACAAGGCCGACAGCGGCATCCCCTCGCTGAAGACGATGGTGGCGGGATTGTTCCGCAAAGACCGCCTGATAGATGTTATCCACAACTTCATCTACTTCCCCGACACCTCGAAAGACGAGCGCAAGTTCATCTGCCGCTATCCGCAGTACTTTGCAGCCCGAGCCCTGTACCAGAATATCCTCAACCACAGCAAGCTCAACCCTGGCGGCGACGGCAAGGGCGGCACCTATTTCGGTGCCACCGGATGTGGCAAGTCGCTGACAATGCTCTTCCTGTCGCGATTGCTGATGAAGAGCAAGGCCCTTTGCAGCCCCACTATCATCCTCATCACCGACCGCACCGACTTGGACGACCAACTGTCGCGCCTGCTACTCAACGCCAAGCAGTTTGTGGGCGACAGCGTGATAGAGCAGGTGGAGAGCCGCGAGGACCTGAAAGCAAAGCTGCAGGGACGCACCAGCGGAGGCGTGTTCCTCACCACCATACAGAAGTTCTCAAAAGACATCAACCTGCTCTCCAACCGCGCCAACATCATCTGCATCAGCGACGAGGCACACCGTTCGCAGACAGGCTTGGAGGAGAAGGTGGAGATTACCGACAAGGGTGTGCGCCGCTCGAATGGCTTCGCCAAATACTTGCGCGACTCGCTGCCCAACGCCACCTATGTGGGCTTCACTGGCACACCCATCGACCCGACGCTCGAGGTCTTCGGTCCCATCGTGGATGAATACTCGATGATAGAGGCCGTGAACGACGGCATCACCAAGACCATCATGTACGAGGGGCGCGCCTCGCACGTCTTCGCCGACAGCGAACTCATCAAGCAGATAGAAGCCTATTACGACAAATGTGCCGAAGAGGGCTCGACCGACTACCAGATTGAGGAAAGCAAGCGGGCGATGACGCAGATGAGCGTACTGCTCAACAGTCCCGACCTCATCCATCGGCTGGCTGTCGATTTCATACAGCACTATGAGCGCCGTGTGGAAGAGGGCAGCACCGTGAAAGGCAAGGCAATGATTGTCTGCGCTACTCGCGAGATAGGCTACGCCATCTACAAGGAGATTGTCGCCCTGCGTCCAGAATGGGCGGAGGTGAAGGTATGCGGCGACGGTGAAGAGCTCAGCAAAGAGGAGGCCGAGAAGATAAAGCCGATGGAGAAGGTCAAGATGGTCTTCATCCGTCAGAAAGACGACCCCGAAGAGCTGTACAACCTGCTCGGCACCGATGAAGACCGAAAGAAGCTGGACTTGCAGTTCAAAGAAGAGAAGTCGAACTTCAAGATAGCCATTGTAGTGGATATGTGGATAACGGGCTTCGATGTCCCCTGTCTGGATACGATGTACTGCTACAAGCCGTTGCAGATGCACACCCTCATCCAGACCATCAGCCGCGTGAACCGCAACTATCCCGGCAAGGACAAAGGCCTGATTGTCGATTACCTCGGAATTAAGAAGAAGTTCAACCAGGCGATGAAGAGATACGCCAACGGCGGACAGAACGAGACACCGGTGGAGACTATCGACAATGCCGTCAAACTGTTTAAGGACGAGCTGGATGTGTTGCGGAGGATGTTCCACGGCATCGACTACACCAGGTTCTTCACGGGCACCCCGCTGGAACAGTTGGATGCCTTGCAAATGGCAGCCGAGCGTATACAGCAGACCGACGAACTGGAGAAACGCTTCATGAAGCACACCACCATCATGAAGTCGGCCTACAACATGTGCAACAACGACGAGCGCATAGAGAAAGCCGAGGTCGATGATGTTCATTTCTTCACGGGAGTGCGTTCGGTCATCTACAAGACCAATACCGGCGACTCACCCGATGCCTCTCAGATGAACCGCCACGTGCTGAAACTGGTCAACGAGGCGCTTATTTCTGAAGAGGTTGTTGCCATCAACACCATGCAGCTCAACGACACCAAACAGATTGACCTGCTGGCCTCCCAATATATGGAACGACTCAAACGGTTGCCCTATCAGAACACTAAGGTGAAATTGATGGAACAACTGCTCAAGCGGGTCATCGATAGCGTGCGGAAGGTAAACAAGGTGAAAGCTGTGAGCTTCACAGAACGGCTGAACGGCATCATAGACAAATACAACGACCGCTCGGACGACATCGTGCTGGCCGACGAGATAGTGACGGAGGTAGCCAAACAGTTGGCCGACCTCTTCGAGGAAATCAAGAAAGACAGTGTATTGCCTGACGGCATTCCCAATATCGAGGTGAAGGCCTTCTACGATATTCTAAAGTCGGTGGCCGAGCAATATGGATTTCTTGACGAATACACCGAAGAGCAGTACGTTGCATTAGCAAAGGATGTGAAAGAAGTCGTTGACGACAAAACCCAATATATTGACTGGGACAAGAAGGCAGACATCAAGGCACAGTTGAAAGTGCAGATTATCCTCACCCTTGCCAAGCATAAGTATCCTCCAGCCACACGCGACGAAGTCTTCAAGGCCATCTTCGAACAAGCCGAAAACTTTAAGAAAAACAGACCTGTAGTAGTTCATAATATGATGACCTACCAGCTTGACGAAGTGTCCCCGCTTCCTTTTGCGGCAGAAGACGAAACCAATTGAACGGGGTATGCTTTTGGCCGGGTAGTAATCTTGGTGCGAATGAATGGAGCGGGATGGGAGAAGAAAAGGACTGTTTAGGCGTTTTTTTTGAAGCAAGATAAAATTTAGCGTTGTTGACTGAGAATATTGTTGTAAATTTGCATTGTGAAGATGTTTATTGCATATAATGTATTATGGTTTAAATTAGTGACTAATGATATTCTACTATTCGGGTTGCGGCAATAGCCGCCATGTGGCTGAGCGTCTCGGCGAGTTGTTGGACGAGCGGCTGGTGTTTATCCCCAAGGCGTTGCGCGAGGGGCAGTTGGATTATACGTTGCAGGCCGACGAGCGGGTGGGGTTTGTGTTCCCCATCTATTCGTGGCGGCCGCCGCAGATTGTGCTGGACTTTGTGGGCAGGGTGCGGCTGAAGGACAATCCGTCGTATATATATATGGTGACGACTTATGGCGACGATGCCGGGTTGGCCGACGTGGTGTTGGGACAGGCGCTGGATATAGCAGGGCTTCGGCTTGATGCCGCTTTCGGGGTGGCGATGCCGAACACGTATGTGAATATGTCGTTTATGAATGTCGACCCGCCCGAGGTGGAGAAGCGGAAGTTGGAGCAGGCCGAGGAAAGAATCCCGCTGCTGGTGGAGGCACTGAAAGAGCGCCGCTGTACGGTGGACTTGAACCGTGGCGCCATGCCCCGATTGAAGACCAACGGGATAGGGAAGGGCTTTAACCGCTGGGTGTCGGACAAGAAGTACTATGCTACGGATGCCTGCGTGGGTTGCGGTTTGTGTGCCAAAGTGTGCCCGCTGCAGAATATCGCCATCGATGGCGGCAAGCCCCGCTGGAACGGCAACTGCAATCATTGCGAGGCGTGCTACCACTATTGCCCGCAGAATGCGGTGCAATACGGCCGTGTGACTCGCGGCAAGGGGCAGTACCATTACCGCGAGTCGTAAAGACGGCTGCCGCTACGGCTGCGCCGGAGGTTGGGAGGGCGCTCCGCTGCACCTCCGCAGTGGCCAAGGGACGTGCCTCGTGTCCGCTCAAGGTTCGTTCGTTATCGGCTCGTTCTTCCTTCGTTACGGCATCGTTCCCCTATATATTATTGGGAACGATGCTGGATGTATGCAGAAAGGATACGATATTGAACGAACGAAGGGTGAAAACGGGTGTGCTTGAGGGGGCGTTTCGGGGGCTTTCGGGCAGGCTGTTGATAACTCCAGGTCCGTTGCAGGGGAAAAGAGGATTTTTGATTTTGTATCGTTCTGATACATAGTGCCTACAAAGAATTTTAAGTTTATTTAACATTGAGAAATCAAGTTGTTACTTTGTGGGGTGAGAAAATAGTTGTAATTTTGCATTCCGTTTCGAGGGCTAAAACGGCACTCGAAAAGAATTGTAAAATACTAACAATTAAATATATAACATTAAAAGACAAAATGCCAACAATTCAGCAATTAGTTCGCAAAGGACGTCAGCAGATGGAGTATAAGTCGAAATCTCCCGCTTTGGACAGCTGCCCCCAGCGTCGTGGCGTCTGCACCCGTGTGTACACCACCACCCCGAAAAAACCTAACTCGGCAATGCGTAAGGTTGCCCGTGTGCGTCTCACCAACCAGAAAGAGGTCAACGCCTACATCCCCGGTGAAGGCCACAACCTGCAGGAGCACTCGATCGTGATGATTCGCGGAGGCCGTGTAAAGGATCTCCCCGGCGTGCGTTATCATATCATCCGTGGAGCATTGGATACCAGTGGTGTTGACGGCCGCCGTCAGCGTCGTTCGAAATACGGTGCCAAGCGCCCGAAACAGGCTTCGAAGTAATTAGTTTAAGAATAAAAGAATAAGGAATTGCACAGGCAGTTCGTTAATGTAAAAGAGAAATGAGAAAAGCTAAACCCAGAAAACGTATTATCCTTCCGGATCCCAAATATAACGACGTGCTCGTTACCAAGTTTGTCAACAACCTGATGTTGGGCGGCAAGAAGACCATCGCCTACAAGATTTTCTACGAGGCAATCGACGTGGTGGCCGACCGTACCAAGGAAGACGGTATCGAAGTGTGGAAGAAGGCCCTTGCCAACATCACTCCTTCTGTCGAGGTGAAGAGCCGCCGTATCGGTGGTGCCACTTTCCAGGTGCCTACCGAAATCCGTCCCGAGCGCAAACAGTCCATCGGCATGAAGAACCTCATCAGCTTCAGCCGCAAGCGCAGTGAGAAGACGATGGCCCTGAAACTGGCCGCCGAAATCCAGGCCGCTTACAAGGAAGAGGGCGCCGCCTTCAAGCGCAAGGAGGATATCCACCGTATGGCAGAGGCCAACAAGGCTTTCTCGCACTTCCGTTTCTAATACGGCAACAACAGAATACATTATTTAGGATTATTAATCGACAGCTCAAGCTTAATTACTTATAATCAATGTCAGACCTACATTATACAAGGAATATCGGGATCATGGCCCATATCGACGCCGGCAAGACGACGACGACCGAGCGTATTCTTTTCTACACCGGCAAGAACTATAAGCTGGGTGAAACGCACGAGGGGTCAGCCACGATGGACTGGATGGTCCAGGAGCAGGAGCGCGGTATCACTATCACCTCCGCTGCAACCACAGTATATTGGGACTGGCATGAGCAGCGTTATAAGTACAATATCATCGATACTCCGGGCCACGTGGATTTCACCGTCGAGGTGGAGCGTTCGCTGCGTGTGCTCGACGGCGCCATAGCCATTTTCTGCGCTGTGGGCGGTGTCGAGCCCCAGTCGGAGACCGTGTGGCGCCAGGCCGACAAGTACGGTGTGCCGCGTATCGCCTTCGTCAACAAGATGGACCGCGCGGGTGCCGACTTCTTCGGCGTGGTGAACCAGATTAAGGAGCGCTTGGGCGCCAACCCTATCCCCATCGAGATACCTATCGGTCAGGAGGATTTGTACAAGGGTGTTGTGGATTTGATTGCCAACAGGGCACTGGTGTGGGACGAGAGTTCCAACGGACAGCGCTTTGAGGAGATCCCCATGCCCGCCGACTTGAAAGAGATTGCCGCCGAGTATCGCCAGAAACTGGTGGAGGGCGTTGCCGAGGAGAACGAGGCTCTGCTTGAGAAGTTTTTCGAGGACCCCGACTCCATTACCGCCGACGAGATTATCGCCGAGATACGCAAGGCAACACTGGCCATGAAGATTGTGCCCGTGATGTGCGGTTCCGCTTTCAAGAACAAAGGTGTGCAGACCCTGCTCGATGCCGTGGCCGCTTTCCTGCCGAGCCCGCTCGACATGAAGGAGGTTGACGGTATCAACCCCAAGACCGAGCAGCCCGAGATGCGTCCCATCGACGTGAAGGCTCCCTTCTCGGCACTGGCATTCAAGATTGCCACCGACCCCTATGTGGGCAGGCTCTGTTTCTTCCGCGTGTACAGCGGTGCGCTGGAGTCCGGCTCGTATGTGTACAATGCCAATACGGGCAAGAAAGAACGTATCTCCCGTATTATGCAGATGCATTCGAACAAGCAGAACCCGCTTGACCGCATCGAGGCTGGCGACATCGGAGCCGCCGTTGGTTTCAAGGACATCAAGACCGGCCATACGCTGTGCGACGAGAAGCACCCCATCATCCTCGAGTCGATGAAGTTCCCCGAACCCGTTATCAGCATCGCAGTGGAGCCGCTGACACAGGGCGACATGGACAAGCTGACCAATGCACTGACCAAGCTGGTGGAAGAGGACCCCACTTTCCGCGTGAAGAGCGACGAGGTGTCGGGCCAGACCATCATCAGCGGTATGGGCGAGCTGCATTTGGACATCATCTTGGACCGTCTGCGCCGCGAGTTTGCGGTGGAGGTGAACCAAGGTCGTCCGCAGGTGGCTTACAAAGAGGCCATCACCGCCACGGTGCAGCATCACGAGATCTACAAGAAACAGACGGGCGGCAAGGGTAAGTTTGCCGACATCCTGTTCGAGATCGGCCCTGCCGACGAGGGCGTGAACGGCCTGCAGTTTGTCAACGAGGTGAAGGGCGGCAATATTCCTAAAGAGTATATCCCCGCAATAGAGAAGGGTTTCAAAGAGGCTATGCAGAACGGTGTCTTGGCCGGATACCCGATGGACAGCATGAAGGTCACCATCCTGGACGGTTCGTTCCATCCTGTGGACAGCGACCAGCTGTCGTTCGAGGTGTGCGCCAAGATTGGATTCAAGGAGGCCTGCCGCAAGGCTTCGCCCGTGCTGCTTGAGCCTATCATGAAACTCGAGGTGCTGACCCCCGACGCCTATGTGGGCGATGTGACTGGCGACCTGAACCGCCGCCGCGGCATGTTGGAGAATATCGCTGCCAAGGTGGGCGTTCAGGCCATCCATGCACTGGTGCCGCTGGAGCAGATGTTCGGTTATGTGACAGCGTTGCGTACCATCACTTCCGGCCGTGCCAACTCGACAATGGAGTTCTCGCATTACGCCGAGGTCACCAAGGACCAGCAAGACAATATCCTTAAGAATAAGTATAATAATTAAAAATTCATATTACCGTGAGTCAAAGAATTAGAATCAAATTGAAATCTTACGATCACAATCTTGTCGACAAGTCAGCCGAGAAGATTGTCAAGACCGTGAAGATGACCGGTGCAGTGGTGAATGGTCCCATTCCGCTGCCGACCAACAAAAAGATTTTCACTGTCAACCGCTCTACCTTTGTCAACAAGAAGAGCCGCGAGCAGTTTGAACTGAGCACCTACAAGCGCTTGATGGACATTGACATCAATGACCGTGCCAAGACTATCGACGCACTGATGAAACTGGAGCTTCCCAGTGGTGTTGAAGTGGAAATTAAAGTGTGAATTAAACTCAGCCAATGTGCGTAGTCACCCAAGGATGACGAGAATAAGCTGAAAACTAAAAACAAACAATCCAAAGTAAAAAAATGTCAGGATTAATTGGAAAGAAAATCGGAATGACCAGTCTTTTTGATGCCGACGGAAAGCAGATTCCGTGCACAGTGATTGAAGCTGGTCCTTGTGTTGTAACACAAGTGAGAACCATCGAGAAAGATGGTTATGAGGCCATCCAGTTGGCTTTTGGTGAGCAGAAGGAAAGCCGCGTCACCAAGCCTTTGAGAGGCCATTTTGCAAAGGCCAACACCACCCCCAAACGCTATCTCGCAGAATTTAGCCGCTTTGAGGAGGGCCACAAGAAGAAATATGGTGAAGTTTTGACAGTGGATGTCTTCCAGGAAGGCGAGTTTGTCGACGTCGTTGGAACCTCTAAAGGTAAGGGTTTCCAGGGCGTTGTCAAGAGACACGGTTTTGGCGGTGTCGGTGACTTGACTCACGGCCAGCACGACCGCCTGCGTGCCCCCGGTTCGATCGGTGCAAGCTCCTATCCCTCGCGTATCTTCAAGGGCATGCGCATGGCCGGACAGACTGGCAACCACAAGGTGAAGATCCAGAATCTTCAGGTTGTCAAGATTATCCCTGAAAAGAATTTAATGTTAGTGAAAGGTTCTGTACCGGGACCCAAAGGATCAATAATAAAACTTGAAAGATGGAGTTAAAAGTCTATAACATCAACGGAAGCGAAACCGGTAGAACCATCACTCTTGACGATTCTATCTTCGCCATTGAGCCCAACCAGCATGCAATTTACCTCGATTGCAAACAGTATCTGGCTGACAATCGTCAGGGCACCCACAAAGCCAAGGAACGTAGTGAGAACGCCCATAGCACCCGCAAGCTGAAACGCCAGAAGGGTACCGGCGGCGCCCGTTCGGGCGATTTGAAGAGCCCCGTGTTCGTTGGCGGCGGCCGTATCTTCGGACCCCAGCCCCGCGACTATCGCTTCAAACTGAACATTAAGGTCAAACGTCTGGCCCGCCGTTCGGCTCTCAGTGAGAAGGTGGCCGGCAACGCCATGACCGTGGTCGAGAACATTTCCCTTGAGGCTCCCAAGACGAAGAAGATGATTGAAATCCTCAACAATCTTAAACTCGGTGACAAAAAATCATTAATAGTTGTTGAGAATCAAAATAATTTCGTATCTTTGTCTGCCCGAAACATCCAGAAGGTAAAGGTTGTAAACGTGTCGCAGTTAAATACTTATGATATTGTGAACGCCGCAAATATTGTGCTTACTGAAGGTTGTTTTGAGGAAATTAGCCGTGTTTTGGCAACAAAATAATGTAGTTAGTAATTCGATTTAAGAAAGTTTAACAATGAATATCATAGTAAAACCTCTGATTAGCGAAAAGATGACAAGACTCACCGAGGCTGCTGCTGCTCCCCAGATGACTCGCATCCAGCGTGACAAGGACAAGCCCGCCCCGAAGGTCTTGAATCGTTATGGTTTTGTTGTCGACAAGCGTGCCAATAAAATTGAGATTAAGAAAGCCGTGGAGCAGTTCTATGGTGTGAAGGTTCTTGACGTGAACACGATGAACTATTCCGGCAAAGTGAAAGCGCGCTATACCAAGGCCGGTTACCTGGTGGGTCGCACCAATGCTTACAAGAAAGCTATCGTGACCCTGGCCGAAGGCGACAGCATCGACTTCTACGCCAACATCTGATGAGAAACAAATGCCGAAGGCCTGGTGATTACACCCCGCCTTCGGCAACATTAAAAAAACAAACAATAAATTAATAGTAATAGTCCACTGATAAGAGACTAAAAAGAAGAAATGGCTTTAAAGAAAATTAAACCCACAACCCCCGGTCAGCGTCACAAGATTGTCGTTACCAACGATGATATCACTACCAGCAAGCCGGAAAAGAGTTTGGTGCGTGGCTACGGCAAGAGCGGTGGCCGCAACAACCAAGGTAAGATGACCATGCGCTATTTGGGCGGTGGTCATAAGCAGTTATACCGTTTTGTCGACTTCAAGAGAGACAAGGACGGCATTCCTGCTGTTGTAAAGACAATCGAGTACGACCCCAATCGTAGCTCGCGTATTGCTTTGGTGTTCTACGCTGACGGTGAGAAACGTTACATTCTCGCTCCCCAGGGTTTGAAGGTCGGACAGACCATCATGTCCGGTAAAGGTGCAGCTCCCGAAGTGGGAAACACTCTCACTCTTGCTGAGATTCCCTTCGGTACGCTGATCCACAACATTGAGCTCCGTCCTGGCCAGGGTGCCAAGATGGTCCGCAGTGCCGGTGCTTATGCCCAGCTTATGTCGCGTGACGACAAGTATGCAATTATCAAGATGCCCAGCGGCGAGATGCGTATGATTCTCCAGGCTTGCCGTGCAACCGTGGGTATCGTTTCGAATCCGGAGCACAACCTCGAGGTTGGTGGTAAGGCCGGTCGCAACCGTTGGCTCGGTCGCCGTCCCCGCAACCGCGGTGTTGTCATGAATCCTGTCGATCACCCGATGGGTGGTGGTGAAGGCCGTCAGAGCGGTGGCCATCCCCGCAGCCGTAAGGGTATCCCCGCCAAGGGTTACAAGACACGTGCTCCTAAGAAACAGTCGAGCAAGTACATTGTCGAAAGAAGAAAGAAGTAATCATTAAAAGAAGAAGAAAATGAGTCGTTCATTAAAGAAAGGTCCGTATATCTTCCATAAGCTGGAGAAGAGAGTCATTGATGCCCAGCAGTCGAACAAGAAGGTCACCATCAAGACCTGGAGCCGCGCATCGATGATTTCGCCCGATTTCGTGGGTCAGACTATCGCCGTGCACAATGGAAACAAGTTCATCCCCGTGTATGTCACCGAGAACATGGTGGGTCATAAGCTGGGTGAGTTTGCTCCGACCCGTATCTTCCGTGGGCACGCCGGATCTAAAGATAAAGCAAAGAAATAATAAGTCCAAATAGAAAGAAATAATAAGAAATGGGACAAAGAAAAAGAGAAAGTGCTAATGCACGAAAAGAAGCCAAAAAGACCCTCTATGTGGCGAAGTTGATGAACAACCCGACTTCTCCACGTAAAACCCGTCTTGTCGCTGATATGATTCGTGGCGTTGATGTAGATAAAGCCCTGGGTATTTTGAAATATTGCCCCAGAGAGTCTGCTCCCAAGATGTATAAACTGGTTCTCAGCGCTGTTGCCAACTGGCAGGCCAAGAATGAGGGTAAACGTATTGAAGACAGCCAGCTCTATGTGAAACAGATTATGGTTGACGAAGGCCGTACGATGAAGCGTATGCGCACCGCCCCCCAGGGACGTGGCTACAGAATCCGCAAGCGCAGCAACCATATCACCGTTATACTGGGCAGCCATGCTGAGGAAGCTCCCGTGGCAACCAAGGCTGTAGAAGAAAATAAATAAGTAATTTAATAAGAAGAATTAATACAATGGGACAAAAGACTAACCCTATTGGAAATCGATTAGGCATTATCCGCGGATGGGATTCGAACTGGTTTGGCGGCCGCAAATTCGAGCAGAAGCTCGTTGAGGACGACAAGATCCGTAAATATCTCAATGCCCGTCTCGCAAAGGCCAGCGTTTCGAAGATTTATATCGAGAGAACGCTCAAGCTCCTCACTGTGACTATCAACACAGCTCGCCCGGGTTTGATTATCGGCAAGGCCGGCAGTGAAGTTGACAAACTGAAGGAAGAATTAAAGAAACTCACGGGCAAGGATGTCCAGATTAACATCTCCGAGGTGAAACGCCCCGAGCTGGATGCTGTGCTTGTCGCTCAGAACATCGCCAAGCAGATTGAAGGCCGTGTCCAGTATCGCCGCGCTATCAAGAACGCTATCGTCTCCACCATGCGTTCCGGCGCCGAGGGCATCAAGGTCTCTATCGCCGGCCGTATCGGTGGCGCTGAGATTGCCCGTAGCGAGCACTACAAAGAGGGTCGCACTCCTCTCCATACTCTTCGCGCAGATATCGATTACGCTCATGCCGAGGCTCACACCACTTATGGCCGTATCGGTGTAAAGGTGTATATCTGCAGAGGTGTTGTTTATGGCAAACGCGAACTTGTTCCCTCCACCGTCGGTGGCCAGCAGAAGGATCACCGCCCCGTGATGGGTGGCGAGCGTCGCTCCGGTAACGGCTCTTCCCGTCGCCGCATGAACAATAACCGGAACAACAACAATAAATAGTAGGTGAGTGATTGGAGTTATAGAAAAACGCTAAACAATAAGAAAAAATGTTACAACCTAAGAAAACAAGATATAGAAAGCAGCAGAAGGGTAAAATTAAAGGCAATGCTTTCCGTGGTCACGAGTTGGCTTTCGGTACCTTTGGTATCAAATCCCTGGAAACCTGTTTCATCACAGGCCGTCAAA
>JAFZPH010000053.1 GCA_017550405.1 Bacteroidales bacterium
AGGGTAAGGGGGTATCCAAAACGCACCTTTTGACTCTATATAAAAAGACATCTTCGCAACTGCGGAAAAAGTGCTGTCTATTATTAACGTCAAAAAAACTGTATCATGAAACACAAAGACCCCCACAAATTGAAAAGCACCGCCCTGCTGGTGTTCTGCATTTTACTCTCCCTCCCCACCTTCTCCCAACACTTCGACTGGGCGAAGTCCTATTCGGGCTATAGTCGCTCAGATTATCCCTATAACCACATCGTCGGTTCTGTGACCGACTCGCATGGCAATCTCTATGTCGCAGGGCAGTTCGGCAAGGGTGCTACAATCGACGGTCAAGACCTGTTGCCATTTACGCCTTACGGAAGCCAATGTAACACTACTCTTAATGCCGCCATTGTCAAGTTCTCTCCCGATGGTCAGATTATGTGGAAGAAGGTTCTTCATGCAAATCAAGGTTTTCCTTGCACTATTGATGAAATACATCTTGTTGGTGATACGGCATTATATGTAGAGTCTCTTGTCGATATTATTCCGACGGGCAATGATGCGTACCTTTATTTCTATGATACGCTTATAACTAGTGACGATACGTCATTTATGATAGCAGCAGATAGTTTGGGTAGTGGTGTGGCAACGGCATTCTCTATCATGGATTTGGATGGCAACTTCTTGGAACATCATTTTTTGCAAATCGCATGGATTGACAGTAATGGAGCCGTGATAACAATGGATAGGTCGGGAGGAATAAATCCAGAATCGACCAGCCGTATTGATAACCAAGCTTTTCCAGGAGGGCCTTTTGGTGTGGACAGTGATGGGAATATTTACATTGGGCAGGTTCCAACGGATATTATCGCACTCCTTGACGGTTGGTACTCTATTGAGAACGGAAAGTTGTCAGGCGTGTTAATCATGGTGGACGGGCATTCCCGTTTCACGTTTTATCCAGAGAATCGGCCTTCAGTGTCGAATTATCGGATATTGAAATTCTCTCCACATTTTGACAATTTGATTCAATATCAGTATGTTTTCGCTGACACTCCGTTTTGGGATGACGATGTGCCAACCGCAGGGAGACTGTTGATGGACTCTGATAACAACATATATCTCTGCCAAACGGTTTATAATGACATCAGGAGGGGTAGTGGCAGGGTTTCACTCAATGGCGCGTCGGACATGGCATTTGAGGGTAAGGAAGCCACCATGGGGTTTATAATAAAGTATAACAGCCATTTAGAGCCGCAATACATTCGGCAGATTGACTATCAAAACACCTCAAACAATGGCTATTACAACTATTATTTCCATGACATGGCTATTGATGAGGATTCAAACTCCGTATTTGTTATTGCCACTGTCGCTAATGATGTACCTACGGATTCGATGTATGTTGACGGGGTTCAACTGGATGCTAATAATAACGCACTATTCTTACGGTTCGACAAAAACACAGGTCGCTACCTCTCTCATGGCATTGTTCCTACCAACAAATACTCAAATTTTTACGGAACAATTCACAATACCGATGTCGTGTGTAAAAACAACCGCGTATTTGCACTGCCAACTTTTCAGAATAATATTCAGTGGCAGAACAATGAAATCAATATTGAACAATACAAATGGGGAAAAGGGTTGTTCATCTGGGACTATGCTGGTAATCCTATCCAGTACATAGATTTCAACTCTATATCAATACAAAGTGAGCCAGGTACCGCACTTGCCCTGCACGACAGTGTTTTATATATTTGTGGCTACTCAAGATCCAGTATGACTGTGGCTGATACTACTCTAAATCCTTCTGGCAATACCTTGGCCTACATCCTCAAGTATGTTGACACCTCTTTTATGACCCCTTACGTATACACTGGTCCTCGCGACACGGGCGACGTGCGTATCAAGGTGGTAGAGGACGGCAACGCCTTCGTGGCCTATCCCAACCCCTTCCGCCAGAGAGTCAATATCGGAATTGAGAATGGAGATTTGAGAATTGAGAATGGTGTCGCAAAAGCGTGGCTCACCGACATGCAAGGCCGCCGCGAGGAAGTCCGCCTCACCCCCGCAGGCAACGGCAAATACACTCTCGACCTCACCTCCCGCCCCCAAGCCACCTACCTCCTCACCCTCACCACAGCCACCGGCAAGACCCACACCTTCCGCCTGCTGAAACAGAGCGATATCTTCAGCCGATAATGGAAGAATATTTTGCCATGTGAAATAATTGTCGTATCTTTGCAAGCTGAAAATATTGCAAGAATTGCAAAAATATCAAATGGACAACCATGGAAATAAAGCGTGACGCATATCTAAAAAGGCTTGTTGAACACAGGGGAAACCAACGGATTAAGATTGTGACGGGAATTCGTCGGTGTGGCAAGTCTTATTTGCTCTTTCACCTGTTCAAGGAGTACCTGTTGAATAGCGGAGTGTCGCAGTCCCGCATCATCGAAATACAACTCGACGACCGTGCCAACAAGAGTCTGCGCGACCCCGATACCTGTCTGACTTACATTCGGCAAAAAGTACGTGGAAAGGGACAGTACTATCTGCTTATTGACGAGGTGCAGATGATGGACGAATTTGAAGATGTCCTCAACTCATGTCTGCATATACAGAACCTCGACACATACGTCACTGGGTCAAACTCGCACCTGCTGTCGAAAGACGTCATCACCGAGTTCCGTGGTCGAGGCGACGAGATGTATCTCCGTCCGCTGAACTTCACCGAGTTTGCCACCACCTGTCCTGAACTTAGCTTTGCCGAAGCTTGGCGGCAATACTACACTTACGGCGGGCTGCCCTACTGCGCCCTGCTGCCGACTGCCGAGGAAAAGGCTGAGTACTTGATGAAACTGTTCGAAGAGGTGTATCTGCGCGACATCGTGGAACGCTATGGGATACAGGGCGAGGCATATATGGATCGGTTGCTCGACATCATCTCGTCCGGCATCGGTTCTCTCACCAACCCCACCAAGTTGGAACGAGCCTTCAACAGTGCGGGAGGGATGAAGCTCTCCGACGGGACCATCAAGCAGTACCTTGACCATCTGACCGATGCTTTCATCGTGGAGCGGGCAGAGCGATACGACATCAAAGGCAAGCGCTATATCTCCACCCCTTACAAATACTACTTCACCGACACCGGACTCCGCAACGCACGCATCAACTTCCGTCAGATAGAGGAAACCCACCTGATGGAAAACATCATCTACAACGAACTCTGTGGCCGTGGCTATCTGGTAGATGTAGGAGTGGTGGAGGTGAACGAGCGGCAGCCCGACGGCAAATATGCCAGAAAACAGATTGAGGTGGATTTTGTGTGCAACAAGGCCGACGAACGCATCTATGTGCAGTCGGCACTTACGATACCCACCACCGAGAAACGGCAGCAGGAGGAGCGTCCGCTGACGGCAGTGCAAGACTCATTCCGCAAGGTGATTATCACAGCCGACAACGTAGTCCGCCATCGCGATGAACAGGGAATCCTGATTGTGAGCCTTCAAGACTTTCTGAATAACACCGATACATTGGAAAGTACATCGTCTGATGCATAACCGGGCAGAGCCCCATTCCATTGCCACCAATACCTTCCTCCACCTTACGACCCTTCTTCGACCCCTCGACGGTGACGGCTCAAAACAGCGTTTTCGATAAGCCGACCACAGGCTAGCTTGCTTGTATGCTGAGGCGAGAAAACGTGGTAGCGAAGATACCAATGATAAATGCAAAAAAAACATCCCAACAAACAAAAACCCTAAAACAATGAAAAAAGTAATACTTTTGGCTATCTTAGTTCTTAGCTCTTAGTTCTTACTTCCAACGACAAGCGCGCAGGGCTTCGACTGGGTGAGAACCCACACGGAAGCGGAGGTCACCTCCAGGATGACAACAAACTAAATGCTTTAGACTGGCTAATCAGCCCAACCCCAACTTAACTCACACCCTCCGCCAGATGAAACAATCCGACACCTTCTGCCAGTAAAATCAATAATTTTATGTAAATTTGCAGCACAAAAGCAGACACTTCATTTGAACGCATGAAACAGAGTAACATACTAATAGCCTTGGCAGTGCTAACATTGGCAGCCTGCCAGATGCCCGACAACAGCGACAAACAGATATTCCGCTACAACGAGTCGGCGGGCATCACCACCCTCGACCCGGCCTATGCCAAAGACCAAACCCTCATCTGGGGCTGCACACAGCTGTATAACGGCCTTGTTCGCCTCGACGAACAGCTACAGCCACAACCTTGCATCGCCCACAGCTGGACCATCAGCCCCGACGGAAAGACCTACACCTTCGCCCTGCGACGCGACGTTTTGTTTCACAAAAACCCGCTGTTCAACACACACGACTCCACACGTGCGGTCACTGCTGCCGACTTCCTCTACAGCTTCAACCGCATATTCAGTCCCACATCCGATTCGCCTGGCCGCTGGATATTCAGCGATGTAGACCGTTTCGAAGCCCCCGACGACACTACCTTCGTCATCCACCTCTCCCAACCTTTCAGTCCGTTTCTCAGCCTGTTGGGGATGGTATACTGTAGCGTGGTGCCACACGAAGTGGTGGAGCATTACGGCCCCGACTTCCGCCAACATCCCTGCGGCACTGGGCCATTCTACCTGCAGTTGTGGAAAGAGAATGTCAAACTCGTCATGCGGCGCAACCCCCATTACTTCGAGTGCGACAGTGCGGGACACCGCCTCCCCTACCTCGACGCCGTGGCCGTGACATTCATTGTGGACAAACAGACCTCATTCTTGGAGTTTGTCAAAGGCAACCTCGACTTCATGAACTCGCTTGACGCCGCTTACAAGGACGAACTGCTAACCCGCACAGGCCAACTGAAGGCAAAATATGCCGACCGCATCGACATGGTCAGCACCCCATTCCTCAACACAGAATACCTCGGCTTCCGCATTGAGGGAGCCTCCACCCCCCTCAACGACCGCCGCATACGCCAAGCCATCAACTACGGCTTCGACCGCGAGAAGATGATGCGCTACCTGCGCAACGGCATCGGTGCTCCCGGCTGCGGGGGCATGGTGCCGCAAGGGCTGCCGGGATTCGACACCATTGCCGACTATGGTTATACCTACAACCCTGTAAAAGCCGCCCAACTGCTGACCGAAGCGGGACACCCACACGGCAAAGGGCTTCCCACCATCACCCTCTCCACCACCTCCAACTACCTCGATCTCTGCAAATACATACAGCAGCAACTGGGGCTGCTGGGGTTAGACATCAAAGTCGACGTCAATCCCCCTGCCTCTCTGCGCGAGCAGGTGGCGCAGGGCAAATGTGCCTGGTTCCGAAAAAGCTGGATCGCCGACTATCCCGACGCCGAGAACTATCTGTCGCTTTTCTACAGCCCCAACCGCTGTCCTGCGGGGTCGAACTACACACGCTACAGCAACGCCAAGTACGACAGGCTCTACCGCCGTGCCAAGCTAACCTCCGACGAGCAAGAGCGCATCGCCCTGTACCACGAAATGGACCGTATGCTGATGCAGGATGCACCCGTGGTGGTGCTCTACTACGACCAAGTGCTGCACTTCACACACAAATACGTCCACGGCCTGCGCAGCAACGCCATGAATGCCCTCGACCTTCGCTACGTGACCATCGACAAATGACAGCCATCCCAGCCGCCACACAATAATCGAAGCCTCTTTCCGTTATCATGTAATCAATTCAATTTAAAATACCCATTATGAAGAAAACCTTATTCACATTGGCTGCAGCAGCAATTATATTTGCCTCCTGCAGCACCAAACAAGAGACCGCACCCGAAGAACAAGCCACCGTACAAGTGCCTACCGAAATCAAGGATGTAGAAGGCCGCACCAATATGGGAGCCAAATTGTACGTCACTCCTCAGCCTGCACTGATGATTGCCACTTACGACGAGAACAAAGTTCCCGACGTGATGATGGCTGCCTGGGGTGGTCAGTACGACGGCAATCAGGTGTGCTTCCAACTGTCGAAACACAAAACCACCGACAACCTGCGCCTCACCAAGGCCTTCACCCTCAGTTTTGCCGATGCCCGCACCGTGGTTCAGAGCGACTACTTCGGTATCGTCAGCGGCAACGATGTGGAGAACAAAGTAACCAAGGCTGGCTTTACATGGAAGGACAGTCCCAACGTCAACGCCCCCATCATCAACGAGTATCCCGTCACCATGGAATGCGTGGTGGTGGACATGCAGGAGCGTGAAGACGGCGGTGCTTTCGTCGTAGGACAAATTGTCAACGCCTCAGCCGATTCGACCGTGATCACCAACGGCAAAATCGACATCAAGAAACTCAACCCCCTGGTGTGGGACGGTTCAAGCTTCAACTACTACACCATCGGCGACAGCGTAGGCAAAGCCTGGAACAGCGGCATGGCACTGAAATAGCCAACCCTCCTCAAAGAACATCAAACAGGGGCATTCCTTACTGCAAGGGATGCCCTTTTTCAATCAGATACTAATGGGCACGGTAAAGCTGCAAAAGGTGGAGCTTTGACCATTTGTTCAGCTTGATGCCAGAATCAGAGCAGGTAGCGTCGTAGTTCATCACACGTCCGGCAAGTGTAGCATTGACAAAGGAACAGAATCCGTCGATAGTTTCCGGCAACGCAGCGGCAATTTCGTGTCCATGATCTTCGTAACGGAGAATCCAATGGCTATAATCGTTCCTCTTGAAAACACGTGCCACCCGATTGGCACCAAACAAGGCTTTGCCCAGCGACCCACGGAACGAGTTGTAGTTGACGATGCGGTCCGCTGTCCCATGGAAGAAGCAGGTGGGGGCTGGGGGAACGGCATACTTGAGCTGACATGCAGAGCAATAGAGTCCACCGGCATAGGGAACCACTGCGGCAGGTCTGAAACCGGCGGGAAGGGCAGCGGCCGGGGGAAGAGAGTTGCAACGACAATAATCGGTTTGGAGCACAGTGATAGCCCCTGCACTGCTTCCTGACAGAATGATGCGGGAGGTGTCGATACCCAGCTCATCCGCATGGTTGCAGACCCAGGCAATGGCCTCGGAGCAGTCCTCGACAGCGTAGCGGATAGCCGTGTCGAAAAGTGTGTGCATCTTGAGCAAGGGCACCTTCTTGGCATGTTTCAGGTAAAGCCTGTAGTCGATGGCGACGGCTACAAAGCCACGGTCGGCAAGTGATGTGCAGCAGTTGACCATGTGCTCGTTGTTGCGGGCACCGGTGATGAAACCACCGCCGAAGACATAAATCACGCAGGCATGGTCGGTACGGGGATTGGCAGGATGGTAAACGTCCAGTTTCAACTCCATGGTGTCGCGCTGGCAGAAGGTGAAAGTCTGCTGGGCATGCATGCATACCGTAAGCAGAAGCGTAACAGACAATAGAAGACTCTTTTTCATAAATAGGGTGTTATATGTTAGAAAATGCAAAAATACGTTTTTTTTTTGTATCTTTGCAAATTCAATTATTAATCAATTCGGAATATTATGAGACTGAAAACTATTCTGTTTGTCTTCGTTGCCTGTCTGGTCATGGAAGGTTGCGAGAAGGTGGATACAGATATATTTCGCCGTCCCTTCATCGTCGAAGGCGATTTTAACCCTGTTTGGGGTATCCCCGCCGCCAAGTGGACCGTTACGACGAGCGATATTCTTGGGATGATAGACTCAATGGCGCATTTCGAGCTGTACACCAGCGATGATGGCACCATCTCACTTCGTTATGCCAAATCCGTCCACACCGTTTTCGACTATTCTGTTGTCACAGATGACGACAGCAAAAAAGGTAGAAAAGGAGAGCAGGATTCAGTGAGTGAATCTCAGACCATCACCGGGATGCTGAATCTTGATTTCTTCAGCGACATGCGCGACTGGGACGACGACGACTTCAAGCTGAGCGGCCTTTATACTACTGTGAATGGCTTTGTGAAAGGGTATTACAAAGACTCAGTGACGTTGTATGACCATGGTCTGAAGGTGTATTTCGATTCGATGTTCATTTCTATCGGCTGCAAAGATGGTTCCGAAATAGTCATCCCGCTGACCGAGAAGCCTTTCGAGGTCGACGAAAAGGAGCTCGCCGCTGGAGACACTCTCTACATCATGAACAACTACGACATCACTTACATAATGCCTCACAACCCAGAATACGCAAATTATTCTATCCGGATGACCACGGTAATGCCTTCGGACGACTGGGACTCGACATACATGCATCTTATGCTGCATGAGATAGGCTTGGACAGTATCACCTTGTCTACCCAATGCAATCTCGATGTTCCCATGCAGTTGTGGTGTGACAATAAGATTTATGAGGATACCATCGAGTGGACTTTGCCGGCTTCTGTTGCCGACTCGGTGCTCGAGGAGGTGGAGCGGTTTCTCAACCTCGACTCAACAAGTTATATAGTGATTGAAGCCAATAACTCGCTGCCCGCATCGCTAAAACTGAATCTCACCCTGCTGGGTCATGACACTTACCGCTTGTCGGACAACATCCTGCCCGAGAGTGCTGAGATAAAGGAGGCACCCGTACGCTATCTGCCTGCTACCGACACTTATGCCTCTTCTGGATTCTCTCACAGTTCTTTCGTCATACCCATCGACAACCGGTTGCTGAAGATGCTGCGTGAGACCTACTACCTGCATTATCGCGTGTCATTCAACACCTCGAAAAATGGTACTACCGGGGAGTTTCCACACGTGACAGTATTTGACACCAACCGCATCGACTTAGAAGCCAAAGTGGTGCTGGCACCCCATATTCACTTAAGTTCCGACTCCATTAAAAACGACCCTGAGCCATGAGGAAAGTTAAGACAATCGTAGCTGTGGCAGCCCTAGTGGCTCTCGCCGCAATGGGCGGAAAGGCAAAAGCCCAATCGTTGAGCGACAACGGTATTTTCTATCACGCATTCTCTTCCCCATGGAGCAGCAGCCTCAACCCTGCCATGTTCCCCGAAACGGCCAAATGGTATGTTTCGGTGGCCAGAACCAATGTCGACATCTCTCTGCCATTTTCTTACAATGACTTGAATCTGAAGCATGACCCCGTCCGCAATGCGACAGTATTCAATGTCACCGATTTCCTGCAGACCATGGCCGACCGGCAATGCCGCTTCAGTACAAACGCTGACATGAACCTGCTGGGCGTAGGATTCTCGATAGGGTCGCATCTGCATCTCATGCTTGACGCAGGGATAAGGTCCAACAGTACCGTCACACTGCCTTTGGAACTGACCAGAATTGTGACCGAAGGCAATCTGAACCAAAACCGCCATCTCGACCTCGGCACCACCATGTTGGCGCATTATATGGCCTATGGCCACGTGTCGGCTGGCGTTGCCTACGAGTTCACCGGTATGCCCCTGACCCTTGGTGCCCGCGTCAATCTGCTCGACGGCCTTGCTATGGCTTCGGTGGACAAACTGGCGGTGGATATCAATACCGCCTCCGACACCTCAAGCCTTAATCTCTCACTCGACTACTTGGTTCACTCTGCCGGATTGGCCTTCCTCACCATCAACGAGAACAACAAGCTTGCTTTCAAGCACAAACTTGCTTTCCCGAACAACTTTGGCGTCACCTTCGACCTTGGTATGAAGTTCAAACTGGAGAATTTCGAAATCAGTGCAAGCCTTATCGACTGGGGTCCCGGCATCACCTGGAACGACAGTTGCATTACGCTCAAACCCAAGTCGAGCGACAACACCATCCACTTCGAAGGAATTGAAATCGGCCGCCTGTCCGACTCAACCTATTTCAGACAATGGACCGATTCGCTGATAAATATGATTGACTACAAAGCTGAGAGAAGACCTTTCAGCTACACCCCGCCGACACGTATGTTCGTCGGTTTATCCTACTCACTCTTCAACATGCTGAAGGTGGGTTACCTCTTCCACGGCGAGTGGGAGAGCGGCTGGTTCAACCACTTTGGCGAAGGCAACTTCCGTTGCAACAACTCCCTGTCGCTTAACTTCAATCTGTTCAACTGGCTCGAGCTCACCGCTGCCAACTCGCTCTCATACGACGGCAAGACTTGGAGTTTCTTCAATCCCGGCATGTCCATCAGTGTCAATCCCGGTGCACGAACGCAGTTCTACGTTGCCGTCGACTATGTCTCAAGCCTCATGCTTTCGGAGATGAGGGCGGCACACATCTATTTCGGAATCAATGTTTACGGACTAAGATAACGCACAACAACAACACATAATGAGCAATATAGTAGCTATAGTGGGGCGCCCCAATGTCGGTAAATCCACTCTCTTTAACCGTCTGACCGAAAGCCGTCAGGCCATTGTGGATCAGACTTCCGGCGTTACACGCGACCGCCAATACGGCAAATCCGACTGGAACGGGAAGCACTTCTCCATCATCGACACCGGCGGATACGTGATGGGCGGCGACGATGAATTTGAGACAGAGATACGCAAACAGGTACAACTGGCTGTCGACGAGGCCGACATCATCCTTTTCCTTGTCGACGCCCGTGAAGGTCTGACCCCTATGGACGAGGACGTGGCCTCCATGCTCCGCAAATGCACCAAGAAGGTAATGCTCGTGGCCAACAAGGTTGACAATGCCAAAGAGATGGACAACCTGGCCGAGTTCTATGCCCTCGGTCTTGGCGACCCCTACCCTATTGCGGGCATCAGCGGAAGCGGCACCGGCGACCTGCTTGACGCCGTAGTCGAGGACTTCAGCGAAGGCGAGCCCGACCAAGCCGACACCCTGCCTCGTATCGCTGTGGTAGGCCGTCCCAACGTGGGCAAAAGTTCGTTCATCAACTTCATCACTGGTCAGGAACGCAACATCGTAACCCCTATCGCCGGCACTACACGCGACAGCATCTATACTCGTTACAACATGTTCGGATTCGACTTCAATTTTGTCGACACCGCCGGCCTCCGCAAGAAGTCGAAAGTGAGTGAAGACCTGGAGTTCTATTCCGTCATGCGCAGTGTCCGCGCCATCGAGAACAGCGATGTGTGCATCCTCATGCTCGATGCCAGCCAAGGACTGGAAGTGCAGGACTTGAACATCTTCTCCCTCATCCAGCGCAACAACAAAGGCGTGGTGATAGTGGTCAACAAATGGGACCTCATCGAGAAAGACAACAAAACACACAAACAGTTCGAAGACCTTATCCGCAGCCGCATTTCCCCCTTCGAGGATGTCCCTATTGTCTTCACCAGCGTGCTTAACAAGCAACGCGTATTCAAAGTGTTGGAGACAGCCAAACAAGTGTACGAGTCGCGCTCGCGCCGCATTTCCACCAGCGAGTTGAACGACAAACTGCTCCCCATTGTCAAGGAGCAGAATCCCCCACCCGCCGTCAAAGGCAAATGGATCAAGATTAAATACATCACCCAGTTGCCGACTCCCTATCCCCAGTTCGTCTTCTTCTGCAACCTGCCTCAGTACATCCGCGACCCCTACAAACGCTTTGTCGAGAACAGGCTCCGCGAAATGTGGGATTTCCACGGCGTGCCCATCAGCATCTACTTCCGCGAAAAATAGATTCAACTACAAACATCCAAACCCAATGAAATCAATCTCCATCCCTGCAACACTCGTCTTCGTCGCCGCACTGGCCCTGGTCACCTCGTGCCACCCTGTCCGCGAAGAGGTGATACAAAGCTATCCCAATGGCCAACCCATGCTCGTCTTTCTGGTAAAAGGCGACAAGAAGTCCCCCACCCGGGTGGGCGAACGCATGTATTACGAAAGCGGACAACTCCAGTTCGAAAAGAAATTCAGCGGCAAGCCCGAAGTGCCCGACGGCATCTGGCAATACTACTTCGACAACGGCCAGCTCTTTGCCAGCGGCGATTTCACCAACAAACACGACTTCGGCTCCAACTGGTCGTTCTATAACCGCAACGGAGGCCCCTATTACGATGGCAAACTCGACTCGGTATATGTCACCGACCTCGGCTCTTTTGGCACCCCCAGCACTGTGTTTTTCTGTTCCGGCCGGCATCAGGACGTCATCCAGTTCTACAGCAACTTCACCGTCCGCAGCACCGAACGCCTCACCAATGGCATGCGCAGCGGCCGCGTCATCTTCTACTTCCCGAACGGCAATCCCCAAGTGGAAGCCAACTTCACCGAAGGCCTTGAAGATGGGCCTTACACCGTCTATCGCGAGAACGGCGTGCCCTACTACCAAGGTAATTACAGCAAAGGGCAGCGTGTAGGCATCTGGGAATTCTACGACGAAGAAGGGAACCTCGACAACACCATCGACTACTCCGCAAAAAGCACCTCCAGCAAATAATACCCTGCCGCCGCCTCAATCCAGCATTGCCAGAACCCACTGCCTGAGACTACCATGAACCTCATCCTCGACAATCCCATCTACCGCATTGTTGGCGCCACTGCCGACGCACTCGGTGTGCAGGCCTATGCCGTAGGCGGCGTGGTGCGCGACCACTTCCTCCACCGACCCTGCACCGACATCGACATCGTCTGTCTCGGCAACGGCATCGAACTTGCCCAGGCCACTGCCCGCTCCATCAACCCCGACATCCACGTCTCGGTATTCAAGAATTTCGGCACCGCCTCCTTCCACTACCGCCAAGGCGACACCCTGTGGCAGATAGAATTTGTCGGCGCCCGCCGCGAAAGCTATCGCCGCGACAGCCGCAAGCCCATTGTGGAAGACGGCACCCTGCAGGACGACCAGAACCGCCGCGACTTCACTATCAACGCAATGGCCGTATCGCTCAACAACGACACCTTCGGCCAGCTGCTCGACCCCTTCGGCGGCATCCACGACCTCGACCAGGGGCTCATCCGCACACCCCTCGACCCCGACATCACTTTCAGCGACGACCCCCTCCGCATGATGCGCGCCATCCGCTTCGCCACTCAACTGCAGTTTCGTATCCTCCCCGAAACCCTCGACGCCATTACCCGCAATGCTGAACGCATCCACATCGTCTCCGCCGAGCGCATCACCACCGAGCTCAACAAAATCATCCTCTCCCCGTCCCCCTCACTCGGATTCAAGCTGCTGCAGAAAACCGGCCTCATGGCCATCATCTTCCCTGAATTCAGCAACCTCAAAGGTGTTGACACTGTAGGCTCTCATGGCCACAAAGACAACTTCTACCACACCCTCGAGGTCCTCGACCACGTGGCTGCACACAGCAACAACCTCTGGCTGCGCTGGGCTGCCATACTCCACGACATCGGCAAACCCGCCACCAAACGCTACGACGCCAAATTAGGATGGACTTTCCACGGCCACGAAGTGAAGGGCAGCCACATGGTGAAGAAAATCTTCACGCGCCTGCGTCTCCCCCTCGGACCCGAGATGAAATACGTCGAAAAACTCGTCCTGCTCCACTTGCGGCCCATCATCCTGGCCGAAGACCAAGTCACCGACTCCGCCGTCCGCCGCCTCCTCTTCGACGCCGGCGACGACATCGACGACCTCATGACCCTCTGTCAAGCCGACATCACCAGTAAGAACGAGGAAAAGGTGCGCCGCTACATGAAGAACTTCAAACTTGTTCGGCAGAAACTCGTCGAGCTCGAAGAGCGCGACCGCATCCGCAACTTCCAACCCCCAGTCAGCGGCATCGACATCATGCAAGCCTTCAACCTCACCCCCTGCCATGAGATTGGAATCATCAAGGACGCCATCAAGGACGCCATTCTCGACGGCATCATCCCCAACAACCGCACCGCCGCCTGGCAGATGATGCTCGACAAAGCCGCCGAACTCGGTCTCCATCCCGTCGACGGATACTCCGTTCCCCCTCCCGTCACCCCTAATGCCGACAACACAAACACCGACAGCCATCAAAACCCTTAAACTCATACTCGGCCCCACCGCAGCCGGCAAAACCGCCCTCGCCATCCGTCTTGCCCGCGAGCTGAACACCGAAATCATCTCGTGCGACTCGCGTCAGTTCTACACCGAACTGGACATCGGCGTTGCACGCCCCTCTCCCGACGAGCTTGCCGCCGCACCCCACCATTTCATCGCCTGCCGTTCTGTCACCAACCCCTTCAACGTCTTCACCTATCAGGAGGAAGCCATCGCCCTCATCACCCGACTCTTCCAAACCCACGACACCCTCATCGCCGTGGGCGGCAGCGGACTCTACATACAAGCCCTATGCCAAGGTATCGCCGTACTGCCCGACCCCGACCCCGCATTGCGGCTCAAGCTGCAACAACAGCTCCAAACCGAGGGTGTTGAAAGTCTCCGCGCCATGCTCCGCAACCTCGACCCCGACTACTACCACACCGTCGACCCCGCCAATGGCATCCGCATACAACGCGCCCTCGAAGTCACAATCACCTCCGGCATACCCTACAGCCGCCTTGTCAACCAGCCACACACCCAACGCCCTTTCAACATCGAGCAAACCATCGTCACTCACCCCCGCGAGCAACTGCGCGAGCGTATCGACCGGCGTGTCGACCAGATGATGCTCCTCGGACTAGAGGAAGAGGCCCGCCGCCTCTACCCCCTCCGCCATCTCACCGCCCTCAACACCGTGGGCTACAAAGAGTTCTTCACCCTCTGGCAGTCATGTGGCGACACCCCTTTCACCCTCACCCAAAGCCAACGCACCGTTGTTGCCGACACCATCCGCCTCAACACCTGGCACTATGCCAAGAAGCAACTCACCTGGCTAAAGAAATATGCCAACCCACAACAACCCACCAACGACTAACCGACTGCTACCCTTCCCTACTCAAAACACCAATCGTCTCCCCTCCATTCCTCCTTTAACAAAGTGATTACATGGATATTGTAACACTAGTAACAGGGAGACCATTACAACGAAACACCTCGACATGACCGCACCTAACCCACCTGGCAGACATTGACACGCAAAATAAAAGAGACCGCCGAAGCGGTCTCGAACATTGATTCTGGGTTTCAAACTACTCAAAACGGTGGAGGTAGTCATTCAGCACACCCTCCAACTGTTGTTTGTCCTTAAAATAGTTATATGTGCTGATTTTCAACTCCTCGCAAGCCTCTTCATCGCACACCACAATGCCGTGGCGGTGCATCTGCAACATGCTGGCCGTCCACATGTGGCTGACCCCCTCCTCAATCATGTGCCGTAAAGCACGTGCCTTGGCAGGACCGTTGCACATAATCATAACCTCCTGGGCGTCCATCACCGTTCCCACACCAACCGTAAGGGCCTGTTTGGGCACCTTGGTCACATCGCCGTCGAAGAAACGGCAGTTGGCCTGGATAGTGTTGGTGGTGAGGGTCTTGATACGTGTACGCGAAGAAAGGCTGCTGCCCGGCTCGTTGAAAGCAATATGGCCGTCGGGGCCTATGCCGCCCATAAACAGGTCGATGCCGCCCACCTGTGCGATCATCTCCTCGTAATGGGCACACTCGGCAAGCAGGTCGGGAGCGTTGCCGTCGAGGATGTGCACATTCTCCTTCTTGATGTCGATGTGGTTGAAAAAGTTGGTCCACATAAAGCTGTGGTAACTCTCCGGATGGTTGACATCCAGCCCCACATACTCATCCATGTTGAAAGTGACAACATTCTGGAAACTGATTACCCCCTTCTTATTCAATTCAATCAGATGCCGATAGAGACCTTTGGGCGAGCTGCCGGTGGGGCAACCCAATACGAACGGCCTTTCGGGGGTGGGATTGGCATCAATGATTCTTTGGGCCACATAGTTTGCTGCCCATAAAGACATGTCGGTGTAGTCTTTTGTGATAATTACCCTCATAACCTTAAATATTTTGGTATATAAAATAAATGCTATATTACGACGATGCTTATACTACTTACAAATTGCAAAAATAGAAAAAAAAATTGAATTATTGATAACACTTTTATTAATTTCTTTCAAATTAACACAATGAAGGCACATGCACAGAACAACAAAAAAGTGCAATTCATCCTAAAACTGAGGTACTTACACACAATAAATGTAAGATGCCATTTTTTCTGTAAAGATGTGTGACAAACGGTGAGCAGTGAACAATAATGTGCCTGCCACCAAGCACTAAGATGTATTACCCCCCTCCAACTTGGGGAATAGGAAACCGAGAACGCTGTAGGAGATACACAAATCAGTCGTTGTTCCATCGCAATATACTTTACTTATTCCTTACCTTAAATTTATAGGTACAGTAAAAAAAGTGCAGCCATAGTGTAATGTAAAATGAGACGAAAATCCGACTTAAACCCAAATGTCCAATTGGTATTAGACACAAACAATTTTCCACCCACCTTTATATATCATTAATTATCAGCATGTGACAATTACACCTTTTAGCATAATGCAATGGTTCTAGTTTATACTAGAGCGAGTATTTTCATCCATGTCCCAACGGCCTTCCTCCCCGCCTCATACGGGCATGGTCCGACCCCACCGCAACGCCCTCCCATCTCCTTCCCTGCCTAGCCTTTGCCCCCTCTCCACGTCTCCCCTGCCCCACCGCAGGGCCGGGAAGTCTCAGCGGACGGCACGCCACGACCCACTTGGGTCGTTCAATCTCGGCTTGATGTTGCCTGCTTCTCGGCTGGTTATCCGTTATCATTTCGAGTAACGATACTATAACGTTACTATAACGATGCAGGATTGAACGGTCCCTCTCCGTATTTTTCATATCCCCCGCAAAAATATGTGGAACAGGGTGAGCATAGCGGCCATCAAGTGCCTGCCACCAAGCACTTAGATGTTTCAGACCCCTCCCCGACTTTGGGGTGACTTGCTTTACAAGCACATCATTTCGTTTCAACCCACACGCCCAGGATGGGGACAATCAGGCCTAACCGTCCCAGCCGGACACCTTGATGCAGAAAAAAAAGTACGTAGTGACGTCCTTCCCTAGTTGTTCATTTTTCATTACATAATCGCTCGTTGTCTGTTAGGATGACAGAAAACAAACGGACAGCTGCATATTGATGGTGCTGCATTGATACACCGAAGATACAACACGCCTGATCAACCCCAATCGGTCATTGGATTGAAGAGAATCAGTGACCTCAAAACTGATTTGGGATCAATGCAATCGATACTTGTTTTTATCAATTATATAACACAAATATATACACACCTCTACATCTCATTAATTATTAGCACGTAACAATTATACTATTTAGCATAATGCTAAATAGTATAATTAAAAAGAGACATCCTGGGAAAGGGATGTCTCTGATTGTTTAGGAAGTAATGTTACTTCTGCATCGATTTGAGGCGCTCGGTGAGCATGGGGACAATCTTGTGGAGGTCGCCCACAATACCGAGGTCGGCAACGCTGAAGATGGGGGCGAACTTGTCCTTGTTGATGGCGATAATCAGTTCGCTCTCCTCCATACCGGCGAGGTGCTGGATGGCACCGCTGATGCCACAGGCAAGATAGAGGTTGGGGCGCACGGTCTTACCGGTCTGTCCCACCTGACGGCTCTGATCCATGACGCCAGCGTCAACCATGGCACGGCTGCTGGACACTTCGCCCTTCAGCTCTTTGGCCAAGGCCTCGAGCTTGGAGAAGCCGTCCTTGGTGCCTACACCACGACCGCCACTGACCAGTATCTTGGCTTGGCTGATGTCGGTGATGACCTTCTCTTCCTTGACGGTCTTGACAATCTTCACGCGGTTGATTTTCTTCTCGTCGAACTGGACAGTGTAGTCCACCACTTCACCTTTGCGGCTGGGGTCGGCGGGCATCTTCTGCATCACACCGGGACGGACGGTAGACATCTGCGGACGGTGCTGTTTGCAGAGGATGGTGGCCATCAGGTTGCCGCCGAAGGCCGGACGGGTCATGCGGAACTCGTGGGCTTCGTCGTCGCTGATCTCCAGCTTGGTGGCGTCGGCGGTGAGGCCGGTCACGTTACGGGCGGAGACACGGGGACCGAGGTCACGACCAATGGTGGTGGCACCGATAAGCAAGATGCTTGGTTTCTGCTCCTTGATAATCTGGGTGATGGCCTGGGTATAAGGCTCGGTGAGATAGGTGGCCAGCAGGTCGTGGTCAACAACCAGCACCTTGTCGGCACCGGCAGCGATGAGGTCCTGAGCCTTGCCCTTGATGTCCTTGCCCAAAAGGATGGCAACAACCTTCTCGTTGTTGGCATCGGCCAGCTCGCGGGCTTTACCTAACAGCTCAAGAGCTACATTCTGGATGACGCCGTCACGCTGTTCGGCAAATACGTATACGTCTTTATAATCTTGTAAATTCATGGCTATTAGATAATATGTTTTTCTTTAAGTTTATTGATGATGAGTTCCACAGCCTCTTCGGGGGAGACCTCGAAGGTTTGGCCGGCAGGCTTCAGCTGCTTGGGGAACGATTTGAATACCGACGTGGGAGAGCCGGCTTTGCCGATACGGTCCTCGGGGACATTGATGCGGTCGGCACCCCATACCTCGACCTCCTTGTCGAAGGCGGTGACGATGCCGCTGACAGTCATGTAGCGGGGATGTACGGCACTGGCGAGAGCGGTGACCACACAGGGAGCCTGCATCTGGAGAATCTGGTATCCGTCCTCCATCTGCTTGCGGATGGTGAAGGTCTTGGTGGCCTCGTCGTACTGGAGGTCTTCCATGTAGGAGACCTGCGGCAGGTCGAGGTGCTCGGCAATCTGGGGACCCACCTGTGCAGTGTCGCCGTCGATAGCCTGGCGGCCGGTGATAATCAGGTCGTAATCCATTGTGCGCAGGGCACCGGCGATAGCGCTGGAGGTGGCCAGGGTATCGGCACCGCCAAGCTTGCGGTCGGTGAGCAGGATGGCTCTGTCGACGCCCATGGCAAGGGCTTCGCGCAGGATGGCCTCGGCCTGGGGCAGACCCATGGTGATGACCGTGACGTGTGCACCGTATTTATCTTTCAGCTGAAGGGCGAACTCCAAACCACCCTTGTCGTCGGGGTTCATGATGCTGGGGACGCCTTCACGGATGAGCGTGCCGGTTTGGGGGTTGATTTTCACCTCGGTAGTGTCCGGCACTTGTTTTATGCAAACTACAATATTCATTCTTTCAAAGTATTCTGATTATTATTTAAACAATTTACCGGCAATAACCATGCGCTGGACCTCGCTGGTGCCCTCATAGATTTCGGTAATCTTGGCATCGCGCATCATGCGCTCAACGGGATATTCGCGGGTGTAGCCGTAGCCGCCGTGGAACTGGACAGCCTTGGTGGTTACCTCCATAGCCGTCTCGGCAGCGAAGAGCTTGGCCATAGCGGCATCGGCGGAGTAAGGCAGGCCGTTGTCTTTCTTGTAGTGGGCCGAGCGGCAGAGCAGACGGGCTGCCTGCACCTTGGTCTCGAGGTCGGCCATCTGGAACTGGGTGTTCTGGAACTGGCTGATGCTACGGCCGAACTGCTTGCGCTCCTTAGTGTAGCGGACGGTCTCGTCCATAGCGCCCTGGGCAATGCCGAGAGCTTGGCAGGCAATGCCGATACGGCCACCGTCGAGGGTCTTCATGGCCAAGCCGAAGCCTTTGCCCAGCTGACCCAGCTGGCGGTCCTTCGGGATGCGGCAATCCTCGAAAATAAGCTCGGTGGTGGCGCTGCCGCGGATACCCATCTTCTTTTCCTTCTTGCCGATGCTGAAACCGGGGTCGGTCTTCTCGACGATAAAGGCGCTGATGCCCTTGGTACCGAGGCTCTTGTCGGTCATGGCGATGATGATGAACACGTTGGCATAGCTGCCGTTGGTGATGAAAATCTTGCTGCCGTTGAGTACCCACTCGTCGCCTTCAAGGACTGCAGTGGTCTGCTGACCGGCTGCGTCGGTACCGGCATTGGGCTCGGTGAGGCCGAAAGCGCCAATCCATTCGCCGCTGGCCAGTTTGGGGAGGTACTTCATCTTCTGCTCCTCGGTGCCGGCCTCCAGGATGGGGGCGCAGCAAAGGCTGGTGTGGGCGGACAGGATGACACCCGTGGTGGCACACACGCGCGAGAGCTCCTCAACGGCCATGCCGTACATGATATTGGTGCCGCCGGCACCGCCGTATTGCGTGGGGATAGGAATACCCATCAAACCAATCTTGGCCATCTTTTCGACCGTCTCCATGGGGAAACGTTCCTCTTCGTCAACCTCTGCGGCCAACGGCTTCACCTCTTTCTCTGCAAACTCGCGAATCATCTGCAGGAAGAGCTGTTCTTGTTTTGTGAAACTAAAATCCATTCTTTAAGGGTTTTATGTCTGAATAGTCCTACTCGTCCGAATATCCAGACGTTTATGACTTTTATTTTACTGCAATCGTCTCAATTTCCACCAGCACACCCATGGGCAAGCCTTTCACGGCGAAGGCGGCACGGGCGGGGCAATCGGTGCTGTAGTACTTGGCGTAGACCTCGTTCATGGGCTTGAAATACTCCATGTCGGCCAGCAGACAGGTGGATTTCACCACATCTTGGAAAGTGAAACCGGCCTCATCGAGGATAGCCTTGATGTTCTGCATCACCTGCTCGGTCTGGGCGGTAATGCCTTCGGGGACCTCCTTGGTGGCGGGATTGATGGGGATTTGACCCGAAATGTAAAGTGTGTTGCCAGCCAGCACGGCCTGGCTGTAAGGCCCGATAGCTGCCGGGGCCTTGGGGGTGTTGATAATCTTCTTCATAGTACTATGTTGATTTTACTTATTTTAACACACAAAGCGGCGTGAGAACACACCAAATTCGATTTGCAAAGATAGCATTTTTTTTTCAAACGGCAAAATAAAAAATACCAATTAACTCATTTACGCCTCTCTGCAACATCAAAACTGTTGTACGTAAAAAAGATTAGAATGGGATTCCAAGAATAATTCCAAGTTGGGGCGAGTGTGCCATTCCATAATTTCTGTTAGAGGGCGAGGTAACTCTTTCCTTTTTACTTTGCATGCCGGAGGCTCGACTTTTTTTTATCGGGTCAGTGTCTTGCAATTCTGTTTATTGCAACATAAACGGTGCGATTCCAGTTTTTTTTCGTACCTTTGCAAACTGTTTTATGCTGTTTAACTCGATAGAATTCCTGATATTCCTGCCGATAGTGTTCTGTATCTATTGGCTTTTGCACAGGCGGTTGCTGTGGCAGAACGCTTTTGTGGTGGCTGCATCGTACCTCTTCTACGGCTGGTGGGACTGGCGTTTCCTGTTGCTTATCGCATTCACTACGCTGTGCAGTTTCGCCTCCGGCATAGCCATCACCAACGCTCGTCAAAGGGATAACGACAAATGGCCGTCGGCCAAGTTCTACCTATGGGCCAACATTGTGGTGAACCTGCTTATCCTTGGGTTGTTCAAGTACTACGATTTCTTTGCCCAGTCGTTTGCCGACGCGTTCCTGGGCGGGAATGCCGACCGGCTGCTGCTGCACTTGGTGCTGCCTGTGGGCATCTCGTTCTACACCTTCCAGGCCCTCAGCTACAGCATTGACGTGTACCGTGGGGTCATCCAACCCACCCGCAACGCGGTGGCTTTCTTTGCCTACGTGAGCTTCTTCCCCCAGTTGGTGGCAGGTCCTATCGAGCGTGCCACCAGCCTGCTACCCCAGTTTGAACAGCCGCGCCGCTTCGACTACCGCACCGCCGTGGATGGTCTGCGACAGATGCTGTGGGGCTTCTTCAAGAAGATGGTGGTGGCGGACAGCTGCGCCATCTATGTGGACAATATCTTCGACCATCCCTACTGGTTCAACGGGGCGTCGCTGCTGCTTGCCGCCGTGCTTTTCACCATCCAGATCTACGGCGACTTCTCCGGCTACAGCGACATCGCCATCGGCTGCGCCAAGCTGTTCGGCATCCGGCTGCGCCGCAACTTCAACGTGCCCTATTTCAGCCGCGACATTGCCGAGTTCTGGCGCCGCTGGCACATCTCGCTCACCACCTGGTTCCGCGACTATATCTACATCCCCATGGGCGGCAGCCGTGTGCCGAAAGGACGCGTGCTGCTCAACACCCTTGTCATCTTCCTGGTCAGCGGTCTGTGGCATGGGGCCAACTGGACGTTTGTGGCCTGGGGCGCCTATCATGCCCTGCTCTTCCTGCCTCTTATCCTGATGGGCCGGAACCGCAAATACCGCAACGTGGTGGCCGAGGGGCGTGCCCTGCCTTCCCTGCGCGAGCTGGGGCAGATGCTCGTCACCTTCTTCCTGGCGGTGATGGGGTGGATACTGTTCCGCGCCGACAGCATCGCCGAGGCCTGGCAGTATTACGTCCACATGTTCTCGACCCTCTTCGACGGCTCCCCCACCCTCACTTCCAACATGGACGCATGGGTGGTGTTCGTGGCAGTAACGGTCATGACGGTGGTGGAATGGCTCAATCGCGGCAGAGAACACGAGTTCCAACGCCAGCCGCGCTGCCGCGCCCTCCGCTGGGCGGGCTATACTGCCTTGATATTCATGATTGGCGCCTATATGGTCACCAACGAGATGCCTTTTATCTATTTCCAATTCTGAGATGAAACGACTGCTGAAAAACACGATACTCTTCGCCCTGGTAGCTTTGGTGGCCTACCCTGTGCTGCTTTGCCTGCTGGGCGACATGGGGTGGGTACGCACCGCCCGCACCGAGATGGCCAATCGCGGTTTCCTCAACTCCCGCATCAAAGACATCCGCAACTACCGCAATGTTGACGTTCTCTTCCTCGGCTCGTCGCACTGCTACCGCACTTTCGACACCCGTTTCTACCGCTCGCAGGGCATCAGCTGCTTCAACCTGGGTTCCTCCAACCAGACACCCGTGCAGACCTACGTGCTGCTGAAGGCCTACCTCGACAGCATCAATCCCCGCTTTGTGGTCTTCGAAGTCCACCCCGACATCATGAAGAACGACGGCATCGAGTGCGCCGTCGACCTGCTGATGAACGCACCCATCACCTGCGAAGCCACGAAGATGGCTTGGAACACCGGCAACATGAAGGTGATAAACACTTGGCTCTACAGTCTATACAACCAGAAGGTACGCCACCGGCTGGAGCGTTTCCACGAGGAGCGCACCATGGACGATGCCGAATACATCCCCGGCGGGTATGTGGAAATCAACACCAAAGAGTTTGAGCGCAAACGCTATTCGCGCCACAACCTCATCATCCGGCCCGAACAGATGGAGGCGTTGAAGCAATGCCTCGACCTGCTGAAAGAGCACAACATCCCCTACATGCTGGTGGAGGTGCAGGATGCCTACCAGTTGCGCTCGGCATTCAAAAACCACGAATGGTTCGAGAACAAGATGAAAGCCCTCGGACCTTACCGCTACAAGCTGTTGCCACTGGTGGACACCGTGCACTTCTGCAACAGCAACCATCTGTTCAAGCCCGGCATCGAACTCTTCAACCAAGACTTTGTCGTCGACCTGAAAGCAGCCCTTGCCACCCTCCCGCCACCAACCAAACACCCTTAGAACCCTATAAACACAAACAAAACACACGCCATGAGAATAATAGGATTGATGTCCGGCACCTCCCTCGATGGATTGGATGTTGCCTACTGCGAAATCGACGACCGTCGCTTCCGTCTCCTAGCCGCCGAGACGTATGTCTACAGCAAAGACTGGACACGCGTGCTCTCCACCCTCGAGAAAGCCTCCGCCTACGAATACGCCCTGATGAATGTAAAGCTGGGGCATTACCTTGGGCAGATGGTCAACCGTTTCCGCCAGGAGCATCCCGGCCCGTGCGATGCCGTGGCCTCGCACGGACACACCATCTTCCACCAGCCGCAGCTGATGCTGACCACCCAGATAGGCGACGGCGACGCCATTGCCGCCGAGACGGGGCTGCCCGTGGTGTTCAACTTCCGCAATCTCGACGTGGCCATGGGTGGTCAGGGGGCTCCGCTTGTGCCCATCGGCGACAGGCTGCTTTTTGGCCAGTACGATGCCTGCCTGAACCTAGGTGGTTTCTCCAACATCTCATACGAAGAGCCTTCGGGCAGCAGGGTGGCCTTCGATGTATGCCCCTGCAACATGGCCCTCAACCACCTGTCGCGGATGGAAGGGCGTGCCTTCGACAACAATGGACAACTGGCGCGCAGCGGCAACGTGGACAACGCGCTGCTGACCCGTATGAATGCCCTCGACTACTACCGCCGACCCATGCCCAAATCGCTGGGCAAGGAGTGGTTTGTCTCCCATTTCCTGCCGCTGTACTCCACTGGCGAATCCGATGTGAGGACACTGCTCCGCACCACTGTCGAGCATATCGCACAGCAAATCACCTGGGCCATCAAAGGACATAGTATCAGCACCATGCTCGTCACCGGCGGCGGAGCCAAGAACAAATTCCTCATGGCACGCCTGCAAGCCATGATACCGGGATGCAAAATCACCGTACCCGCCGACGACATCATCGACTACAAGGAAGCCATCATCTTCGCCCTGCTGGGATACCTTCGCCTGCACAAGCAGAACAACTGCCTGGGCAGCGTCACCGGAGCACGCCACGACAACTGCGGCGGCGACATAGCGGGACTCTCCTACCTCAATCAATAATCCCAAATCGGTCATTAGGCCGACTTTACAATCAATCTCTCTTTTTTCAGGTCTGTTTATGCCATATCAGCATTTCTTTCGGCATCTTGGCCACATCCCTGTCTCGCCGTAGCCCGCTACGCCTTCGACAGCGATGCGGCCAATCTGCTCGAAACAAATACTAATCTGCCATAAACCCTAATGACCGATTTGGGATAAACAATTCTGCCGCCATGCCGTCGGCATGCAGCAGTCCTTCGGCCGTGGGGCGGTAGTGCGTGAGGGTCTCCTCAACCCACCCGGCGTCCACAAACTTCCCAACCGCTTCTGCCAACCGAGCGGCAAACGGCTTCATCACCTTGTCCTTTGCTATGCCTTCCACCGTCCGCAGAGCGGTCATCAGATATTCGTTGTGGGCATCTTTCAACCCCAGCTGCTCTTCTTCGTGGGCGATATGTCCTGCCGCGACACTCTCCACATACTGCTTCACATCAGCCACATTCCAACGGCGGTATCCCCCGTCGAACGAGTGGGCGGCAGCACCCACACCGAGATAAGGAGTCCGGTCCCAATAGCGGCTGTTGTGCCGCGCCTTGAAACCGGGACGGCAGAAATTCGATATCTCATACTGCTCGAATCCGTGCTCCCCTGCCCACATGCACAACGCCCCATACTGGCGCAACACCTCCTCCTCGCCGACGGTTACGATACGACCACTCTCCACCTGCTTTGCAAGTATCGTCCCCGGCTCGATGGTCAGGGCGTAGGCCGAGAGGTGGCTGACGGGCAACTGCTCCACCTGCCGCAAGTTCTCGAGCCATTGTTCCGTGTCGCTATGAGGCAAGCCGTATATCAAATCGACGCTGATGTTGTCGAAGCCTGCATCGAAAGCGTTCTGCACCGCCTCCACAGCCTGGATGGCGCTGTGCCGCCGGTTGAGCAGCTTCAAATCGCTGTCGCTGAACGACTGCACACCGATGCTGATGCGGTTGAAAAAGCCCAATGCCGCGAGGGCGTGAAGATATTCAGGGGTCAGGTCTTCGGGATTGGCCTCAAGGGTGGCCTCCTCCACTGCCGCAATGTCGTAATGTGCCGCCAGGGCATCCACAATCTGCCCCAGCTGGCCGACGGAAAGAACCGAGGGCGTACCTCCGCCAAAATAAACCGTGCGGACGGGGTGGCCTGCCTCGTGCCGGCGCATGTCCAGCTCCTTACGGAGGGCGTCGACATAAGCCTGCCTGTCGCCGGACGTGACCACCGAATAGAAGGCGCAATAGGTACACTTGCGGTGGCAGAAAGGGATATGCAGGTATATCATGCTATTGGTTGCTGTCGAGAAGCATGTCGGCGGCAGCGTAGGCGCTTATCTTGTTCTCCAGAATATCCTTGCTCACCTGGGCGATGCGCTCCTCCATGCCGGGGGCGTTGTAGAAACGGTCGCGCAGGCCGTTCTCGATAGTCTCGTTAAGGATACGCAGGTTCTGCTGCTGACGCTTGTGATAGAAATAGCCGTTCGACTTGGTAAAAGTGACATACTCCATCACATTGTTCCACAGTTCCTGCACACCCTGGTGGGTATAGGCTGAGCAAAGCATCACCTTCACCATCCACTGCGAATCGGGCATGGGGAAAAGGTGCAGGGCATTGCGGAACTGAGTGGCCGCCAGTTCGGCCTTCATTGGGTCGATGTCGCACTTGTTGATGGCAATCATATCCGCCATCTCCATGATGCCGCGCTTGATACCTTGCAGCTCGTCGCCGGTGTTGGCCAGTTGTAAGAGCAGGAAGAAGTCGACCATCGAGTGCGCCGCCACCTCCGACTGCCCCACGCCCACCGTCTCCACTATCACCACATCAAACCCCGCGGCCTCGCACAGCACGATTATCTCGCGGGTCTTGCGTGCCACGCCTCCCAGCGACCCCGCCGAGGGGGAAGGCCGGATAAACGCATTGGGGTCGACCGAGAGCTCCTCCATGCGGGTCTTGTCGCCCAAGATGCTGCCCTTGCTGCGTTCGCTGCTGGGGTCGATGGCCAGCACCGCCACCTTGTGCTTATGCGCGGTGAGATACTTACCCAAAGCCTCTATGATGGTGCTCTTGCCTGCACCCGGCACACCGGTGATGCCCAGACGCACCGACTTGCCCGAATAGGGCAGGCAGCGTTCTATCACCTGCTGGGCCTTCTGCTGGTGGGCATGGAGCGAACTTTCCACCAGCGTGATGGCTCGGCTCAGCATCGTTCGGTCGCCTCGCAGTATCCCGCCCACCAATTCCTCTACTGTGGGCTCGGCTCGACGCAGCGACCTCACTCGCTCGATATAGCTATTGCTCACTTGTTCAGGTTGTTCCACACCTTTCTGCACATTCAGTGCCGTTTCGTAATCGAAATTGCTGTATAACTTCTTGTCTTCTGTAGCCATTTGCAGTAAATTGTTCGTTGTTTTCGTTAACGTAAAAAATTCATTTATAGTATGTACGAAAAAAGTTTTCAAAAAAATTTTGCCATGTCGCAAAAAGTTAGTACTTTTGCAACCGCTTTGAAGGAAAAAGTTGGCGGGATAGCTCAGCTGGTTAGAGCGCTGGATTCATAACCCGGAGGTCATCAGTTCAAGTCTGATTCCCGCTACAAAACATAAAGGTCTTGATGATGCCATCAAGACCTTTGTCTTTATCAGAGTTGGCTTTCTATTCCACTACCAGGCGCTTGGTGACGGTGCCGGCCGACGTGTGCACCACCACCATGTACGTCCCCTTCGGCCACTCGTCCACCGCGAATCCCGACGTGCCTTTGGACAGCTCGCGCCACTTCACCCCGCCGGCATCGTACACCTCTATCCTCTTCACCTCGGCTGGCGATACAACCTCCACGCGCTCCTTTGCCGGGTTGGGCCGCAGCACCACTTCCGGCTGGCCGACCTCCGGCTGGTCGACACCTTGCAGCACCAGCCACTCCACCCCCTCGCTCCACTCGCTGTAGCGCACCGTGTCCAGCTCGCGGCACACCGTCCGCACATACGCCACCATCAGCTCACCCACCGTGTCGTCGTAGCTCCACGTGTTCGTGTGGCAGGTCACCATCGTGCCGTCCTCTGGCCGGATCCCCTGCGGCCCGTACGACAGCTGCCACTCGTTGTGCGTCCCGTCGTGCGACCACCGCAGCCGCACCGTGTTGTCGTACCGGCTCATGATCCTGAAATCCCACACAGGCGTGCAGGCTGGCGTGTCCACCGTCCATATCGTGTCGTATACCTTGAATATCGGCAGCACGAGAAAGAACTCCGGCACCGTCTGGTACGTCCATTCATTGGGTCGAAGGTTATAGAGCAATGTACCATATAAGTAATCGTTAAGATAAGAGGCATTCGGTTCCCAGTGCAGCCTCATCGGATTCCTTATCCAGCAGGATGAGTCGGGGTACATATAATAACCAAACACACTAAGACCTGATGTAGATAGTATACTATAGGTTGTAGCCCAATCAGGAAGTATAGTATCTTCCAATACGATAAACAATTCCTTGCCAGAATTCGCTGAGAATCCAACGTAAAACGAGTCCTGCACACGAATGGGCTTGTCGAAATAATAATCCCTTCGGTCAAATCTTGGATTATGAACACTTAGCACTGGCTCACCACAAGGACAAGGATTAGTTATGATATCACCATGACGGCAATACCACTCTCCGAATGTATCCCTCTCGCATACAGGAATGCCATAGTCCAAAGGCACCTGTGCCATCAACCGGCATGTATCAGGCTCCGCCTCATACAAATACAGGTATTCTTGCACTGTAGGAGGGAGTGGAGTGAAGGTATCATTACTATAATTGGGATAATATAGGGACAGTCCATACACATCGGTGGGTTGTTCTACATAGTTGTATTGGAGTGCATCTCCTTGGAAGTGTGACCCATCTACTCTAATAAAAAGAGTATCTATAGAAAATCGATTAGGGTATGACATAGTATTAGCCCCAGCATACAATGGGTGAGTGTTGTCCGTGTCCAACCACGTCCTGTAGTCGAACTGGAAATAGGGCTTGTACACTGTGTCGATCCTGACATACCTGGGTGCCTGGGCGGCCATCCCCCATCCCAGCACAACCATCAATATAAACACAACTTTTTTCATATCTGTTATTTTTGAATGTTAGACATATTATTTATTGACAACCTATTATATTTGCTCCAGTACAAGTATGACTGTTTTTTGACGACCTTTCTCATTGTCGTTTCCTTCTCTGCCGACGCTATCGGTGTGCCACTGGCACTTCTTCATTTCGGGATGCTGGATAGAAGGGGGGGGCGTAGAAAAAACAGTCAAACACCAAACCAGAGCCTAGTTTTTAATATCCACATATCAAGTCTGCAGGTATATCTACAACCGGAACAGAAATCGGCCCTGGTCTCTTGTCTGGTACTGTCAGGCAGTGGTGATGCCCGACCACCGACATGGTTGGAGCCGTCCTGTCGCCTTTCACTGTCTGCTGCGTGTAGCAATGTATCGGGATGGGGAGCATCTTCTCGCCACATACCGTCAGGTGTCCGTTCATCATTCCGCCGACAATGTGGCCTCCACCATCATATCCGTCGAGCGAATACAGCTTGTAGCCCGGATAGTATCGTTCCTCGTACATCCCGGCGTACACATTCCCCATGTCCACCCGGTGTATGTAGCTCTCCCACAGCCCTGTGGTCTGCTCTGCCTCGTCGGCCAACACCCACAGGCTGTTGCTTTGACGGCTGTAGCGCACATCGCGCATCTCACGTCCGCCCACTGCAGGCAGGGGTATGTCTATGCTGTATTGTATCGTCGGCACGCCCGCGCTCACCGATATCCATTTCAACGACAGACCGCTGGCTCCCGATGGATCCTTGTAGTGGTATGCCACCGCGAAGAGGTCTCCCTCCAGCGCCGTGGCCATCACACGCCCTTCCACCTCGTGGTCGGTGAAGCTGTACACCGTCGTGCCGCTCCCCACAGGGAGGGGGTGAGAGGCAAAAGACACCCCCTTGCTATACAGCTCGAAACCGGCAAGGTCGTACACCGTGTCGTGCGACACCACCGCCACGTAGTTGTCCATCACGGCAATGTCCGTGTACTTGTCCTGCCCGTCCTTGTTGTAATGATACGGATTGATAAACCAGCTCGAGTTTTGGAACAGCGCATCCCCGCAGCCTATGCGATGGTACTGGATGCCGGAATAGTTACTTGGAGTTGTCAGGATGACGTTGTCCGAGATGAATGCCACTACCGGCCTGCCCCTGAAGCTGAACACTTCCAACCGCCTTATACCGGTAATCCAGTCATAGTTACCCGGATTGCTACACAAGCCACTCATGGGTGACGCATTCAGGTACGTCCAATGGAACGTGCAGCTGCCCGTCAGCAGGTCGTTGATGGCAAAACAGGCCAGCAGCCCGACATTGTGACCGCCCAGCTGCAGCGAGCCTCCTGCAAAGACCGTGTCGTTGAATATGCGGAAATCGTTTATAACCGCTCCCGAGGGCAGGTCGGCCTTCCTTACGTTGCCGGCAACGCTGTTGTGGTACATCACCTCACCCGGCAACCCCGCCCGGCGGGTATAGACAATGTACTCTCCGTTCCGCCAGTGGCGCACGATGGAGGTGTCGCTCGGAACAGTGGGCATCTCCCACACTGTGCTCTGGCCCGAAACCGACGCCACTGAAAGTAATGCTACAATAAAAAAGAATACTTTTTTCATGACAATACTGTGTTAGTCGTTAATAAATCTTGTTTTTTGCATAGTGCTCTCTATATATAGAGTCTTTACCCCCGTTTTGGATACCCCCCCCAACCGAATATTTAACATTTTTTATGATTAGCGCCCGATATACGTGCTGAAAGCACGTAATCCTATTAACCCCACACGAAGCGAAGTGCCGTGTGGGGTGGGAACTAATACTATTATTCTGCGTGCCGGAGGCACGCTACCTTGTCGATTGTCATGATGTGGCGTATCTTCGACACGCATAGGGACGGTCTCTGTTTCCCCACACTGCCCACCTGCGGTGTTTAGTGTGGGGCTCACACCACGATACAACCCAACCTGAACAACAAAAAAAACGGCGGGCAAGCACTGCCCGCCGCTAGAGGACTGTCAAATATCGTCTTCCGATTCGGGAATCATCTCATCCCAGTCGATTTGCGTGGGGTAGATATTATCGCGGATAATCGTGCCGGGGAAGTCGTTCCGAATCCGCAGCAGAAATACATAGGCGTCGAGCCGGGTTCGGAAATCACCCACTTTCACTTTGAAATTAGGCTCGTCAAAGACCACATAGGCCTCCACCCCGGGATACAACTCGCGAATACGGTCTTTCATCTCGAAAGCCCTGTTCTTGGAGGCCGTGCCGGAAAGCGAAGCCACCTGGATACGGTAGCCGGGGATGGTGCGCACACGCTCGTTGAGCTCGATATGCTTCTGCACCAACTGCGCGACGGCCACGTCGCCTTTTATCTCGACATGGCCCCTGCTGCGGTTGCTGCCATAGGGACGGTAGGTTTGCGCCCACGCCGTACTGCAGAACAACGCTGCCATCGTAGCCAGCAAAAGGATTCTTTTCATCTCTTGTCGTTTTATAGTACTACTCAGCCCTGGGCGGACAAGGCCCGGACAGGCACCTCGAGCGCCGCTACTTGGCGAACGAGTTCACCTCCTCGGGGCGTATGGAGAGCACCGGACGGGTGGACATGGTGAGCATCTGCTGCGCATAGTTGCCAAGCAGGAAGCTGGCCAGCGACGTCTCCTGCTCGGTCATGATGACAATCATGTCGGCATCCACCTGATCGGCATACTCCAAGGTGGTGACAGTCAAGTTCTTCGGAACGTTGACAAAATTGCACACATGCTTCACATTGGCCTTGGTCAAGTAGTTGTCCACCTGGTTCACATAACTGTCCACAATGCCCTTAATGGTCTTGTTGTCGGTCGTGTAGAGACCCAGGATATGCAGTTCGGCCCCGAAAGCCTTGGCAAAATTGGCCGCAGCAGGCACCTTCTGCCTTGTGTCGGACGAGCTGTCGATAGGCACCACAATACGCTCCAACGATTTGCGGAAATTGAAATCCTCACGCATCGTCAGCACCGGATAGGGCGACTCGGCAATGGTGCGGTAGGTATTCCGGCCGATCCAGTTCTTCTCGAAACCCGACATGCCGTGCGTGCCCACCACAATCAAGAACGCATCATCCTCCTTGGCCTGGGCGCACAACTCGCGCGACACCTTGCCCTCGCGGATGACATATTCCATCTTGATGCCTTTGAGCAGATGAGCCACTCCGGCATTGCGGCGTTCGATCTCGGCACGAATCGGGACTTCGTCCTGGTTCTTCTCTTTCACATATACCAAGCGCAAATCCTGCTGAAAACGGTTGGCAATATCAATGGCCACATCGACTGCATTGGCCGAACCGCTAGAGAAATCGAATCCAACAAGTACTTTACTCATAACAAATCGTATTTATTTTGCATTATTTTCCAGCTACAAAATTACACATTTTTTTTCATTCAACAAGTTTTTTCTCCCCAAATTTTGCAACAAAAAAACACATCGCAACACAAACTCCTGACATGCAACACATAGCAGAATCAACACAAACGCGCCCGACTTCTTTTCGAAACCCGCGCCCTCCATGCCTCACCGTACCGTCGGAAGCCCGTTTTTCACCAGTTGGCGAGCGAAAAACTCCCCCATCCCCGCACCCGAAAGCCCCCCCCGCGAACACCCCAAAGCGCGGCCTGCCGCCCGCCAATGCCGCCCGCCCTGCAGCAAGTTCGTTCAATCCGGCATCGTCACTGCATCGTTACAGCATCGTTTTCCGACGATACGACGGATAACGACCCGAGAACGGACCCACAACGATGCTGCATTGAACGGCCCCACTCCCTGCTGAGAAGCGGTGCACGGCCCGGCAAAATGTCGCCAACAATCTAATAATAAGCATTTTAACAAAACTATACAACTGCCTCGGCGGCGTTCATCCTGCCGCCTGCCGGATGGTAGACGGGCACACCCCCCCCGGGTGCCTTTTCGCACCCCGCGGCAAGTGGGTATTAACCACCTGCAGCGGAACGGTTGAAATCTTTTTTATAAAAAAATATAAATAAAGCTTGCCAATCTGAAAAAAAAACGTAAATTTGCATTTTAAATGTTATATAATCCGAAAACTAACAAAACACTAATAAAACAATGACTAACATGATTTTGACTGCAGTGCTGGTGCTTGGCGCGATAGGTGTCATCTTTGCCATAGTGCTGTATTTTGTCGCCCAAAAGTTCAAAGTTTTAGAAGATCCGCTGATTGACGAGGTGGCCGAGGTGCTGCCCGGAGCCAACTGCGGAGGATGCGGAAAAGCCGGCTGCCGCGCCATGGCCGAAGCCTTTGTGAAACAAGGCAACATGGACGGGCTGAAATGCCCCGCCGGAGGCGAGGAAGTGGCCAAGAAGGTGGCCGCCCTGCTGGGTTGCACCCCCGAGGTGTCCGACCCCATGGTGGCAGTGGTGCGCTGCAACGGAAGCTGTGCCAACGCCGTGGCCAAGAACAATTACGACGGCCTGAAGGACTGCGCTTTCGCCAACAGCGTGTATGCCGGCGAGAGCGGATGTGTGTTCGGGTGCCTGGGGCTTGGCAACTGCGCCAACGCATGCCAGTTCGGAGCCCTTAGCATCGACCCCGAGACGGGGCTGCCCGTGGTGGACGAAGAGAAGTGCACCGCCTGCGGAGCCTGCGTCAAGGCCTGCCCGCGCGGCATCATCGAGCTGCGCAAGAAAGGCGTGAAAAACCGCCGCGTGTATGTCGCCTGCCGCAACAAGGAGAAGGGCGCCGCCGCACGCAAGGCATGCTCCGCCGCCTGCATAGGCTGCGGCAAGTGCGAGAAGACCTGCCCCTTCGGAGCCATCAAGGTAGAGAACAATCTGGCATATATCGACTTTAACCTGTGCCGCCTGTGCCGCAAGTGTGTGGCCGAATGCCCCACGGGAGCCATCCACGCCGTCAACTTCCCGCCGCTGCCCCCGAAGAAGGAGACCCCGGCCGAGAATGCCCCGGCCCCTGCCCCCGCCCCCGCCCCGACGGCAACACCCACACCGGCCGCCGCACCCGCCGTGTAACACACTAACCGAACATCTGGAACAACACAACAAAAGAATCCGAAAAGATGAAGACATTCAAAATGGGTGGTGTCCACCCGGAAGAGAACAAGATATCCACCAACGCCGTCATTGAGCAGATGCCCCTGCCCAAACAGGTGGCCGTGTTAATGAACCAGCACCTCGGCGCCCCCGCCACACCCATCGTGGCCAAAGGCGACAAGGTGAAGGTGGGACAACTGATTGCCGAAGCGCAGGCGTTCATGTGCGCCAACATCCACTCGCCCGTGAGCGGCACGGTGAACAAAATCGACGTGTGCAAGGACATGGTCGGCCTGCCCAAGACCGCCATCTACATCGATGTGGAGGGGGACGAATGGATGGAGACCATCGACCGCACACCCGACATCAAACGCGAATGCACCCTCGAGCCCAAGGAGATTGTGGCCAAACTGAAAGAGATGGGCATCGTGGGTCTGGGCGGCGCCACTTTCCCCGCACACATCAAATACAGTGTGCCCGAAGGCAAGAAGGCCGAATATCTGATTATCAACGCCGCCGAGTGCGAGCCATACCTCACCTCCGACCACCGCGTGATGATGGAGCACCCCGAGGAGATATGCATCGGTGTGAGCCTGCTGCGCAAGGCGCTGGGCGTCCCCAATGCCTATATCGGCATCGAGAGCAACAAGCCCGAGCCCATCCGCGTGATGACCGAGGCCGCCAAGAAATTCGAAGGCATCATCGTCGAGCCGCTGATTGTGAAATACCCGCAGGGAGCCGAAAAGCAACTCATCAACGCCATCACCGGGCGCAAGGTGCCCAGCGGCAAGCTGCCCATCGACGTGGGTTGCGTGGTGAGCAATATCGGCACCACTTTCGCCGTGTATGAAGCCATCCAGAAGAACAAGCCCCTTATCGAGAACATCCTCACGGTGACGGGCAAAAAGCTGCCCAGCCAGCACAACTACCAGTGCCGCATAGGCATCACCTACAACGACATTATCAAGCACGCCCTCGGCAGCCTGCCCGAGACCACGGGCAAGGTGATTAGCGGCGGCACCATGATGGGCAAGGCCGTCAGCAACCTCGACGCCCCGACCACCAAGGGCGCAAGCAGTGTGCTGGTGATGGACGAGGAGGAGTCGCGCCGCCGCCCAGAGACCAACTGCATACGCTGCGGCAAGTGCATCAACGCCTGCCCCATGGGGCTGGAGCCTTACCTGTTCTCGGCCCTGGTCAAGAACAACCGCATCGAGGAGGCACAGGCACACAACATCCTGGACTGCATCGAATGCGGATGCTGCTTCTTCAGCTGCCCCGCCAACAAACCCCTTACCGACGAAATACGACTCGGCAAAAACAAGGTGCGCGCCATGATGGCTGCAAAAAAATAACAAGACTATCTATTATTTAAGGAACTATAATATATTATTACGATATGAATCTATTGAAGATATCCGGTTCACCGCACGTCCACAGCGACGAATCGACCAAGAAAATCATGTGGCTCGTCAATCTGGCCTTGGTGCCCATGCTGCTCACCGGCATTGCGTACTTCGGTCTGAACGCCTTGCTCATCAGCATTGTGTCGGTGGCCTGCTGCTGCCTGTTCCAATGGCTGATTGAGAAATTCATCATGAAAGTGCCCACAACAGTGTGCGACGGCTCGGCCATCGTGACGGGTCTGCTGCTTGCCTTCAACGTGCCTGCCACAGCCGAGATGATATGGATGGTGGCCATCGGTGCCCTGGTGGCTATCGGCGTGGGCAAGATGACTTTCGGCGGGTTGGGAAAGAACCCCTTCAACCCCGCTTTGGTGGGACGAGTGTTTATGCTCATCTCCTTCCCTGTACAGATGACCACGTGGCCCACGGTGGGCAAATGGTTCCCCATGAGCTTCGACACCGTCAGCGGCGCCACTCCCCTGGGTCTGATTAAAGAGGGAGTGAAAAACGGACAGAGCCTCAGCGAGGTGCTTGCGGCACCCGACATGCCGTCGCTGTGCGACATATTCCTTGGCCACATGGGCGGATCGCTGGGCGAGGTAAGCGCCATTGCCATCCTTATCGGCGCCATCTACCTGCTGTGCCGCAAAGTTATCAGCTGGCATATCCCGGTGGCCTTTATCGGCACCGCCTTTATCTTCAGTGGCATCCTGTGGCTTGCCGACCCCACACAGTTTATCGACCCGTTGACTACCATCCTCACCGGCGGTATCATGCTCGGCGCCTGCTTCATGGCTACCGACATGGTGACCTCGCCCATGGCCAAGAGCGGCCAGTTGGTGTTTGGTGTGGGCTGTGGCCTGCTCACCATCATCATCCGCAACTGGGGCGCATACCCCGAGGGTGTCAGTTTCGCCATCCTGCTGATGAACTCCGTCACACCGCTTATCAACCGCTGGTGCAAACCCACACGTTTTGCTTGCTAACATCATCGTATCAACGCTTAAACTATTGAACAATTATGGCAAAGAAAGCACAATCAACACTCATCAATATGCTGCTGTCGCTGACCATCATCGCCGTGGTGGCAGCCGCCGCACTGGCATTTGTAAGCTATGTGACAGCAGAGCCCATTGCCCAGGCCCAGAAGGCTAAGAAAGAATCGGCCATCAAGGCCGTGCTGCCGGCATTCGACCGCCTGGAAGAAACCTCCGTGGACGGAGCGGCCTGCACCAAGGCCTACAGCGCCGATGGACAGCTTGTGGGCATGGCCATTGAGGCCAGCACCGAAAAGGGCTTTGGCGGACATCTCGAGGCCATGGTGGGCTTCGACGCCGAAGGCAACATCTCGGGCTACCAGATACTGCAAACCGCCGAGACCCCCGGACTCGGCGCCAAAGCAGGCGAGTGGTTCCAGAAAGGCAACAAGGGCGACGTGATAGGGAAGAACCCCTCCACGGGCCTGAAAGTGAAAAAGGACGGCGGCGAGGTGGATGCCATCAGCGGGTCGACCATCACTTCACGCGCATTCTGCGAACTGATTAACAATGCATATAACACATTCCAGAAAGGAGGGAACGAATAATGAAAGCTACCGACATTATTAAAAACGGACTAATCAAAGAGAACCCCACATGGGTGCTGGTTCTGGGCATGTGCCCCACACTGGCCACCACCACGTCAGCCGTCAACGGCATGTGCATGGGTCTGGCCACAGCATTTGTGCTGACAATGTCGAACATCGTCATCTCGTTGCTCAAATCGTTGATTCCCGACAAGGTCCGTATCCCGTCATTCATCGTGGTGATAGCCACCTTTGTCACCATCGTGCAGCTGGTGATGCAGGCCTACCTGCCCGACCTATACGAAACTCTTGGTCTGTTCATCCCCCTGATTGTGGTGAACTGCATCGTGCTGGGACGTGCCGAAGCCTTTGCCTCAAAGAACAATGTGTGGCACTCGCTGCTCGACGGCCTGTTCATGGGTCTTGGTTTCACCTGGGCACTGACCTTGGTGGGCCTGGTGCGCGAATTGCTCGGTGCCGGAGCCGTTTTCGGACAGAGCATCATCGGTGGCAACGACGGCATGCTGCTCTTCATCCTTGCCCCCGGCGGCTTCCTTGTACTGGGATTTTTGATGGCTTTGGTCAAAAAAATTCATAAATAATCTTAAATATAGTTAAATATTAGGTGTAGGGGGGTATCCAAAATGGACCCAACGACTCTATATAGTAAGAAAGTTTTTTCACGGCACACAACACGCGAAGACTTTCGAGTAAGAATAATAAGAAAATAAAAAGAAACAGTCATGAAAAAAATCGTTTTATTGGCAGTCGCATGCACATTGTTTGTAGCCTGGAGCTCCTCACTTCAGGCCCAAAGCTGTGAAGACATCCTGAGACCTTTCTACTTGTTGAACAATATCGACCCCGAAGAGTACCCCGAGGGTAAGGCAGATTATAGATGCCAGTTTGCGCGGACGGCTTTCTATATGTGCGACAAGATACCGGAGGGAGCTCCAGTATACAACATCAGTGAGGTGAGAGACTTGATAGCAAATAGGTATCTTGACGCCAATTTCATAGTCAATCTTGAGGAGATGAGTTACTACGCCTATAATTTCCTTGATTTTCAGCTGAAGAACGACAAGCGCACGGTCTACTTCCGCCTGAACAACAACAAATTCAAGTACTTGGCAGTACGGTCGATGATTGAGATGTACGACCGTACCGACCATCCCGAACGCTATGGCCGATAACGCCTGATCATACCGAACGAGATATATAACATATAAAATCATACAATCATGAAACGGATTATATTAATATTAGCACTCATTTGCCTTGCAGGATGCGTCAACCTTTATGCACAGGAAGGTGTGACACCTGTCAATCTGGATGCTTCAACCAATGGCGACACCATTGACGGCGTAAGTCCTCAGTCCACATACCTATATGACGACGGAGGTCCTGCTGCCGGCGGCAATCCGGGTTACTACAATGGAGGCCATGACTATATTATTCACGTCACTGGAGACTGTGAGAGTTTAGATTCATTGAATCACTTGACGGTTGTTATCAAGGAATATGACATTCTCTGCCACGATACCCTGTACATATACGATGGCGCCTCTGTCAACTCTCCTTTGCTGACGAAACTCAACAATTGCTATGCAAGTAACACCAACTCGGCTTACTCTATTTCCTCCACCAACACCGATAAAATGCTCACTATCCGGTTCCGTTCGACAATCGACACGACCAATAGTGCCAAGGGATTCCACTTGGTGTTCCAATGCCAGCGAGCGTGCGAGAAAGTGGTAGCATACATCGAAAACCAGTTCGAGAGGACAGACATGCGTGGCAACGTCATATCCTCGTTGAAGACGAAACAGGTTCCAGACCAATTCGACACTCTTTTTGTGAAAGACACTGTGACTGTGTATGACACGGTATGGGACGACACCAACCATATCACGTTCCACACCATACCGCGCGACTCCATCTTCAATACCGACAGCGTAATCAGGGTGGATACCATCTCGTGGGTCGAGGGTGCCCTCATTTGCCAAGGACAGGGTATCATCTTCCATGGCCACGGCACCTATACCAACAACACCGGCTGGTATACTCCTCACGACACCTCGTCGATATTCAACTGGAATTTCACCATCGACACACTAAACGAACGAGGGATGACAGCGCCATTCTTCAACGGGTACAGGCAAGTGGACTGCTATGATGTCACCCTAGTCATTGAAGATGAGAACGGATGCACATCCAACAACCTACCAAAGATTCAAGTGCGTATAGCACAGAACCCAATCAAGACAATCTATGATTTAACGCCTGTATGCTCCGCCGACTCGCTGACAGTGAGCGTAGGTTACGACGGCGACAATGGAACCTTGACCCTGAAAAAGATTGAACAGATAACGAGAAAGAGTAAGGTTAACCAAGTCAGAACCTTTATCCCCGACGGACCGCGGTGTAGTAAACCATGCTATGATGCACCTGTCACCTTTAACGAATTCGGTTCGAAAAAAGTGACCTCTGCAGCCGACATCTGTTCAATCTGCGTGAGATATGAGCACTCATACATGGGTGACTACGAGTTGAGCATCATCTGCCCCATATACGACGAACTCGACCCCACAGGACCCGGTAAAGCAGTCTTGAAATACAAAGAGGCACCTTCATTCCCCATTCCTGATGGAACTGCTGGCGGTGGTTTTAAATACACCGGTGTACCTTATCAAATCGGCGGCGACGATGCCGCAGACCACATGAGCGGCCCTGGCTGTGGCGGCGAAAACTGCGACTCGGCTGACAACCCCTACGGCAAAGGCTTCAACTACTGCTTCTCCCGCAATGAGAGCTACACACTCGTGGACGGTTCACCCGCTGACATTTCTCCCATCCCCCAAGGCTGCGGTCTCGCTTCTCCAAACAACATGTCTTCATACACGTATAATCAACATGCTATTCCCGCAGGATACTGCAAAGCCGGACAATATGCTGGCCCTGTGACTGTCAACACCAAAGACTCGAGCGACTACATCAACCAATCGAACTACTACGTACCCGCCAGCGACTTCCATGAGCTCATCGGCTGCCCCCTTGACGGTACATGGCAGATTAAACTCTGTGACTATTGGGCAATTGACAATGGCTGGGTGTTCAGTTGGGGTATGGACATCTGCGGCGTGAGCGCCGGCGGCGGCTGCCACTATCAAGTGGGCATCGACTCCGTGGTATGGCACCCCGACACCAACTATGACACCGATTTCCGCGACGGTCTCTACCGTGGTCTGCAAATCAACAAGAGGATCGGCAATGCCTCCACTGCCTACATTAAGTCTCCCGATACCAGCGGCGACTTCCGTATCCTCCTGCACATCTACGACGAATTCGGCTGCCGTTGGGACACTGTCACCCATATCTCAACAGTATACACGCCTACACCGCGCCTTGGCAACGACACCATCCTCTGCGGTGTGAATACCATAAATCTTGATGCACGCGATATCCACACCACACCAGGTATCTCCACATTCCAATGGGAACCCACAGGCGACACTGCTGGCATCATCGAAACGGTCAAGGGTGTATACAAGACGACAACTTATGTAGTACAGGCCATCAACACCGACAAAGGAACCTCCTGCCCGTCGCGTGACACGATTGTGGTGCATGTCAACCCGCAGCCTGTACCCAGTTTCGACCCCGGCATCTATCCTCTTGAAGGCTGCGAACCCTTCACCATCAACATCAACAACACAACGACCTACGGCGATAAATACCGCTGGGTATTCGGCGACGGCTCCTACTCCACGCTCCGCGACCCCAGCCACTCATACAAGGCAGGTACCTACGACCTCAAATACTATGTCGAGAGCGACAAGGGTTGCAAAGACTCCCTCATCTTCATCGACCTTATCACCGTACACCCCAGTCCCCAAGCCTCCTTCACATGGGATCCTGTCTATGTCAATACCGAGCATCCTACCATCACTCTGAAAAACACCACTACTCCCGACGACGGCTCGAACACCTACTTCTGGGAAATCCAGTACGACAAAGACAGACCCTACTCATTCCATACCCTGACTGAAACCAGTCCCACATTCGAATGGACAGCCAACGAAGGCGAAGACCTGGCAGGCAGCTATGCCATCCGTCTCATCGCCCGTTCCGACAACCGAGGCCCCAGCGGTCGACTGATACAATGCATCGACACCGTTGAGAACAATATCATCATCATCAACGACATGCTGAGATTCCCCTCGGTAATCACTCCCAACGGCGATGGCATCAACGACATCTTCATCATCGAGAATCTTGTTGAAGGCTTGGCCTATCCTATCAACACACTTGACATCTACGACAAATGGGGCTCTAGGGTCTTCCACGCCACCAACATCAGCAGTAGAGACCAATTCTGGGATCCGTCCCGCAACAATGTCCCTGCCGGCACCTACTTCTACCGTTTCAGCGGCAAAGGATACAAAGGCAATATAGAGCATAACGGTGTCATCGAAGTCATTAAATAGCATTAATGCAAATCATTGCAATAAGGGTGCCCTACAAGGCACCCTTTTAGTGCTTCTACTCATACTCCAACTATTCAGCAATCCGCTCAGCGCACGACAGCGCGACACCCTGGGGACGGGCAGCCCGACACATTTTGTTGCCAATCAAGGCCAATGGAGCAATCCCTCGCTCTTTCAGGCGCAGATGCACAACGCTGCCCTCTTCGTCGAAAGCAACAGGCTCACCGTCGCACTCCGCAATCCCCATCCCCCGCATGACGAGACTGAGCCGTTCCACCATGCCATGAGTCAGCAGATGCACGCCTATCGCGTGAACTTCATCGGCTGCAACGAGAACCCGACTGTGATGGGACAGGACATCGACCCCAATAAGGGCTACGACAACTATTACCTTGGCAACAATCCCGAGCGTTGGGTCTCGCATCTCGACCACTACCGCACCATATACTACAGCGGACTCTATCCGGGCATCGACATGGACATCCAAGTGGCACAACACGCCTTGAAGACCAACTTCTACCTGTCGCCCGGCGCAAGTGTGTCCGACATCGTTCTGCAATACGAAGGAGCCGAAAAGTTGTACCTAAGCAACGGCAACCTCATCATCCGCACCACCGTTGGCGAGATAGTGGAAATGGAGCCCTACGCCTACCAAACCACCGATACAGGACGTTGCGAGATACCCGCACGCTACAAACTCAGAGGTGAAAGGGTGACTTTCGACCTCGGCAGCTACGACACTACCCAGCCCCTCGTCATCGACCCCGTCCTCATCTTCTCCACCTACACAGGCTCCACCTCCGACAACTGGGGTACTACCGCCACCTACGACGCCCACAAAAACACCTACACCTCCGGGTTGGTATTCGGCATCGGCTACCCTGTTTCCGTAGGGGCTTACGATGGTTCCTACAACAACAACGCCGACATCGGCATCTTCAAGTTCGACACCTCCGGAACCCAGTGCCTCTTTGCCACCTATCTGGGCGGCTCGTTGGCCGACATGCCACACAGCATGTACGTCAACACATTCGACGAGTTGGTCATCTTCGGCACCACCGGCTCTGAGAATTTCCCTGTTACACCCGGTGCCTATGACGAATCATTCAACGGGGGCGAAGGCCTCGCCTTCGAGAACACAACTACAATCAATTTCCCCAACGGCAGCGACATTTTCATCAGCCGTTTCAGCAGCGACGGCAGCCAGCTCCAAGCCTCCACCTTTGTGGGCGGCACGGGCAACGACGGCCTCAACTACCGCCCCAGCTACAACAGAAACAATATCATCATGCGGGGCAACGACTCCCTTTACTTCAACTACGGCGACGGTGCACGCGGAGAACTCATCACCGACGACCTCAACAACATCTACGTCGGCTCCACCACCTTCTCCCACGACTTTCCCACCACACCCGACAGCTACAGTCCCTACTCCTCCTCAAGACAAAACGGCATCGTATTCAAAATAGATTATAACCTCCGCAACATGATATGGAGCACCTACCTTGGCGGCAGTGACGACGATGCCGTCTACTCCATCGATGTCGACAGCAACTACAACCTGCTTGTCTGCGGCGGCACCAATTCGCCCGATTTCCCCACCACCGAAGGGGTATTGCAGCGCAACTATGGGGGCGGCACAGCCGACGGCTTTGTGTCAAAGCTCTCCTACAACGGCGACAGGCTCATGTCCAGTACCTTCTACGGCTCCGATGCCTACGACCAACTATACTTTGTCCGCACAGGCAAGCACAACGAGGTATTCGTCTTTGGCCAAACCAAGGCCTCGGGCACCACCATGATATACAACGCCTCCTACAGCGTACCCGGTAGCGGGATGCTTCTGGCACGTCTCTATCCCAACCTCGACGGACGCGAATGGTCCACCGTCTTCGGCACACCTATCGGACGCCCCAATCTCTCCCCCACAGCCTTTGCTGCCGACATCTGCAACCGAGTATATGCCGCCGGTTGGGGACGCGACTTTGTTGGCTCAGGATACAATTGGAACCAGTACGGCACCACCGGCATGGAGACCACAGCCGATGCCATCCAGTCCACCACCGACGGACAAGACTTCTACATCATGAGCATCACCGCCGATGCCTCCCAGCTCGACTATGCCACCTTCTTTGGCGAGTTGCACGGCAACAACTCCAGCGGCGGCTACGACCATGTCGACGGTGGCACCAGCCGATTCGACAAGATGGCCACCCTCTACCAGAGCGTCTGTGCCAGCTGCTACGGAAACGACGAGTTCCCCACCACTCCCGGAGCATGGTCGCAGCACAACAACAGCTCCAACTGCAACAATGCCCTTTTCCGCATCAACATCCACAACGACTTCCCCGTGGCCGACTTCCTCAATCCCCCGGTTGGCTGCGCTCCCTATACTGTCCGTTTCACCAATACCGGCCGTGGTTCCTCTTTCCACTGGGACTTCGGCGACGGCGGCACTTCCACCCAACGCAATCCACAGCACACATTTTCCGAGCCCGGCACCTACCGTGTGCTTCTCATCGCCACACTCGAGGAGGGATGCACCATGTCCGACACTACCGAGCATATCATCCGTGTCCTCAACGAGGCAGGCAACCACTTCTACCAATCCTCGTGCGAAAACACCACGATGCAGATTGGATTCAGGCCCATGCTCGGCTGCACATACGAGTGGCTTGAAGGCGACGTGTCCGACCGCACCATCGCCAACCCCTACGTCACCACCAGCGGCACCTATGTCCTGCTCATCACCTCCCTCAACGGCTGCGCCGAGCTCGACACGTTCTACGTCAACTTCTACACCCTCCTCGACACCCTCATCGTCCACACCCCCACCTGTCCCGGTGGCAACAACGGGTACGCCATTGCCCGTCTTCAACACGACTTTACCGACTCGGCACGCTACTACTGGGATGGTGTAGCGGGCGACTCTGTCCTGACAGAGCTCAGTGCCGACGGCCGCATCCACACACTCATTGTGGAGAGTCATGGCTGCCGTGTGCAACGCACTTTCACCGTCGACGATCCTCCCGTCATGACCATCAACAAGCAGTCCGAAAATCTCATCTGCGGCACACAATGCGATGCCACCATCCGTCTCAGCTACTCCATCCCTGGCCTCCACATTGGCGACACCATCCTCGACAGCCTATGCGACGGCACCTATATCACCCTGCTGCGCGACACCGCCGGCTGTCCCTACTACGACACCACCGTCATCGTCCGTGACACCGACCTGATACATCTCGCCCTCTGGTCCGACGATACAATACTGTTCCTCTCCGAGAGCACTCGCCTGCATGCCACCCATATCGATGGAGCCCGCTACAGCTGGAACCACCCCAACACCCTCGACCGTCCCACCTCGCCCGACCCCTTGGCCACACCCACCGACACCCTCACCGTCTACGGCGTCACAGTCACCGACAGCCTGGGATGCACTTGGTATGGCGAACTGCCCATCCACTGCATCAGCATCACCTGCGGACGACCCAATGTGTTTATCCCCAACGCCTTCTCGCCTAATGGCGACGGCCTCAACGACCGCCTTTGTTTCCGAGGCGACTATATCACCGATTTCTATATCGCCATTTACACCCGCTGGGGTGAGAAAGTATACGAAACCCACAACATCAACGACTGCTGGGATGGCCGTTACCACGACAACTGGTGCATGCCCGGCGTCTACACCTACACCTGCAGCATTCAATGCGAAGCAGGCATGCACAACCTACTCAAAGGCGACATAACCATCATCCGATGAAAGACCAGTTTGTCATAGCCTACCTTGCCGACCTCAGCATGAACCAGACCGTGGTCTCCCACGCCTGCCATCTGGCGCGCATGCTCAACAAAGGGCTCATCCTCCTCTATATCGAAGACCCCCGCCTCAAACTGCCCTCCGTCAACGATGCCGAGCAACAGCTCATCAAGCTCGAAGCCGACATACCCGATGTCCATCCAGCCCATGTAGCCCTCAAAGGCTCCACCTCAGAGGTCATCAACGCCCTGCCCACCCTACTCAACGGGGTGGTGGCCGTGGCTGGCGTCAACCCCAAAGCCTCCTTCGGCAACCCCACGCACCCACGCCGCGTGCTTCACCACTTCTCGCAATGCAAGATAGCCTACCTCACCGTACAGCAGCCTCTCACCGACCCTTCGTCCTACAACACCGTTGCCTACAGCATCGACTTCAACAAGGAGAGCAAAGAGAAGCTCATCTGGGCCTCCTACTTTGCACGCTTCAACCACAGCAAACTGCTCATGCTCCACTTCCAATACACCGACAGCGGCCTCCACACCAAGTGGCACAACAACGTCCTCTTCATGGACAAATTCTTCTCCGGCCTCAACGTCACCTACTCCAGCCTTCCCATCCAGGGACGCGCACTATTCCCCGAAACTATCGTCTGCCGCTCAGCGGCCCAGGCAGGATGCGGCCTCCTCATCTCCGTCACCACCGACACTCGCAACCTCGATGTCATTGAGTGGTTCGCCGGTGTGCAGGAGCACCGCACCATCCGCAACCAACACCAACTACCCGTCCTCTTCATCAATCCCCGCAACGACATCTACGTCCTCTGCGACTAATCCTCCCCCACAACCTCCTCTACCCTACTCCCATACATCTCTCCCATACTAATATACAATCAACAACAACCCTTCCACTATGAAAAAGAACTCAATTTCTCAACAAAACAGGTTATCCTATTGCATATTACTCCTATGCCTGATGTGCAGCCCATTGCACAGCAGGGCTCTTACGCTCTGCCCCGACAGCCCCGACAGCTGCGTGATAACCCAGCTGCCCTATGTGGAGATGTTCGAAAATGACGTGAGCAACTTTCTACCATGTTGGTACAGGATGAACAACGATTCTTCATACTGCTTCTCCAACATTTATATCAACCATTTTTATAATTATTCAGAACTGTTGATACAAGGCAGCTACACTCCAACGGCTCAATACGTTGTCCTTCCCACTATCGACAGCGCCCTGCTTGCCGATAATCCATTGTACCTGCTCATCCGGTTCAGCTCTTATATTTCTTATTATAATAACGCTCATGAACTGGGAACCATGAGCGACCCAAACGATCCCAACACTTTCACCCGCATCTGCACCCTTCCCCGCTCCTATAATGGTTTCACTGGTGATACGGTTATACAACTGAATACTTTGGGTGCCAACGACCACATTGCCCTGAAAGCCAACATAACGCCAAACTCCGACAATGATTACCTGCGGGTATACCGCATCGAAATCGACCGTATGCCTGAGTGCGGTATAGTACATAATCCCACTGTCTTGAAAAAAGGGCATTGTGGAGCTCACATCGGGTGGGAGTATACACCTGCCGACGAAAGCGACAGCACACACTTCATTGTGAGGGTATATCGCAACAGCGACTCGGCACTTGTCAGTGTCGAAACCACACACCAACAACAAGCGCTGATAGACAGTCTGGAGCCAAACACAATTTATATTGCCCACATTGCAGCATCGTGTGGCGGTGTTACCGACACACTGGAAACACTGGTGGGGTTTCAGACATTGTCCTTCTCCAGCTGCTTTCAACCCTTGGTGGTGGCCAAAGAATGGGGCGAAGACTCCATCACTATCACATGGATTCCGACCATAGGCGATACCGCCTGGTATATTTATATTCAAAACGGCTCTCGATGGGACACCTTGGAGCGAGACTACCCCCAACGAACCTATACCTTGCGCAACCTTCAGCCCGGCACATCCTATAAGTTAAGAGTAAACTCCTTGTGCAACATCAGCCAGAGCCTCGATGCAAACACCGTTACCGTGACCACCTTATGCAGGGCTGAGGATGTACCATTTTACGAGAGTTTCGAGTACTTCTTACCTAATTGTTGGAGGAATCCCCAATCCTACCAATCAATAGATGGCAGAATCGCAATGCGGTTACAATATTTATGGTACACCGGACTTCCCTTATTCAGCGAACCCCTCAACAACCTTTACCTATCAGGCGAACTGAAACGCTCCTATCTGGTTATTGGTGTACTGCCGGATTGGGGTACTCTGCCTAACGATCTCTATCCGATAGACACTGTGGTCAACGACTTTGATACTTGTTGGGAGTCGTTCTATGTTGACCTCTCCAATTCACCCTATTCCTCTGGACAGGTGATACTCACGAGCTTGAACAGCAGCACAACACAGCCCATTTTTCTCGACAACCTGACAGTTGACATCAATCCCAGATGCCCACAACCAAGCCACTTACACGACTCTGCCATCACTGCCAGTTCTGCCTTCATCCGTTGGCGAGCCAATGGGAATGTTTGGAGCTACGAAGTGGAATATGGCCCCCACGGTTTTGAACACGGCACAGGCTCAACGCTACTTGTAACAGCCGCCAGTGTCACTCTCGCAGGCCTGAGGTCTGGCACCAACTACGATGTCTATATCCGTTCGCACTGCCTAAGCGGCGACACCTCGGAATGGTCGTTCCCCGTCACCTTCACCACCTTGTGCAGCAGCATCTACGACCTGCCATGGACCGAGGATTTCAGCATGTGGGAACCAAGCGTCACCTATGTCCCAACACAACCGGCTTGTTGGAATAACAGCTCAACTTTTTCAGATTTCGGAATCATTTATTCTGTATTGCCATCGGGCGACACCACTAAGGTTCTATCGTTGGGCAACGTAGTGAATTCCCCACTCACATACTTGCCACGGGTAAGCCGCTATATCCGCATACAAAGCCTTCTGGCAACTATGACCGTTTGGTACAAAAATGGAAGTGCTCTTTCCTGGATGGATGGGGGCAACCCGCCGCAGTTGGTAGTAGGGGTAAGCAAAGACATCAGCAACACCTCTACTTTCGTCACTGTCGACACACTGACTATCACCCCAGTACCCACCACCTACGATGTAGTATTCAACAGCTACACCGATACCGGCCATTACATCACCCTCCAACTTATTGGCAACGGACACCAGACCGTGTATCTAAATGATATCACCCTTGACATGCCGCCCGATTGTATCCGACCCACCCACCTGTGTGCTGACTCTGTCACAGCAACGCAGGCAACCCTCCGATGGCGCGAACAGGGCAGTGCCTCCGATTGGCAGATTGAGTATGGTCCCCAAGGTTTCCTTCCTGGCTCGGGCACAAGTATCGTGACGGACAGCATCTTCCTCGCCCTTACAGGCTTGTCTCCCAATACTCGTTATGAGTTCCGCGTGCGTAGTTTTTGCAACGGTAACAGTTCCACCGGATGGAGCGACACCTCGGAATGGGCGTACCAACGCTTTGCCTTCTCCACCATCCCGAATCCTGCTCAACTGCCATACTACTGCAACTTCGAGGACTCGACCGAATCGAACCTATGGACTAGCTTCAGCAATGGCAACTTCGCTTGGCGGTGGGGCATTGTCGATTCGGCGGACAATTCACTGGGCTACAATTTCGCAATAAGTGGCGACACAATCCTTACTCAGGTCATAGCCAATAGCATCCTGTACCGCGACTTCGACTTTGGCACGCGCGACACATCTTCCCCCGATGCCTCCCAACGCTACACCCTCAGCTATAAATACAAAGCAGACCAATCTTTCTATCATAGAATTACCCCCTCCGAAAGTCGGGCAGTGCTCTGTCTTACCGACCCCCAACAACCCCTCTCCGTCTCAAACACCTTCTTAATGTCGCCGTGGGGACCTGTCGACTCGCTGCAAAAGCTGAGGGACAGCATCATATACGATGAATGGAGTCTCGATACCGTCCAAATCGACACATTCTTCATTGCCGACACATTTTATACAATAATACGCACCGGATGGGTGAACCATGCACAATACGGCAACTGGGAGACCGACACCATCGACCTGCCCACCCTCTATGGTATCCATCGTTTGGCATTCTACCTCTCATCTGAAATACAATACAACGATACGCTTCTGCGTCTCTCTGTCGACGACATCAATATCTTCCCGACCCCATGCCCCGTCCCGGACAACCTGCGCGTCTCCGACATCGCCATCGACAGTGCAAACCTCTCATGGTCAGGCTTGCCAAACGCCCGTTACTTGGTGACGTACCACTGTTCCGAGCTGTCCGACCCGCTTCCCGACCAGCTTCTCACCGACACCGCCGAGACAAACCACATTACTCTCTCCGGGCTCTTCTCGTTCACCACCTATACTGTTTATGTGCAGCAAATTTGCGACAGCGGCGGACTCTCAGGTCTCTCCGCTCCCCTCCAGTTCACCACCCTGCTGTGTAACGACATCCGCAGCGACTCGGTAGCCGTCGGCCCCATTACCAGCAGCCGCTCAAGCCTGATGCCCGTGGCCTTTGCCAACCGCTACTCCTACTCCCAGCAAATAATCCCAGCCACATGGCTGAACGGTGCCGGGGTGATATATGCCGTCAACCTGTCGTATCTCCTCACCGAAAACGACACGGACGTGAACAATTACTCGCTCTATCTCGGCCACACCGACAGCCTGTCGTTTGCCAACAACACCTTTCTCGACCCCTCGCGGCTGAGCCTTGTCTATGCCGGTCCCCTGCCCAAATCAGAAGGATGGGCAAAAATAGTGCTGCAAGCACCTTTCGTATACAACGGCAGCAGCAACCTGGTGCTGGCCATCACCAACAACGGCAGCACCGCCAAAGCCACAGCATTCAATGTGGTCTCAACATCCAACCCCTCCAGCATCCTGCTGCGGAGCGACTCCCCGTTCAACACCACCACACATCTATCGCTGCAACAGTCTGCCGGCATCCGCAGCCAGCATCCTCTCCACTGCCAAGCCATATTCGACTACTGCCCCGCCTGCACGTGTGCAAGCCCCGAACTCCTGACCCCCATCCTGTACATGCGACACTGCATCCTGCGCTGGCGCGACACCCATGCCGATGCCTATCAACTCAGCTACCGCGCCATCGACGCCCCTCAGTGGGACACCACCTTCATCACCACAGACACCTCTTTCCACGTCTTCGACATCGAACCCGAACGCGATTATGTCTACCGCCTGCGCCAGTTATGTGCCGACACTAGCCTCCACAACTGGTCCTACGGCCTCTTCCACACCTCCTCTACCCAGTGCCCCAACCCCCAGCATCTGGTTCTTGCCGACCTCACCCCCGACGGCGCCACTCTGCAGTGGGACCACGACGACGACTTCCTGATTTACTACCTGCATGTCTTCAACAACATCTTCGACACCCTCATCACCACCACCGACACCCAATACACGGTCCAAAACCTCTACTACGGATTCAACTACTGCGCCACCGTCCAGGCCCAATGCTACCCCTCGATGCCTGCCGGGGCATGGAGCGACACTATCTGTTTCACCACTCCCACCTGTCCCGACGCCACAGACCTCACCTATACCAACCTGCGGAGCAACAGCATCGACCTCGACTGGCGTTCGGAAGACACCATCAGTCTGTGGGAAATATCCTATGGTTCCCCGGGCTTCCACTACAATCAAGGCTCGACAGTATTCGCCGACCATCATCCCTTCACCCTCACAGGTCTCGAAAGCGAAACAGAATACGAATTGATTATCCGTTCGATATGCGGCTCCGGTTTCCCCAGCGAACACTGGTCCAACAACATCTTCTTCACCACTGCCCCTGCGGGCATCGACGACCGTCCGTCAGCCCATGGGTTCACCGTCCGGCCCAATCCTGCCAGAGAGCGGCTCACCATCGCTCTTGGCGAAGCCATCGAAGGCCCCGTAAGGCTGACCCTCCGCAACGCACAAGGCCGCACCGTGCATCAATCCACCCTGTCCCCCGGCACCCGCAGCAAGGTAATCACACTCAACTCCGGCACCCTAACCACCCCTCCGGGCATCTATTTCGCCACCATCTCCACAACAACTTTTTCGACCACACGAAAGTTTATTGTCGAGTGAACGGATTTTTTTTCGTATCTTTGCATCCCGAATGATAAGCAAAGATACCATAGACCGCATCATGGACGCCACCCGGATAGAGGAGGTGATAGGGGAATTTGTGTCGCTGAAAAAACGGGGTGCCAACCACATCGGCTGCTGCCCGTTCCACAACGAGAAGACCCCTTCGTTCTATGTTTCGCCGTCCAAGGGCATCTTCAAATGTTTCGGTTGCGGCAAATCGGGCAACGCCGTGGGATTCCTCATGGATCACGAGCACTACACCTACCCCGAAGCCCTGCACTGGCTGGCCGATAAATATCACATCCAGATTGAGGAAGAACAGCTGACCGAGGAACAGAAAGAACGCCAAACCGAGCGCGACGGCCTGTTCCACGTAAGCGAGTTCGCCCAGAAATACTTCGCCGACCTGCTCTACAACAACGAGCTGGGGCGCAACATAGGCCTAGCCTACTTCCACCAACGCGGCCTCAGCGACGACATCATCAAGACTTTCGGACTGGGGTACTGCCTAGACGAGTGGGACAACTTCACCACCTATGCCCGACGCAACGGCTACTCCGACGCTGTGCTGGAAAAGACCGGCCTCACCATCTTCAAGGAGGACGGCAAATGCTTCGACCGTTTCAAGGGTCGCGTCATGTTCCCCATCTACAGTATCTCTGGGCGCGTGCTCGGCTTCAGTGGCCGCACCCTCTCCAAGGAGAAACAGGTGGCCAAGTATGTCAACTCGCCCGACTCCGACATCTACAACAAGAGCCATATCCTCTACGGCCTCTATCAGGCGCGCAACGCCATCGGCAAAGCCGGGAAATGCTATCTGGTGGAAGGCAACGTGGACGTGGTGTCGATGCACCAGTCAGGCGTGTGCAACACGGTTGCGTCATGCGGCACCTCCCTCACCATCGAGCAAATCCGCCTCATCAAGCGCTACACGCCCAACGTGACGGTACTCTACGACGGCGACTCGGCAGGCATCAAAGCAGCCCTGCGGGCGGTGAACCTCCTGTTTGAGGAAGGCATGCACGTGCGCGTGGTGCTCTTCCCCGACGGTGAAGACCCCGACAGCTATGCCCAGAAATATGGCTCGACCCAGCTGCAGGACTATCTGCGCGACCATGAGGAGAACTTCGTGCAGTTCAAAACCCGCGTCCTGCTCGAGGATGTGGAGAGCGACCCCATCCGCAAAGCCGAAGTGCTGAAAGAGATGGTACGCACCATCGCCCTGGTGCCCGACATGTTGGAGCGGCAGGAATACGTCAAGCAGACCGCCGCCCGGCTGAGGACCTCCGAGACCATCCTCACCCAGGAGCTGGCCAAAACCATGGCCGCCAATGCCCAGAAGGCATGGAAAGAGCAGCAACGCAACGAGCAGCAGCCGACACCCCCTGCCGACCAGCCCCAGCCTCCCGCCCCCGGGCAGCCATCGCCAGGCAACGCAGACACCACGCCGCTACCCCCTTCGGCCGATCAATACAGTATCGTTCCAGGATTGGATAAGGATAGTTCTCCTACCTCATTGCAGATAACGAGCCAAGAACGAACGGCAAACGATGCCATATTGAACGACCCTACAGCAAGCCGAGGCGGTGCAGGAGCAGAAGCGCAGGAGCGCCACCTTGTCCGTCTGCTCATCACGTCGGGCAACAAGATGATACTGCAGGACGGTGTTGACGACGAGGGAAATCCCTGCCCCATCGAGCTGTCACTTGCCGAAGTGGTGGTCGCCGAACTCACTGAAAACGAGCTGTCGTTCTCCAACCCCGTCTACCAACAGATATACACCCTCTACCGCGATGCCGTGGAAAACGGCCAGCCGCTGCCCGACGCCAACCTCTTTGCGCAGCACACGGACAGCATCCTCCGCAACACCGCTCTCACGTTGATGCTTACCCAATACCAAATCAGCGACCAGTGGCGCGACAAAAAGCACATTCTTGTCCCTGGACTGGAAACCCACCTGCGCCGCGACTTGGAAGAAACCATCCTCACCTTCAAGCAGAAAAAGGTTGAACATGAGCTGGAGCAGAACGCATTCCAGATACGCTCGTGTACTGACCCCGACGACACAGTCATCCTAATGGCACAACGCAAACAGCTCATCCAGACGTGGCAAGCCGTCTGCCAGAAACTTGGTCGCGTTGTTGTATGATTATGAACCAAACAAAGCCCGCCCGACGGGCAAAGAATAATAACAGTTAATAGAAAGTGGACATTCAGACAATAAAACTACGCTACGGCATTATCGGCAACGACCCTAAACTGCTCCTTGCCATCAACAAGGCCATCCAGGTGGCCCCCACCGACCTCAGTATCCTCATCACCGGCGAGAGCGGCGTGGGCAAAGACATCTTCTCGCGCATCATCCACGAGAACAGCCTGCGCAAGCATGCAAAGCAAGGGCGCGGGTTGATTTCCGTGAACTGCGGCGCCATACCCGAAGGCACCATCGAGAGCGAGCTGTTCGGCCACGTGAAAGGGGCTTTCACCGGTGCCGAGAAGAACCGCAAAGGCTATTTCGAGGAGGCCGACGGCGGCACCATTTTCCTCGACGAGATTGGCGAACTACCCCTGTCCATGCAGGTGAAGCTGTTACGTGTGCTTGAAAACGGCGAGATAATCCCCGTGGGTTCCTCCACCGCACTGAAGATAAACGTCCGCATTGTGGCCGCCACCAATGTCGACCTGGTGGCAGCTGTGAGGGGGGGACGTTTCCGCGAAGACCTCTACTACCGCCTGCAGCAGATTTCCATCTATATCCCGCCCCTGCGTGAACGCAAAGACGACATCCCGCTGCTGTTCCGCAAGTTCAGCTCGGACGTGGCCGAGAAATACCACATGCCCCCCATCGTCCTGACCGACGACGGCCGACAATATCTCATGAACTATCCCTGGTACGGCAACGTGCGCGAACTGAAGAACGTCACTGAGCAGATTTCGGTGGTGGAGACCGCCCGCACCATCAACCGCGACATACTGCAGAACTACCTCAACTATGTGCCGGAAGAGAAGATGCCCGCCCTCTTCTCCCCTGCTGCAGCGGGTGGCAACGCCCCCATCAGCGACCGCGAGTTGCTGTTGAAAGCCCTCTCCATGGGTCAGATGATCAGCGAGATGCGCAACGAGATTAACGAGCTGCGACAGGCCGTCACACAACTGGCCCAGGGACTGCCCCTCGGTGGCACCCCCGTAGTGCCGGCACGGACAGCCGGACAGCCTTCGGCCTATCCCATCATCGAACCCTCTATGATGCCCGGACGGACGACAGACCAACCTGTCGACAACACCCTCCACGTCATCCCGCCACACCAAACCATCGACCAACCCGAAGAGGAATTCCAAGAGTCGGAGATGGTGGAGGACGAACCCCTGGCCCTTGACGAACGCGAAAAGCGTGCCATCCGTCTGGCCCTCGAGCGCCATGGCGGCAAACGCACCCTCGCGGCCAAAGATCTCCATATCTCCGAACGCACCCTCTACCGCAAGATAAAGGAATACGGAATCAATTAATTCATCTGGCAACATAGTTTTTCTAATACTGAATTATTGCTTGAATGCTTGATTGTGTAAATGCCTGAGTGAACGAACTCAAACAATCAAGCAATCAGACAATCAATCAATCGGAAATGAAGACCAACGATATCCATATCGAACTACCTTCTTCCAAAAGCATCAGCAACCGATGGCTGGTGTTGAACCATGTTGCCGGCTACCCATTCGTTTTGCGTAACCTGTCCACCGCCGACGACACCCAGCTGCTGCAGACGCTTCTTGGGCAGTTGCGCCGTGGCACCACCACGCATTTCCACTGCCATAACGCTGGTACAGTGGCGCGGTTTCTCCTTGCCCTGCTGGCCGTTACCCCAGGCCAATGGAGCCTGAGCGGCGACGAGCGGCTGAAACAACGCCCCTTCGGTCCCCTCATCAACTCATTGCGCAGCATGGGCTGCAACATCCGCTGCACTGAACAGGAAGGATGCCTCCCTGTGAGTATCGAAGGGTATCTTCCCCAACGCAAAATGGTGGACATCGACCCTTCGGCCAGCAGCCAGTTTGTCTCTGCCATGCTCCTTATCGGCCCCCTGCTGCCCCAAGGGCTCACCCTCACCCTTACCGACCGTGCCGCCTCGCGCCCCTATATCGACATGACCCTGGCGGTACTGAATCAAGCCGGCATAGAAACCTCCGTCAGTGCCAACCGCCGGGTGTACCGAGTATCGCCGCTGCCCTCGGGCGGATTGAAAAAGAATCTCGCGGTGAGTATTGAGCGCGACTGGTCGTCGGCTGCATTCGTCTATGCCGCCTCCGCCCTTGTCCCCGGTATCCGGCTGCGCATGCCCGGACTGTCCATCACCAACTCGTGCCAGGGCGACAAAGTGGTGGCACAGATTTTCGAACGGCTCGGGGTCACCACCCGCGAGGTCCGTTCCCCCTATCGCTCCAACGTGCGCTCGGTCACGGTGGAGGGAACCGGCCAACACGAGAACCTGCTGGAATATAACTTCACCGACTGCCCCGACCTGCTGCCGCCCGTGCTCGTCACCTGTGCCGCCCTGGGTATCCGCGCCAGGATGCGTGGCATCAAAAACCTCCGACTGAAAGAGTCCGACCGCATCGATGCCCTGCAAAAAGAGCTGAAAGCATTCGGTGCCAACATCACCCTCACCGCCACCGAACTACGCCTACCCTCGTCGCGCCTGCACAGCGCCACGACGGTCTGCTCCCATTCCGACCACCGCATTGCCATGGCCTTCGGCATCCTGACACTATTATTCCCCGACCTCGTTGTCCAAGACCCCGAACAGGTGACGAAATCCTTCCCTGACTTTTGGCAGCAGCTCGACACCATCCGCAAAGCCTCCGCCCAACATCAAGCTATCGATTGAACCTATTGCAGGTCTTTTGGGGGGATAGGGCACAATGAAACGTTTCACTTAAGCAATAAACGTAAAAAGCTGAGTCCCAACACTAGAGTGGGAATAATGAATACACGATAATGCCGACCACTCCCGAGGCGAGGATGAGCAGGATGGGGCTTGTGCGGCGGAGGGAGAAGAAGAACACGGCGACAAAGACGGCGATGCTGAGGATAAACTGAAGCGAGAGCGAAGGCATGCCGAAACTGTCGGCGGTAAGCAACTGGAGTGCGGCGGCGGCAATCAGTCCTACGACCACTTTGCGGAGCAGGCTGAAGATGTTGTCGATGTCCTTGTTTCCCTTGTTACGCTGAAGGAATATGACTGCGACGAGCATGAGCACCACGGGCAGCAGGATGACGGCACCGGACGCCAACAGGGCACCCGCGACGGCCTGCCAGGGTTCGTAACCTGCATTGAGCACGGCAGTGTAGCCAGTGTAGGTGGCGGTGTTGATGCCCACAGGTCCCGGAGTCATCTGGCTGACAGCGAGGATGTCGGTGAACTCCTGTGGGGTGAGCCAGTGGTGGTTTACGGTCACCTCGCTCTGGATAAGGGCTATCATGGCGTACCCTCCACCAAAGGTGAAGAGTCCGATTTTGAGGAATGTCCAAAAGAGTTGAAGGAAGACCATAGCTACTGTTTTTTCATTCTACCATACACAAAACCAAGGACGACGGCTGCCAGGATGACGAGGATGGGGCTGACATCGAACAGCCAGATGAGCAAAGCCGCAAGGATGGGTATCCAGCAGGTGGCCCACGTCACTTTTGCCGACTGCGCCAGCCGGAACACGGGGGCGGCAATCAACGCCACCACTGCAGGGCGCACACCCATGAAGAAACGCTCGACATAGGGGTTGTCGCGGAAATGGCGGAAGAGCATGGCGAGGGTGATGATGAACAACACGGGCATGACAATGTTGCCCGCAATGGCTGAGAAGGCCCCTCGCAGCCCCCTCAGACGGTAGCCAAGCCCTGTGGCCATGTTGACGGCCAGCACGCCCGGCATGGATTGCGAGAGGGCCAACTGGTTGAGGAACTCCTCACGGCTGAGCCACCCGCGGCGGTCGACTATTTCCTGCTCCATGAGGGGTATCATGGCATAGCCTCCCCCTATGGTGAAAGTGCCTATCTTGAAAAAAGAATAAAAAAGCTCACAATATTTTACCATCGCCTGCGTTAATGACAAGTTTAAAGGTTTCTATATTCAATGCCTATAACGGCATCGAAAGGAAAAAATTGTACGGTAATCAACAATAGGGGCCTTCGCCGACCCCAAAAACAAACAAAGACATACAAAAAATGATACTACTTGACATTTCCAACGGTTGGAAGACGGCCATCATGATTGTGGCCTTGGTGATTGTGTTCTATTTCTTTATGATTCGTCCCCAGAGCCAGGAGGCTAAAAAGGAGGCGGAATACCGCGACAACTTGAAAGCAGGCGACCGCATCATGACCTTAGGAGGCATCCATGCCACCATCGTCAGCACCGATGCCACTCATGCCGTGCTGGAGATTGCCAACGGCACCAACATCAAGGTGTCAAAGACCAACATCAAACCCATCCCCGAACGTAAACGCAAATAGCTATAGTTAATAAATGATAAAACTTGGAAAACTATTTTAGTTTTCCAAGTTTTCTGTGTATCTTTGCAACCCGCAACAAAACGGGATACACATTATAAAATATTAATTATCTATAAGAATGCCAACAACATGGCGACGGACGAGAGCAGAAAGAGAATAGTGGAAACTGCAGCGCAGTTGTTCAATAGCCGCGGTATCCGCGGGGTGACGATGGACGACATCGCCGCCTCTCTGCGTATATCGAAACGCACGCTGTACGAGACTTTCGCCAATAAAGAGGAACTGCTGGCCGAATGCCTGCAGATGGTTCACGACGAGATTGAGAGACGGCACAATGAGGTCTACATGAAAGTGGAAGAGCCTCTTCTGGTAGCACTTTACATGGTGAGAATCAATGCCATGTCCAACCACAGCTACCATCATCTGATAGAAGAGTCGGAACGATACTATCCCGAAATCCACGACAATTTTTTCAAGATTCACACCTGTGCCTTTCGCGACATGCTGATGAAAGCAATGAACTACGCCAAGGACAACAACTATCTGCGTCCCAACGTGGACATAGAGACCACGGTGGACTTCATCTGCCGCTTTGTGCAGGCGCACCGCATCTCGGAGACAGCCGATAGCGGAGAGTATGCCAATATGATGAGCGAGATAAGCTTTACATTCCTGCGGGGGCTGATGTCTACCGACACCATCATCCGCTACGAGAAGAAAGAAGGAGACTTCAAAAAGATAATGAATTTAGAATAAACAAAACAGATACAACAATGACGACTATTAAAAGACTGACTCTATCATTGGTGCTTATGTTAGCCGCGACAGCAGCTTCTGCCCAGCAGCCTTCGGGCAACGGCAACATACTCAGGCTTTCGTTGAAAGAGGCACAAGACTATGCCGTGGCGCACAATTACGCCCTGCAGAACGCAGCCCTCGACGTGAAGAAAGCCGAGGCCACCCGTTGGCAGACGCTCTCGACCATGCTGCCACAAGTCAAGGCTGGCTTTGACTACCAGAACATGTGCGGTTATGAGATGAACATCGGTGGCCGCACCTCGATGTCCTCGATGCTGCCCGACTCCATCACCATCGGAGGCACAACGTTCCCCATCTCTTTCCCCAGCAGCGGGTCCTCAAGCGGAACAACCACCGGCGGCATCCCCATGAACCCCAGTGGAACCTTCAGCATCACCGCCTCGATTGCCCTGACAGGTGCCCAGATTGTGGGAACCATCGTGAACAACATCGCCCTCGACATGGCGAACATCACCAACCAAAAGACGGAATACACCACCCGCACCAACGTAAAGACCACCTACACCTCCATCCTGATTATGGAGCAGACCATGCAGCTGCTCGACTCGAGCCTGCAGAACATGCTGCAACTGCTTGCCGCCACCGAGGCCAGCGTCAGAGCCGGTGCCTCGGAGCAAATCAATGCCGATAAAATCAATGTACAGGTTGCTTCGATGCGCAACAGCATCCGTGCCAACGAGCGCACACTGAAGGTGCTCTACAACTCCATGCTGTTGATGTTGGGTGCAGATGTCGATGCCCAGCTCAAGTTGACCACTCCCCTCGAAGAGGTACTCGACATCAACCACGCCGCCCAACTCACCCTTGGCGGCTTCAAGATTGAAGACAACTACGACTACCAGCTGCTGCAGCAGTCAGAGAAACTCTCGCGCAAACAAGTATCTTTGGCATGGATGGACTTCACCCCCACCATTTCCGCCTACTACCAATACAGCGACAAGACCTATTTCGGCAAAGATGCCGGATTCAACATGACCCCTCCGAACATGATAGGTGCCAGCGTGAGCCTGCCCATCTTCCAGAGCGGCACCCGCATGGCCAAAATCAAGAATGCCAAAATCGGCTTGCAGGAAACCCTCAACAGCAAACAACAAGCCGAAGACGGTCTGAAAGTACAATACAACCAACTGTGCTACGACCTGGTGTCGGCCATCGAGAATTACACCATACAGCGCAACAATCTTGACGTCACGCAGCGGGTGTTCCACAACGTGAGCGAGAAATACACCTACGGCCACGCCAGCAACCTTGAGGTCACCAACGCCAGCACCGACATCATCACTGCCCAAAGCAACTACATCCAAGCAGTGTTGAGCATTGTGCAGGCACAAGTGGCACTCGAGAACCTTCTGGGTCCCTCGGCCGAACAGAGATAACGGCACCAATCCAACGAATATACACGAATAAAAAACAACAACATACATGAACAGAATTGTCAGAAACACTACACTGCTGATGGCCATTGCCCTGATTTCAGCATGCGGAGGCAAAAGCGAAAGCCGCCAAGCCACCACCACCAAGAAGGAAGCCGAAAAAGTAAAGGTGCTCACGCTGCAAAGCGAGCGCATCGCCAAACAGCTGGAGCTCTCCTCCACCCTCGAAGGCTACGAAACCATGAACATCTCACCCAGCATCACCGGCCATATCGAGCACATCTATGTCGAGGTCGGCAGCCGTGTGCAGAAAGGCGCGATGCTTGTCCGCATGGACCAGACCCAGCTCAACACCACCCGTATCAACCTTGCCAGCACCAAGACCGAGCTTGACCGCGTGTCCGCCCTCAAGTCCTCCGGCAGCATCAGCGAGCAGGTATACGACCAGACAAAGGCCGGCTACGACCAGTTGGTGGAGACAGAGCGTTTCCAGAACGAGAACACCTTTGTCCGTGCCCAGTTCAGCGGTGTCATCAGTGCCAAGAACTACGAGGACGGCGAGATGTACACCGGCGCTCCCATCCTCACCCTCACCCAAATCGGCCGACTCAAAGCCATCATCAACATCCCCGAGACCTACTATCCCCTCGTCAAGCAGGGCATGAAAGTGGACGTCCACAGCGACATCTATCCCGACAAGACCTTCCCTGCCACCATCGAGATTGTCTATCCCACCGTCGACCCCACAAGCCACACTTTCCAGGCCAAGCTCAACATCCCCAACAGTGGTGAGAAGATCCGTCCCGGCATGTTTGTCCGCACCACCCTTCCTCTGGGTCAGATTGACGCTATCGTGGTACCCTACCAGAGCGTGCTGAAACTCTCGGGCAGCAACGACCGTTACGTCTTCACCAACCAGAACGGCACCGCCCACCGCGTAGCCGTCACCCTCGGCCAGCGTTTCGACGACCGGATTGAAATCATCCCCGTCATCCCCGGCGACCTGAAGGAAGGCGACCAACTCGTCATCACCGGCCAAGCCCGCCTGGTCGACGGAGCCAAACTGGAAATTGTGAAAGGTGAAAAGTGAAAAGTGAAATTATCAGACATGATGACAGGGAATGTGCTTCATGACAAAAGCCTACTTTTTGCAGTACGTATAGTCAACTTCTATAAACATCTTTCCAACAACAAAAACGAATTTGTGTTAAGCAAGCAAATTCTGCGGAGCGGGACCAGTATAGGAGCGAACATCCGTGAAAGCAAAAACGCCGAAAGCGACTCCGACTACGTACACAAACTGTCAATCGCACTGAAAGAAGCCGACGAAACACAATACTGGCTTGAAGTTCTATCACTGTCTAACATTATCACGAACAGCGAATTCGATTCGATGAATAATGATGTCAAAGAAATCATCGCACTTCTCACTACAATTATCACCAAGATTAAAAAAAGTAAACAATTAACCTGAACTGCGAAAGTTGAACTCCGCCATTTCAATTTTCAATTTTCAATTATATAAAATGGCAATTTACAAAACAGCTATCAGCAAGCCCATTACCACAGGGCTGATATTCGTAGCCGTCATCGTGCTGGGACTTTTCTCCCTCTCGCGTCTGCCCATCGACCAGATGCCCGAGATGGACCCTCCCTACGTCACCGTGATGACCACCTACGCCGGTGCCAACGCCAGCGAGATTGAGACCAACATCACCAAACTGGTGGAGAACTCTCTTAACTCCGTCGACGGACTCAAAAACATCACCTCCACCTCCAAGGACAACATCTCCGTGGTAAGCCTTGAGTTTGAATGGGGTTCCGACATCGACGAGGCACTGAACGACATCCGTTCCTTTGTCGACCTGCTTTACGACAACCTCCCCGACGGTGTCTCCCGTCCTATGATTCTGAAGCTCAACTCCAGCGCCATGCCCATCATGGTGTACGGTTTCACCGCCAAGGAGAGCTACTCGGGCCTCGACCGCATCCTGGAGGACAACGTGGTCAACGAGCTCAACCGTGTCGACGGCATCGGCAACATCACCGTCAGCGGTGCCCCCGAACGCTACATATACATCGACCTCGACCCCAAGCAGCTCGATGCCTACGGCCTCAGCCTCGAACAGGTGGGCACAGCCATCAGCTCCAACAACCTCGACCTTGCCTCCGGCACCGTCAAGATGGGCAAGGAACAGTACCAGATGCGCGTGAAGGGTGAATATGTCGAGAGCTCGGAAATCGCCGACATCGCCGTAGCCCTCACCCCCACAGGCAAACAGGTGTTTGTGCGCGACCTTGCCACCGTGCGCGACACCATCAAAGACCTCTCCCTCGACGAGAAAATCAACCGTCAGGACGGTGCACGTCTCATCATCACCAAACAAACCGGTGCCAACACCGTGGCCATCGCCCGTGCTGTGAAAGCCCAGATGCAGGACATCCAGAAAACACTGCCTCCCGACATTCAAACCACCCTTATCCGCGATGCTTCCGAAGAGATTGTCAACGCCATCAACGGCCTCACCGAGAGTATCTTCTATGCCCTTCTCTTCGTGGTTCTCGTCGTGCTTGTCTTCCTTGGCAACTGGCGCAGCACCATCATCATCGCACTCACTATCCCCATCTCGCTGGTCACCTCGTTCATCTACCTTCTCCTTGCCGACAGCTCGCTGAACATCATCTCTCTGGCCTCGCTCACCGTGGCCATCGGTATGGTGGTGGACGACGCCATTGTGGTGCTGGAGAACATCACCAAGCACATCGAACGCGGTGAATCGCCACGCGAGGCAGCCATCTGTGCCACCAACGAGGTGTGGACATCCGTTATCGCCACCACGCTGGTGCTTGTGGCCGTATTCGTACCCCTCACCATGCTGCCCGGCATGATGGGTATCTTCATGAAAGAACTCGGCTGGATTGTCACCATTGTCGTCTGCGTCTCCACCACGGCAGCCATCACGCTTATCCCCATGCTCTCCTCCAAAATGCTCAAGGAAAAGCCCTTCTACCTCACCAAGGAAGCTCGCGAGGAAGCCGAAGCCAAAAAAGCCAGCAAGCGCATCACCTACGAGAACACTATCGGCAAGGCCTTCAATGCCATCGAGGCGGCCTACGCCAATCTTCTCCGCTGGTGTTTGAAGCACAAACTGGCCACCCTCCTCTTCTTTGCAGCCATCTTCATCGTCTCCATCATCCCCATCGCCACAGGCACCATAGGCATGGACTTCATGAAAGAGCAGGACAACGGCCGCATCAGCGTTACCGCCGACCTTCAGCGCGGCACCCGTATTGAAGAGACCCTCAAGACCGCCCGCCGCATGGAGGACGACATCTACCGTATCCTTGGCGACGACGTCATTGTTGTCTCCACCTCGGCCGGTTCCAACGACGACGCCGGCATGTCCGCCCTCTTCAACAGCACTACCAACAACAAAATCAGCATGACCATCCGCTGTACTAAGAAATACGAGCGCAAAAAGACCATCTTCGAGATGCAGGAAGAGCTTCGCAGGTGCTTCGCCGAGTATCCCGAGCTGGTTACCTATCAGGTCAACCAAGGCGGCGGCATGGGTGGCGGCAGCAACAACTCCCTCAGTGTCGAAATCTACGGCTACGACTTCGACCAAACCACCGCCTTCACCTCCGAGTTGCGCCAACGCGTGATGGACAATGTGCCCGGTGCCCGCGACACCAAGGTCAGCCGCGACGAGGACCGCGCCGAGCTCAAAATCACCTTCGACAAGCAGAAACTCGCCCTCCACGGCCTCAACGGCTCCACCGTGGCCATGTACGTCCGCAACCGTGTCAACGGCATGGCTGCCGGATTCCTCAAGGAGGACGGCGAGGAATACAACATCGTTGTCCGTCTGCAGGAGAAATACCGTTCCTCCATTACCGACATCGAGCAGCTCTCCATCCCCACCCCTACGGGCAAAATCATCAAACTCGAAGAGTTGGCCAAAATCGAGGAATACTGGTGCCCGCCCACCATCGAGCGCAAAAACCGCCAGCGTTACCTCACCCTCACCGTCATGCCCTACAAGACCTCGCTGCGGCAACTGGCCCTGAACGTGCAGAAAGAGATTGACCAGATGGGCGTCCCCGCCGACATCCATGTGGCACTGGCCGGTAACTACAAAGACCAGCAAGACTCCTCGCGCGACATGGGTCTCCTCGCCGCTCTCATCCTCATGCTTGTCTACATCGTCATGGCATCGCAGTTCGAGAGCTTCGGCAAGCCAGCCATCATCATCTCTTCCATCCCCTTTGCCCTCACAGGTGTTATCTTCATACTCCTCCTCACAGGGCAGAACCTCGACATGATCGGTATGCTCGGCCTGGTGCTGCTCATCGGTATTGTGGTCAAGAACGGTATCGTGCTGGTCGACTACATCAACCTGCTCCGCGAACGCGACATTCCCCTCTACGAGGCCATCGCACTGAGCGGACAGAGCCGTCTGCGTCCCGTCCTCATGACCGCCTTCACCACCATCCTCGGCATGATACCCATGGCCGTATCCACCAGCGAAGGTTCCGAAATGTGGACCACCATGGGTCTTGTTGTCATCGGCGGTCTGACGGTCTCCACCTTCGTCACCCTCCTTGTCGTGCCGGTGCTCTACGGCGTCATCAACCGCCGTGGCGACCACGAACGGCAGGAGAAGATACGCAAGAAATTCGTATTCATGAACATTAACTTAGATGACTAATTAGGTTGCAAAGGTTTCTTGGTGCTACAGTTGAGGGAACCCACACCCCCGCCTACAACACCAAGAAACCTCCAAAACCCATAAAACCCTTCAAAATGAAAAGCATACTCATCGTATTCAATCAAGCCAACAACGAGCGCGTAGAATACATGCTCGACGTGCTCTCCATCCGCGGTTTCACCTACTGGGAGAACGTACAGGGACGCGGCAACGTCAACGGCGACCCCCATCGCGGCACCCACACCTGGCCCGAGATGAACAACGCCATCCTCACTGTTGTCGACGACGACAAGGTGGACTCCCTCCTGCTCGCTGTCCGCAAACTGGACAAACGCAACGAAGAGGTAGGTATCCGCGCCTTCGTCTGGAATATCGAGCAAATGGTATAGTAAACCATTGGATATAAAGCATTAAAGCCTCTTTCCGACGGGGTGCGGAAAGAGGCTTTTTCACTACAAATAGCTATCTCCTCCAACAAAAATCACTCGCAATGACTACTTACCATCCTCCGAAAAGGCAGTACTTTTGCAATCGGAAATCAGAGATGAAAAAAATCTTTTGTCATATCGCCATCTCTTTGGTTTTTAGGATTAATAACTGTATAGCCGCCCCCTCCTTATGGGCGGCTATTTTCATCAAGGCAGTGCCTGAGAAGGGTGTCCGCACCCACTAGCCAGCCACCACCCCGACGACGACAAGACAATAAATGGAACTCTGCAAACAATAATATCACCGTCTCGGCGTTATATCAACGATAAGTCTCACAAAACAACAATATGCACAACAAGACAGCAATCTTTATCTTGACCCTGCTGATGGCCATCGCCCCGGCGGCAGCGCAGGTGGAGAGCGACAGCCTCAGTGCCGCCAGCCTCAAAGAGAAAGGACGGAACGCCGAGAAACTGGGTTTGACCGAACTTGCCGAGCAATACTACCGCCGCGCACTGCAAACACCCGAGGGGGATGCCAGCGGCATGACCCAGCAATGGCTGGGCATACTGCTCGAGCAGAAAGAATACTACCCCGAAGCCGTGGCCCTGTTGCGACAGAGCAACACCTCCGACGCCCTGGCCCACCAATCCTACTGCCTGATACAAATGCACATGATTGACAGTGCCGCGCACTGTGCCGCACATGCCATCGAGACCGACACCACCTCGGCACTGGCCATGACCATGATGGCCTACGTCGAAACAGAGCGCGACCACCATATCAACGCCATCGCCTGGGCCAACCGCGCCCTCAAAGCCAACCCCAAGTTCGCTCAAGGCGAGAACGTGATGGGATACATACAATACCGCAAAGGCAACCATGCCGAAGCCATGCGCCATTTCAAGAAAGCCATCCAGCTGGACAGCACACTGGCCAACGCCTACTACAATCTCGGCACCCTCTACTGCATGCGCAACAGCCAGGAGATGGCCATCAAACTGCTCAAACAGGGACTGCGCCGCAACCCACGCAACATCAGGCTCTACACCGCACTGGCCTACGCCTACCGCATGCGCGGCGACGCGCCCAAGGCCCTGGAGTGCTACAACCAGATACTGGAGTACGACAGCCTACACACCCCCACCATCAACCGCATCGGCACCCTCTACTGCGAGCAAGGCCACTACGACCAAGCCATCGCCTTCCACAAGCGTGCGCTGAACATACGCCCCAACGACGCCACCGCCTACAAATACATCGGCAAAGCCTATATCGACTGGGGCAAATACGACAAAGCCATCCAGAGCTTCATCCGCTCCACCAACATCAGCACCACCGACCCCGAAACATACATGTATCTTGCCGAACTGTACGGCAAACAGAAGAAAGGCGAACGCAAACAGCAGTCGGCATACAAGAAGGCCGCCCGCCTCGGCAACAAAGAGGCGCAGTCGTGGCTGGTGAAACAGGGCATATCGTGGTAGCCGTCCCGCACTCCCAGCCCCGCCACGGCGAGGGTACAGCGGCCTCCTCCGCCAGAAGCCGGTACGCAGTAAGTCCCATCAATCAAGCATCGTTACTGCATCGTTACAGGCTCGTTTCTCGATTGTATATAAAACAACGACCCAACAATGTCGCAATAGGGATACTGGATTGAAGGGAGTAAGTGTCTTGTGAGCCCCCCTCAACGGTCCGCGCGACGGCACCCACCCCGGATGAGGAAAAGAAAAAAAATTGTCTATATGAAAAAAAAAGCGTTACTTTGCAAAATTGTTCCGACATGACAATATATAATATATAATAATGGAATTTGCGTTCTGTTAGGCTATTGAAAGAAAAAAACAAAGAAACATTATACATGAAGAATTTAGTAATTGTAGAGTCACCAACCAAATCGAAGAAGATTGAGGAGTTTCTCGGCGCGGACTATATCGTACTGTCGAGCGGCGGACATATCCGCGACCTCTCGAAGAAAGAGATGAGTATCGATATCGACAACCAGTACGAACCCCGGTACATGATTACCGAAGAGAAGCACAAACTGGTGGCGGACTTGAAGCGGGCAGTGAAAGAGGCCGAGACCGTGTGGCTGGCATCCGATGAGGACCGCGAGGGAGAAGCCATCGCATGGCATCTGCAGGAGACCCTGAAGCTGGACCCTGCCAAAACCAAGCGCATTGTCTTCAACGAGATAACTAAAAACGCCATACTCAACGCCATCCAGCATCCGCGTGCCATCGACATGAATCTGGTGGATGCACAACAGGCCCGCCGCGTGCTCGACCGCATCGTGGGTTATGAGATCAGCCCCATCCTGTGGTCGAAAATCAAGCCTGCCCTGAGTGCGGGACGTGTGCAGAGCGTGGCCGTCCGCCTGATTGTGGAGCGCGAAGAGGAAATCAAGAACTTTGTCAGCCAGAGCTACTTCCGCGTCACGGCACAGTTCCTGTCCACCAACGGGAACACCCAGGTGCTGGCAGAGCTGGGCCGCCGATTCGACAAGCAGGAAGAGGCCGCCGCATTCCTGAACGGAATGGCGGGATGTGCCTTCAAGGTGGAACGTGTCGAGACGAAACCGGCAAAGCGTTCCCCTGCGCCTCCTTTCACCACCTCGACGCTGCAACAGGAGGCCAGCCGCAAGCTGGGCTTCAGTGTGGCACGCACCATGCAGATAGCCCAACAGCTGTACGAGAACGGATTCATCACCTACATGCGTACCGACAGCGTGAACCTGAGCGACCTGGCACTGGACATGACCAAAGAAGAAATCAGCTACATGTATGGCGACAATTACGTGAAGACCCGCCGCTACCAGACCAAGACCAAAGGAGCGCAGGAGGCTCACGAGGCTATCCGCCCCACCGACATATGCAAACACGTCATCACCGCCGACACTCCGCAGCGCCGGCTGTATGAACTGATATGGAAACGGACTATCGCATCGCAGATGGCCGACGCCGAAATCGAGAAGACGGTGGTGGACATCAGCATGGCCGACGACAAGGGCGTGCGCGACGACAAGTTTGTGTGCCAAGGCGAGCAAGTGCGCTTCGACGGTTTCCTGAAGGTGTATATGGAGTCCACCGACGACGAAGAGACCGACGAGAACACAGGCTCCCACACCCTGCCCAAGATGGAAGAGGGCATGGCGCTGAGCCTTGTGGAGGCACAAGCAGCGGAGCACCACACACAACACCCCCCGCGCTATACCGAGGCCAGCCTGGTAAAGAAACTGGAAGAACTGGGCATCGGCCGTCCCTCGACCTACGCCCCCACCATCAGCACCATCCTCAAGCGCGAGTATGTAATAAAAGAGGACCGCGAGCCGCATGAGGTGGAAAGCACCGTCATGACCCTGAAAGACGGCAAACTGAACACCGAACAGCGTATCGAAAAAGTGGGCTCGGAGAAAGGCAAGCTGTTCCCCACCGACATCGGAAGCGTGGTGAACAAGTTCCTGATGGAGCATTTTGCCAATATCATGGACTACAACTTCACGGCCACGGTCGAGCGCGACTTCGACGAGATTGCCGACGGCAAAAAGGAGTGGCGCAAGGTGATAGACAAGTTCTATGTGCCGTTCCACAAGAACATCAAGCAGACACAGCAGAACAGCCACCGCACCAGCGGCGAGCGTCTGGTAGGCGTCGACCCCGCCACCGGCAAGAATGTGTATGCCAAGATAGGCCGCTACGGCACTCTGGTGCAGCTGGGCGACACCTCGAGCGAGGAGAAGCCCAAGTTTGCCAGCATGAAGAAGGGGCAGAGCATCGAGTCCATCACGCTGGAGGAGGCACTGGCCCTGTTCCAACTGCCGCGCAACGTGGGCACTTTCGAGAAAGAGGACGTCATCGTGAGCATAGGCAAATTCGGTCCTTATGTGCGGCACAAAGGTCTCTTCTATTCGCTGTCGAAAAACGACGACCCCTACGAAATCAATTTGGATCGCTGCATAGAGATTATCAAAACCAAACGGGAGGTGGACGAATCTAGAGCCAAGTTACACTCCATGTTCCCCCGCCAGCTAGGAATACACGACGGCTACGATGTCTTTGCCAATATCGGCCGCTACGGTCCATACCTCTCTTACCGCAACAAGAACTACCGCTTGCCCAAGGATCTTGATCCGCTGGAGATTAACATTGAGAATGCAATAGAAATAATATTGGACGCCGAGGAGGAAAAGTCTCTCACGCGTAAAAAGAAAAAATAGTGAGGCTGAGCGTTGTCATAGTCAGTTATAACGTCAAGTATTTCCTTGACCAGTGTCTGGATTCGGTCTTCCACTCCGACACGGCTCTTAGCGACGGCAGTCGGCTGGAGTTGGAAGTGTGGGTAGTGGACAATGCCTCGGTGGACGGGTCGGCTGAGCTGGTACGCGAACGGTACAGCCAAGTGCAGCTGATTGCCAACACCGACAACAAGGGCTTTGCAGCTGCCAACAACCAGGCTCTGCACCTTTGCACAGGCGACTGGGCCCTGCTGCTGAATCCCGACACCATCGTTGAACGCGACACGCTGACCCAGTGTGTGGAGTTTTTCCTTTCGCACAAGGACTGCGGTGGACTGACTGTGAAGATGTTCAACGGCGAGGGAAAATATCTGAAAGAGAGTAAGCGGGGATTCCCCACTCCAGCGGCATCGTTCTACAAGATGAGCGGGTTGACGAGGCTGTTTCCGCACTCGCGCCGTTTTGCCGCCTACTATATGGGACATCTGGACGACGACGCGACAAACCCCATCGACATATTGCCCGGCGCTTTCCTGATGATCAGCCGCGAGGCAATGGCGAAGGTAGGGCTGCTTGACGAGGCATACTTCATGTACGGCGAGGATATCGACTTCTCGTGGCGCATCAAGCTGGCGGGATACGAGAATTACTATCTCCCCTCGGCCCGCATCATCCACTACAAGGGCGAAAGCACAAAGCACAGCAGCATGAACTACGTGTATACGTTCTACAATGCCATGTCGATTTTTGTGCAACACTACTATTCGGGACGGAATGCCCGCCTGTTCAACCTGCTGCTGCGGATAGCCATCTGGCTGCGTGCCATCATGGCATGGAGCCGCCGCGTGCTGCAGTCGGTGGCGCTGCCTGTAGCCGATTTTGCAGTGGCCTTCGCCGGATTTGCAGGCATCAAACACCTGTGGTCGACCTATTGGGCGGCCAATGTCGATTATTATCCCCCCGAATACACCTGGGTATTCATTCCCTGCTACATTCTTATTCTGATGCTGGGCAGCTGGCTGTATGGCGGATACGAGCGGCCTGTGAGGCTGTGGCGCATGGTGAAAGGAATGGCCGTGGGCTGTTTGTTGCTGCTCATCTTCTACTCGCTGCTGGACGAAAGCAGACGCTATTCGCGGGCTTTGCTGCTGATGGGATGTGCCTGGACGCTGTTGTCGTCGATAGGCATCCGCTGCCTGCTGAGCCTGTTCCGTGTGAAAGGTTTCGACCTGCGCAGCATGAGGCAGCGGAACTGCGTCATTGTCGGCGGCAAGGACGAGAGCGGGCGGGTACGCCAGCTGTACGAGAGTCTGGGCAACGCACACACGGTCTCCCTGTCACATACGGGGCTGGACTGCCGAAAGTTGTACGAGACCGCCAACTACTACAAAGCCGACGAGGTGGTCTTCTGCAGCAAGGACTTGTCGATAAGCGAGATCATTGATTTGATATCCAAACCCATCAAGCTGCCTGGACGACGCACACAGATTGATTTCAAGATAGTTCCCACCGACAGCGATTTCATTATCGGCAGCGACAGCATCAACAGCGCCGAGGATTTGTATGCCGAGGAGCTGCGCACCCTGGCCACACCGCTCAACCGCAGAAACAAGCGGCTGCTGGATGTGGCAACGGCACTTGTATTGATGGTGTTGTGGCCTGTTTTGGTTTGGTTCCAACGGCAAAAGGGAAAGTATCTGCCCCACTGCTGGCAGGTGCTCATTGGGAAAAAGACATGGGTGGGTACCGACGGAGGAGCAACCCGCGAGGGTGTTTTCGGCCCCGAAGACGGATTGCCCCGACGTGCCAAGTCCATCAGCCCTGCGTTGAGGGAACGACTGCATCTGCGCTATCTGCGCAACTACAAACTAACAACCGACTTACAGATTTTGTTAAAAAACCTACGCAATCTATGACTATGACCAAACATGGAATTGTGCTTGTGACACTGCTGACCCTGATGGTACCGCTGAAAGCCCAAAGTATCAACGCATTTGTGATTGCCGGCACTGCGGCGTCGCAGGTGGAGGGTGACGAATTGAAAGGTTTCAACCACTGGGGGCTGCACGGCGGCGTTGGCGCATGGATAGGTTTTGACGAAAAGGACCGCTGGGGCATGAGTATCGAAACCGACTACTCCTGCCGGGGTATCTACAACAACCGCATGAGCGCCGACAGCTACTACAACATCAGCATGAACCTGCACTATGTGGATATCCCTGTGACGATGTTTTTCCACGACCCGTTCGGAGGCCTTCGTCTGGGTGCCGGATTTGTTTACAGCCGTTTGGTGTCGCAGCCCAACGGCTCCATCAAGTACCGCCCCACCTTTTTCTATCCCGACACCACCGACATGAAATTCCTGAAGAACGACATCGCCGCCGCCCTCGAAGCCCGCGTAGACCTGTGGAAAGGGCTGCAACTGAGCATCCGCTACCAGTATTCGCTGATACCGGTAAAGAAGGACTGGCACTTCTGGATGGAAGATAACGTGTGGAGCAACAACTGCTACAACTCGTCGCTGACGCTACGCTTTATATGGCAGTTCGGCTATGACGACAGGCCCTCGCAGAGCAAGAACAACAAGAATCGGAACAACCCGAGACGATAGGAGGAAACATGATGCCGCGAATTGCCGTTTTTCCAGGGTCGTTCGACCCCATGACATCTGGACACGAAGCCATTGTGCGCCGGGCCCTCGCCCTCTTCGACCGCATCGTCATCGCCGTGGGGGTGAACACGGACAAGCAATACATGTTCACCACCGAGGAGCGCATGGAGAAAATCCGCTCACTGTTTGCTGACGAAGAACGGGTGACCACCGTCAGCTACAACGACATGACCGTGGACTTGTGCAAACGGGTCGGGGCTCAGTTTATCCTCCGGGGCATACGCAACGCCAAAGACCTGGAGTATGAGCAAACCATTGCAGCGGTGAACAGAACACTCAACCCCCACATTGATACGATACTCCTGATGGCTGACGACGCTCAACGCGACATCAGCAGCACCTTGATAAGAGAACAAATGGCACACCAACAAACCGATTGACACTATCGACAAAGAGATCATATACCTCAAAGGAGTCGGGCCGCAACGGGCCGAGATTCTCGCCAAAGAGTTGGACATCCACACCTATGGCGACCTTTTGATGTATTTCCCTTTCCGAATGGTGGACCGTTCACATATCAGCACACTCGACCACTTCAACCCCGAGGAGCCGTACCTGGTGTTCAAGGGGCATATACACGATTTGCACACCGTCACCTCCGGCCGCTCCAACCGCTTGGAGGCCACTTTCAGCGACGGCACAGGCTCAATGGCTCTGGTATGGTTCCAAGGAATCAAATGGATCAGGGAGAGCGTAAGGAGCAACGTGGAATACAACGTGATGGGAAAGCCCACCCTGTTCGGGAGCACATGGCAGATTGCCCATCCCGACATTGAGCCTTCGCATCCCGAAGGGGACCACCCGCGGCATCCTTTCCTGCCGATATACAGCACCACAGAGAAAGCGAAAGCCAAGGGATTCTCCTCGCGCGGCATCGCCCGGTTGACGGACACCCTGATTCAGCAACTCCCCTCATATCTGCCCGAGACCCTACCGGCTCACGTGATTGAGAAATACCGCCTCATGGACCGCCTTTCGGCACTGAAGGCGATGCACTACCCCGACACCCTGCAGGCCTGGCAACAGGCCATGTTCCGCGAGAAGTTCGAAGAGCTTTTCCTCCACCAACTCGACTTCCAGTCAAGCCGTATCAATCGGCGGAACCATTCGGTGGGACGGGTGTTCAGCATAGTGGGAGTGCATTTCAACGACTTTTACCACAACAACCTCACCTTCTCCCTCACCGGGGCACAGAAACGTGTGGTGAAGGAGATACGCACCGACATGCGCAGCGGCCGCCAGATGAACCGTCTGCTGCAAGGCGACGTGGGCAGCGGCAAAACATTGGTGGCACTGCTCACCATGCTCATCGCGCTCGACAACGGTTGCCAAGCCTGCCTGATGGCACCTACCGAGATTCTGGCCTCGCAGCACTATGCCAGTTTCTCAAAAATGCTAGCCGGTCTCGACATCAAAGTCGAGCTGCTTGTGGGTGCACTGAAACACAGCCAAAAGAACGCCATAAAGCAACGCCTTGCCAAAGGCGAAGTGGACATACTGATTGGCACCCACGCATTGCTCGAGGATGATGTCCAGTTCGCCCAGTTGGGATATGTGGTCATCGACGAACAGCACCGTTTCGGCGTGGAGCAACGTGCAAAACTTTGGGCCAAAAGCGACATCCCGCCACATGTCTTAGTGATGACGGCCACTCCGATACCCCGCACCCTGGCCATGACCCTCTATGCCGACCTCGACTGCTCCGTCATCGACGAGCTGCCCCCAGGACGCCACCCCGTCATCACCACCCACGGCACCGATGCCCAGCGGCTGAAACTGTTCGCCTTCATGCGACAGCAGATTGCCCAAGGACGGCAAGTATACGTCGTCTATCCCCTTATCAACGAGAGCGAGAAACTCGACCTGAAAGACATCATGGACGGATACGAAAGCATCTCCCGCAGTTTCCCCCAGCCGCAATACCAACTCAGCATCGTGCACGGACAGATGCCGGCCGAAGCCAAAGCCTACGAGATGGACCGCTTCAAACGGGGCGAAACCAACATCATGGTGTCGACAACGGTGATAGAAGTGGGCGTCGATGTACCCAACGCTACCGTCATGGTCATCGAGAACGCCGAACGCTTCGGCTTAAGCCAGCTGCACCAGCTCCGTGGCCGTGTGGGCCGTGGAGGCAGCCAGTCCTACTGCATCCTCATGACCAAGGACGAACTGAGTCGCACCAGTCAGCAACGTATCCAGACCATGTGCAGCACCACCGACGGGTTTGCCATCGCCGAGGCCGACCTGCGCCTCCGCGGACCCGGCGACCTGCAGGGACTGCAGCAGAGCGGCATGCTCGACCTGAAAGTGGCCGACATCGTCGACGACGAACCCCTTGTGCGCGCCTCCCGCGACGAGGTGCGCAGCATTCTGGAGAACGACCCCGACCTCCTTCTCCCCGAGAACAAACCGCTACGACAGTATCTTCAAAACAAACCCTCCGGCAACCAGTGGGGCAAGATAAGCTGACCCCTCAACACCACACAGCGCCTATGATACTAAAAGCACAACATGGAGACTCTCTCTCGTCCGGAAAACTCACACTCTACGCCTTCGACAGCGACGACCGGCCCGTAGGATGTGTCGAGCTGTACAACTACGACCCCGTCAACCGCCGTGCCGCTGTGGGCATCGTCGTCTCGAACGAATACCGACACCAGGGTCACGGCTCCGCCATGATACAAACCCTCACCGACTTCTGCCGACAGAACACCTCGCTGCACCAAATCTATGCCGACATAGCCGCTACCAACACCCCCAGCATCCATATCTTCCAAAAGGCAGGCTATGTCCATTGCGCCACCCTGCGCGACTGGGTAATCCGTTCCGACCGTTTCATCGACACACACCGATACCAACTAATCCTCGAATAATCATCATGAAGAAAAAGCACCTACTCCCTATCATCATCGTCGCCGCCGTTCTGCTCCTAATTGGCGGAGGACTGTTCATCGTACGCGAGCAGACACTCCCCATCAAAGAGCCTGTACGCATCAACATCCCCGAAGGCACCAGTTACCAAGCCCTCGTTGATTCGCTCGACAGCCATGGATGCATCCCGAGCCATCCCGCTTTCCACGCCATCGCACGTTTCAGGGGGCTGCAGAACCACATCAAACCCGGCAGCTACCTGCTCACTCCGCACACCCACATCATCCGCGTGATACAGAAAATCTACTCGGGCAACCAGGACCCCGTTCGCATCACCATCAACAAACACCGCACCGTGCAGCACCTGTGCCAATACCTCGGCACACGGCTCACCCTGCAACCCGACAGCCTGCTCAGCCTCATGCAGTCCGACGAGACCTGTGCCCGCTACGGCGAAACACCCCTGACCATCATCGGCCTCTTCCTGCAGAACACCTACGAGCTCTACTGGACCACCACACCCACTGCCCTGCTCGACCGTATGAAACGCGAGTCGGACTATTTCTGGGATAAACGCAAGCTCCAGCTCGAAGCCCTCGGACTCACCCGCCAGCAGGTGCTCACCATCGCCTCCATTGTTGAAGAGGAGACCAACGCCGACGACGAGAAAGCCGACATTGCCTCCGTCTACCTAAACCGCTACCGCATCGGCATGCCCCTTCAGGCCGACCCCACCGTCAAATATGCCATCGGCGACTTCTCCATCCGTCGCATCCGCGGCAACATGCTCCAATACGACAGTCCCTACAACACCTACCGCTACTCCGGCCTGCCGCCGGGCCCCATCTGCATCCCCTCCATCGCCTCGATCGATGCCGTGCTCAAAAACAAAAAAACCGACTATCTATTCTTCTGTGCAAAGGAAGATTTCAGCGGAAGGCACAACTTTGCAGCCACCTCCACCGAACATTCCTCTAATGCCCAGAAGTTCCACAAAGCTCTTAACAACAGGAACATTCATTAGACTCCTTTGGCCTGTTCCAAAAGAAAAAAACAAAAAAATCAAACAAAAACTTGATAATCCAAAAAAAAGTAGTACTTTTGCAAATGGGTAAGTCTTATACGACCAGCTCCCATTGAATCCCCCAGGGTAGGAATACAGCAAGGGTGTTTGGTTGTAGCGGTGCGATATAAACAGCTTACCCTTTTTTTGTGTGCCTATGTCAACAACAATTATATTAGCCTACATCCTCATCGTCGTCGGCATCATCGGCTGGGTGGCTCTGGTCCCCGGCGGTAAACATGTCGGAGCACGATTCACCACCGCCGTCACCGTCTTCGGTGGTGCATTCCTGTTTGCATCCTGTTTCATCAACCTTGTGCCGCACATCTTCCTCGGCGACGACCCCTACCGTTTCGTCACCCCCGGCATCCACTTCAAAATTGCCGCCTCGGTCATGGTGGGTTTCCTCATCCAGCTGCTCCTTGAGCAAGTTACCCGCGGCGTGGAACACGGCCACAACCATTGCCCCTGCTGCGAAGAGGAGGCCGAAGCCCATGAGCATCACCACGCCCACCTGCCACACCCCGGCCATTGCCACACCGGGGCAGTGCATCCCGTCACCGGGCTGCTCATCGGTCTCTGCATCCATGCCTTCCTCGAGGGCATGCCCCTCGTCGACACCGACGGCGACATCCACCAAGGGCTTCTCTACGGCATCGTGCTCCATAACATACCCATTGCCCTCGTTCTGGTCAGTCTTTTCATCAGCAACCGCTACGGCTTCTGGCGCTCATTCCTGCTCCTGACCCTCTTCGCTGTCATGACCCCACTCGGCTCGCTCTGCAACCTCTTCCTGCTGCCACCCGACGAAACGCTTCAGAGCCTCATCATGGGTGTCGTCGTCGGCATACTCCTCCATGTCTCCGTCAACATCCTCTTCGACCACGACCACAACCACTTCACCCTGCCCAAGCTCCTGCTCATACTCATTGCCTTCGTCGCGGCCTACTTCACCCCCGGCTGCCCCGAAATCTACCCCCTGTTCTAATAATTTCAATTTTCACCTTTCACTTTTCAATTTAAAATGACCACCGCCGAAACCATCAAAGATCTCCAAGCACGCACCGAAGCCCTGCGCCGCTACCTCAATATCGACACCCTCGCCGCCCAAGTGGCCGAAGAGGAGAAACAGACCGAAGCCCCCGACTTCTGGGACGACCCCAAGCAGGCCCAGCGCATCATGAAAGCCATCCAGTCCAAGAAAGCCTGGCTCACCGCCTACCACGAGGTGGAGAGCAGCTGCGGCGACCTTACTGTCATGGGCGAATTCTTCGACAGCGGCGACGCCACCGAGCAGGAAGTCCTCGACCAGATAGCCGTCACCCAGCCCCTTGTCGAATCCCTCGAACTCAAGAACATGCTCCAAGGCGAGAGCGACCACTTCGATGCCGTCCTCTCCATCAATGCCGGAGCCGGTGGTGTCGAGGCGCAGGACTGGGCCGAGATGCTCATGCGCATGTACATGCGCTATGCCGAAACTCACGGCTACAAAGTGGCCGTCTCAAACATCCTCGACGGCGAAGGTGCCGGCATCAAGAGTGTCACACTCCAGATCGAAGGCGACTACGCCTTCGGCTACCTCAAGAGCGAGACCGGCGTCCACCGTCTAGTGCGCGTCAGCCCCTTCAACGCCCAGGGCAAACGCATGACCTCCTTCGCCTCCGTCAGCGTCACACCCCTCGTCGACGACACCATCGAGGTGGTCGTCGACATGTCGCGTCTCAGCTGGGACACCTTCCGCAGCGGCGGTGCCGGCGGACAGAACGTCAACAAAGTCGAGAGCGGCGTCCGCCTGCGCTACCAATACAAAGACCCCTACACCGGAGCCGAGGAAGAGATCCTCATCGAGAACACCGAGACGCGCGACCAGCCCAAAAACAAAGAGAACGCCATGCGCCTGCTACGCTCACAACTCTACGAGCGCGAGCTGCGCCACCGCATGGAAGAGCAGGCCAAAATCAAGGCCAGCCAAAAGAAAATCGAATGGGGTTCGCAGATACGCAGCTACGTCATGGACGACCGCCGCGTCAAAGACCACCGCACCAACTACCAGACAGGCGACGTCACCGGCGTGATGGACGGCAAAATCGACAACTTCATCAAAGCCTACCTCATGCAGTTCGGCGCCGAAATCTAAACTTCTACTTTTCGATCTTGTTCGAGATGTATATGGTCGCGTCAAGGGTGTCTCAAAAGTCCCCAATGGGGACTACCGAACACAGACAGGGGTGTAAACCCCTGTACAAATGGTAGTAATAGCGAACCCCGAAGGGGTGACACACCGCATGATGCCGACTATCTGTCGCCCCTTCAGGGCATTGTTTTTTCGTCCATAAGTACGGGGGCTTGCGCCCCCGCCTATTTCTTTCAGTCCTTCGGACTTATTCATCCCAAATCGGTCATTGGATTGTACTTACCCGAAATCTCCTTCGGAGTTTTCGGTTCCCTGTTGACCAATTTGGGCTTCTTGGAGGGATTGATGTGTATGGGGGCTGGGGTGCCTTGTGGGTGCGGGAGGATTATTGGGTGTACCAGGTTTTGAATTCGGGGACGCGGGCTTTGCTTATGATAATGCGGTCGGGGGTGGGGACAGCGAGGGTCAGCGCAAGTTTGCCGATGGGCCAGACGGAAATTTCCTTGATGGCGCGGTGGGCTACGATATACTGGCGGTTGGCACGGAAGAAGAGGGCTGGGTCGAGCTGCTCCATGATGAGGTCGAGGGGTTTGTCGATGATGTGCTGCTGTCCGCCCATCAGGAGGACTCGGGTGAGTTTGTCCTCGATATAGAGACAGGCGATCTGGCTTATCTCGACGGGGACAAGTTTGTCGAGGAGGGGAATAAGGAAGTGCGAGCGGTAGTGTTTGAGCGAAGAGGCGAGTGCCGCAACGGGGACCGGAGGCGGTGGCGCGGTAAGGCTTTCGAGTTTGTCGAGGGCGCGACGCAGGTCGTCCTGTCCGATGGGTTTGAGAAGATAGTCGATGCTGTTGACCTTGAAGGCCTGGAGGGCGTATTGGTCGTAGGCGGTGGTGAAGATGATGGGACAGGTAATGTCCACTTGGTCGAAGATGTGGAAGGCTAGGCCGTCGGCAAGGTGGATGTCCATAAAGCAGAGGTCGGGATAGGGGTCTGCGGAAGGGGTGTCGAATTGCTTGAAGTATTCGACGCTCTCCTCAATGCTCTGTATGACGGCGAGGACGTTGAATCGGGGCGACAGCTGGGCGAGTGTGCGCTGAAGGTGCTGCGCGGCCACAATCTCGTCTTCGATAATGAGGATGTTTTTCATGGCGGGGTCAGATTAAGGGGATGTCGACGATGAAATGAGTGTCGGTTTGGGTGATGGCGATGGGGGTATGATAAAGGAGGTCGTAGCGGAGGGAGAGGTTGCCGAGGCCGACAGTGTTGCCCGACTCGCTGTCGGTTTTAGGCTGGATGGGGTTGGACACGCGCAGGAGGGGATGCGGCGACTGGGGCGTGGGAGCAACAGTGAGGATGGTGACGGTGAGGGGATGGCGCTGGGAGATGACATTGTGTTTGATAGCGTTCTCGACAAGGAGCTGGAGGCTGATGGGAGGCATATGGAGGGAGAGGTATTGGGGTGAGATGTTCTCGTCGATATGAAGGTTGCTGCCGTGGCGAATCTGCATCATGTAGATGTAGGAGTGGGTGAAGGCAAGCTCCTGTTCGAGGGTCACCTCCTTGGTGTCCTGCATGGAGTAGCGAAAAGTGGCGGCAAGCTGCTGGAGGTAGTTGTGGGCGTTGCCGTCGTCGGTGCCGATGAGACCGTCGAGGGTGTTGAGGGAGTTGAAGAGGAAGTGGGGACTGATTTGCTGCTGGAGGGTCTGGTAGCGGGTGAGAATGTTCTCGGACTGGAGCTGCTCATTTTCAAGGACAAGCTGCTGACGGCGGGTGACGTTGTTGAGGAGGAGGGAGACAAGCGAGGAGATGAGCGCAGAAGCACTGTTAGCAATGAGTGTGATGGCAAAGGTGTTGGAGGTGTTGCCGGCACCATAGATGGCTGTCTCGGTGTGGAACGAAAGGAGGGTGAAGAGGGCAGCGATGGCAAGCGAACCGACGAGACAGGAGGCCATGAGGGCAGAGGATTTGAGCCCGCAACGGATAAGCCAGAAATTGAAGAGGTAGAGGGGGATGAACAGCAGGACGTTGGCGAGAAGGATGAAGGGTATGTGGAAGGTAGGTTCGAGGGTATGAGTAGTTGGCGAGAAGGCTCCAAGGACCATCACAATGGTGAGGATGAGGGCGGAGGCGAGGGCTATCCACAGGGCGCGAGTGGTGCGGTAGAGTTGGATGGAGTGGATGGTGGTAATCCACTCCCTGAGCGGGCGGGGCTTTATGTTGGCGTGGTGTTTCATGATGCGGCGGGCAAGGATGAATGGTGTGCTTTTCGAGCTGCAAAGATACGAGTTTATTTTTACATAATCACGGCTTCCGGTATTTTTTTATAAAACGGAGGGAGGCACAGGCGGTGCAGAAGTAGACGAGCACCTGAACCCAAAGCGTCAGGTATTCGTGACGCACCTCGGCAAGGGTGGCACCCATGGTGCTGAGGCGCACAAAGCCTTGGATGCCGGGTGTAGAGGGGAAGATGTGACTGAAGAGATACCAGAACCGAGGCATGTTGGACTGCGGCCACACCATGCCGGAGAGGAAGAAGAGGATGACACTGAAGAAGACGCAGCAGAGGACACCTGACATTTTTTGGCGGACGAATAGGTTGCCGAAGCTCATGCCGAAGAGGGTGACGGAGAGGATGAAGGGCAAGAGGAAGACTAGTATGTGGCGCAAGGCGCCGAGTTGCGGCATGTTGAACCAGTGAGGAATAAGCCAGAGGTCGACAAGTGTGATGGGGATGTAGAGGAGGACAAAGCAGAGGGTGCGACCAATGGTGACACGGTGGATGCTGTGGTTGCGGAGACGGGGCGGGATGAGACGCAGGGCACGGTGGTTCTCGTTGGCATCGCCGCACAGGATAAGGATACCGATGAAGAGGGTTTGGTGGACGATGAGCATGAGCAGCGCAGGCAGGAAGAAGCTGGAGAAGCCGCCTGCGGGGTTGTAGAGCTTGACGTCGTCGTAGACTACAGGCTGCACAAGGTCGGAGGCCTGCTGACCGGTAATGCCTGTAAGGGCATAGCGTTGCAGCTCGATGGTGTGCATCTCGTCAATGAGGACGTTGTTGCCTCCTAGGAGGGCGTTTTTGTAGTAGAGGAACGAGCTCATGTCGCACATGACAGCAACGCGGGCGGTACGCAGCGACGCCAGACGGGTGCCGTAGTCGTGCGGGAAGTAGAAGATGGCATGGATGATGTGGTTGTTCATCAGATGCCTGGCTTCGGCCAGGTTGCAACAATGGTAAGCCACTTCGATTTCGGGGGTGGATTCGAGCTTGTGGATGAAACGGTGGCTCTCCTCGCAGTCGGAGTCGTCGACAACAGCCACGGGGAGGTTGATGACGGTTTCTTTGTAATATACCGAGCAGAAGATGAGTGGATAGAGCAGGGTGGCAATGAAGAAGACCAGCATGACCATGGGGTCGGAGAAGATGCGCCGCACCTCGGCACTGAACACTTGCCAGATGTCGAGCAGCGCAGTTTTGACACTGAGTTTTTTGCGGTCGTGAGACGGCTGAAGCGGATGCCTGTTGCCGGAAAGGTCGGGAGTATTCATGACAGTTGTTTTTTATTGAGGTTGAGATCCATCATCTTGGCACCGATAAGGAAAACGAGTCCGAACAGGAGCAGGCTGACAATGGACGACCAACATTGGTCGAGACCGTTGCCGAAGATGGCGATGTCGCGGTAGGCAAGATAATAGTGACGGATGGGATAGAGCCAGCTGAGACTATCGAAGAAGTGGGGCATGGCCTCGACGGGGAAGGAAAAGCCGCTGAGGGAGAAGCTGAGAGCCGCATAGACGGCACAGATGCCCATGGCAAGCGGCGGGTCGGGGATGCATCCGGAGATGAGCACTCCGGCGCATTGGGCGGCAGGGATAAGCAGGAAGCTGACGAGGACCATGAGAAGCCAGTTCCCGTTCATGGGGAAGTGCATAAAGCCGAACATGACGAGGTTGGCCAGAAGTACGAGGAAGGAGTAGTGGACCGTATAGGGGAAGAGTTTGCCGAAGAGAGCTTTGACGGTATTGTTGCCACTTTTTCTCATCCAGTTGCGCAGGGTCCGTTCCTGCCGTTCGCGGCCGATGAGATAGACAGTATGGAGTTGAGAGATAAAGGCAATGATGGCCGGAATGAGTGTGGACATGAGATAGATGCGGTAGTTGGTCCAGGGGTTGCCGATGGGATGGGTGTCGAGTTCGACAGGCATAATGAGTCCCATAATCTGCTCCTCGTCGTAGCCCTTTTTGCGGAGAATCTCACGCTGGACGGCACCGGAAGCCAGCATGCCCATAGTGGCCAGTTGCTTGTAGCTGAGGGTGCCTGCAAGGAGGTAGGCGTTGTTGGAGTAGAGACCGAAATGAGGCGCGTGGAACTGGAGAAGTTCGTTGTACGTGTCGGGAGGGATTTCGTAGAAGGCGAAAATCTCACCGCGCTGCATGGCTTTTCGGGCCTCGGCATGGTTGTCGTAGACGGCTTCGACATGAACACCCTGTGTGGCATTGAGTTCGTGGCAGAGACGGCGCGAGAGGTAGCTGTGGTCCATATCCACCACACCTATAGGCATCCGTTGAGGCAGCCCTTCCTGCATCATGGTGGCGAAAAAGATGAAGGAAAAGACGATACCGAGGGTGAGGATGATAAGGTAGCGGGGGTTGAGCTGGATGCGGCGCAGTTCGCGGAGCATCACTCTTAATGTAGGGTTATTTGCTTTGTTCTGCATGGTGCCAAGGGTGTTGAAAGACAAGGATTAATGCTTGGTGTCGCTGATGATGGCCGTCATGCCGGGACGGAGGCCGTCGATTTTTTCTTGTGGGACGGCTTTGACATCGAAACTCTTGACATCGTATTGGCCATTGGTCTTGGTGGCGCGCCACGTGGCGTAGCTTGCCATCGCCTGGACCTTGCGGACATTGCAAGTGTAGGTCTGTTCGCCGAGAGCGGGGATGTTCACTTCGATGGTGGCGCCGCTGTGGATGTCCTTAAGAAGGTCTTCGCGCACGGCGAATGTCATCCATGTGTCGCTCATATCAAGGATGGAGACCACCGGGGAGCCAGTGCCAATGAGGTCGCCCATCTTGGCATAGACCTCGACAACTTCGCCATCGCAAGGAGCGATGAGGTAGCTGTCGTTCTTGTAGCTCTGAACCTCGGCCACAGCACCGCCAGCCTGATTGACAAGAGCGGCGGCGGCATCGATGTCCTCGCGCTGAGCGCCTTCCTTGGCCATGAGATACTGCTGCTCGGCGGCAGCGCAGTCGGCTTGTGCCACTTTGTATTTGGCGTCGACCTCGTCGAATTTCTGGGCGGAGACGACACCTTTTTCATAAAGGCCTTTCACCCTGTCGTAGGATTTGCCGTAGACCTCGACGGCAGCCTTGGCTTTCTGCCACACTTGGTAGGCCATCTGGATTTGCTGTTCGCGGGCGCCGTGCTGGGCTTTCTGACTTTGTGCAGATGCAGCACTGCGGACTGCTGTGGCCTGCATCATCTTGGCATCGATCTGGGGACTGTTGATGTGGGCGAGGGTGTCGCCGGCTTTCACTATGTCGCCCTCGTGGACATAGATCTGGTCAATACGGCCGGGGACCTTGTTGCTGACACGGTATTCGGAAGCATCGACTTCGCCCATGAGTATTTCTTTCTGCGGATGGATGGCTACCAATCCAGCTAGTGATACAATTACTACCAGCCCGATGATGACGGCGAGGCCGGAGAGGAGGGATTTGTTTGTTTCTTTCATATAGAGTATTGATTTGTTATTGGTTAATTCCCATGGCTTGACGAAGATAGACACGGCTCATGGCTATCTCAATTTGAGCGTCGACGACCTCGCTTTGAGCGGACAGCCAAGCCGTTTGAGCGGCCATGAGGTCGCTACTGCTGCACACCCCGGCCTGAAAACTCTCGTTGGCAAGTTTAAGGTTCTCCTCGGCACTTTCGAGGTTGCTTTGCGCTTGAGTCAGTTTCTTGTATGCCAAAGTCAATTCGTAGCTGAGTTTGTTTACCTGCAGTTCTATCAAATCCTGAGCTTCTTCAATCTGGTATGCCACTTCGCGGCGTTTGGCCTTGGCGGCCTTGAGCGCATAGAAACTGCCCGGATGGGCTATGGGGATGTTGACCGCCACACCAGCCATAAAGGAGCCGTTGAATTCATTTTTGAAACCGTCGAAGATGTTGGGGTTGGAGAAGAAATAGCCAGCGGTCAATCCGATATTGGGCATCAACGTGGAGCGGGCAATTCGGACACCCTGCTGCGCAATGCTGTCGCTTATGTGAAGCATCTTCATCTCACTGCGGCGGCTGTAGATGTTGTCCAGGTTGATGCTTTCGGGGACAGACGACCCTTCGGCAAAGGAGGAAAGGCCCTCGTCGGCTACCGTGAAGACGGTGTCGAGGGGCATGCCACAGCGTTGGGCGAGCAACCTTTTTGCAAGGAGCAGGCCGTTGGTGGCTTTGGTGAGATTCATCTGAGCCTCGTTGAGTTTCACACGGACACGGGTAAGGTCACCCTGTGTGGCGACATCGGCCTTGACCATCTCGTCAACGTTGTTGTAAAGCGTCTGCAAGAGGGCGGCATATTTCTCTGCCACCGCTTTTTTATGCTGAACCGAAACCACCTGCCAATAGGCTTCGTCGACTGCGACAAGGGTTGCCTCGCGCTGCTGGTCGTATGCAACGCCCGAAAGGCTGTTGGTCAACCTTGCAGTGCGATAAAGAGCCAGCAGTTTGCCACCCATAAAGAGGGGCTGGGTGACGGTGACAGTGCCGAGAGCCACAGAGTGGGTGTTGAGTTCAAGTGCATCGGTGATTCGATGACCGGCATTGTTCAGCGCATTCTCGATGCGGGTGTTGTGCAAGATGTTGTCAACGGCAGGACCTACCACATCGCTGTTCAAGCCGAGATTGGAAAGTTCATCGGTGATGGCTTGGTTGATATTGCTTTGAACATTGGTTCCCATAGAGTTGATTTCTTCCCGTTGCTCTTTGCTCAGAAGGTTGATCTCTTTCTGCATCCAGGAATATGTACCGTTGGCACTCACTTTTGGGAGCATCTGCCATAGCGCCACCTTTTCCAGGGCAGCGGTTTCGGCACGTTTGATTTCGGCACGTTTCAATCCTTTGTTTGCCTCGAGGGCACGTTGGCGACACTCGTCCAAAGTGACGCACCGCTGTGCCGAGAGAAGCATCGGAATAAAACACAAGATTAATAATGTCAATGTTTTGCGTATCATATCATACTGTTTTTTGATGATGCAAAATTACATACATTATTAAGAGTGGGACGGGGATAGATGTCCCAACTGCCCAAAATGGAGGTTGAAATGAACAAATTAATGTGTGAACATGTTAATCCCAAATCGGTCGTTAGGAAACCGAAAACTCCTACTGTCTAACTGCAGAATCGTGCAATGCACGGGGATAAACCCTGCCCCGTACCTTGCTCTGCCTACCCCTGCGCCATGGAGCGGCAACGGTTTCCCCTCGCTACGTAGAGGGTCCGTTCAATCCTGCATTGTTATAGTATCGTTATAGCTTCGTTACTCGATATGATAATGGAAAACAAGACTATAAGCAGGCAATATCGAGCCGAGATTGAACGACCCAAGTGGGTCGTGCGTGCCGTCCGCTGAGTGCGGTTATCCCGATTGATAAGTCGGCTAACGACCGATTTGGGATTAACGCGTTCAAAGGTCTCCACGTATCACTCGTATTACACGTATAAATAATACTTGTGATACGCGAGATACGTGGAGAGAATTGATTAACGAATTAACGAGTTCAGAATGGCTACTTGTTCTGGCTGAAGTGGCCATAGAAGCCTACACCGAGGTTATAGAGACGGTCAGGGATATAACCGGGTTTGCCGACAGAGTCGCAGGGCATGTTGATGACAATGTGGGAGCGGCGAGAGCCGAAGATACCCACTCCACCTTTGATGTTGGAGTAGGTGGGGTTATCCTGCCCACCCATGACGGTGTGGTCGAGGGAGGTGATGTAGGCGTTGAGGTCCTCGTTGCAGACGGCAATGGTGATGTCAACGTTATTGACGGTGAAGAGAGAGTCGGTGTTGTCTGCCAGTTGACGTCGGATGTAGTCGAAGTAATAGTCCTGTGTGAAGGGAATGCAGGACAGGGAGATGGCATTGCCGGGATTTTTGACAGTGGTGCCGGGGATGGTGAAATGGAGCGTGTCGCGCAGTTTCTTGTAGTAGAATGTGATGAAGGGTTGGTAGAGCCGTCCGCGGGGCAGGGTATTCCATTGCAACCTTCCGCGACAGCCAATAATGAACCCGAACTCGTGTCCGCGGAGTGCGTTGGGATTGGTGAGCACCTCTTCGAGGGTATCGGTGTAAGTGATTTTCTTAGGCAGGAATCCAACCATAGAGGTGGAGGCGGTGGCGAGGGTGTCGCCATCGGCATTGCGGATGATGACGAGCTGGAAGACGCAGTCGGTATCAGCCAACATCCTGTCGCCCGGCACGCAGTAGTAAACGGGCTGCCTGCCGGAGGGGAAATTGCCTTCGGGTTTTCCTTCGCGCTCGGTATAGGCAAGTTGCCAGCGGTCGACCAGCTTTTCGGAGGCTGTGAGGCTATTGTTGTCGCCCCGTATACCCTTCCATGCCAGCAGATGAACGGAGACGGCGTCGGGCAGGTAGTAGTTGGAGTCAGCGATAGATGAGTAGTTGTAGAGATTGTCTTCGCCCAGATAGCAACGCTGAAGACGTACCCAGACGGTGTCTTCTTCGGGGTCGAGAACACAGTAGACCGATGGGATGTCGCGCCAGGGGGCATTGGGGCTGAACTCGACTTTGCACGAGGTGAAGGCGAGCAGCGCCACGGCAATAAGGGGAAGGATATGTTTCATGTTCGTCATCATTTTGCTGCGACAGGCGCAGGGGTTTGTTGTTGATTGTGGGTATTGTGCAAGAGGATACGGATTACTTCGGCGGCGAGGTGGCAGCCGAAAAGGGGCGGCATGTATGAGATGGTGCCTACGGTGGTGAGATGGTTGCAGGAGGGGTCCTCGGTCATGGCCTCGGGAGGCACGGGTTCGGTGGAGAAGACGACACGTATCCCTTGGGTGACACCCATGCGGTGGAGCCGTTTGCGCACCATGGCGGCAAGACGGCAGGTGTTGCTCTTCGAGATGTCGGCAGTACGCACCTGGGCTGGGTCGAGTTTGCCACCGCTGCCCATGCTGCTGACCACGGGGAGACCGAGGCTGTGGGCATGGTAGAGGAGGAAGACTTTGGGCGAGAGGGTGTCGATGCAGTCGACAACACAGTCGTAGGGATGTGCCTGCAGCACCTGGAGCATGCGGTCGTCGCGCAGAAACTCCTGCAGGGCTTCGACATGGCAATCGGGGTTGATGTCGAGGAAGCGGTCGCGAAAAAGTGCCGCTTTGGGCTGACCAATGGTGGAGCGGAGGGCGATGAGCTGGCGGTTGAGGTTGGACTCGCCCACGGTGTCGCCGTCGACGATGGTGAGGGCTCCCACTCCGGCACGGCAGAGTTGCTCGGCGGCATAGCCACCCACACCTCCGAGGCCGACGACAAGCACATGCGCTTGGCGCAGACGGTCGACGCCTTGTGGCTGCAGGAGCAGCTGTGTGCGGGAGTAGAATGCAGAGGTCATGGCGCGATTACTTCTTCAATGACCACCTCGTCCATCATGATCCATGGGTTGAGCCCTTTGGCTCGGTGCCACGCGGGGATGCGGCGTAAGGGCTTGGCGATGATTCGGACGAAACGTACATTGCTGCGATTGACAGGTATGGTGAGCAGCTGGAGCTGGGTGGTGTTCATGGCCTGGTCGGCAGGGTTGTAGGTGACGGTGGCAAGGATGGTGTCGCTGAAGGAAGTGCCGTCCTCGGAGAGCTGCACTCCCACCACTGTGGGAGCAAAGACCCATGCATCAGGGACGTGTGCAAAACGGAGCTGCACCCGGCTGAGGTCGATGGGTTTGCCCAACTGGAGGGTGGCCTCGACATCGTGGCCGGAGAAGCCCAGCCAACCGTGGGAGAGGTCGTTGACGTCGCCCTCCTCGCCATCGAAGAGTGCGCGGGCGGCATTCTTGTTGTAGGGCGTGTTGGGTTTGTAGGCGAAGGTGCAGGCGACAATATAATCAAAAGTGAATTGCTGTGTGGAGACAAACGAGGGGGATTCGCCTTTCTTGAAGGCACGTGCGCGGACGACGGTGCTGCCCTGTATGGTGAACGGCTTGGTGTAGAGTGAGGATTTCTCGGTGGGGACGCTGCCGTCGAGGGTATAGCGTATCTCGGTCTTGGGGGTGGGGCATTTAATGGCTATCTGCATGGGGCCGTCGAAACGGTCGCGGCTCTTGGTGATAACGGGCATCTCGACTATGGCGGACACGACCTTGGGGTAGATGATGCGGCGGAAGTCCTGCGCGTTGTATTCCATGCAATCATAGGGGCGCAAGTGGAGCACAAAGCGATAGCGATGGTCTTTCACCAGCACGGACTCGTCGAGGTTCATGTTGGCGGAGGCACCACCGACACCGGTATTGGCGAAGTCGAGGTTCAGCAGGCTGTCGGTCACGGAGAACTGGCAGAGGGTGTCTATCAGGTCGGCATAGAGCCCCACGGTGCCATTGCGGAGGGAGAGCCAGCGCACCTCGGTACGGTTGCCTGAATGCTGGGGGGTGACGCCATCGTAAAGATGGTCGTTGTTGGGGTAGACATACGTCATATCGCTTGTGGGCAACGACTGCTGGGCAATCCTGCCGGCGGCATGGCGGTCGATGTAGCTCTCGATGTTGCGTCCAAGCCATTCCACTGTGTCGAGGCCTCGGAAGGGGATGCTGAGACCTACGCGGGCTATGCTCTTTGCCTGCTCGGACAACGTGATGTCGTTGCTGAGGAGCACATCGCCGGTGGCAAGGACGAGATAGGTTTGCCGCACATCGAAAAGGTCGTCGACTTTGTCGCTTCCATAGCGCATGAGGACATCGATGCCTACGGAGTAGTTGTCTATTTTGTGCACGTTGGTAGCCAACACCTCGCCTTTGAGGCGGTCGAGGCCGATGCGCTGCCACTGGCGGAGACCGTTGGGGTCGATAATGTCGTTGGGTGAAGGGGTGCGCATGAAGTTGAGCTGCATGGGCTTTACAATCATCGGAGTACCCCGGTAGGAGAGCGACGAGACGGTGCCGAGACTGTCGTCGAAACAGAGAGTGAGGATGTCGTTGCTTATAATAGTATGGTGCAAGGTGTCCTTTTCGATGCCGAGGGGCTGGCTGCCGGTCAGCACCAGTTCCTGACGCGGACTATTGTCGGACGGCAACGGGAACTGGGCAGTATAGAGCACTGTGTTCTTGGGGACGGAGGGGGTGTTGTTGCGCTGACGGAGGGTGAACTGGATGAAGAGTTCTTCGCCGGCATAGAGGGTGAGCTTGGGAATCTTGAGCTTGATGTCTTTCGTCTCGCCAGGGTTGAGGGGGAGGGTGATGTCGCCTGCAACGATATTGGGTTTGAGGTTGGAGCAGATGACATAATCCATCCGATAGTCGGACAGGGTGCGGAAGTCGCAAAAGTTGGTGATGTCGAACTCGGCACCGTCGGCACTGGTGGAGGTCATACGTACGTCGAAGGGACGGTAAAGATGCTTCACCTCAGCCATGTAGGGACGATCGGTGAGCGAATGCCATGCCTTAAGGTCAAGGAATCCCCCCTGTATGGCGGTATGGTCGAGTACCATCTGCCACAGCGGAGACATGCCGCCGAAGGTGTTGCCATCGGAGTTGCCATAGGAGAGCATAACCAGCGGACGCGACTGTGCCTTGGCCAAGTATTGGCGCAAGAGCTCGGTGTTACACTGCAAAGGAGCAATCAGGTCGGTGTTCTCGGCATACTGCGCACTGGCATACAGCACCGGCCGAGCGGGGTCGAGCTGACGCAACGCCTTGTATGCCGCTATCATGCAAACGCCGTTGTCGAGACTTTCACCCAGCGACCATGCGATGACGGATGTGTGGTTCTTGTACTGCCCGTAAAGGTTGCGCACACGGGTGGTGAAGAGGTCGACATTTTCGTTGACTGTAGCCACGTTTTGACCGGGAAAGATATTGGCATCCACGATGACATAGAAGCCCAGTTCGTCGCACAACTCGTAGAACTTGGGGTCTTCGGGTATGTAGCCGACTGTGCGGATAGCATTGATGTTGTGGCACTTCATCTGCACCATATCCGCACGGAGGGCCTTGACTTGGTCGGCCGTAAGAGGATGGTCGTAGCCACCGATTGTGATACCTTTGAGAGTTACCGCTTTGCCATTGACGGTGAGGCCGTCTTTGTAGGCGACAGTGCGGAAACCGAAGCGGGTGCCGACGACATCCTGCAGTTCCATCTTCTCATTGTAGAGGCGGATGACGGCGGTGTAAAGGCGCGGGGTTTCGGCTGTCCATGGGAGGACATCGGGGAGCGAAGAGCTGATAGCCTGTGTGGTCTCGCTCCTGTTGTCGAAGAAACACCATTTGCCCAGCTTCTCGACTTGCCGGCCTTTGGTGTCCCATATCTCCAACTCGAGGTAGCACTTTCCTTTGCGGCGGTGGTTATAAAGGTCGGTTTCGAGGGTGTAGATGCCCACAGAACTGGCCGACTCGTAGTCCGCCCTCAAGGAATAGTCCTGCACGTTGAGCAGGGGTTTCAGCAGGACGGCACAGTCGCCAGTCAGGCCTAAGTCAACAGCCTCAAGATTGGGTTCGCTTTCCTCCTGATTGAAACGGAGACTGAGACGGTTGCTCTTGCCGAAACGCACAAGGTCGGTGATGTCGAACTCGGTCACAGCACCGGCGTCGCGGCTGAAACCTACCAGTTTGTCGTCGACATAGAACCCATAGCCCGGTGAGGCCTGGAAACGGAAGAAAATGCGGTAGGCACGCCACTCCTTTGGGAACTCGTAGGTCTGGGTGTATTCGGAGGGGGAGGTGTTAGCACCTTCATCCCAGTCCTCCATGACCGAGAGGTAGTAGGGCGAGTCGTCGTAGCGCAGATGCTCGATGGCGTTCTCGTCGTCATAGCTGATGATGTTGGCACGCGGCTGCATCCGCAAGTCCTCCATGCCCACAGGCTGCTGCGCCCGTAGGGAAAAGAGGCACAGCAGCAGAGCCGCAAACAGATAGTATCTCTTCATAGTAATCTCTCCCGGCGACGTGCCGAGTCAACAGATTAATGCTTTATATAATAGTTGACCGAAACACCGGCCTTAATGTTCTGGAGCAACAGAGGACGGTCGATGCTGAGTTTGCCGTTCTCCCAACGACCCACTTTGTTGAGACGCATACCCATGTATCCTACATAGACGTCGACAGAGAGGTTGCGGTTGAAGGCATAGCGGGCACCCACATTCACGCCCCAGATGGCTCCGCCTTCGTTAATCTTGACGGCATTGTCGCCACCGCTGGTGGACCCAAGGGGAATGGAGTAACCCAAGTAGACGGTGGAGAAAGGAGTGAGCTGGCTGCGGAGATAGTGGCTACGGAGTTCCACAAACACAGGCAACTGGGTGAAGGCACCGGTGGGGTCTTTTAGGAATTCGACACCCAGACCGATACCGGACTCTTTCCGGATTTGCCATCCTCCCACGGCATAGAAGCCGTGGAAGGTAGCCTTGTCCGAAAAAGCAGTCTTGTTGACATTGGTGGCGAAGTCGTAGCCCGCTACACCGTAGAGGCCGTGCCAATAAGGCTCGATGTGTTTCGGCTGGGCTTGTGCGGCCATGAAAGCGGCGACAGCTGCCAACAACAATAACGCTTTTTTCATAGTGATTATTCTTTTGAGGAGTGGAAACTACTTCATCTCTTTCAGGTCGGGCGAGATGATGAGGGTGGCCTCGGTGGCTGCCTGCACCTGCTCGACGGTGAATTCGGGATTGATTTCGGTAAGGACGATGCCCTTGGGGGTGATTTCCATGACACCCATCTCGGTGATAATCATGTTCACCTGACCTTTGGCGGTGAGGGGAAGGGTGCATTTCTTCAATATCTTGGGGTTGCCCTTGGCGGTGTGCTCCATGGCGAGGATGACCTTCTTGGCACCCACGAGGAGATCCATAGCGCCGCCCATGCCGGGGGTCTTTTTACCGGGAATCATCCAGTTGGCAAGGTCGCCCTGTTCGTCAACCTGCATGGCACCGAGGACCGACACATTGACATGTCCGCCGCGGATGATGCCGAAAGAGGTGGCGCTGTCGAAAGTGCTGGCCTCGTCGGTATAAGTGATGTAACCGCCGCCGGCGTTGATCAGCCAGGGGTCTTCCTTGCCCTCTTCGGGGGTGGGACCCATGCCAATCATACCGTTCTCGGACTGGAGAATGACATGCACGCCTTCGGGCAGATAGTTGGGGATAAGGGTCGGAAGTCCGATACCAAGATTGACGACATCACCGTCTTTGAGCTCTTTGGCAGCACGACGGGCGATAAAGGGTTTAATTTGTTCTTTTTCCATAGTGAAAAATATTTTAGTTGTTGTTTTTTAATCTTGTCATAAAAGCCTTTGATGGGGATGGCTTCCCACTACTTCATACCGCGTTTCACCATCTCCTGGGCGATGAACGAAGCCTCGTCGTCAGCGTAGGTGTTCATGCCGAAACCGGCATCGTAGCCCAGCTCCTTGGCGAGTTCATGGCTAATACGGGGACCACCGCAGATGAGGATAATCTTGTCGCGCAGACCTTCGGCCTCGAGCATCTCCACCAACTCGGTGAGATTCTTGATGTGGATATCCTTCTGGGTGACGGTCTGCGACACGATAAGCGCGTCGGCATGCAGTTCGATTCCCTTGGCAATGAATTCCTCGTTGGGAACCTGACTGCCGAGGTTATACGCGTCAATCATATCGTAGCGCTCCAGACCATAGTGGCCGGCATAGCCTTTCATGTTCATGATGGCGTCGATACCCACGGTGTGGGCATCGGTACCAGTGCTGGCACCCACGATGACAATCTTGCGACCGATGTGCTCACGGATATACTCGTCGCACTCGTGCATGTCCATCGTGGTCGACTCGACTTTGGGCACATGGATGGTCGAATAGTCGACCGTGTGGGTACAGCTGCCATAGCAGTTGAAAAAGGTAAAACCTTTTGTCAGCTCCTTGCTGTAAACCACCAACGGATTCTCGAATCCCATCTTTTTCATCAGCTGCTTGGCAGCCTCGACGGCCTCGTCGCCTGCCGGCACGGGCAGGGTGAAACTCAACTGGGTCTTCCCGTCGTTCATTGTGTCGCCATAAGGCTTTATTTTGGTAAGGTCTAAGGTTTTGTCGTAATCCTTAGCCTCCATCGAATACAATCCTTCACTCATAATTTTAAATTGTTTGATTGTTTGATAGCTTGATTGTTTAGTTTTTTTTGATTGCTTGTCTAATTGTTTGTACGCTTTTACTCAAGCATTAACACATTCAAGCATTCAAGCAATAATTCAAGCGTTCAAGCAATAATTATTATTTTTTGCCTTTCATTATCTCGACAAACGGGTTGAAATAGTTCTCCGCCTTCAGTGTTACACCGTCCAGGCCTTTACCGCCGTTCTTGGGACGCTTCACGTTGGCGAATATGCCTTTCTCCAGAGCCGTGAACAAGCCTTCGCTCTCCATGGCCTCGAGCAAATGGGTGGCATCGTCGAGAACCTTCTTTGCGCGGTTGCGTACAATGCCGTTCTCCTTGAATTCCACCTCTTCGCCAATGTCCTTCATGTTGTTGAAGATATACTTTGCGTTCTCGATGCTGAGGTATCGGTCGCTCATGAAGGGGGTGTGGATTGCCTCGGTGGGCATACCCAGCAACTGCAGCCCCTGGTGCGTCCACTGACCGATGATGTTGAAAAGAGCATCCTGTATGTGGCCACGGAATATATTGCCTGTCATGAACTTGGTAGGAGGCATGTACTTCAGCGGGGCTTTGGGGAATATCTCTCTCAGCATCTGAGCCTGTGCCAGCTCATACAGGAAGCCGTTCTCGAGCATGGGGTCCATCTCGAAGGCGTGGCCGAGACCCTGCTGCTCCTCGGGCAGCCCGGCCAACAGGGCAAGCTGCTCGTTGATGAAGTCGGATGCCAGCACGGTGTGGGCCTCCTCGTAGGCGTCGGCGGTGGTAAGATAGTTGTCCTCACCCGTGTTGATGATAACACCGGCGAAGCCATTGATGATACGGCTGAAGTATTGGTCAATCAGCGTGCGCTGCATATTGATGTCGCGGAACAGGATTCCGTACAATGCATCGTTGAGCATCACATCCAGTCCTTCCAGGGCACCCATGGCTGCAATCTCGGGCATGCAGAGACCGGAGCAGTAGTTGCAGAGGCGGATGTAACGACCAACCTCTTCGCCCACTTCGTCCAGTGCCTTGCGCATGATGCGGAAGTTCTCCTGTGTGGCAAAGGTGCCGCCGAAACCCTCGGTGGTGGCACCGTAGGGCACATAGTCCAGCAGGCTCTGGCCCGTGGTGCGGATTACGGCGATGATGTCAGCACCCTGGCGGGCACCGGCCTGGGCCTGCACCACATCCTCATAGATATTGCCTGTGGCAACGATGATGTACAGATAGGGCTTGCTGCCCTCGCCGATAGTGGCGATATACTCTTCGCGGCGCTGGCGACGGCCACGGATGCGGGCAATATTGGCGTCGATATAAGGCTGCAGGGCTTTGGCAATCTCGTCGGCAGCGTGTACCGGCAGTTTAGTGATGTCCAGTTTGCCTGCGCTGATGGCCTCGGCAATGGCCTGCGGGTCTTTGCCTGTCTCTAGCACAGCGTTGCCCATGAAAAAGCACACGCCTTGCCCCAAGAGACCCTTGCTCTTCAGTTCGTCCACCACCACATTGGGCAGGGGGACCTCGTTGTCGTCGATTCCGTCGATGCCCAGCAGACGGCAGATGGTGCGCTCAACGGCAACGGTGGTGTAATTGCCCACAAAATCCTGCACCTGGTTGGCAATTTTGCGTGCCACACCCCGCGCGTGCTCGACTTTTTCAAAATCAAGTCCTACTTTACTCTGTTGCATGATAGTTCATTTTCAGTTAGTAATCATTTATATTTCAACCATTAATGTCGGCCGTCAGTCCGATTGACGGACAATGGCGGCACAATATTTCAGACTTGCAAAGTTAATGATTTTTTTGCAATCAGCGACTTTTTATAAATAAAAAAATAAAAATATCTCTCCCTGTCATTTCCCGACAAGGTTCAGACAATGTCGAAACGGCATAGCTTTTATCTGTCGGAAGGCCGCTCTCGAAGAGTTGTCGGCATTCATCGGGGTACTACTCCCCTGCCCTGCGTCAGCACCCTAAAGACACACGGATGCAGCACGACAGACGGTCAACCTATCCGACGATGAAACTGTCGCTCAATGAACCCACAATGGAGAAATAGCATGGGTAGAAAGGACGAAAAGAAAAGGGGCGACAGGTTATTTCGCTGCAGAGGTGGTGTCGGCCACGTTAACAGCAGATTGAGCTTGAGGAGCAGCCTTCTTCTTTTTGGGCGGACGATGTATACGGATGTCTTTGAGGCTGTGTTTGGAGTGGAACTTGTCGAGGTCGACGTCGCCCGCTATACCTTTCACACGGCCAGTGCGGCTGTATTGCCACAAGGTGAAACGGATTTCGGGATAGCCCTCGTATTTGGCCACAAAGATGTGGTATTTGGAGTAACGCTTGCCAGCAAAATGCTCGCGATAGACTTTCTCGCTAGTGTATATCATGGGCTTGGCACCGTATTCCTTTTCCATCAGTTCGAGCAGTTTGTCCACCCGTGCCATGTACAGTCGGCCGCTGTGGTGCCCTTCGATGTCAAGCACAGGGATTAGGTCTTGCGATTTCTTGGGGACAAGCGACTTGAAATTCTCGAATTGCTGGTAGGCTGTTGTTTTGCTGCTGTAGACATGGTAGCTTCCGACAAGGAGACCGGCTTTGCGGGCTGCGGCAAGATTGGTTTTGTAGTAGCCGTCACGGATGGTGGCACCTTCGGTGGCGCGGATATAAACGAATTTCACTTTTTTGGTCTTGGCCACTTTGGTCCAGTTCACCTTGCCCTGATATTTGGACACATCGATACCTTGCGCTTGAACCCCGTGAAGAACTAGGAGCATAAGCGCAAGGAGGATGGTTGAGAGCCTGTGGGGATGCTGGTTAAAGTTCGATTTCATCGCCGGCGGCATTGAAGAACTTGTAGCTCAGCAGTCCATACGTCTCGGAGGGTTTGATGGTGAGTCTGGTTTTGTATTTCCACATCCATTTCAGGCGCACACTGCGCAAGCCTTTGGTGAGGTAGGCATAGACGTATGGGTGGACAATGATGGTGAGCCGGTGTTCGTTTTGCGAGGAGGAGAGATAGCGCAGGTTGGATTCAATCTCGTCCACTACCACGAGGCTGGACTTGATGGTGCCGGTGCCGTCGCAGAAGGGGCATTTCTCTTGTACGTCGACTTCGATGGCGGGCCTCACTCGCTGGCGGGTGATTTGCATCAGTCCAAACTTACTGAGGGGCAAGATGGTGTGGCGAGCCTTGTCGCGCGACATCTCGGCACACATCACATCGTACAGTTGTTTGCGGTTGTCGGCTTTCTGCATGTCGATAAAGTCGACAATGATGATGCCACCCATATCGCGCAAACGGAGCTGACGGGCTATCTCCTTAGCCGACTCGATGTTGACTTGGAGTGCTGTGTCTTCCTGTCCTGTGCCAGCTTTGATATGGTTTCCGCTGTTGACATCGATGACGTGCATGGCTTCGGTGTGCTCAATGTAGAGGTACACTCCTGAACGGATGGTGACGATGCGTCCGAAGGCACGACGTATGTCGCGCAGAACTCCGAACTGTTCAAAAATCGGGGTCTCTAGTTTATAGTGCTTCACTATGTCGGCCTTGTCGGGAGCCACGGAGGCGATGTATTTTCTGACCTCGTTATAGATGGGCTCGTTGTCGACATAGATGGTGTTGAAATCGTCGGTGAGCACGTCGCGCAGCAGTGCCGTTGCGGCACTGAGTTCAGACAGCACTTTGGTGGGTCCGGTGATGCGTTTGAGGCTCTCGGTGAGCGATACCCACTGGTCCATGAGTTGGCGCAAGTCGGCATCGAGTTCGGCCACGTCTTTGCCCTCGGCAATGGTGCGTACAATGACTCCGAAATTGGCAGGCTTGATGCTCTGGATGAGACGACGCAGACGGCCACGCTCTTCCGAGCCTTTGATCTTCTGCGAGATGGATATGCGGTTAATAAAAGGAGTGAGCACTAGATAACGGCCTGCGAAAGAGATGTCCCCCGAAAGCTTGGGGCCTTTGGTGGAGATGGGTTCCTTGGCCACCTGCCCGATGATAAGTTGACCGACTTTGAGGACATTGGAGAGGTTGCCGACCTTTTCGAGTACAGGCTCGATTTTGAAGTTGTTGAGGTTGCGGACTGAGGGGTCGCCGTTCATGGCCAGTTTAATGTATTTGGCCAAAGAGTTGTAGTTGAGCCCTAAATCAAGATAGTGTACGAATCCGTCCTTGTCTTCTCCCACATCGATGAAGGCGGCATTGAGACCAGGCATGATTTTCCGCACTTTGCCAACATAGATGTCGCCGACATGGATTTTGTTGCCGGTTTTGTCTTTGTGTAGCTCAACCAACTGTTTGTCTTCTAACAAGGCCAGCTGGATGTCGCTGTCGGTGGCGGATACGATTAATTCTTTGTTCATTACATTTCAAAAGAAAAACAAATTACACAACTCGATGGACTGCCATCGGTGTGTAATTTGTTTTAGATGTTAGATTGTTGTTTTTAGACAGAGAGAAGTGGCCTTACTTCTTCTTATGCCTATTCTTGCGCAGGCGTTTTTTACGCTTGTGTGTAGACATCTTGTGTCTCTTGTGCTTTTTTCCGTTGGGCATTTTATAACAATTTAAAGTTTACTTTACACTCTTTTTCACGTCGTTGACAAAAGTCTTGGCGGGCTTGAAAGAAGGAATGTTGTGTGCGGGGATGATAATGGTAGTGTTCTTGGAAATGTTACGGCCAGTCTTTTCAGCACGTTTCTTGATGATGAAACTGCCGAAACCACGCAGGTAGACATTCTCGCCCTCGGAAAGGGACTCTTTTACGACATTCATAAACTCTTCAACGGTGGCCTGGATGGCTACTTTCTCGATACCGGTTTTTTGTGCAATCTGTGCAACAATTTCTGCCTTTGTCATATTTGTATAATTCTTTATGATTAATTGTTCAATTATGTTCACACTCGGGGGTGGAAACGAGTTGCAAAAGTACCAAAAAAATTCGACATACAAAAGTTTTTTTTGTCCCCTTTGCTCTAAAATTCAATTTTTTAAATACAAAACATTGTTTCACAACATATTACAAAACAACTTTTTTCGACATTTTGGCGATAATAAGTTGAAATATAAGTACTCAAACATGGTGAAACTGGAACTATTTGGATGTCTTTTTTACGAAATAGACAATGAAGAGTAGCAGTGCTCCAACGGTGCAAAGAGCCACCACATGCCATGGCATGGCCAAGGGGTCGGTTGGGGCAACGGAGACGACACCTTTATGGTAAAGAAGATACAACACCACGACAAAGGCGTTGTTGAAAAAATGGGCGCAGATATTGACAAGGATAGACCCGGAGAATATGAACAGATAGCCGAGCACAACGCCCATTACAAACCGAGGAACAAGCCCATACATATCGCCATGCGCCAAGGTGAAAAGCAATGCCGTCACAAGCACCGCAGCATGCTTGTTTCCCCACCAATCGTGAAGAATCTGCTGAACGCCGCCACGGAAAAAGAATTCCTCGCATATGGCAGGCACCAACGCCACAACCAGCAACTGGAGGCATACGTCGCCGAAGGAGGTGAGCGAGAGCAGACGGTCGATCATGGCCTGGCTTTTGGAGGTCATCTCACGGGCGTAGGACTCCAGTGGTCCAAGATACCAGCCGTTATTCCACGTATTCACAACATCGTTGAAAGGAGCGAGAAGCAACACAATGACCATCGCCACAAATGCAAGCCACCAATATCTGCCTTGGAAACCAAGTTTGAAATATTCTGCGGCACGGGGTTTATACACAACTGCAAACAGCAATACGGGCAACAGGAAGGTTAACAGCTGAGACAGGGCCTGGACTATCAGCCCCTGCCGTACACTGCCTTCTCCAATGGCGATGGAGGGAAGCAGCAACTGCAGTCCTCCCGTCATGATAAAACAAATAATAAAAATGAAAAAAAGCCCTACCAGCTGCGAGAAGGGCTTAGCGTCTTGAAAAAAAAGTGTGATTTTTTTCATGATGAAAGATTCTTGTGACCCCGGCGGGATTCAAACCCACGACTTTCGGAACCGGAATCCGACGTTCTATTCAGCTGAACTACGGGGCCTGTCGGTTATAAAACTTAGGGGATAACTAGGTTTCGACGGAATTATTGTGTGCCGACGATTATTTTTTTATTTATTTCATGCCATAGACAACGATTGGGCTATCATTCAGGGTAGTGCATATTGGCCGGGGTGATTTGCTCCAACACCTCGTGGAGATATTTTGCCGACTCCCACTTGGCCATGGGGAGGTCGTGGAGAAGATAGTTGCCACAGTCTTTGGGGGCAGCACCAGGCACCTCACCCTCATAGTCGGCCACAAACTTGAAAGTATCCCGCATCAAGTCTATGATATCTTCGGGCTGCAGGTCTCCGCGCATCAGCAGATAATTGCCCGTCAGGCATCCCATGGGTCCCCAATATATGATACGGTCGGCCCATTCGGGATTGTTACGAAGATAGGTGGCCGCAAGGTGCTCGATAGTGTGTATTGCCCCCTGTCCGAGGACGGGTTCGCGATTGGGTTCTTTCATGCGGATATCGAAGGTGGTAACCACCTCGCCGCCCACATTGTCTTTGCGCGAGACATATATGCCGCGCAACAGGCGGAGATGGTCGATAGTGAAGCTGGGTATTGTTTTCACGTTATTTTGTTTTAATTACATATATGGGGTAGTTGAGTCAGGAAACGCTGCATGAAAAGGAAAGAGCGTTCGCCCATGGAGGCAAGGAACTCGTCCCATTGCTGTTGATGGTTGTCGGTATTGCCGGGGGTGTCGCTGATTACACGGATACTGAGGAACGGCACTCCAAGTTGGTAACAGGTGTGTGCGATGGCTGCAGACTCCATCTCGCAGGCCAACCCTTCAGGGAAACTAGCCTTTATTTTCGAGAGGGCTGCCTTATCGGTAATAAACTGGTCGCCCGTGCAGATAAGACCTTCTTTTACGCTCAGGTCTTGCCCGTCGGCAATGGCCGAGGCACAGTGCAAAAGCAAGGGGTCGGCATCGAAACGGGCAGGGAACCCCTGCACTTGACCATACTGGTTGCCCATTCCGCACCAAACATCATGGTACACCGTTTGGCTTCCCACCACTACATCCATTACGTTGAGGCTGTCGTCTATGCCACCGGCAAGTCCAGTGCTGACAATGCAGTCGGGCCGATGCTCCTGCATCAAGCGCATTGTACCAATGGCTGCATTCACTTTGCCTATCCCGCACTGCCACAAAACCACGTCGTTGCCTGCAACACATCCCTGTGGCTGGCCGCCCAGCACATCAAGCATCTTGCGATACTCCACATCCATGGCGATGATTATCCCTATCTTCATAACCGTTTCTAAACATTATTATACTGACATTGTGCTTTTCTATCTGTATGACGCCTTACGAAAAGCGTCTGCAAAGATAGTATTTTTTTTACAAATAATGGCCATTCACAAAATTTTTCTCCTCCTGCCGCGTTATAAAGATTATTGCATTTATTATGAAGCGTCATTTCCTCATATTGTTCTCCACAATCTTTGCCCTGGCAGCCATCGGTCTGGTTATTATCCAGATCTCCCAAACCCAGCGCTCGGCCAAGATGAGCGACAATCTGTTCAACATCAGCGTCAACAACGCCATCGACGAGGTATTCAACCAGCTTGACCAGATGAAGGTAGAGGACTATGTCTCCGAAAAAGAGCGTTACCGCATCCTGCGTTACCGACGCATCGACGACATGAACGAGCGCATGCAGGACATCGTTCGCAACAACAGCGAGCTCTTCTACAACGAGCACAAAGTACACTTCGGCGTCTCGTCGCAGGACAGTGCCTACCCCATCCCTGGCGCTCATCTTACCCCTGCCGAAGACCATACCCTGACGCAATACAACACCATGATCAATGCACGGAACAGGATGCTTGCCGCCATCGGTCCCTATTCCTCCGGCAAGGCCAATCCTTTCGACATCAACAACATCATCGATGCTTCTAAGTTTAACTTTCCTTTGCTCGACTCTCTTATCCGCGAAGAGCTCATTATCAACGGCGTCGACATCAACCCATACATTGGTGTGCTGATGGCCGACCGCGACACCCTGCTCTATTGCAGTCCCGACGCCAACCCCGACGACCTTCGCAACACCGCCTTCAAATACACCTTCCACCCCCATGGCATCATCCCCGACGGCAACCTTTATGTAGTCCTCTCCTTCCCCTCCTCCCCCATCATCCTCAGCAGCGACACCAACTTCTATACCTTCATCAGCATCTGCATGATCGTCCTCATCTCGGCGCTCTTCATTTTCTCCGTACGCACCATCTGGTTCCAACGAAGACTTGACGAGATGAAGACCGACTTCATCAATAACATGACCCACGAAATCAAAACCCCCATCGCCACCATCAGCCTGGCATGCGAGATGCTCGAAGACGAAACCGTCACCAGCGATGCCTCCACCCGCCGCAACTTCATCAATATCATCAGCAACGAGAACCGACGCATGCGTATTCTTATCGAGACGCTGCTACAAAGCGCCAAGATGTCGGGCAAGAAGTTCTCCATCAGCCCGAAGGAGATTGACCTCAACAGCATTGTGGCAACCTGCACCCACAACTTCCAGCTCACTGTCGAAACCCGCCAAGGTACCATCGAGAACCACCTCGGCACGATCGACGGCATCCTCTTCGCCGATGAGCTCCACATCACCAACATGATTCACAACCTAATCGACAACGCCATCAAATACTCCGAACAGGCTCCGCACATCGTCATCTCCACTCGCACCGAGGGCAACCAAGCCATATTGGAAATCTCCGACAACGGTATCGGCATCGCCAAAGAGGACCAAAAGCACATCTTCGAGAAATTCTATCGTGTCTCGACCGGCAACGTACACAACGTGAAAGGATTCGGCATCGGCCTCAATTATGTTTCCCAAGTCGTAGCCTTGCACAAAGGACATATCTCCCTCACCAGCGAGCTCGGACAAGGCTCCACCTTCACCATCGCCCTGCCCCTCGAATAGCACACCATAAATAGCAATCGGTCATCAGCTGGTGGCTATCCCGCCCCACCGATGACCGATTGTTATTGTTGTGGATCCGTAATAACTTTGCCTAATCTACTTTTACCAAACGCACCGAACAAGCATCTGCCGGCGACAATCCATCTTCAGGATTTAAACTCGTTTGAGTAAACTTGACAATATACGACAATGTAGCACCATTGCTCGTCGCCGACCAATATTCTCCATTAGCACCAACAAAAGACACATAATTACCACCAGCACGTTGACCAGCAGCAGGCAAAAACACTGCTCCGGCTGTCTCCATCTGTAGCCATTCTTCTGCACTATACGTATTGAGGGAATACCCTGTTCCGAATCCGTTATTAAACTCCAATCCCGTGGGTAAAGTCCAATCATCAGGCAATACCACGACACCATTCACTCCTGCAACTGTTGCTGCTCCATACTTCGCTGCGGCATCCGTCCTTTGAGTAAAGAGGTATACCCACTCGGCCTTTGTCAACGTGCGCCACATGCCCGGTGCATTCCCTCCGTTCTCAATGGCGTTATACACACCCCAGTCGGTATTGGCATAGTCTGATGTCATATTGTCTGAGAAGTAGTCGCTGGGGGAAGTGCTTGATGAATAGGGCTTATAAGATACACGCCCACTATTCCATCCACTGGTGGCACGGCCAAACAAATCTATCCAACCCGTATAATTTTCCCCAACCTGCGAGTTGGAGCTACCGACATAGTCATACTGATGCTCTGCAAAACGCCAAGTGCCATCAGCAACACCTCCTACCACTGCATGCTGGCCTGTAGTGGTGAACTGCAGATTGCCTTTCGAGAAATGCACCTGTCTCCCCGATGCCACAGTGAAGAGTCCGGGAAGGACGCCTATCGACAGTGGGTCTACAGCTCCTTGCTCCAATTCTTCCACCGTCAGGCTGACCGTGGCAATACTATTGGCACGCAGCTCCACACCGCGCTTCTGGAATGTGGCATACCTGCCGTTGTCGGCATACAGCCTTATCGTCACGTCATTCCTGTCGAACTTGGGGGCCACAATATAATAGACGTATGTGTTTCTTAGTCCTTGACTGATTTCGGGCACAAGTCCTACCGGGAATGCTAGCGACACACTGCGATGTGCATTCTCATTCAGCATCACCACGTCGCCTTCGCCGCCTTCCACTCTTGCCACGCCCTCACCACTCAGCAAAGCGGCGGTAGCATCCACACCGATACTGTCCAATCTGAACGGGGCATCCATCCGGCTGCTCACCACCACCTTTATCAACGAACAGAGATTTCTGAACGACAGCGATGTCGTCGACGAGCGGGCTCCGATGGGGACTTTCACCACCTGGTCAAGCCCGTCGAATTCGTATGTCTGGACCCTCGGCAACTCAATGGCGATATTCTCGCCTCCGGTAATATCGGCATTCGGGTCAACCAACAAATCCAAGGGATACACGGCTCGATAGCCACCCTCATTGGCATCCACATCGGTGATTTGTGCCGACGACCCCAACGCCGCACTCGTTGTGCACGTCTGGTTGTTGATACGCAGCAAATCCCCGTTATGCCAGCAAGGGGACACCCCGTCTATATACACTTTGGCATTCCTGCCGCTCTCTATTCGGGCGCCCAGCGTAACCTTTCCTTGCTCTTTCTTGCAGCCTGTCGCCGCCAACACTGCGACCAACATCAGGCTGACTATTGTCATTGTATGTATTTTCTTCATCTTTTTATTATATTTTCATTGTTCATTGTTTTGTTTACCATTCATACGATTCAAACGACGTGATCGTGTTGCTTCCGCCGCCGTCGTCACGCCATTCCTGTTCACCAAAATTGTTTGTCTGGCTTCCTGGCATGTCGTCATCCCATGTCTGTGTCCCAAATGATTCCATCGACACATTAAATCCCCTCTCCACTTCGAAGCTTACAGCAAATATTTTGGGAGGGCTGTAAACCTCCTTTTGTATTTGTCTCATATCATGTACTTATAAAAAAACAATAGTAAGTTAATAATCAGCGGCATAAAGCCACACCGTATCATAACTTACTTACCGAATTCGCGGTGCAAAAATACAAAGATTTCTTCAAATAAAAAGAAAAAAAAATACTTCCTCCAACCCACTCCAGCCCACTCACACCCCTCATTTCATACACTTACCCACTACCCTCATCTCCATGCCATCCCCACCGGTTCTCACCCATCCACTACACCGGCCAAAGCACCAATTATCCCAAGTTTCCGGTTTTCTATTGTCCGATTTTGGTTAAAGCGCCTTGCACTGATACCTGCACCATAAACGCCTGCCCTTATCGGTTGAGCAGACTCTCTATCCTCTCCATCACCTCTATCGGTTCTATCCCCCTCAGGCAAGGGTAATCCCCCTTGCTGCAAGGCTTTTTCCCATACTTCGAGCAGGGACGGCAGTCCATCTCTTTCTGCACTGCCCATGCAGGGTCTTGCTTCCAGCCGTAAAAACCACGGCATGGATGCGTGGCTCCCCATATACTGACGACTGGTATTCCAAGGCACGAGGCAAAGTGCATATTGGCCGAATCCATACTCACCATCACATCCAGTCCCGCTATCTGTTTCAGCTCTTCTTCAAAGCTGTACCGTCCGGCCAGCGACTCTACTCCTTCATACTTCTCCACCCACGACTCCAACACAGAAGCCTCCGACGGACTGCCAAACAAAACAACCCCATATCCTTTATCGGAAAGTATTTCCACCAGCCTTTCCATCTTCTCCAACGGCCATATCTTCCCCTTGTGTTGGGCAAACGGAGCCACTCCCACCACTCGCCGATGCCCGTCGGCAGGCTTCACGCTCCAATGCCCCTCTTCTATTGCCCCGCCTTTCAGTCCGCAATGGTCAAACACGCGGTCGTATCGCATCCATGTGGCCATCCCGCGGGCATCGTGTTTCCTGATGCAACGCACCGGTACGCCATTCAACCTGAACAGCCAGTCCATCCCGATGGTTCGCAGTACGTGGTGCATATCCGCCACCATATCAGGTTTCAATGCAGAGAGCATGCGATACAGCTCACGGGGCTTCTGCCTGCGTTCCGTGGGGACATACTCCACATTCGGCATGTCCTGGAACAGCGGGGCCAGCCGTGGCGGTCCCGCTACTAAAAACAGCACCTCGGGATTGGCCGCAGCACGCTGCCGCAGCACTGGCTCCATGATGGCCACGTCGCCCAACGCCGACAGCCGGACAACCAACAGCCGCTTGCTATAATCTCCTTCGCTCACTTCTTGTTATAAAGCATCGGGTTCAGCGACGGGTCGTTGTACATCTTCATCTGCCTGTACAGTTTCATCTTCTTTTGACCCGCAGCGAGCTCCTGTAGCAAGTCGTCGATAGCCTGCATCAAGTCACGTTTCTGTTCCAAAAGGGTATTGTATTTTGCTAGGCAACGCGCATGATGTGCTTCGTCCACATCCTTCCGTTCCACCTCGATACCGAAGTGGTAAATCTTCAGTGCCAATATCGACAGCCTGTCGATAGCCCATGCCGGGGTCTCGGTGTTTATCTTGGCATCGGGGCGCACCTGCACCGCCGCAAACTCCTGCATATAGTGGTCGTCTATCCGCTCCACCATATCCGTGCGTCGCTGGTTCGAGCGGTCTATCCACCGCTTCAGCCGCAACGCCTCCACCGGGTCCACATCCTCCGGACGTATCAAATCCTCCAGATGCCACTGCACCGTGTCCACATAGCTCTTCTCCCACAGCAGGTGTTCAAAGGTCCCCTCCGCAAAGGGATTCACTGTCGGTGCATCCACCGAGTCTGTTCTATGGTAATCCACAATCTGCCTTTCAAACAAGGCAAATATCTCTTTAGTATCCATAACGTTTATCAAAAGGCGGCATGTGCTGCCACTTGCCGCTACCAAAAATTACTTTCCGAAAACCTTGGCGGCCTCGTCCATCTTCACCGGCACATCCACACCAAACGGACAGCGCTCCATGCAGCTGCCGCAATGGGTACACTCCGACGCATGGTGTGGCAGTGCATCGTATTTCGCCTGCAATTCGGGTGTCAGCCCCTCGTTCTGGGCCTTGTCGAGCATTTCATTCACCTTGGCGATGGGAATTCCTTGCGGGCAGGGCGAGCAGTGGTTGCAATAGGTGCACTGCCCTCCCTTGTCGGCCTTGGCGGGCTGCATCACCGCGGTATAGTCTTTCTCAGCCTCGGTGGCATGCAGATAGTGCAAATCCGCCTTCAACTCCTCCAGATTGTCCACACCCAGTATGCAGGTCGCGATGCAGGGCTTGGCCAGGCAATAGGCTATGCACTGTTCCGGCGTGAACGCCACGCCCAGCGGCGAGGTCTTCTGGTCCAGCAGTCGGCCGCCGCCGCCGAAGGTCTTCATCACGGTGATGCCGATATGATGCGTCGCGCAATAGTCATACAGCTCCACACGCACCGGGTCGATGCCTCCTTGCAGGTTCTCCATGGCACCCTCCTCCCAGGGGATGGCGCCGCCCCGCAGCCGGTCGAAGGCGGGGTTCAGCGAGAACATGATCACCTCTATCCAGCCGCTCTTGGCGGCCATCAGTGCCACCTCGGCATTGTGGCTGCTCACTCCGATATGCTGTATCTTGCCCTCTTTCTTCAGCTGGAACACATAGTCTAAGAATGGGCTCCCCTCCAGCTCGTTCCACTCGTCGGGGCTGTCGGTGATATGTATCATGCCCACCTCTATATGGTCGGTGCCCAGCCGCTCCAGCAGGTCTTCAAAGCCCTGCTTGGTCTCCTCCACGTCGCGGGTGCGGCTGTGCTGCCCCTCTTTGAATATCGTGCCTATATGGCCCTGAATAATCATCTTGTCGCGACGGCCTTTCAGCGCAGCCCCGATGTTCGAGCGTGTCTTCGGGTTGGCATCGTAGATGTCGATATAGTTCATGCCGCTGTCCAACGCCATGTCCATCAGTGCTATCGAGCCTGCCGTATCCAGCTTCTCAAAGCCCCCGCAGCCAATGCTCAGCTCGCTCACTTCCAGCCCAGTGTTGCCCAACGGGCGGTAAGTCATAGAGTTTTTAGGGGTCTGTTTGCAGCCCACCGTCAGCACCAACGCCGACAACGCAATCATAAAGTATCTTTTCATATCAATGTAAATTATTTCGTCAATAACGCTATCCATAACGGCTCCCGACCCCTTTTATTGTATAACCAACAAAAAACTCCCTGCCGTCGTGGCAGGGAGCCTCTTTTGGGGTTGTGGCAGACTATGCCTGCTGTTGTTTCTGTTGTCTGTTGTGGCGGATTTGCAATCCGCCACTGCTGATGTTACGGATTTGCAATCCGTAACGCATTGTATTTTAATTTAAAACGGATTGCAAATCCTTATAATCTGTTGTGGCGGATTGCAAATCCGCCACAACGGGGGACAAGGGTAAGGTTCTACTCCGCAGAACGCACAGCCCGGACAGGTTGACCGCATCTGCGGCTGATGCCGTTCAAGTACGGGCTGCCCGAACCGAAGCCAATTTCCCACGCGGTGAACGGGAGGCCTGGGTCGAGCGAACTCGACCAGTAGTAGCCGTAGTTCCCGCCGCCGGGGATATTACTGTCCCAACGACAGCTGGCGGCGGGGAGGAAGAGGCTGTTGCCGTTAGTGCCGGTGAAGAGTTGTCCGTTCACCCCGTTCTGTGTGGTCCAAGTGGCTGTAGTGTTATCCAACAACTCTTGCCACTCCTCTTTTGTCGGTGTGCGGCCGCCATAGTTGGCGGTGGCGGCATCGTCACCTGGCTGCAATATGGTCAGGTTGTCGGTGAAGCCGTTGTAGCCAAAAACTGAATTGTTGCAGTATTTGGTGAGTTGGCGACCGTCCCCGTTGCAGTAGATGTAGGTGCTCCAGTCATAGACCTCTTTAGGTTGGGTCTCGCCCCAGGCAAAGTAGTCGCCATAGTCCTCCGGCGAGGTGGCGCCCACATTACGTGTTGCCCACAACAGCCCGCTCGGCAGGCCGAGGTCCACCCAGTCCGGGTCGG
>JAFZPH010000054.1 GCA_017550405.1 Bacteroidales bacterium
AAACTCGAACAGGCGAAAGAACCGAAAAGTGTAAACCGATACCGTGATGGTGTAAGCCGGATTAGGGATATGGCCTAAATATTGTAAACCAATTCAGTTTAACCGTCCCAAATCTGTCAACCAATTCTAGGGAAAGTCATAGTACCTCATTTATAAAAATATGGGTGAAAAAGATTCTTAATTTAAAAAAAAAATGTATCTTTGCATTTAGGAATTTCGGTGCATTATTCATATAATGGACAGAGATTTGGTGGATTACGCATTATGCCCTTGGATAGGGGCAAGCGTTGAATGGGTACTAAATAGCCCAAAATCTTCCAAGAGCTTCTTGCCGATGCAGGAGGAAGTGGAAGAATTGGCACAAAAATAACAGTGAAACAATGGCACTTGCGGTGAACAATCAGGGAAAAAACACAGTGAATGACGAGACGAATACCAGATGGTATGCCGCAAGGGTTTTGTACAACAGAGTCCGACCGATACGCGACAGGCTGGCCACCGACAGTGTTGAGTCCTTTGTGCCGGAAATCATCGGTTCGCTTGTGTTCATCAAGGCAACAAGAGATTATATCGGGATGCTGGAGCAGGACTATTTCAACCGCATGTGGTTATACCGAGACCCATTGACGCATAAGCCCTCCCCCATTCCCGACAAGGAGATGGAAGTATTCGTCTTCGTATGCACAGCAGGACGCCGGGGGTTGACCTTTCTGGGCGACGACAAAGCGGAATATCACCAAGGCGACCGGGTGAGGGTGACGGATGGTACATTCAAAGGGGCGGAAGGCCATATCGTGAGGATTAAGAAAGACCGCCGTCTGGTGGTCACCATACGCGGTGTGGCAGCAGTGGCCACGACATTCATCCACCCCCAGTTCCTTGAACCGGTAGCAATGCCCGACAACGAATAACAGACACATACAATACGACATGGGCTGACACAGGTCAGTCGATTATATAGAACGATATGAGAAAACCACTATTCCCTCTCGACCCGATAAAGGCCCGGTATTATTATCCCGGCAAAAATTTTACTGAGACGGGGAGTGAGGGATGCGATAAACTTGACCCGGAAACAATTGAGGACGAAGACGTGAAGCGGATGTTTCTGGAGGTGGAGACAGAGCCTATCAAGCAGGTCTATCGTTGGATGATGGACCATCGCGACGAGTTTGCCCCGACCACATTGGTGCTCGGGCTGAAAAACAACGGCAGAGACCCGATACCCGAACGCGAAAACGGGGAGCCATACCATGCCATTCTGGTTCAGCGTCCCTTGCACACAGTGTATGAGTTAGACATCTTCCTCGCCAATGTAAACAGGCATCTGTCGGACGGCGGCTATCTGGTGTGCAACTGCCGCACCTCGTCGGTAAAGAAGGCTGTAATATACCATCGCTACCCCAGAGGAATAAACAGGCTATACTATGGTTTCCACTATGTGTGGCACCGTGTGTTTCCCAAAATCAAAGGTCTGAAAAACATCTATTTTGCTGTCACTAAAGGTCGCAACAGGACCTTCCACCGAGTGGAGATTCTGGGAAGGCTTTACCATGCAGGATTCGAAGTGGAGTATGAAAGCACTGCCCATGGCGAATTCAGGGTGATAGCACGCAAAGCGAAAGACCCCATAACCGAAGGAACACCGAGTTCATCTCCCATTGCCAAGCTGGAGCGTGTGGGCAAAAAAGGCAAGATCATCACTGTATACAAGTTCCGCACGATGTATTCCTACAGCGAATACCTGCAGGAGTATGTCTACGAACACCGGAGACTGGACAAAACGGGTAAGTTTTACCATGACTACAGGGTGAATGCGATGGGGGCTCTGCTCCGCAAAACCTGGCTGGATGAACTGCCGATGGTGGTGAATATGCTGAAAGGAGAGATGAAACTGGTGGGTGTAAGACCCTTGTCTCGACAGTTTTTCAGCCTCTATACCCCCGAGATGCAGGAATTGCGCACAAAAACCAAACCCGGCCTGCTTCCGCCACTCTATTATGAGAAGGAGCAGCCCGACACTCTGGAAGGCATCCAAGAATCGGAACGCCGCTACCTGGAAGCTTACCTCAAACACCCTTTGCGTACAGACTGGAAATACTTCTGGGGCATACTGGGAAACATTTTTTTGAATCATAAACATTCACACTGATATTTTCATACCCAATTTATATGACTGAATCACAAGAGTGGACTACCGTCATCCAACCGAAAGATAAATTATGGTCGGTTGACTTCAAGGAGTTGTGGGGCTACCGCGACTTGTATACCTTGTTCATCAAAAGGAACATTATCACCCAATACAAGCAGACCATCCTGGGCACAATGTGGTTTGTGATACAACCCATTCTGACAGTGCTGATGTACATGGTAGTGTTTGGCGGCATCGCAGGCATCGCCACCGACGGTATACCCCAGCCGCTGTTCTATCTGGCCGGTACATGCATGTGGCAGTACTTTTCCGACTGCCTAAGCAAGACTTCGAACACGTTTGTGACGAACAGCGGTCTGTTCGGCAAGGTGTACTTCCCGCGCTTGATAGTGCCCGTAGCCAATGTAACATCGAACCTGTTGCGTTTCGGTATACAACTAGGGCTCTTTGTGGTTGTGTATATCGTGTATAGCATCATTGGATGCCCAGCGTCGATGAATTGGTACGCGCTGCTATTCCCCGTGCTTGTGTTGATGATGGCCGGTCTGTCCTTGGGATTCGGCATTCTGATTTCGAGCATGACCACCAAGTACCGCGACCTGCAGATTCTGTTCACCTTCATCCTTCAGTTGTGGATGTATGCAACGCCTATTGTCTACCCGCTCAGTCTGGTGAAAGGAAAAACCGCCGCTGGCATTGACCTTTACACTGTGATGCACCTCAATCCTGTGACCCCTGTTCTGGAAACCTTCAAATACGGCGTATTGGGAGCCGGCGAGTTCATCGGCTGGGGTTGGCTGGCATATAGTTTTGTGTTCATGGTGATATTGCTGATATTCGGTGTTGTGATTTTCAATAAGACGCAGAAGAGTTTCATGGACACTGTTTAACGTTTGCAAGAGCGAGAGAGTCCTCTAATTAATTTGAGTGCGATGAAAAGAGCATTGATTACAGGCATCACAGGGCAGGACGGAAGCTATCTGTCCGAATTCTTGCTGGAAAAGGGATACGAAGTGCACGGTGTTATCCGACGGTCGTCGGTAGACTATCGCGAACGCATAGCACATTTGGAAGGTCATCCTTGTTTCCATCTCCACTATGGCGACTTAGGTGACACCCTCAGCATGGTGCAGACGGTAGGCAAGGTGAAGCCCGACGAAGTCTACAATCTTGCTGCACAAAGCCACGTACAGGTTAGTTTCGACGCACCTGAATACACTGCCAATGTCGACGCGACAGGTGTACTGAGGATTCTGGAGGCCGTTCGTCAATGTGGACTTGAAAAGAGCTGCCGTATTTATCAGGCTAGTACGTCTGAGCTATATGGACGCGTGGAACAGGTGCCACAAAACGAAGAGACTCCCTTCCACCCCTACAGTCCTTATGCGGTGGCAAAACTCTATGGCTATTGGATAGTGAAGGAATACCGTGAAGCATATGGCATGTTCTGCTGCAATGGTATCCTGTTCAACCACGAGAGTGAACGGCGGGGAGAAACTTTCGTCACCCGCAAGATCACCCTTGCTGCCGCCCGCATCCGTCAAGGGAAGCAGGAGAAACTGTATCTTGGCAACCTATCGTCGCTACGCGATTGGGGATATGCCAAAGATTATGTAGAATGTATGTGGATGATACTGCAACACCCTCAGCCCGATGACTTTGTTATCGCAACAGGCGAGCAGCACACCGTACGTGAATTCTGCACACGTGCATTCTGCCACGTAGGTATCCAGCTTGAGTGGCAGGGAGAGGGTGCCGAGGAAACGGGCATCTGTAGAGCTGTGACAGGTGCACTGGGCGCGAGCGACAGTCTGGTGGGGAAAGTGCTGGTCGAGGTGAGTCCCGACTTCTATCGTCCAACCGATGTTGTGAACTTGTTAGGCGACCCATCGAAAGCTCGACGTCTTTTGGGTTGGAATCCTCAAAAGACCCCCTTCGACAAATTGGTGAAAATCATGGTGGAAAGTGATATGGCCAAGGTAGCATCCGACGCTGCCGCAGCACATGTGAGATGCAATCTGGCCGAATATTTGGAGAAAGGTATTGTCAAATGAACAGCGACTCGAAGATATACGTAGCAGGTCACCGTGGGATGGTGGGCTCAGCCATTGTGCGTGAACTGAGACGGAAAGGATACAACAACCTTATTCTACGCACCCATGCGGAGCTTGACTTATGCCGTCAGGACAAAGTCGAACAATTCTTCGCAAACGAACGTCCCGAATACGTCTTCCTCGCCGCGGCCAAAGTGGGAGGAATTATTGCCAACCAGACGGCACCGGCCGACTTTATGTACCAGAACATGATGCTGGAGATGAACGTTATCCATGCGGCATGGCAGAACGAATGCAAGCGACTGGAGTTCCTCGGCTCAAGCTGCATCTACCCCCGTCTGGCACCTCAGCCCATGCGTGAAGACTGCCTCCTCACCTCACCGTTGGAACCCACCAACGAAGCCTATGCTCTTGCAAAGATATCCGGACTCAAATATTGCGAATACCTGAACCGCCAATACGGTACCGACTACATCAGCGTAATGCCTACCAACCTTTACGGCCCCAACGACAACTACCACCCCGAACACAGCCATGTACTACCTGCCCTCATTCGCCGATTCCACGAAGCCAAAGAGTCCGGCCTGCGCGAAGTAGTATGCTGGGGCGACGGCAGTCCCCTTAGAGAATTTCTCTATGTCGACGACCTTGCCGAACTTGCCCTCCACCTGATGGAACACTACCACGGCAACGAAACAGTCAATGCCGGCACTGGCAAGGAGATAACCATTAAAGAACTTACCGAGACCGTGGCAAGAATAGTAGGATACGAAGGGATTGTAACGTGGGACACATCCCGACCCAACGGAACGCCACGCAAGCTACTCGATGTTAGCAAAGCAACTAAATTGGGATGGGTGGCAAAAACACCCCTCGAAGAGGGAATCCGCCTCACCTACCAAGACTTCCTCAACAACCCCATGCGTGCTGAGCGGTAACAAACACAGCAGACCCAAGATTCAACAAGATACGACACACAAAAACCTCAGAACATAAAACCTAACACAACACGATGTCAACGGCAATAGAATTCAACAATATCTCCAAGCAATACCGGCTTGGCCTTGTATCCACTCGTACACTCAACCACGACCTCAAACGTTGGTGGACCGTCAATGTGCTCCGCAAAGAAGACCCCTACCTGAAGATAGGCGAAGTGAACGACCGTGCCACCAAGGGTGAGAGCGAATATGTATGGGCTCTCCGCGACATCAGCTTCAAGGTGGAACAAGGAGACGTTGTTGGGATTATCGGGCGGAACGGTGCAGGCAAAAGCACCCTGCTCAAGATACTCTCCAAAGTCACCGGCCCTACAACAGGAACCATTCGTGCACGGGGACGCATAGGCTCCTTGCTCGAAGTGGGTACGGGATTCCACCAGGAGATGACAGGACGTGAAAACATTTTCCTCAACGGTGCCATTCTCGGTATGACCAAATCTGAGATTGCCCGCAAACTGGATGAGATTGTAGACTTCAGCGGCTGCGAACGATATATCGACACCCCCGTCAAACGATACAGCTCAGGTATGTCCGTCCGTCTCGGATTTGCCGTTGCGGCCTTCCTCGACCCCGAGATATTGGTTGTTGACGAAGTCCTTGCCGTAGGCGATGCCGAATTCCAGAAAAAGGCCATCGGCAAGATGCAGGACGTCAGCCGCAGCGAGGGACGCACAGTCCTGTTCGTAAGCCACAACATGGTGAGCATCCAACAACTATGTCACACCGGCCTGCTACTCAAAAACGGTATGATAGAGACCTCCGGCCCCATATCCGATGTTGTGAACATCTACCTCAGCAATATCAAGACTGTCAACGACTACAACCGTCATGGCAACGGTGCCGTAAAGACCACGGACTTTAAAACAAGTGCCACCCGTGTAGATGTAGGACACGACATAGAGGTTGATTTCGATATTGAAGCCTATCAACATGTCGACATCCTCGAAGCCGAAATCGAAATAAAAGACTCCAACGGCCAAAACCTTGCCAACATCTCAAACACCGATGCCGGCACCCTCATCAAACCCATGGAAAAGGGCGAAAAACGCCACTTCCATTGCCTAATCAAAAACATCAACTTCGCCCCCGGCAACTACACCGCCAACATCTGGCTGGGAAGCCCTTATGCAACCTACGACAAAGTGGAGGACTGCATACGTTTCAACGTCATACAAACCGAAGAATTCATCCTTCGTCCCATTCCCTATTATTCCTCCTATCGTGTGATACTACAATCAGAATGGGACATCTGATTATTGAGTTCCTAATGCATTCATGATTGACATAAACACCCGCCAAGTGAACATCCTATTTACATCAGCCGGACGCCGGACATACATCATCCATTATTTCCAGCAAGCCCTACAGGGCAAAGGCAAAGTATTTGCCTCCAACAGCATTTACACCTACACCCTCGGGCAAGCCGACGGCCATACCCTTACCCCCGAAATCTACAACCCTGACTACATCCCCTTCCTCCTTCAATACTGCAAAGAAAACAGCATAACCGCCATTATTCCGCTGTTCGACATTGACCTGCCCATTCTCGCCAAACACCGCACCCTCTTCGAACAAGAAGGTATCACACTCATCGTATCGGACTACCAAGTCGCCCAGACATGCAACGACAAGTGGGCCACCTACCAACTACTCAAACAGGCTGGTCTGAACCAGCCGCCTACTTTCCTCAGCCTGGCTGATGCCACAAAAGCCCTCTGCTCGGGAGCCATTGAGTTCCCCCTCATCGTCAAACCACGTTGGGGAATGGGGTCCATCGGCATTTACACTACTCGAAACCGCGAAGAACTCAATGTCTTGTATGCCAAATTACGTAATGACATTTGGGATACCGCTCTCCGCTTCGAATCTGCCGCCGACAAAGAAGCCAGCATCATCATCCAACAACAGATCAAAGGCCAGGAATACGGCATTGAGATACTCAACGACCTCCAAGGCCACTATGCAGCCACCTTCGCCAAAAAGAAGATTGCTATGCGCTCTGGCGAGACAGATGTAGCCGAGACCGTCGACCCCACACCTTTCCTGCCCATCGCACAAACATTGTCGTCGCAACTCAAGCATCGTGCCATGCTTGATGTAGACTGTTTCGTCTCCCCCACTGGAGACATTACGGTACTCGAAATGAATTGTCGCTTCGGCGGTCAATACCCGTTTACTCATAATGCCGGTGTCAATGTCCCCTTGCAACTCGTCCGTTGGCTACAAGGGCAGCCTACCGACCCCACGCTGCTCACCCAGCGTTGTGGCGTCCGCAGCTGCAAGGACATCAACCCAGTCATCTTTTAACCCCCCATGCCTACACCAGCATCCACACAGCCTCTCGTCAGCATCTGCTGCCTTGCCTTTAACCAGAAAGACTACATCAGTCAGGCAATAGAAGGCATGCTCATGCAACAGACCACCTTCCCCACCGAAATCATCATCCACGACGACGCTTCCACTGACGGCACAGACCAGATAATACGCCAATACGTAGAGCAATATCCCGGACGAATCACCGCCTCTTTCGAGGAAACCAACCAATACTCAGCAGGCTACAAAGGCCGCATGGCTGTCACATTCCTCTATCCCCACGCAAAAGGGGAATATATCGCCTACTGCGAAGGAGACGACTACTGGACCGACCCCCTCAAACTTCAGAAACAAGTCGACTTCATGCAGTCGCACCCCGACTACTCGGTCTGTTTCCACCGCTGCACACACCTCAACATGGTAAACGGCACAACCTCCCCCGACCTCTGCCAGAACCTTATACCCCAAGGAGAACAAGGTGTCGACATCACACTCGACATGTTTTTTGCCGACTGGATAACACAACCCCTCACTATGCTCATGCGCAAAAGCATGTTCAGCTACACTTGGCAAAAAAAATACAAATACTATCGCGACTCACACGAAATCTATCACCTCTTGCTTGCAGGACGCGGACGGCTTATGGCCTTTGACGGTGGGGTCTACCGCATCCACCCCTCTGGCATCGCCTCTCTCAACACACCTCAACAATACTGCGAGAACTACCTCCCTCTCGACCGGGAATTCTTCCACGTCACCCGCAGTTCCCACGCCCGACGTATCTACTGCCAAACACTACAGTCCTGTTCCGAATACTATACCAATATCAACAAGGCCAAAGCACTCCGCTTTGCGCTTACCCAATTCTTCCTCAACTGGAAATACAAAACCCTCTTTAAAAACATCAGCAGAATATACAGATGACCTCTTTCGACCAAGTCATACTGACCCCTCTTCTCGACAGCATCACCACCAATGCCGACCGTAACGCCCTTCTCATCAATGGCGAAACCTACACCTACCGCCAACTCGGACAACGAATAAGCGCCATACGTCACGCCCTCCACCAACACAATATCCACAACCAACTCGTCGCCCTGCTTCTCGAAGACCATATCGATACCTATGCTTCTATTATTGCCCTCTGGTTCGAAGGCAATGCCTATCTCCCCCTTAACCCACGGTGGCCCGAACAGCGCAACCTCGACATCATCAATCAAACATCGGCCAAGCATCTCCTCTACACCGACGGGGACGCAACGATCCAGCAACAGTTTTCTACCACAGGAGCATCCGCCATACACACCACCACACTACCCACACCTCCCGAACAACCGTCGACACCTTACCCAACCTCCGACAACGAATTAGCCTACATCCTCTTCACATCAGGCAGTACAGGCAAACCGAAAGGTGTCTGCATAACACGCGACAACCTGGCCTCTTTCATCCAGTCGTTCTGGCATACAGGCATCAACATCACATCCACGGACCGCTGTCTACAAGCTTTCGACCTCACCTTCGATGTCAGCATCCAAACCTTCCTCACTGCATTCCTACCAGGAGCCTGTCTCTGCACCATCCCCACCGGCCAAGTCAAGTACCTTTACGCCGCCATGCTCATCACAGAGCAAGGCATCACTTGCGCAGCCATGGCCCCCTCCATGCTCACCTATCTCCGACCTTATTTCAGCCAACTCGATGCCACAAGCCTTCGCACCTCCATCCTCACTGCCGAGGCATGCCCAGCATATCTTGCACAAGAATGGGCCAAATGTGCTGTAAACACACAAATCTTCGACCTCTATGGACCCACCGAGGCCACTGTATACAGCACCTGCTTCCACCTGCCTACACCCTACACCGACAACACACCCAACGGCATACTACCCATTGGTAAACCCCTTCTCAATATCGACGCCATGGTCATCGACGCCGACTTGAACCCTCTGCCCCCCAACCACGAGGGCGAACTCTGTCTCGCAGGCCGCCAAGTCACTCCCGGCTACTGGCAGAATCCCGCGCAAGATGCTGCTGCATTCATCACCACACCCGACGGCAAACGCTACTACCGCACAGGGGACCTCTGCACACTCCTCCCCGATGGCAACATCCTCTATCACGGACGTATTGACCAACAGGCCAAAATACAAGGATACCGAGTGGAACTCGGCGAGATAGAACACCACGCCGCCACCTATCTCAACCATATCTCCAGAACCGTTGCAGTCACCTACCAAAGTCCGCAGGGTCTTGACCAGATTGCTCTATTCATCGAGGATGACCCCGATACCCATACCTCCAACGACAACGACCTTCTCGACCACCTCAAAACTTTGATGCCCCAATACATGATACCCTCATGCATTATCCATCATTGTCCATTGCCACTCAACAACAATCAGAAAATCGACCGCAACGCTCTGAAAACCATCATTAGCCAACATGCCACAAAAAATGCCAAATAATAAATTGGTCAATCGTTCGACTTTTCTGGCTCGTTGGAGGTCTGAAGCGGATACGCAGTTGCGTCCTTACTTCAAGCTTCCTTGTCCGTTCGTTATCCGCTCGTTCCCTATTATGATAACGGGAAATGATAGTTTATCTATTTCTTAAAGTTCCAGTATTGATACAACGCAGAACCAACACGCTAGTTCGACCCAAAGACAGTTAGTTAAATACTAAAAGGCAGAACATAATTACAAAACAATATCACCATCAATCATTCATCACAAATGACGCGCACGGAACTCATATCAACCATCCAACCCCTTGCCAGGCAGATCTTCTCTTGCCCCGACCTCGACATCACCGACCAACTCGGCCCGGCAAACCTTCCTGCCTGGACATCCCTCACCTTCACACAACTGCTCACTGCACTTGAGGATACCCTCAACATTAAATACAAGATGATGGAAATTATCAAGATGCAGAATATGGGAGCCATCATCGACATCACCCTCAACCACCTCAACGCATAATTCCCTGAAATGGAATCCGTCGAGATAAAGACATACTCATCAAAAGAACTGCTACAATGGCTCAACACTGGCCAGAGTACCCCCTTTGGCCCTAAAGGAGTCATATCACCCTCGCGGGCATTGGCCTTTGCCAACAACCCCTATGTCGACCCCGACGACCCCATTGCATGCGCTTTGTTCGTGGCAACCCCTTCCGGTAAACCCGACCTGGTTGCCTACACTGCTGCATTCCCCGACATGGTGGGTAATCAACGCATGTGGTGGTTCAGCACCCTTTGGTGCCGCCCTGAATATAGAGGGAAAGGGTACCCGCTGGCACTTGTAGGCACACTGGCAGAACACTATGGCCCCGAGAATTGTCTCGACACCATGGGCGCTGCCGAAACAGTTGAGATATTTCGCTTCCTCGGCCACAAGGTATCATACCTCCACGAGCACCGCTTCGGGAGCAAAATACAGCGTAGCGGTCTTCGCGGCGACATCCTCTACCGACGAGAGCAACTCCGTACATTCTTGCGCAGCCATAACGCACAAGCCCTCCGTGCCATCAATAATTCGACATATACACTACAATATATTGACTTAATCGATGACGACACATACAGCCTCATCCAGAGTCAATCGGCCAACGACCTCTTCCCTCGTACACGCGAAACATTGAATTGGATACTTCAATACCCCCTCAAACGCTGCACGCCACTTCCTCATCGCACTTCTTCACGCGGACTATTCGGCGATAGCGACCCCCTCTACTGGCTGCGAGGTGTCAAAGTAATGCAAGGCGCTGAAACAATTGGATTCTATATCATCCGCAATGCCGAGTCGGACCTTTCCATCAAATACCTCTACTATGCCGAACCCTACCGCGACCAGGTTTTCACCTCCATCGTCGAGCACATACTCCATTTGGGGAACTCCTGTTTCGCCACACGCCACACAGAACTGGCAAACCACATCGCTGCAACGAAACTATTCAAGAGCCATAAAATCGCTGACATCTCCCTCTCCTGCCCCGAAGGATTCAGTCTGAATCCATCAGGCAGCACGCAAGGAGGCGATGGCGACTGCTTTGCATAATCGACCACTCAATCAATATACCTCATGTCCACTACAAGGTTGCTTAGCAAAATAAACCGTCGACTCACCCGACTTACCCTTGCTCCAATCGAAGTGTTTGTATTCCATTGCGTATCGGACACCTTCGACCCTTCGCAGTGTCAGCGGCAGGACTGGACGCCTACCGACTATTTCAAACATCAGATACAACAACTCAAAAGCCAGTATACCTTCATCACCCTTCCCGAGGTGTACCATCGGCTGACGCACGACAGATTACGCCGAGCCAGATATGCCGCCCTTACCTGCGACGACGGCAATGCCTCCATACTCTCCATTCTCCCTTTCCTCGACTCCGAACAGGTACCTGTAACCCTTTTCATCAATCCTAAATATCTCGACGGTATCAGCATTCGTGAAAACTACTGCAGCAACCCTCGCTACATTACCCTCGACCAACTGACTGCTATTCAATCACCCATGGTAAACATCGCCATGCATGGTTTCATGCACGATGATTGTACGCTCATGTCTCGCACAGAATTCGATGCTTCTGTATCCATGTGCGAGGAATTGTTGAAGCAGCATCCTCGCTATATTAATTATTATGCGTACACATGGGGGAGGTACAACGAAACGACACAGTCCGTACTACGCGAACGGAACATTATACCTCTCTTTTGCGACGGGGCCTCGAACCTCCGCTACAAAGACGGAATCAGCCGCAGGTGTATTGATACCCCCGGCACAATACGTCTTTAACATTCACCTCTCATGCTGCCACGAAGAAAAGATTTGTACAATATACCCGGTTGGCATACACGCCGACGGCTTGTCGTCATCGAATCCGACGATTGGGGAAGCATACGAACACCCTCGACTGAAGCCTATAACGTCCTGCTGAACCAAGGCATCCGTGTTGACCGTGACCCCTATTGCCGTTACGACAGTCTCGCTACACCAAGCGACCTGATCAATCTCTTCGAGGTACTCCATGCTGTGAAAGACTCACACGGGAATCCAGCAGCGCTCACAGCCAACTGTGTGACATCCAATCCTGTCTTTGAAAAGATTGAACAATCGGAATTTAACGAATACTTTTACGAGCCTTTCCCCGACACGCTGCAACGTGACGCTTTGCACAGCGGGTCGTTCACACTCTGGAAAGAGGGTATGGCCAAAGGGGTCTTCCATCCCCAGCTACATGGTCGCGAACACCTGAATGTACAGAAATGGCTCCGAGCTCTCCGTAGTGCAGAACCAGCCACACTTGCCGCTTTCAAAGTCGGCACCTTCGGACTGACAGAGATTGCAGCTCCCACTATCAAAGAATACTATATGGGAGCATTCAATTCAAGCCTGCCCGAAGACACGACGCGATACGCAGCCATCATAAAAGAGGGTGCCGAGATGTTTCAAAAGCTGTTCGGCTATCGGTCAGAGTCGTTCATCGCCACCACCTACGAGTGGCATCCCGACCTTGAGCCTCACCTGTCGGCAGTAGGTGTGAAATACCTCCAAGGCACCGTATGCCAGAAGATACCTATCGGCGACGACGAAGGCGTGAAGATGCACCGGCGCTGTTTCCAAGGGCGTCGCAGTTCGCATGGCCTTATTTACTTGATGCGCAACTGCTTGTTCGAACCTTCACTCCGCCCCAATATTGACAGTGTAGACCAATGCCTGCAACATATCCGGACAGCATTCCGTTGGGGAAAGGCGGCCAATATTTGCGCCCACCGAGTGAACTTTATCGGCTCTGTAGACCATCGGAACACCGACCGAACACTGCCTGCATTCCGCACATTGCTTCAAGAAATAACAAAGCATTGGCCCGACTGTGAGTTTGTCACCTCCGACCAACTTGGTCACATTATACAGGATAAAAGTCTCTAAAACCTATCCTCATTTCAAAACAGATTGACACAAAGACATGACTATCTCGATTGTCACTATCAACTGGAACAATAATGCAGGCCTGCAACGGACGCTGGCCAGTATTGCATCGCAGACCTACAAGGACTTCGAATACATCGTTGTTGACGGCGCCAGTACAGACGGCAGCGTGGAAACTGTAATGCAGTATGACGGTGATGCACGCTTGACATGGATTTCGGAACGTGACAGCGGTATCTACAATGCAATGAACAAGGGAATCCGCATGGCCAAGGGAGAATATGTGGTGATGATCAATTCGGGCGATTGGCTGATGGCTCCGAATGTGCTTGAACGCATGGCTGATGAGGTTGAGCGCAACAACCATCCTGCCATCCTCTATGGCACCACTACAAACGTGTGGCCAGACGGTAGGAAACAGAGGAATCCTCCACAAGAACAGCGTTACACCATGTTCAGTTTCTACCGTGGAACGCTGGACCATGTGGGCACGCTGATACAGCGAAGACTCTTTGACGAATATGGCTATTATGACGAGTCAATGCGTATCGTTTCCGATTGGTCATGGTTTTTGAAGGTTGTTGCATTGGAGGGAATACAGCCCGTACATGTGGACATCGACACTATCTATTTCGATATGACGGGTATTAGCGAAAGTGAGGGGAAGAACCGGGCCACCATCCTCAAGGAGCGTCGCAGTGTGCTCAAAGCCTCTCTTCCTCCGCTTGTATTGGCTGACTACGACCGTTATGTCGACGACATTGTCATGATGCGCCGTCTCCACCGGCACCCATGGGCATTCCACATCGTAAGATTCTTGGAACGAATACTATTTAAGATTGAGAAATGGAGCCTCCGCAATTCTCGGTAGTGATGCCGCTCTACAATAAGGAGCAGTATGTTGAACGCGCCATAGCCAGTGTGTTAAACCAACAATGCACTGACGGGGAGGATGTGTTCCAATATGAACTTATCGTGGTAGATGACGGAAGTACGGACCGTTCGGCTTCGATAGCGGGGAAATGCATTGCTGGACATTCCAACTGCAAACTTGTGCAGCAGCGCAACAGCGGTGTGGGTGCCGCCCGCAACAGAGGAGTGGCAGAGTCCGTTGGAGAGTATGTCTGTTTCCTTGACGCTGACGACTGGTGGGAACCCTGTTTCCTTCAACAGATTAACCGACTTACCCATACCTGCCCCGACGCTGGGATATACTGCACAGGATACTATCTTGTAAAAAACGGCACACAGACAATCGCCCCCATTGGTGTGGAGAAAAATTTCGAGACCGGATACATTGATTACTGCCACACCTATTGCCGCACCCTTTGCATGCCTGTAACTAGCAGCTCTACAGCGGTACGACGCGATTGCTTCGATGCCGTGGGTGGATTTAACGAGAATCTGTCGTTTGGCGAAGATTTCCACCTGTGGATTCGGCTTGCCTTGAAATATCCCGTGGCATTGGTGAACAGGCCATTGGCAAATTATTTTCAAGACCTACCCCCAAAGAAACGAGCCACACGACGGCTTCACAGTCCCGAACGCCACATGCTGTGGAATCTTGGTTCCATGGAAGCTGCAGAAAGGGAGAACAAAGAGGTAAAAAAACTCTTCGACTTGCTGCGTAGCGGCGGTCTATACCGCTACTATCTTTCGCGTCAATACCATGATGCCACGCTGCCTGAACTGGCCAAGATAGACTGGTCCTACCTCTCTGCCAAGGCCAAAAAGAAATACACTATACCTTTGTGGGTGGCTCGGACCCGCTTCACCCTCAGCGAATGGGGCGTAGCGTGCAAGCGACTTATCCTCACGACCTTGTCGAGAGGTAAAAAATAAAAAAATTCTATTATCACTCCTTAAGGGAGATTATTAAACTGTATAGACTTTGGTACCTTTCTTCCCAAAACAATTATCCACTAAGGCCATCACACTTTATCTCATATCATTGGCCATAGTGAGCATTATCTTTGTACGCCTCATGATGAAGTTTGATTTCATCATCATTGGCATCATGTGGGTGTTGGTCTTTTTCTTACTCTCAGCGAGATTCACTCGCAAGTGGGTGGAATTGGATGAGAAGCATTATTGCCGTAAGGTGTTCTGGACCGCTTTGTGGTTGCGGTTGGCTTGGGTAATATTCTCATTTTTCTTTTTTACCTTCAAGACTGGAGTACCTTTTGAATTCGGGTCGAGCGATGCTATAGGTTATCACAACGAAGCGCTCTGGTTCCAGGAAATAGGATGGAAAGCAGCACGCGACTATCTCTCGCGTCGCTCGCTGGCCGATGCCGGCTATGTTACCTATCTGGGATTGCTCTATTCTGTCACCGGTGGTAGCATCATCGTGACGCGTATCATCAAGGCGTTGCTGAGCAGCTGGATGTGTCTCCTCATCTACAAGCTTGCCAAGCGTAACATGGGCGAAGAGGTCGGTAGAATGGCTGGCATTTTCTGCTGCCTGATGCCTAATCTGATTATGTACTGTGGATTGCACCTCAAAGAGACGGAAATGATTTTTCTCTGCGTTGCCACACTCGAAAGGGCTGACAGTCTGCTGCGCAGCACGAAGTTTAATTTCTGGAAACTGCTCGTGACGGTGTTGTTGGCGGTCAGTTTGTTCTTCTTCCGCACGGTGTTGGGTGCCACAACGATCTTTGCCATCTTGACGGGGCTGGTGTTTTCGTCGAGTGCTGTGATGACCAGATGGAACAAAGTGGTGCTGATTTCTTGGGCAATAATAGGTCTGGGGGTGATGGCTGGCGGCAGCATTGCCTCGGAGGCATTGAGTGTTTGGGAGGGGCGAAACGAGAACCAGGCGGCCAAGCGCGACTACCAAGTGTACAAGGGCATCAAATGGGCCAAATACGCTACTGGGTCGGTGATGGCTCCTATCATGTTTGTCATGCCATTCCCCACGATGGTAGACGTGGACCAGCAGTATAACCAGCAGTTGATGAACGGAGGAAACTATGTCCGAAACTTTTTGGGTATCTTTGTGTTGATAGCGTTGTTCAGTTCAATTTTCGTGCTCAAGAACTGGCGTGACCTGTCAATGCTTTGGGCTTTCCCTGTATCGTACCTTGGGGTTGTGTGTATGAGTGGTTTCTCCAATTCGGAACGCTTCCTGCTACCGGGACTTCCATTCCTACTCATGCTGTCGGCCTATGGTGTAAGCCTAATGAATGCCCGCAATTTTAGATGGGTGAAAGTGTGGTATTGGGTGGTTCCGGTTATGGTGATAGGCTGGGCTGTGTTTAAACTGGGTTCAAGAGGACTGTTGTGAGAATTGAGAGTTGAGAATTGAGAATTACGATATGTTGATATGATGCGAGTCGTATAAACTTATCAACGATTTGAGAATTGAGAATTCATGAAAATAGCTTTTTATTTCGGTAGCCTGAACTGCGGAGGCTCAGAGACACTGGTATGCGATGTGTTACGGCACTGGCGCGACCTCCCGTTCGAGGCCGTGTGCATCTATCGTAACGAGGGCAACATGTCCGATGATTTTCATGCCACAGGTGCCCCCATGGTGCGCGTCCCCAAGAAAGGAAACTGGCTGAAGTATCTATTGGATATGTGCAGGGTGTTGCGTGAAGAGGAGGTGGACATCCTCCATGCGCAGACTTCGCTGAACGCCATGACTGCCGTTCTCTGCTCCTGTTTGACGGGGGTCAAAGCCATCACTACGTTTCACGGGTTCGGATTTGAGAAGGCACCACAATGGAAGAAACTGATGGTTGGCGGTGGCAACAAAAAACTGCTGTTTGTAAGCGAATATATGCGCAACCGCTATTTGAAAGCAGGTGTAGGCACAACTCAAGGCAAATGCGCGGTAGTCTACAACGGTATAGACATGTCGAAGTTTGGACCTGTGCGTGGTCCCAAACCTGCAGGAGAACGGGTGGAGATGTGTATGGTGGGCAGTTTCGGACTTGTGCGCGACCAATACTTCGTCTGCCAATTCCTAAAACGTCTCTCAGAAACAGGTCTTCCTTTCCATTTTACTTTCATAGGTGGTGCCCGCAAGGGCGAGGAAAAGGCTTTGGAGGCATGTCAAACCTTCTGCCACGATAATGGACTGGATGACTATGTCACCTTCGCAGGAGTACGGCACGATGTACCCGAGCTACTCAAAGAGATGGACCTTTTCGTTTACGCCTCCCGATGCGATACCTTCGGAATAGCAGTGGCCGAGGCGGTAGCAACAGGAATGCCTGTCATGGTGAACGATTGGGATGTGATGCGCGAGGTGACCTCCGAAGGCAAGTGGGCATGGCTCTATCCATCGGGCAATGTCGACGCACTTTACGACCTCTATACACAATTCATCCAACAGCATGACGCGTTTATTAAAAAGGCCGTTGAAAATGCGCAAGCTGTAAGGGAAGCCTACAGCATTGAGAAACATATCGCAACGCTCGACAGCATCTATCGGTCCATTTCGGAATAAGTCACATTATCATGCCTGCTGAGGAATAAAGAACGGCTTTTGAAACTCTTATTCCATCTCTTTCGAAAAAAATAAAGAATATGAACAACATACTAAAAACCGTGGGGCTACCCATCTCACACAAAGAGAATGAGAAGAGAAGGGCATTGGTGCCTGCCCACATTGCCCGGATAGCACATACCAGTCAGATATACATTGAAAAGGGGTACGGTGATGTACTCGGATTCCCTGACGAGGAGTATACCAAGATGGGTGTCCATGCTGTATCGCGTGAGGAGACGCTGAGTAAAGACATTGTTGCCGACCCCAAGATAGGCGATGCCGAGTACTTGGACTCGCTGCATAACCAGACAATCTTCGGCTGGCTGCATGCTGTACAGAACCGCGACATCACCGACAAAATAATCCAAGGCCGGCTTACTGCCTATGCATGGGAAGACATGTATGAAGGGGGCCGTCACTGCTTTTGGCGCAACAATGAGATTGCTGGCGAGGCCGCTGTAATCCATGCCTACATGTGCCATGGCGTGTTCCCCTACAACACAAAAGCCGCTGTGCTTGGACGAGGCAACATCGCACGTGGTGCCGTTAAGACCCTCAACTACATGGGAGCCGAAGTGGTTCAGTACGACCGCAAAACTGAGAAACTGTTCCGAAAAGAGTTAGGCGACTACGACGTAATTGTAAACGCCATCCTTTGGGATACCTCGCGCAAGGACCATATCCTCTACCGCGACGACCTTAAGCGTATGCGGAAAGGGGCAATGATTATCGATGTCTCATGCGACAGGAATGGTGGCATTGAAACCAGCATTCCTACCACTATTGACAACCCCATCTACGTAATTGATGGTGTGACACACTATGTGGTTGACCACACCCCTTCTCTCTTCTGGAAGACTGCAACCGAGACCTTAAGCGATGTATTTGTCAGATACATCGATTTCATGATAGAGGATATCCCTCTCAAAAATGACGTGTTGAAGAACTGCCACAGTTTTGAACAGGGAAGGATTCTGGATGAGCGCATTGCTCACTTCCAAGGGAGGTCTCTCATTTAAAGAAAGACAATAATAGCATTCTAGAAAAGGGGAGCCAGTATCTACCCTATTCTACGATTCATAAGAATAACCAATCAAAAAGAATCTTGATAATGAAAATGACCATTACCGGCGGAGCTGGATTCATCGGGTCTAACCTATGCGACTATTTCGTGAAGGAAGGCATGGAGGTGACCTGTCTCGACAATCTCTCCACTGGATTCAAACACAATATCGAGCACCTGCTGGAGCGTGACAATTTCAGATTTGTTGAAGGTGATATACGCGACCTTGACACCTGCCGCAAAGTAGTGGCTGGGAGCGATGTGGTTTTGCACGAGGCGGCTTTGGGCAGTGTGCCACGCAGCATCAACGACCCCATCAACACCAACACCAATAATATCGACGGCTTTCTCAACATGCTCGTCGCATCGCGGGATGCAGGTGTCAAGCGGTTTGTCTATGCCGCCAGCTCTTCAACCTATGGCGACAGCGCAATACTCCCCAAACGCGAACACCTCATTGGCCGTCCGCTCTCACCCTATGCCATCACCAAGTTCGTAAACGAGTTATATGCCAACGTCTTTTCTTCACTCTATGGTATAGAAACGATAGGATTGCGCTACTTCAATGTCTTCGGCCGGAGACAAGACCCCAATGGAGCCTATGCAGCGGTAATTCCTTTATGGGTACGCGCCCTCATTGATCATCGTCAACCCTTTATCAATGGCGACGGGAGTTACTCCCGCGACTTCACTTATGTCGACAATGTAGTGCAAGCCAACCTATTGGCAGCGACAATACCCTCCGAACTATTTCATCAACGTATCGAAGCCTACAACTCCACCCTGCCTGAAGGCAGTCCACTGGACACCGTTTTTAATGTGGCATTCGGCGGTAACACTACACTCAACCAACTCTTCAAATGCCTGCGCGATAACCTGGCACATTTCGACCCTGAAATTGCAAACATCGAAGCGCTGCACCGCGAGAATCGACCTGGCGACATCCCCCACTCACAAGCCTCTATCGACAAGGCTCGACAGGTTCTCGGTTACGACCCGAAATACGATGCACTCAAGGGCTTTGAACAAGCATGCGAATGGTATTGGAACAACTTGAAGTAAATCTTTAATCTATTTAAAGAGAGGATTCCTCAACCTTTGTAAGCACATGAAAGTAATCTTCGTGGCCAGTGGTAACAAGAATGTAGGTACCGTAAGTGCCTTTGTTAAATCACAATATCTGTCGCTTGAGCGTGAGGGGTTGGAGATGATTCTCTTCCCTGTACGAGGGAAAGGATGGAAAGCCTATGCCAAAGCCACCTGGCAACTGCAACGACTCATCCGTAAGGAACACCCTGATATTGTACATGCACACTACTCTATGTGTGGTCTTGTAGCCACCGCTGCCACTCTGTTGTCCCGCACCAAAGTGGTGGTATCAATCCTTGGCAGTTTTCCTCGCCAGACTTTTAAACGACGCTGGGTTAGATTCTTCATACGCCATATATGGGATGCCACCATCGTCAAATCCCAACGCACCGCCAACCAACTGGGCATATCGCTACCTGTAATCCCCAACGGTGTTAATCTCGAACAATTCACTCTCATCGGACAACAAGAAGCCCGTGAAATCTGTGGCTTCGACAACGACCACAAATACATCATTTGGTGCTCCCACCCCACCCGCACTGAGAAACGCTACAACTGGGCCAAAGAAGCCGTGCAGCAGCTTGACGACGACAAAGCCGTACTCTATCCCGTTTTCGACAAAAGCCATGACGAGGTAGTCAAATACATGTGCGCTGCAGACTTACTCATCCTCACCTCGGTCATGGAAGGGTCACCCAATGTCATCAAAGAAGCCATGGCTTGCAACTGTCCTATTGTCAGCACCGACGTGGGTGACGTGAAATGGATAACCGATGGAGTTGATGGCACCTATGTAGTACCCATAGGCGATATACCGGCTTTGACCGAAGGCATTCGGAAGGCTCTGGCTTGGGGAAAACGAACAAATGGTCGCGACAGAATCCTCCAATATGGACTTACAACCACCGAAATAGCAAAGAAAATTATCTCAGTCTATGACTCCCTATAATATCATCGACCGCTACCTCTTCCTTCCCTTGGGAGATGTCGTATACGGTAGCCGTGTGGCTGCCAGCCTGAAGGAGATGCAACACACCGCTACGTTCTCGGCAGAGGAGTTGCGGAGGCTTCAGGACAGCAAGCTGCAAAGGCTGGTAAAGCACAGCTACGACACCGTTCCCTACTACCACCGCCTGTTCGACCGACTGAAGCTGAAACCAGAAGATATACATAGCTGCGACGAACTCCACCTGTTGCCTGTGCTGACAAAACAGACCATCCGCGACAATTATGCCGACCTTTTCAGTACGGCCGTCAGCCCCAAACGATGGCGCAAATCGTCGACAGGCGGCAGCACCGGAACGCCTCTCCAATTCTGCACCGACAACGTCGAATGGAGCAGCTGGAAAGCCTCCACCCTACGTGCTTGGGAGTGGTACGGACTCCACCTCGGCGACAAAATATTCTCTCTTGGAGGCAGTTCCATCAACAAACGCAAAGCCGTTACCTCTTTCAAGGGGCTGTACGACCTCGTAATCATGCGTAACCATAAATACAGCAGTTCCGATGTCACTGATGAATGCATGCAGCGTAACTACCAAGCCTTGATGAAACTGCGCCCTTCTGCCATACGTGGTTACGGCTCCTCGCTATACATTCTGGCTCGCTACATTCAAACCCACAACTTGCCCCTTTGTCCCATCAAGGCTGTCCTCACCACGGGCGAAGTTCTCATGGCCGAATACCGCCGCACGCTTGAGGAGGTTTTTAATGCCCCTGTATACGATGCTTACGGCGCCAGCGACGGCGGCATTCTATCACACGAATGTCCATGCCACTCCGGCCTTCACATCACCGAAGAGTCGTGCATCATCGAAATTACCGACCTCCAGGGCAACCCCCTCCCCGACGGCACCGTTGGTCATGTTTGCACCACCGACCTCGACAACTTCGTCTTCCCCTTCCTTCGCTACCACGTGGGTGACATGGCATACCTCAAAACCGAACCCTGTGCCTGTGGCCGCCCTTCACGACTTATCGGCGAGGTGATGGGGCGTGCCGGCAAACTCATGTACAATAAACAGGGCGTTCCCATCTCCCCCACCATTCTTCCCATGATGTTCTACCCCAACCTCGACTATCACAACAGAGAATACCAAAAAAGATACTATAAAATCGACAGATTCCAGATAAGACAGGACAAACAAGGCGATATACTGATACTACTTAAACTGAAAGACCCCTCCGAACCCCACGAACAATTCAACTACATCATCGACAATTACCGCAACCACTTCGTCGGCTCCGAAGTCACCCTGCGTTTTGTCGACGAGATTCCCACTCTACCCTCAGGCAAGGAAGATTACTGCGTTTCAGAATACGACTACCAAGCTTGATTCAACACAGCCGACTTATCAAATCATAGACCTTCCCATTACCGTAATAAAGAAAAAGGAGACTACACATGTCCATTGTAGAGCATCGTTCATTGAAATCAATCATCAAAGGCGTCTGGACCCACTCGCTTTCAATACTCACCATGTTCACCTTCCCCTATCAAGTGACTGTGGCATGCCATCGTTTGCGGGGAGTGAAGATTGGCAAAAAGTCCCACGTTGCCCGCGGTGTCATTCTCGATGACAGAAACCCCGACCTAATCGAAATCGGCAAAGGGGTAGCCATCACCTCCGGAGTAATGATTCTATGCCACCAGCGCGACTTAACCGATTACCGTCCTGGCATGTATGCCATGCACTGCCCCTTCAAAGAGGGTCGGGTAGTGATTAAGGACGGAGCACACATCGGTATCGGCGCCATTATCATGCCCGGTGTGACCATCGGCGAAGGTGCCATCATTGGTGCAGGTAGCGTAGTCACACACGACATCCCTCCCTATTGCGTGGCTGTGGGCACCCCTGCCAAAGTCATACGCGAATTCAAAGCATAAAACCAGCGTATACTCTCACACTGCAACAATAGCTGTATTCACCCAGAATCATCTAATTAGAAATGAAATATCTGTTTGAACTCAATCACCCCAAACACTACTACCAATTCAAGTATGTGATGCAAATCCTGAAGTCGCAAGGACACGACATCGTTGTACTTGCCAGAGACAAGGATGTTCTGCTCAACGTACTGGAGGAAGAAGGTGTTCCCTATATCGTGTTTGGGAAACATCGGAAAACCATGTGGGCAAAAGTGTTAGGTACCTTTGGACTGATGTTCAATTACATGGCCATCACCCGACGCGAACACCCCGACGTGATTGTCTCGAAAGCCTCTTGGTATGGTACTGCCATGGCAAAAGTCTTGCATAAAAAATCTGTTATCTTTCCCGATTCCGAAGTGGTAAAAGTAACCAACCGTTACGTGGTGCCGCTCTGCAGCCGTGTAGTCACACCCCAGCCTTTCCAACTCAACTATGGAGCAAAACACCGCCGCATTGCCGGTATTTTCGAGGACTGCTACCTCTCCCCCACAGTGCTCAAACCCGACAGTTCGGTTGTGGAGAAATACAACCTCAACAAACCTTACGCCATACTGCGCTTTGTGGGATGGCAGGCCAATCACGATGTGGGCAACGGAGGGTTCAATTTTGAACAAAAGAGAGCCTTGGTTGAGACCATCGCACGATACATGACAGTATATATCTCCTCCGAAAAGCCCCTGCCAGCCGAACTATCAGCATACAAACTGCCAACGCCTGCCAATGCCATACACGATGTACTCTACTGCGCCGACCTCTATGTAGGCGATTCCCAGACCATGGCCGCCGAGGCAGCTCTACTCGGCACTCCCGCCATTCGGTCCAACACATTCGTTGGGCCTAACGACATGTCGAACTTCATCATGCTCGAAAAAGAATACGGCATGCTCTACAACATTGCCGACCCCAATGAAGCCATCGAAAAAGCCAGACAACTGGCCGAACATTCCTGCAAGGAAGAGTGGTTGCTCAAACGCCAACAATACTATGCACATGTAGGCGACACCAATGCCGCTATTGTCGATTTACTTACTAATCTCTGATTATGGACTTCACTATCAAGAAATACTGCCAGTTGCTCGATGCGCTCCAACAGAGTGGCATGTCTTTCAAGCTTCGGCACGATGTCGACTTGCTTCCTGCCAACTCGTTGCGCACCGCCCAACTGGAAAAGTCACGAAATATAGTTGCCACCTACTATTTCAGATGCGTCCCCGAAAGCTACAACCCAGACATCATCAAGCAAATAGCCGCTTTAGGGCACGAAATAGGCTATCACTATGAGTCGCTCACAACTTGCAACGGGAACATCCAAGAAGCTTACAAGGACTTCTGCAGCAACCTTGAACAACTGCGGAGTCTCGTCCCTGTTCATACCATCTGCATGCATGGCTCTCCCCGCAGTCCGTGGGACAGCCGCGACCTGTGGAAACATTACGATTACCACAGTCTGGGCATTGACTATGAGCCCTACCTCGACACCGATTTTTCCGACAAGCTATACCTCACCGACACAGGAAGACGTTGGGACGGTTACCACGTCAGCCTGCGCGACAAGATACCGCAATACCAGGACCTATGGGACCGTCAAGGCCTTTCCTTCCATACTACCGACCAAATCATAGCACAACTGCTCAACCATGATTCAACTCTTCAGCAATCCGGATATACTCTGCTTATCACCACCCATCCCCAACGCTGGAACCCCTTTGGAATGCGCTACTTGACTGAACTCGGTACGCAAACGCTAAAGAATATAGTCAAACATTATCTTATACGAAAAAAAACCAATCATTGAACACAATAAAAAACACACCCTATCCGTTTTTAACCATCTAATACACGCCCAATACAATGAAAACAAAAAGAACCCTGCTCATAGCAGCCCTTGTTGCGACGCTCGCTTTCACCTCATGCGTCACCCCCAGTCAAGTCAACTACCTCCAAGACATGCGCCACGGTAGCCAGATAGAACTGGAAAACAAATTCCAGGCTATTATATGCCCCTACGACGAACTTGACATCTATGTTTTCGGCCCTGTCGACGATGAGAAAGTCACTAAACCTTTCAATATCGGTAGCAACGCCATCAACGGCTATACCACCAACCGCCGTGGTGCTTACCTCGTCGACGTCAACGGTGACATCCAGTTCCCTGTCCTTGGTCAAATCCACGTCGCAGGTCTCACCCGTCTCCAACTCCAAGACACTATTCAGAAACATCTTGCCGAACAGCACCTCCTTACCCAACCCGTCGTCATGGTGCGTTTCGCCAATTTCAAAATCTTCTTCCTTGGTGCTGAGGGTGGTAAATCTATCACCATCACCAACGAGCGTTGCACTTTCCTCGAAGCGCTTGCCCTCTGCGGTGACCTCAGTGTCTACACCAACCGAAACAAGATTGCCGTCATGCGTGAAATCGACGGCAAGATGGTGATGCGCTACCTCGACCCACGCTCCTCCTCGGTATTCCAAGACCCCTTCTTCATGCTACAGCAGAACGACTTCATCATCACACAGAACTACAACACCTCAACCACTCGCCAGGAAGCCCGTAACTTCGTAACCATGTGGGTCTCCACGGCAATGTCCACCATCACTCTTGTACTCACTGTAATCAACCTCCTCAACAAATAATAAACCAATAATTGAGGGCCATCGATAGCATTGAAAAGGGAGCAGGGAAATGCTCATTCATCTGACAGACCGCATTATTCAAATACCCCTTTTCAGTCTCCACAACTTATAAAATAAAAAAACACCAACAATATGGACGACAACAGCAGCAAAACACAGCGGACGCAGACCGACCTATCATTCCTTGACGACAAGCAGTCCATCTCGTTCCACATCAAGGACATTATCTTCTTGATATTACGCAATATCCATTGGCTCATTATCTTCGCGGCTTTGGGAGGTGTGGTTGCCAACCTCTATGCACGCCGTCAGGAGAAATCATACGAAAGCTCTGCAAAGATATTGATTCGTGCTGGCAACGACATCAACGTCAGCGACAACGACACCCGCGAAGCAACCATTCGCACAGCCCTCGGACTGCGTTCGTTCTTCTCCAGCACTATAAACAACGAGATCATGATTCTCACCTCCAAATCTACAATTCAGAGAGCGGTAGAGGATCTACATCTCAACGTCAAATATTCAACCAAGACCCGCCTTATTCACCGAGAGAAGGATCTCTATAACACTTCACCTGTCGAAATCGAACTGGTTGACGACAACGAAGGATTCAAACTACCGGGCCGACTTACCATCAAAATCCTCGATAAAGGTCACGTACTCCTCTGCACTCCGGGCCACCACGCCCTCTACATCCCGCTCGACAAGATCGTCATCACCCCCCTCGGCAAACTCGTCATCCACAAGACTTGGGCTTTCGAAGACGACTACATCGGACAGGATATTTTCGTTGAGAACTTAGATCCTGTAGCTGTTGCCGAATACTACCGTGCCCGACTCGCCGTACGCCGCAACGACGACCGCAACACCATCCTCAACCTCTCCATGCGCGACCCCTCGCCGCAACGCTGTGCCGACTTCATCAATGCTGTCATCCGCGTCTATAACGATGGTGCTGTCAACGACAAGAAACGCATCATTTCTGACACCTACAACTACATCAACGAACGTATCAACATCATCAGTGGCGACCTCGATGCACAAGAGTCGGCCATGGCCAATTACCGCAGCAGCAACGACGTCGTCACCTCTGCCACTGTGGGTGAAAGATACATCTCCGCCAGCATCTCCTCCAACAACGAGATTAACCGTATGCAGTCTGAACTCGAAATGGTACGTACCCTCCTCAACGCCATCCGTTCCAACGACGGCAGCCGCGTTATCCCCATCGGAACCGTCACCAACTCCATCATCGTCTCTTACCTCACCAACTTCAACCAGCACGCCCAGGAAGTTGCCCGCTACCTCGAGAGCGGTATCACCAGCAACCCCATCGCCACACGTGCCATCGAGAACCAACGCCAGCTCCAGCAGGACCTCGCCACTATGACCGAAGGCTACATCGCCTCTCTCGAGCAACGCATCATGAACGAACGCAACGTAGCCAATACCGCCTCTGCCAAAATGCGCTCCGTCCCCCAGAAGCAAATCTACCTCGAAGGCATGGAACGCAACCAGAAGATCAAGGAGCAACTTTACGTTTCGCTCCTCACTCGTCGTGAAGAGCTCATGATCAGCCAGCCCTCTCTCGAAGGCAACGCCAAAATCATCGATGCTGCACAAGTCGTCAAACGTCCGGTTTCACCCAACACTCCCCACATCACCTTCATCGGCATCATCATCGGCCTCCTTCTGCCAGTGGTATACTACATCCTGCGCCGCCTGTTCGACACTCAGGTCAAGAGCTATGCCGACATTGAGTCCTCAGTCACTGTCCCCTTCCTTTGCGAAATCCCGGCCCTCGACGACTCCGAAAAACGCGACATCGTCATCACCGACAAAGAACATGAGGGCATAGCCGAATCCTTCCGTCACCTGCGATCCAAAATCGATTTTCTCAGCAGCCAGCCCGGACAAGCCAAGACACTCCTGTTCACATCACTCGTGCCAGGATCCGGCAAAACATTTACCACCAGCAATCTGGCTGCCTGTATCGGCCTTACCGACAAAAAGATACTTATCGTCGATGTCGACTTGCGCAAAGCCTCCCTTACCCGCCGCTTCTATAGTCGCCACAAACCGGGTTTAGTCAACTACCTTACTGGCAAAGTGGATGACATCATTTCTCTCATCCAGCACGATGTCATGGCTCCCGGTGTTGACGCGCTCTTCTCCGGCCCCATCCCGCCAAATCCTGCCGAACTGCTCAGCAATCCCCGCTTCGACCAAGCCATCTCCACCCTCCGTACCAAATACGACTACATCATCATCGACGGCACTCCGGCTGGCATGGTTGTAGACACCGACATCATCAAACACGTGGCCGACCACACCTGCTTCATGATTCGTGCCCGCAAATTCGACAAGCGCATGCTCCTCGACGTTGAGCGTCTCTACAAAGAGGAGGCCTTCCCCAATATGTGCATCATTCTCAACGATGTCAAATACGAGAAACAGCCCATCTACGGCCGCCGTTATGGTTACGGCTATGGCTACGGTTATGGCTATGGCTACGGCTACGGTTACGGCTATGGTTACGGCTATGGCAATCCCAACGAAAGCCTGAACGACGAGGAACCCCAGGAGAAGAAAGGTCCTTTCTCCTGGCTCAAATTCAACAAGAAATAACCTTCCTCCTACCGTGGAACAAGGCAACAAAATCACTGTCACCACTCCGCTCCTGCCCGACCTCGACGAGTTTAACGACTTGCTGAAAGAGATCTGGGCAAGCAAGTGGATTACCAACAACGGGCAATACCACCAACAGTTGGAAGAAGCATTGTGCCAATACCTTAAAGTTCCATACATCAGTCTATTCACCAACGGTACCCTCCCGTTGCTCACAGCCCTTCAGGCACTCAACATCCAAGGCGAAGTCATCACCACCCCATACAGTTTTGTGGCCACTACCCACAGCATCTGGTGGAACGGACTCACACCCGTCTTTGTTGATATCGACCCTGCCAACTGCGGCATCGACCCCGACCGGATTGAGGAAGCCATCACCCCTCGCACCTCCGCCATCATGCCCGTCCATTGCTATGGGAAGCCCTGCGATGTTCAACGCATCCAACAGATAGCCGACCGCCATGGATTGAAAGTCATCTACGATGCCGCGCATGCCTTTGGTGTAGAAACCGACGGTAAGTCCATCCTCCAATGGGGCGACATGTCTACGCTTAGCTTCCATGCCACCAAAGTGTTCAACACCGTCGAAGGCGGTGCTCTAATATGCCACGACGCCGCCACCAAAAAGCATATCGACTACCTGAAGAATTTCGGGTTCGAGAACGAGACCGAAGTGGTAGCCCCCGGCATCAACGGCAAAATGGACGAGATACGCAGCGCCTTTGGCCTCCTCAATCTCGCCAAAGTCGATGCTGCCATCGAACACCGCCACCAAGTGGCCATCCGCTACCGCGAGGCTCTGCGCGATGTCCCAGGCATTCGCTTCTTCGACGATATGCCCGAAGTAAGACACAACTACAGCTACTTCCCCATCTTCGTCAACGCCGACGAGTACGGCATGACACGCGACAAACTCTACGAAACCCTCCGCCAGCACGGCATTCTCGGTCGCCGCTACTTCTACCCACTCATCAGCACCTTCGGCGACTACCGTCACCTACCCAGTGCCAACCCCGACAACCTGCCCGTGGCCACACGCATCGCCGACGAAGTGATATGCCTGCCCATGCACCACGAGTTGACCCACCAAGAGCAACAACGTATCCTCGATATCATCATCTCTCATTAGTCCATTCGGATGCAGAACTCACTGATAATACTGAAATCCACCCTCAGCCGACTGCCTTCATACTACTGTCTAATCGAGGAATATCATGCTGCAGGTGAAGAATACGTATCGGCCACAACCATTGCTGAGAGCCTTTCGATAAATCCCGTCCAAGTTCGCAAAGACCTGGCAAGCATCTGTTCCGAACCCGGCCGTCCAAAACGAGGATTCAGAGTTGACACACTGCTCAACGACCTCAAAATGTATCTAGGCTACAACCACTACGACGAGGCCGTACTCGTAGGTGTTGGAGCCTTGGGGCATGTGCTGATGCAATACGGTGGGTTTGCAAACTATGGACTGGGAATCGTGGCAGGATTCGACAAACACGTTCAAGAGAAGAAAATAGGCGAAAAGCCTGTTCTGTCTATCGACAAACTGGTCTCTTTCCTACGCCGAACCCATATCAAGATAGGCATTATTGCCGTTCCCGCCGCCGAAGCACAAGGGGTGGCCGACCTTCTGGTTGCCGGGGGAATCAAAGCCATCTGGAACTTTGCACCCACTACAATCAACCTTCCCGACCACATCCTGGTCAAAAACGAAAATCTGGCAGCATCTCTTGCCGCCCTCACTGCTGAATTGCTTCGGCGCAACTGCAATTAGCAGCAACCCCTCATTTTTCTAAACAATTACATTTCAATCCTTATGACAATCCTATTAATCGATGGTAAATGGTGTCAAAACGCACAGTCAAGTGCTTTTTTTAGGTAATTAATTCGATAAAAAAAGTGTGATATTTAAAAAATATCATCCTCCATATCAACTATATGGGAAGAAATAAATAAAAAAAGTTGTGTATGTGGTGTTTATTTTGTAATTTTGCAACCCGAAACGAGACTCGAGGACATTGAAAGAATCCGGAATGGATGAGACATTGCAAACAACATAAACGGACATCAAAAAGTGAATGCACAGGATTTGTTATTCCCCAAAACAGTGTTCACACTTCCAACCGAACAAACTGCTGGACCTCTACTACCAATTCTCCCAACAGCTATTCAATCATGACGTTCGTTTTGTTACTGAGCGGGACAGGAAAGTATCGGCCAAGCATGACAGCAAACAGATGCCATACTTGGCCTTTTAATAATTCAAACAAAACAATATGACTATTAAAGTTTGTGTGGGCAGTTCATGCCACTTAAAAGGTTCTTACGACGTGATTGAAGCCTTCAAGGAAGTGCTGAGGAAATACGACGTGGAGGATATCGTGGAATTGCAGGCCAGCTTCTGTCTGGGTCACTGCTCCCGTGGCGTTACCGTACGCTGCGAAGACGGTGCTCCTGTTGCACAGGACGACCGCGTCGAAATCTGCGACGATTGCTTCATCATTCACGATGTAAACGCCCAGAATGTCGAGGAGCTCTTTGCCAACGAAATCTACCCCAAACTAAATCTAAACTAAGTCACAAGAACCACTCTGTATGTCAGAATATATGGAATTTAAAACGGTGCAGTGCAAGGACTGCTACCGTTGTGTGAGAGAATGCCCTGTAAAGGCCATCGAAGTAAAAGGTCACCACGCACAAATTATTGAAGACCACTGCATCCTGTGCGGACACTGCACGCATGTCTGTCCCCAGAACGCCAAGATTGTACATAGCGAACTACCCCTCGTCCGCCAAATGCTGGCTGCGGGAGGACGCATCGCTGCATCCGTTGCGCCCTCGTTTATCAGCAGCCTGAAGGTGAAGGATTTCTCCACCCTGCATATTGCGCTTGCCAAACTGGGGTTCTCCATTGTTGAAGAGACCGCCATCGGTGCCCAGGCCGTGGTTGAGGAGTACAAGAAAGTGCTGGCCAAAGGTGAGATGCGCAACTTCATCACCTCCGCCTGTCCCGCTGCCTGCCGCCTTATCCAGATGTACTATCCCAAGGCTTTGCCCTACCTCGCTCCCGTCGAGTCGCCCATGGTGGCACACGCCAAAATGCTCCGCCGCAACAATCCCGACCTGAAAATCGTCTTCATCGGCCCCTGCATCGCCAAGAAACGCGAAGCCGACGAACACAATATCGACGCTGTTCTTACTTTCGAAGAACTGCTCACCCTCTTGAACGAAAACAATATCGACCTCAGCAATATCAACCGGCTGACCATCGACAGCGAGATCTCTGGCGCCAACCTCGCCAAAGCCTTCCCCGTGACGAGAGGCATTATCCGCTCTTTCGATGCCTTGCCCGAAGGCTATCACTACATGACTGTCGACGGCTCCGCCCGCATCCAGGAGGTTCTGGAGAACATCGAATCGCTCGACCACGCCTTTATCGAGATGAACGTCTGTCCCGGTGGTTGCGTCAACGGTCCCTATTCCATTTCCCAGGAAGGCGGCGTGATTAAAGCCGAGATGGACATCATGGAATATGTCGAACACGAGTTGGCCACCCATCCCCACACTCCTGCTCCCGATGCAGGGGTATCGTTGGGCATGGCCTATCCTCGCCTCAGGGCACACAACCGTCCTGCCACCGAGAAAGAAATTGAAGATGTGCTCCACCGCACAGGCAAATTCTCCAAACAGGATGAACTGAACTGCGGAGCTTGTGGCTACAGCACCTGCCGCGAAAAGGCATGGGCGGTGGTGAACGGCTATGCCGACATCGACATCTGCCTGCCATACATGCGCAAACGCGCCGAGAGCCTTGCTATCGACGTTGTCCGCAACTCCCCCGAAGGTGTTATTCTGGTCAATTCCGACATGAATATCGTCGACACCAACGCCACCGCCATGAAGATGTTGGGAATGTCCGGCAAACCCGAAAGCTACCAAGGACGGCCGCTGTCCGACTTCTTCCCGCCCATCGAGTTCTACAACGCCTACAATGGCCGTTGTCGTGTCGAGAACAAGTGTCTGCATATCGGTGCCACCAACAGGTACGTAAGCCTCACCGTCAGCCTGCTCAGCGAACAGGATATGTTGTTCGGTCTCATGAAAGACATCTCCGACGAGGTGAACTACGACAAGAAACTGGACAAGGTGAAACTGGAGACCATCAGTACCACCGACGGTCTGATCATGAAACAAATGCGCGTGGCGCAAGAGATAGCCTCGCTGCTAGGTGAAACCACCGCTGAAACCAAGGTCGCCTTGCTCAACTTGAAAAAGATGCTGCAAGACTCGGTGGCCAGGGAGGACAAAGAATGAAAAATCTTTGCGTAGAATACGGCTTCACTTCGCTCAACCATGTAGGCGAAGAACTGTGTGGCGACAACGTGGAAATGTGTGTACGCGGCGACTACACCACTCTGGTGTTGGCCGACGGTCTCGGCAGCGGCGTGAAAGCCAATATCCTTGCCACGCTCACCAGCAAGATTCTCTGCACCATGGTGGCCAACGAAGCCGACATCGAAGAGTGTGTCGAGACCATCATCCAAACGCTCCCCGTATGCAAGGAACGCCAGCTTGCCTACAGCACCTTCTCCGTAATCCATGTCGACAACACCGGCAAAGGCCACATGTTCGAATTCGACAACCCCGAAGCCATCTGGTACCACAATGGCCATACACAGGACTTCCCCAACCGCCAGCCCCTCACCATCTGCGGCAAGCAGGTGTTCCACACCGAGCTCTCCCTCTCCGAAGGCGACATGGTCTTCGTCATGAGCGACGGCACCATCCATGCCGGCATCGGCCAGATTCTTAACTTCGGATGGCAGCGGAAGGAAATCATGGAGCACCTCGACCACAACGTCGACGCCCACATGTCGGCACGTGCTGCCGCATGCCTGCTGGCATCGGCCTGCAACGACCTCTATCTCGACCGTCCGGGCGACGACACCACTGTGGCCGCCATCCGCATCCATCGCCGCATGGAGGTTCACATCATGGTAGGTCCCCCTGTCGACAAAGAAAAAGACCAATACTACGTGCAGCGCTTCATGGAGGGAGCCGACAAGCGCATCGTCTGCGGCGGCACCAGCTCGCAGATTGTGGCACGCTGTCTCGGACGCCAGCTCAAAACCAGCTTCGACTTCCCCGACCGCGAGGTCCCGCCCATCGGCTTCATCGACGGCATCGACCTCACCACCGAGGGGGTCATCACCCTCCGGCGCCTCCTCTCTCTCTCCGAGAAATACGTCTCCTCCAAAGACCTCACCCCGAAAACCTACTCCAAAAAGGACGGTGGCTCACTCTTGGCCAACATCATCTTCGAAGAAGCCACTCATGTAGTCTTCTTTGTCGGCCAGAACGTGAATGCCGCCCATCAGGGATTGGACATAGATATCACCATGAAGCTGAAGCTCGTCGAGCACATCGCCGAGAACCTCCGCCGCATGGGTAAAGAAGTAACCGTAAACTACGATTGATTATGGAACAGAAACTTTTCGACACCAACGTACAATGGATTAAATACAAGGTACTGAAAGAGGTCATCCGCCGTGCCTACGAGGGCGGCCTCGAAAATGCCTATCTCGAGATACCCAAAATCATCAGCCCAGGCCCGAAATCCGAGCTGAACTGCTGTATCTACAAAGAGCGAGCCATTGTGCAGGAACGCATACACATGGCCATGGGGGGCGACAAGGACAACCCCAACCCCGTCCAGGTGATGGAAACCGCCTGCGACGAGTGTCCGGCAGCCGGCATGATGGTGACTCCCGCATGCCGTGGCTGCTTGATGCACGCCTGCAAAGACGTTTGTCCACGCAACGCCATCACCATCGTCAACCACCGGTGCGTCATCGACAAGTCCAAGTGCATCGAATGCGGCAAGTGCTCCCAAGCCTGTCCCTATAGCGCCATCATCGCCCAGAAACGTCCCTGCATGCAGAGCTGCAAAGTGAAAGCCATCAGCATCAACGACCAGGACAAGGCGGTTATCGACAACAGCAAGTGCATCTCCTGCGGAGCCTGCGTCTACAAGTGCCCCTTCGGTGCCATCAGCGACCGCAGCCTGGTACTCGACATCATCAAGCTCCTCCAGGAGTCGGAGAACAACACCCGCTACCGTGTCTACGCCGTCATCGCCCCTGCCATCGTCAGCCAATGCCGGTTCGGGCGCATCACCCAGGTCGTCACCGCCATCAAGAAACTGGGATTCCACCAGGTTGTTGAAGCCGCATTAGGTGCCGACATCACCCTCTACAACGAGGCGCGCGAATTCCGCGAGAAAGGCGAAGGCGCCGTCATGACCACCTCGTGCTGCCCGGCCTTCGTCAGTTTCGTCGAGAAGAACTTCCCCGAATTCAAGGATGCTATCTCCTCCTCCGTCTCGCCCATGGTGACCACGGCAAAACTCATCAAACACTCCGACCCCACCGCCCGTGTCGTCTTCATCGGCCCCTGCGCCGCCAAGAAAGGCGAATACACCCTCGCCAAAACCGGCGGCATGATCGACTCCGTCATGAGTTTCGAAGAGCTCCAGGCCTTTGTCGACGCCCGGGGTATCGACACCACCCAACAGGAAGACACCATCCTCGACAACGCCTCCTACTATGGCCGTATCTTCGCCAAGAGCGGCGGTATCGCCCAAGGCGTAGCCTACGTGGCCGGCAAGATGGGCTTCGACGGGGTCAAACCCATCGCCATGAACGGTATCGACCAATGCCGCATGCAGCTCACTCTGCTGCGTGCAAAGAAAGCTACCGCCAACTTCTTCGAAGGCATGGCCTGCGACGGCGGCTGCATCGGAGGCCCGCTCTGCATCACCCACTCGCCACGCAACGTGGTCGATGTCGACAAATACGGCAACGAAGCCAAGGAGAAAGACATCGACGGCTCCGTGCGGCTCTACGAAATGACCATGCAGGACAAAAAATAAACGAATAAACTTTTTACACTAAAATAATGACAAACAAGAAAAATTATCGTACAGAAACCGACCTCCTCGGCTCAAAAGAGGTACCCGAAGAGGTCTACTACGGCGTACAAACCAGCCGTGCCATAGATAACTTCCACATCAGTGGACACCTGCTCAGCAGCTATCCCAACTTCATCCGGGGCATGGCCATCACCAAGAAAGCCGCCGCCATGGCCAACATGGAAGTGGGCATGATCACCCCCGAACAGGGCGAGGCCATCTGCTGGGCCTGCGACCAGCTCATCTCCGGGCGTTTCCACGACCAGTTCCCCATCGACATGATACAAGGCGGCGCCGGCACCAGCACCAACATGGCTGCCAACGAAGTGATCGCCAACCTCGCCCTCGAGCGTATGGGCCACCAACGCGGCGAATACCAATACTGCTCGCCCAACGACGTTGTCAACGCCTCGCAAAGCACCAACGACGCCTACCCCTGCGCCATCCACATGGCCATGTGCCTCGAACACCTTGCCTTCATGCCCCATCTGGAGAAGATGATCGACTCCCTCGACAAGAAAACCAAGGAGTTTGCCCACGTCATCAAGATGGGCCGCACCCAGCTGCAGGACGCCGTCCCCATGACCCTTGGACAGACCTTCAGCGGTTTTGCCGCCGCCCTGCGTGGCGAGGTGGCCAACCTCCGCAATGCCGCCGACGAATTCCTCACCGTCAACATGGGTGCCACCGCCATCGGCACTGGCATCTGCTCCAAACCCGGCTACAGCGAAGCCTGCATCAAGGCCCTCCGTAAAGTCACCGGCTGGAACATCACCCTGGCCGACAACCTCATCGAGGCCACCAGTGCCACCAGCTGCATGATCCAATACAGCTCCGCCATGAAACGTCTGGCACTGAAGATTAACAAGATGTGCAACGACCTCCGCCTCCTCTCCTCCGGCCCCCGCTGCGGCCTGAACGAAATCCACCTCCCCGAGCGTCAGCCCGGCTCCTCCATCATGCCCGGTAAGGTCAACCCCGTCATCCCCGAGGTCATGAACCAGGTCTGCTACAAAGTCATCGGCAACGACATGTGCATCACCTTTGCCAGCGACAACGGCCAGCTCGAGCTCAACGTCATGGAACCCGTCATCGCCTACACCCTCTTCGAGAGCGTCCACCTGCTGGAGAACGGACTCGACACCCTCCGCACCCTCTGCATCGACGGCATCGTCGCCAACGAGGAGCGCTGCCGCCAGCTTGTTCAGAACAGCATCGGCATCGTCACCATGCTCAACCCCATTATCGGCTACAAGACCTCGACCAAAATCGCCAAAGAGGCTGCCGAGACTGGCCGCGGTGTATACGAGCTCGTCCTCGAACACAAACTCCTCACCAAAGAGCAGCTTGACGAAATCCTCAAGCCCGAAAACATGCTCCAACCTGTCGAAATCAAGCTCTAAGCATCTTTCATCGATTACGATACTGCACGCCCCGGAAGCTATGCCTTCCGGGGCTTTTTTGTTTATCCCAAATCGGTCAATGGAATATACCTACTCGAAATCTCCTACGGAGAATATATCTGTATAACAACGTTATATGCTATTAAACGAAAGCCCCTCCGGGGCAGGGATAGTCTCCATGCATTGCACGATTCGGCAGGCACTCCGTAGGAGTATTCGCTTAATAGCCAACGCTATACCCCTCCCAATGATACTCCGTAGGAGTTTTCGGTTTCCTAATGACCGATTTGGGTTTATGACAACCTCAAATAATTCCCAAATCGGGCGTTAGTCGACTTATCAATCGGGATAACCGCACTCAGCTGACGGCACGCACTGCCCACTTGGGCCGTTCAATCCCGGCTCGATGCTGCCTGCTTCCCGGCTTGTTTTCCATTATTATATCGAGTAACGATGCTATAACGATACTATTACGATGCAGGATTGAACGGCCCCTCTCCGTAGCGAGGGGAAAACGTTGCCGCTCCATGGCGCAAGGTGGGTAGGCAGAACAATGCACGGGGCAGGGTTTATCCCCGTGCATGGCACGATTCAGCTGTTAGACCGTAGGCGTTTTCGGTTTCCTAACGACCGATTTGGGCTGAACACGGTAGGGGTGCAGATCTTCTGGACCGTCGTCTACTATTGGAGGATGAGTTTCTGTGAGGAAGAGCCTTGTGGGTAGGCGAGGGTGACGAGGTAGGGGCCGGCGGGGAGGGTGGCGGCATCGATGGTGGCGGTGGGGCCTGAGATGGTTTGCCGCAGCAGGGTGCGGCCGGCGAGGTCGGTGAGGGTCAACAATGTTTCGCCCTCGGGCAGACCGCTGACGGTGAAGCTACCGCGGGCAGGGTTGGGGTAGAGGACGGCGGCGGGCTGCGCCTCGCTGTCGGCAATGCCCTCTGGGTGGCACCAGTCGGCAAAGACTACGTGGTCGGGGTGCGGGATGCCGCGCTCAAAGGCCTCGGCATAGCCGCATGGGGTGTAGACGGTGTCGGTCTCGTTGAGTGCCGAGGGGTAGATGTAGGGCATGTGGGTGTCGCGGAGATGCAGGATGCGGCAGCGGAGGGCTTCCTCGCCAATCGTGTCCACACGGCCAATGAAGGTGATGGATATGGTTCGGCTACGTGGAGTGTAGGCATGAAAGCCAAGGCATCTGAGCGAGGCCGGCATCACTTTCGGCCTGACGGGGAATCTAGTGTAGCTTAAAGCGTAAGCTCCAAGGGTCTCCACTTGGTCGCCCCAGTTGAGCAAACGCAGGTTGCTTGTGGAGAATGCATCGGATGGGATGTCCCTCAGGCTCAGTAGGCTGTCTACCTCCTCTAATGAACTTAGATAAAACGCATCCTTGCCCATGTATGTCAGGTTTGGAAGACTGACTTTTTTGATACCGGTGTTCTCGATAAAGGCTGCTTCGCCAATACGCTGTAGCGAGGAGGGCAGCCTAACGTCGGCAGTGCTATAGGCGAAAGCCCAGTCGCCGATGGCTGTCAGGCCGTCGGGGAGGATGACCTTGGTCAAGTTCTTGTTGGTATAAAAGAGCCCGTTGCACAGCACTCGCACGCCTGTCGGCACTGAGTATTCGCCTTGGGCACCCAACACCTGGAGCAGGGTGTCGCCGTCGTAGCTCATCAGCCGGTTGCCCTCCATGCGGTAGTGTCGGCTGGCGGGGTCGACGGTGAGGTTGAACGCAGAGGAGGCGGTGTCGTGCAGCGAGCTTTCGATACGGCATACCGAGGCGGGGATGCGCAGTTTCTGGAGGCGGCTGCCGCGGGTCAGTTCTGCACCTATCTCACGCAGCCCGTCGGGCAAGACAAGGGTGCGGAGGTGGATATTCTGGGCAAAAGCGCCCAATGCTATGCGGCGGACGGTGGCGGGGACGGTGTACTGGCTGGCTTCGTTCAGTGCGGCGTAGGCAAGCAACAGGGTGGTGTCGCTGTTGCACAGGGCGACAGAGTCCACTGCCACATAGTGGGGGTTGGCGGGGTCGACGGTGAAACGTTTAATCTGGGTGCCGCTGAAAGCGTCCTCGGCAATATACTCCACACCGGCGGGGATATGGAATACCTCCATGTGTCCACTGCTCCTTCTGTTGGCAAAAGCCCCTTTCTCGATGAGGCGTACCGATTCAGGCAGGGTGATGGGGGCCTTGCCGTTCTTGAATGCTTCCACCCCTATTTCCTCGATTGTGGGTGGCAGGGTGATGGTAAATAGCGATTCACCAGAGTTTCTGAAAGCCTGGTAGCCGATGCGGTTGACGGTGTACTCGCAGCCGAAGATGGTCACCGTGGCAGGCACATGGGTTGGTTCGGGGTAAGAGTCGCAATGACCGTCGGGACACTGCATGGGGCTCAGTTCCACAGTGCTGTCCGAAGTGATATGGTAATATAGGTAACCGACCTTGTGATAGACGGTATCATCTTGATATCTGATGGCCTGTCCATACGTCACAAGTCCACAAGCCAAGAGGGCAAGAGAGAGAAATGCCTTTTTCATGGTATTGATTGTTTGGTTGTTGTGGTTATTGTAATTGTTTCTGTTTGCTTTGCAAAGATACTGTTTTTATTTGAATAGTTAGATATTTTTTTCTTTGATTTGTCTTAATGGATACGGGTGCTAAATGGTTCATCTGTTGTATAGAAATTGTTGTGGATTAATGTGCTAATCTTCTTACCATTTCATCTGAAATGGCCATTATTTGTTCGATATCATCAGTATGGAAGATGCATATAGACTTTGTTGTTGATGACAAAGCCAAATGATTGCAGTCTTTGTCAGTAGATATATTTGCTTTTATGTGAGGATCGGATTTTAAAACAGTCCATTGGGTTACATGAATTCCATACATGAATTGTTTGATTAATTCGCTGGGATAATCTTGAGAGATGAACTCTTCGCAGAGGGATACCCATGCGGAGTCGGTGGTGGCGTGAATCAAAGTGACATCGACAGCAGTGGTGTCGTTGACCCGGTATTGCTTAACAAAGGAGACTTCGAGGCCTTCCCGCCCCTGATACTGGCGGTAGACATCGCTGCACTGGTCAATAGGAACGGTGCGAGGCATAAGCATCAGGCATGCCCCCGCAATGATTAGCAGGCTGCAAAGTGTGATGATTATCCAAGAGTGTTTCATGATGTGCAGTATTTATCCTTGGAAGATGTTGTCGATTTGTTCTATCAACGCCTGGCGGTCGGAATGAAGATAGGCAGTCATGGCATAGTGGTCGTCGGGTGGGGCGATGCGGACTACAGCAAAGACCAGCACAGCTGTGAGCCCCACAATGCCGGCCTTTATCCGGCGAAGGGCAAGGCTGTCGAGCGAAAAGAGCGAACCGACAAGGTTATAGTGGATGGAATTGATGCGTTCGACAATGAGGGTGGCAAGCCGGCCGAGGCGGTTGGTACGCCTCCGGAGGGCCCGCTCGACATCGTCGAGTGGGATGCTGCTGAGGATGCAGGTGAGGATGACGAGGGCAAGAAGGGCACAATAGGTGATGCGCATGATGCGATTGTCGGAGTAGAGAGACTCTATGACAAATACGGCAGCAATGACCAGACAGACAAGCAGGCGCAGGATTTGCCGGGAGATGGCACAGCGCCGCATGTGGCGATAGAATTCGGGGGTGAGACGGACGATGTCTCTATCGCCGACAATCTCGTCCACACGCTTGCAGAGACGATTCCATTCGGCCCGCAGTTCTTCCAGCATCTCCATACCCTCGAGATCATCTAAATCGTCGTTGTCGCGTTCGTCGACATCGGCGAGCCTGTCCCGTTGGCGGAATAGGAAGCGGTGATAGTGCTGTTTATTCATTCTTCTTGTTCTTTTATTTCTATTAGACGTTTACGCAACCTGTAGAGTTTTTGTTTCACGGCCGAGTGAGAAAGGCCAGTAATCTGAGCCATCTGATAGATGGACACATTGTTGAGGTAAAGAAAGAGAAACTCACGGTCGTCCACACTCTCGAGTTGGTCAATCAGATGATCGAGTTGCTGCCGCAGGCTGGTATCGCTGTCGCCGGGCAAGGCATCCATAAGGTAACGGTCCACCACGATAATCTGGGGCATGTTCTTGATACGGCGATGGTAGTAGAGTGCGGTGTTGAGGGCAACCCGTGTGGCCCAGGTTTTGCGACTGCTGTTACCACGAAAGGAAGGCCAGCTTTTCCAGAGGGCACAGAGTATCTCCTGGTAAAGGTCGCGGAAGTCTTCTGGGTTGTTCCGGGTATAGAAAAGGCATATCCTCACCAGCGTGCCCTCGCATTGCTTGAGCATGGAGTTGAATGCCTCTTCCTGTTGACGGTGCCTGTTCATACTTTGCAAATATCAGCCCTGCACATCCCTTCGACCCGGACTGGGTGGACGACCGAAGACATACTTTTGGCCTTTTGAGTACATTAGTTGCAAAATAGGTAAAAAAGTAACACGAGGAGGTTGTTTTTTATGTTTTTTTAAGAAATGTAGGGCTCTTTTTACGGAAAAATGAGCCCTACATATCTATTGCGCCTATCGTTCTATTCACCTTCGGAGGCAGGAGGCGTGACGTCGGTGGATGAGGTGAGGACACGCATAAGATAATAGTAGTAGACGATGAAGAGCACCCCTAGCATGATGTTGCCGGCCCCGACGTAGGAGCGGTCGAGGAAAAGCAGGGGCATGAGCATGAGCAGCAGTTTGGAGAGGGCATAGCAGTGGAAGCCGTTTCGCCGCAAGCGCCACATCAACACCAGCCCGATGACGGATATGGCGTCGAGCAGGGCACAGAGCAGGTAGTACCACTGCGGGATGCTGAGCGAACGCTCGAGGAGGATATTCCACTGGTCGGGCATTACCTCGGGGTGGGCGGCATAGTACCGCTGCATCCACGGGAGAGTCAGGCCACTGACGAGTTCGGAAAGGAAATAGAGTCCGCTGACGATGAAGCTTATGACCAGCAGGACATGCAGTGTCTTCAGGTTGGCAGTGTATTTATTGTCTTCCATTGTCGGATATACATTATAGGACAGGGTCGCCCCCAATAGTTATTTTTCGGCAGCCTCGAAGAGGTTGAATCGCAATAGTCCCGCACAAGGAACGCCGTGTGGGGTGAACGACACCCATGCACCCCAGCGTCCCGAAGGGACGCGACAACAGGGTTTTGGGGCAAGAGACTGTCATGCTTTATACTCGAGTGATTAATAATTCTCTTCGGCCATCAGAGGACGGCGGCCATCTGCTGCTGCAGTTTTCGAGCCTCTTCGGCGGCACGCTCGGCAAAATCGGCTCCATTGGAGGCATAGATGATGCCCCGCGAGGAGTTGACCAGGAGTCCGCACTCGTCGGTGAGGCCATACTTGCACACCTCTTCAAGGCTGCCCCCCTGGGCACCCACGCCGGGCACAAGGAGGAAGTTGCGTGGTGCGACGGCACGCACCTGGGTGAGCATGTCGGCCTTGGTGGCACCGACAACGAACATCATGTTGTCCGGGGTGCCCCATTGCTGGGCTGTCTGCAAGACTTTCTCGAAGAGTTTCTGCTCATTGCCTACCGGGAGGAACTGGAAGTCGAAGGCTCCTTTGTTGGAGGTGAGGGCCAGCAGGATGACCCATTTGCCTTCGAACACGGTGAAGGGCTGCACCGAGTCGGCCCCCATGTAGGGTGCCACGGTGAGGGAGTCGAAATTGAAGTCGCCTGCAGGGTCGAGGAAGGCTTTGGCATACTGCTGCGAGGTGTTGCCGATGTCGCCGCGCTTGGCGTCGGCAATGGTGAAGGCGGGTTTGGACAGGGAATGGAGATAGTCCATGGTCTTCTTGAGCTGCACAAGGCCTTCGATACCCATGGCCTCGTAGAAGGCCAGATTGGGCTTGTAAGCCACGGCATAGTCGATGGTGGCGTCGATGATGGCTTTGTTGAAGAGGAACACCCCGTCGGGCTCGTCTTTGAGATGGGCGGGCATTTTGTTCTTGTCTACGTCAAGCCCCACGCAAAGGAACGAGCGGCGGCTGTATATGAGGTTGATTAACTCTTGTCTGTTCATGATGATATTGTTTTTAGGGGTTGGACACTATGTTTGTTATTCAGCGGTGACGCGGTGGAACTTCTCGGTAAGCTGCTGGGAGGTGATATGGGTCAGATGGTCGTCGGAGACGATGCGGCCGTGGTTGATGATGATGGCACGGGAGCACATGGCCTCCACCTCCTGCATGATGTGGGTGGAGAGGAGCACCACCTTGTCGTGGCCGGCGTTCTTGATCACGGTGCGGATTTCCTCAAGCTGGTTGGGGTCGAGACCGGTGGTGGGTTCGTCGAGGATGAGCACCTGCGGGTCGTGGATGAGAGCTTGAGCAAGACCCACACGCTGGCGGTAGCCTTTGGAGAGCTGGCCGATGCGCTTGTTGCTTTCGGGGGTGAGACCCACCAATTCTATCATCTGCTCCACCTTCTCTTTGGCCTGCTTGATGCCATATACACCGGCGGCAAAGCGGAGGAACTCGCGCACATACATGTCGGTATAGAGCGGGTTGTGCTCGGGCAGATAGCCCGTCACCCGGCGCACGGCCAGAGGGTCGTCGTAGATGCTGTGGCCGCAGACGGTGGCTTCGCCTTCGGTGGGCGGGATGTAGCACGTGAGGATTTTCATCAGGGTTGACTTGCCGGCGCCATTGGGGCCGAGCAGCCCTACCACCTCGCCTTTCTGGGCGGTGAAACTGACATCGTCCAAGGCGCGCTGGCTGTCGTAGATTTTTGTTATATGCTGTACTTGTATCATGTTCTTAGGAGTTGGGGAATGGGGCGTTATTGCTGAAGCATCTCTTTGGCTTTCTGCAGCGAGATGCGTTCGCCATCGGCAAAAGCCACGACAAAGGCATCCTTGAACCCCTTGTCGCGCACCTCTTTCTGGTAGTTTGCGGCCTCGCGGGCGGTGGCGAAACTGCCCGTGGTATAGCAATAGGTGCCTTTCTGCAAATAGTAATCGTAGTCGGTGATACCCTTAAACTCGCGGGCATTCTTCTTCAGCTCTTTCCCGCTGGTCATAAACTGCACCTTGAACACGATGCCGGTCTTGCGCGGCGCATCCGCCGGACGGACTTCGGCCTGTTCGGGTGCTGCCGCCGGCTGTGGCTCCACCTTGGGAGCTATGGCCTCGCTGGGCTCGTCGACGGGCAGCGGGGGCTCCACATTGGTCTTGGCCGTTGAGGGGACAAAGGTGGTGGGTTCGTCGGCCTTGGGGGCCTGGGGCTCCTTGGGGGCGACAGGTGCGGGAGCAGGCTCCTCCTGCTTGGCAGGTTCCACCTTCGCCTCTTTGGCGGGCGTGGCAGTCTCTTTGCGCGACTTGTCGTTATAGCCTTTGAGCGCTATCTTCAACGATGCCGGGGGCTTCACCCCTTCGACGGAACTCTTGTAGGTGACAAAGGCTTTGAAGATGCTCGACACGATGGCCGCCTGGCCTTCGTCGGACATCATATACTGCTCCTCCTCGGGATTGCTGATGAAACCGACCTCGGTGAGCACGGCAGGCATGGCGGTCTTGTAAAGCACAAAAATCTCAGCCTGCTTGACACCACGGTTGATGGTCTTGATGGCCGACTTATATTGGTCCTGGATGAAGCCGGCAAAGTCGAGACTTTTGTCGAGATAGGCATTCTGGTACATGGCAAACATCACGTAGCTCTCGGGCGAGTTGGGGTCGAATCCCTGATAGTCGCTGTTGTCCTTGTAGCCCTTCTCCAGCAAGATGTCGGCATTTTCCTTCTTAGCCACCTCCATGTTGGCCTTGCTCTGAGACAAACCCATCACATAGGTCTCCACACCGGTGGGTGTGCTGTTGTTCCACGAGTTGCAGTGGATGGAGATGAACAGGTCGGCCTTGGCCTTGTTGGCTATACGGGCACGCTCGGACAGCGTGATGTCCACATCGGTGGTGCGTGTATAGATGATCTTCACATCGGAATAGTTGTCCTCTATCAGTTTTCCCAGTTTCAAAGCCATCTGCAGGGTCAGATTCTTTTCCTGCGACTTTCTACCCACAGCACCGGGTTTGTCGCCTCCGTGGCCGGCATCAATCACTACAGTCCTTACATGTCCGACGGACTTTTTTTGCGAAAAAGCGGTTCCATTTATGCAGGCAAGCACAATAAAAAGGGCAAATAAGCGTTTCATTTTCAGTTGTATATTTTATATATTTTTCTATTCAGCAAAAAGTTGGTATCTTTGCAAATTCTTTTGCAAAGATACGACTAAAATCGGAAAGTAAAGAGAATTATGCGGAAACTTTTGAACATCTGCCTGTTAGTCTTGCTCCTGACATTCCCTGCAATGTCTGGTGCACAGACCGATTCGGTGTTCACCCCCGCTACCGCCCACCCCACCCTGCAGTCTACCCGCCCCCTTGCCGACACCCTCCTCCGCCACATGCTCGGCCTCCCCGACTCGCTTGTGGCTGCGACCGACTCGCTTTCGGCGCTTGCCGACTCTGTCGCCCACCTTGCCGACCCCCTCGACTCCCTTGCCAGCCAGCCCTCGCTACCCGTCATCCCGCCCTCGCCCAACGCCCTCACCAGTGCCGTCCACTACAAGGCCAACGACTCAATAGCCATCGACATCAACAAACGCAAAGCCCAACTCTATACCAAAGGCGTCATCGAATACGATGGCATGGAGCTGAAAGCCGACGACATACAGGTAGACTTCAACAGCCAGATACTCAGTGCCAGGCCTGTCACCGACTCGGCGGGCAAAGTGAACGGCCGTCCCTTCTTCAAGCAGGGCGACGCCGAATACATGGCGGACACCATCGTCTTCAACTACAACACGCACAAAGGTCTCATCTCCGGTGTCATCACCCAGCAGGGCGACGGTTTCCTGCACGGTTCGAGAGTGAAAAAAGTCAGCGACTCCGTCATGTACCTGAACGGCGGACAATACACCACCTGCAACTACTCCCACCCCCATTTCGCCATCAACTTCACCCACTCCAAACTCATCACTGGCGACAAGATTTTCACCGGCCCTGCCTACGTCACCATCGAGGACGTTCCCACCCCCCTGGTGCTCCCCTTCGCCTTCTTCCCCATGTCCCACGACCGCACCTCGGGTATCCTTATGCCCAGCTATGGCTGGATGAACAACCGTGGCTACTACCTTAAGGACGGCGGCTACTACTTCGCCATCAACGACAATCTCGACCTCGCCCTCATCGGCGAAATCTACACCAACCTCAGCTGGGCTGCCGAAGCCCGCAGCAACTACTACCTGCGATACAAATACAAAGGCAACTTCGACATCCGCTACGGCATCACCAAAGAGGGCATCCCCGGCGACAGCAACACCTTCCGCAAATTCAGCGACTTCAAGATAGCATGGAAACACGACCAGGATGCCAAGTCCAACCCCCGCAGCCGCTTCTCGGCCAACGTCAACCTGCAGAGCCGCAACTACAACAAGAATACCACCAACCGCAACGACTACTTCAACAGCACCACCACCTCCAGCATCTCCTACACCGCCCAGTTGGGTAGCTCGCTGAACTTCGCCGCCTCCCTGCGCGAGTCCTATAACGCCCAGACAGGCCTCTTCAACCTTAAGCTCCCCCAGCTCTCCCTCAGCTCCACCACCTTCTACCCCCTGCGCCGCAAAGAGGCCGCCGGCAACCTCCGCTGGTACGAGAACCTCTCACTCTCCTACTCATTCAACGCCGACAACAACATCAACGCCCAGGACTCCGACCTCTTCAAGCTCCAAACCCTGCAACGCATGCAATACGGCGTACAGCACACCATACCCCTCTCCCTCACCCTCAAAGTGCTTAAATACTTCAACTGGACCAACTCCGCCAACTACAGCGAGCGCTGGCACTGGTCCACCATCCGCAAACACTACGACACCGTGACCAATACCCTGACTATCGACACCGTGAGGGGATTCCGCGGCAACCGCGAGGTCAGCTTCAACTCGTCCCTCTCCACCCGCATCTACGGTATGTTCAACTTCAAGTATGGTCCCCTCAAAGCCATCCGCCATGTTATCAACCCCTCCGTCTCTTTCAACTACCACCCCGACTTCGGCCACTCCTCCCTCGGATGGTGGCAGTCCTACACCGACAAGACCGGCTATGTCCACCGTTACTCCATCTTCGAGCAAAGCCTCTACGGCGGTCCCCCCGACGGGCAGTCCGGGCGCATCTCCTTCAGCATCGGCAACAACCTCGAGATTAAAGTCGCCGACCGGAAGGACACCATCACCGGCATGCGCAAAATCACCCTCCTCGAAAACCTCAACCTCTCCATGAGCTACGACATGGCACGCGACTCGCTCCGTTGGTCCGACCTCACGGTCAACGGCCGTACGACCCTATTCAAGAACCTCGTCATCAACTACTCCAGCTCGTTCAGCCCCTACTATATCGACAACGAAGGCCGCAAGCACGACCAATTCATCTGGAAAGTCCCCGGACAGAAGAAACTGTTTCAGAAAAACAACTCCACCTGGAGCACCCAGATATCCTACAGCCTCAACAACACCACCTTCAAACCCGAAGGCGACAAGAAGGCCTCCAAATCCGAAGGTGAGCAGATTGTAGCCCCCATCATGCAGTCGCCCTACAACTACAACCCTGCCCTCCTCATGGGCACCTACGCCGACTTCTCCATGCCCTGGAACGTATCGCTCAACTACACCCTCAGCTACGTCAGCACTTACGTAGCCGCACAATACAACTACAAAAGCGAGGTGATCCAAACCCTCAGTCTCTCCGCCAACGCCAACATCACCAACAACTGGCGCGTGGCAGTATCCACTGGCTACGACTTCGTCAAGAAAGGCCTCTCCTATACCTCCATCGACATCTACCGCGACCTCCACTGCTGGGAGATGCGCTTCAACTGGGTCCCCTTCGGCTACTACAGAAGCTGGAACTTCATCATCAACATCAAAGCCAGCAGCCTCAAAGACGTCAAATACCAGAAACAGCAATCCTACCAGGACAACCAAGGCTACTACACCTACTAACCCCTTTTAATCAACAAAACATACCCTATGACCGACAAGCTATACCACTCCATCGGTGAAGTATCACAAATGCTCCACGTCAACCCCTCCCTCCTCCGCTTTTGGGAGACTGAATTTCCTGCCATCAAACCCCACAAAAACAAGAAAGGCACCCGCTACTACACCGACGACGACATCGACCTCCTCCGCCAAATCTACCACCTCACACGCGAGTGCGGCTACACCCTCGAAGGTGCCCGCGAACGCCTCCGCCTCTCCGACGACATCGACCGAGACAAACAGCTTGTCAAAACCCTCACCGAAGCCCGCCAGTTCCTCGTCGACCTCAAAGAATGCCTATAGCGAACATCTAAATAGTCACAAGGCTATTTATTACCTCCAACGATTCGCCAAAACACGAATTACCCTGTAACAATCATCAATTAACCATTAATTTCTGATCATTACATGATAATTCGTGTTTAAAGTTCAACTTTAATTACCCTGAATGCCCTTCTCATGGCTATTTCTGGAAGTTACCTTGAATACTATAGCCAGCCATAAACCCCTAACGAGCTTACCAAAACACAATAATACAAAGACCTTTCCTGTCGGCAGCAATCCAAGCCATTGCAACCGACATACCCGCACATCCCCCTTCTATTTCTGGCTGCAAAAATACACAAAAGCATTTTGTTCCATACATAATCTTTCCCAATCCCTCTCAAATCATTATAAACATTCCCAAAAGCAAATCTCCCATTACCAAATGTCCCAAACAAGTAATACCAATAGACTTACCTTCACAAATCAAAATAAAATCTTTCCATATCGAATAATTTCCGTAACTTTGCATCGTCAAAAACAAAACATACATGATATAGAACAAAAATAAACAACATATTAACTCATAGCGTTTGCTATTTGTTCCGACCTAACTGAAACGTGGAAATTTCATCAAAGGCTCAAAGGATGACAAATACGAATGCTTGCCGATAGGCGAGCGTTTTGGTCTTTCCTTTGAGAGGTATTCCACGACCGCAGTTAGGGGACGAGATTGCTCGCCTTCTTTTTGTCTGTGGTTGTCGGAATGCGTACAAGGAATCGGTAGCATCGCCCAAACAGCAACCACTATGCAGATACACATAGGCCGCCTAATCCGCGACGAGCTGCGCCGCCAAGGCCACACCAACGAGTGGCTCGCCGGGCAAATCCATGTCACCCCCCGCACCGTGCAGCGCATCTTCAACAAACCCTCCCTCGACACCCAACTGCTCTTCAACATCAGCAAAGCCCTCCACACCAACCTATTCACCCACTACACGACAAAGCTCCCCACCACGACAGATATTGTCACATGACAGCATCTGTCGTAGCAAGATTGACAAAATGGTGGTATCTTTGCAAAAAAAGTATAATAACCTAACAAGAAAAAAAATGAAAAGAATAGTCACTGCCATAGCTGTAATAGTCTGTGCTGCTGCTTTTGTTGCATTTTCAACAAAGCCCAAAAGTCCCCAAAAAGATAACCCCCAAAAGAACACTATTTTGGTTAGGTCAGAGGATGCAACTGACCAAGACGAGGCGAAGCCATGTCCTTGTAGTAATTACGAATGCAATTGCGGGGGTAGACTTTATTATTCAGGCACTGCATGGAAAGAATACTATAAATGCACTGCATGTGATGGTACAGGAAAATTAGGCTCACCCTCTATTGGCTATACCAAATGTGGATATTGTGACGGCACAGGGAAAAACTCTCGTTGGCACGGTGGCTGTGTATGCGAAAAGTGTGGCAAAGTATATGAGCAACCTGAAGGCTGCTAAGAGAAAGTAAGTGTTTGGAATAACCTTAAAACCTAAACGATATGCAAACAAAAAAAACATTATCTTTGGCTGCCATCTTATTGATGGTGTGCTTGGTTTGTGGCATGAAGAAGGCCTCGCAAACAAGAGAATCGACAGACCAAGGCATTCCTCCTATCACATACAGTGTTGATTCAAAAGTAATTCGGAATAACGATGGGACATTCAAATGCAGAATGTATGAGTTGTTGGTGACTAATCATACCGACGAGGCTCTGTACGTGACGGGGACGTATCACCGAAAAGGAGACTCGGACAGGGTGAGTGGCCATTTCAGCGGTACGGTGTATTCCGGTCAAACAGAATGTCTGCACGATGAGATAGACGTGCCCTTTAACGTATTGACCATAAATCATGAGAGGGCACTGATGTAGCCAATACTGGCGTTCTATATGTGAAACTTAAAAAAAATGAAAATGAGAAAGTCATTTTTGTTATTGATGGCCGTATTGTCTATGACTACAGCAATCCGTGCCCAGTACCCAGGAGAACCGACTACTCACGATAGTTTTTCTGACTTATATGTCATGGCTGGCTATCAGCAACTAACACATCCTACTGGGGTATACAATACGGTAACGGTGCAGTCCGAGATTCTGTTTAGTTTCGTAAGTTCCCGAATAGGTTTGACGGCTGGGCCAGATTACTTGTCATTTAGTCCATGTGGAATATTGTTGTTCGCACCGAGAATATTTGCTAAGACAATGAATGAAAGCAAAGGTGATAACGAAGTTCTCGGACCATTAATGCTTATCGCTTTTTCCGCAGCCCAATGGCGTTTCCCCATAACAGACCACCTTGAAGTGAACTTTGGTTGGGACGCACTGAAATTTACAAGAATAAAGAATTACAGTGACACTTATTATGTCGCGGGTAGCCTCAATGCCGGACTGACATGTTTTATTGGTGATCATTTCTTTATCAGTGGGTATTACGAATACAATCACACGCATAACCCTGCAATTCGTTTTATAAATTGGATGAGTGAATATTCGTTTGGTGAAAGATTATGCAGTTCACAACCCGACATACTCATGGGTCACTCATTCGGTGTTAGGATTGGGGTTATGATGTTGTAGTGAGACGTAGTATAAGTGAAGAATTATTCGACTATCAGTTGATGTAATAAACTATGTCATGAAGAAGGTAATATTAGCAATAGTAGCCTTGTTGGTGCTGCAACTAGTCTCGGCACAGGAGAAAGTTATCGACATGGCATCTTTCAAAGATTATCTATCAGAGTACAATCAAGCACAAAAAAAGAAAGACAAGGCAAAGATAAAAGAATTGGAGGCAGGGAAGGGAAAAGTGTATGACAGAAAAGCCTTAGCGAAACGGGCAAGAGAGAGTAGGTTTCATGATTATTATAATGACAGAGAGGCATGTGCATTCTTAGCTGCTTACTATGAGAACGATTACTATCAAAAGCAACGGAAGATTGATTTGTCTCAGGCTGTGAGATATTATGAAAGAGCCACAAAGAGAGCCTTCACAAAGAAAGAGGATAAAGAATTATCGCAGGTGTTTCTTTGTTATGCGCGATGCCTTATTGTTATGTATAATCACCACAAGCTAGATGATGTGGTAAAGGCTGGCGGATTAGAAGCATATTACTATTCAAGGCAGAGTGGCCATAATATTCTATATACACAGGAAGAGTTGAATAAAAATCTGCTCAGAAAAATAGGAGAGTTAATAATAAAGTCAGCAGGCAATGGGGGTAATGAAGGGGCATATTGGGCGGCTAGGATGTATAGGAATGTGGGTATGCCTTACGGAATCAGGTACATAAACTCGCCTAGGGCATATGAGTTGTTGGAATGTGTGCATGCTAGTTATGTGAACCAATTTAAACAGGGTTATGCGGTAGATTGTTGGAATGAGATTGTTGTGGGATACTATACAATTGCAGCTGCTAACGGAAAACCTCAATATCAAATGGAGTTTGCAGAATACTTACTCCATACAATATATGAGGGCTGGCAAAACACATTGACAACAACAAAGTGTCCATTTGTTTACAGGAAAAACCCAAGCCAAGTATTTAATGGACTTAAGTTTGTGATAGACTATCTTCCGACTGGTGAAATCGAAGAACAATTGACGTATTGGTATCTTCAGGCAGCGAAACAAGACTATGCCCCAGCAATGGTGAATCTCGCATTCTGTATGTTTTATCAGTTGCACCCATACGACGATTCGTTGCATTATTCTGATATAATCTATTGGCTTGAAAAAGCATCTACTCTTGGGGATACAACAGCAATGTATAATTTGAGTGTTGTTAAGTTAGTAAGTAAAAGACGGACAAATACACATCAAGATACATTAGACGCATTTTATTGGGCAAAGCGTGGTGCAGATTCTGGCGATAGCAAGTGCATGCATTTATTAGGACGCTACTACTATTATGGGATTGGGGCTCGCATTGACAAGAAAGAGGCGTTAAGATGGTTTAAGGCGGCAGCAGACAAGGGGGCTGATGGCGCAGCCTATATGGCAGGGAATTTGTATGCGGACAAATCTGTAGGAAATGACATGTCAGTGGCAGTCAAGTATTACGAATCTGCCAAAGAAGTTGCTGAGGCTTACATGAAATTGTCTACAATATATGCCAATGGGGATGGTGTCACAATGGACAAGCAGAAAGCACGAAAATACGAAAAGATGGTAGGATGGTATAAGTATTACGAGGATTTTCGTCCAGGGCTATGTTTCTACTCTTGTGATTATTACAGTGGTGAAGACACTAAACATTTCCTTAAGAAACAGTCTCAGTTATAAAATGAGGATGCATAATGAGAAAATTATTTATAGCCATATTACTTTGTTATAGTTATGTCTGCTCCGTCTCTGCACAGGAGTGTTCAATATGTGGAAATTGGGGTGGGATATATACTGATGATAATGGTATGAATGTCAAAACGATAATCAACATAAAGGCGAATGGTGATGATTATATTGTAAGGTTAAAACAAGTGTATTGTAACGGTGAAGTAAAGTATGATGATTTTACCGGCTATAGGTTTCATATCGCATATTCGAATAGAGATTCAACATTCATTCATTGGAACAAATTTGAGAGAGAAATAAATCAGAAAGGTCAAAACACAGTCCCCCGACGATTGTAAGCTGTTTCTGAAACTGTTGTTCTTCGGTATTTGACCATTGAACAACCGAAGAACAGATGTTGAACAGCTGAAAAACGTCGCGTGAATATCTGTACACCCTCCCAGATAAATGAGAGCGTCAGGAGCTGATAAGGATATCAAATCCGATGAGACTATTGCTGCTCGAAGGCTTTGACTTTGTCGCAGAAGCGCTGGTTGGCGCGGGAGAGGGCGGTGTCGGCATTGATGCCGTGGTCGTGGGCCCAGTGGATGAGGTTGAAGAGGAGCGTGCCAAACGACTCTTCTGTGGGTTCGGACTCCGCCATAGTATGTTCCGGCGGCATTTCTGGCGTCGACGCAGAACCATCGGGAGAGGGCAGCGTGGGGTCGACCCCGATGCCGGCGGCTTTCTCCTGCAAGCGGACGGCCTTGACCAAGGGCGGCAGGCTGGCGGGGACACCTTCGAGGACGGACTTGCGTCCTTCGTGCATCTTGATTTGTTCCCAGCTCTCGCCGTCGTAGCTGTCGGGATGGAAGATGAAGGGGTGGCGGTCGACGAGTTTGTCGCTGATGGCGTTGAATATGTCGGCAGGGGTGAATCGCCCTTCCTCTTCGGCTATTTTGGCGTAGAAGAGGAGGTGCATGAAGAGGTCGCCGAGTTCCTTCATTAACTGAGTATTGCGGTCAGCACATTGGGAATGCGTTGCCGCGTCGGACTCATCTTCATTTTTCAATTTTGAATTATCAATTGCCAGGATGGCCTCGCTGAGTTCGAAGGTCTCCTCAATGGTGAGGTATCGGAGGCTCTGCATGGTCTGCACACGGTCCCATGGGCACTGTCGGCGCAGGAGGTCGAGGATGTCGCTGAGCCGCTGCAGGGCTTGGATGTCGGCAGGTTTCATATACGGCGCACCTCCTCTATGCCTTCTATCCGTTCGAGGTTTTCGAGCAGATGGTTGAGATTGTCGAGGTTGAGGACGTAGAGCATGATGATTCCGCGGACGATGCCTTCGACGGCCTCGAGGGTGATGGCGCGCATGTTGAGGTCCATCTCGCCAGTGACGATGCCGGTGATTTCCTGCAGAAGGCCTTTGCGGTCGATGGCGGTAAAGGCGATACCGGAGAGCAGGGCGACGTGCTCGCCGGGACGCCAGCGGGCGCGGACGATGCGGTTCTCGTGGTTGGCCATCTCGTCCATGGCCACTTTGCAGTTGGTGCGGTGCACCATGATTTTGCCGTCGGTGACGATGCCCACAACGCTGTCGCCCTGCACGGGCTTGCAGCAGGGGGCGGGTTCGGTGGCGTAGCGCTCGTACTCCTCGTCGAGGAGGAAGGAGCGTTGGTTGCTGCCAGAGGAGGAGGTGTTGAGGTTGATGGCGGTGCTGTCCTTGTCGAAGAGGGAGGTGTATTCGCCCATGAAGTAGGTGTTGTGGTTGGGGTTGAAGCCTTTGCCGAAACACTGGGCGATGTCGTTGTGGGAGGTGATGCCCATGGCAAGCTGGAAAAAGAGGTCGATGTCGCTTTTGAGACCCAGGAAACGCTTGATTTGTCCAATGGTGGCGGAGGAGTAGGGCAGATTGAGTTTGGCTAGGATTTCCTGCAAGCGTATTTTGCCTTCTTCGCGATAGCCTTTGCGTTGGGCGCGGAGATAGTCCTTGATGGCTTCGCGGGCGCGGGAGGTCTTCACCATGCCGAGCCATTCATCGGTGGGATGGGTTTTGCGGCTGGTGAGAACCTGCACCTGTTCTCCTGCACGCAGGACATGGCCGATGGGCTCGACTTTGCCGTTGACTTTGGCGCCCATGCAATGAAGGCCGAGGTTGGTGTGGATGGTGAAGGCGAAGTCGAGGACGGTGGAGTGAGCGGGCAGTTTGACCATCTGACCCTTGGGGGTGAAAAGGTATATCTCCTTGATATAGAGGGTGTCTTTAAATTCCTCGACAAGGTCGAGGGCACTCTTTTCGGTGTTCTCGAGGGTGCTGCGTATCTGTTGGAGCCATATCTCGACGGGGCTGTTCTCGATGTTTTCCTCCGGGTGCGCCTCTTTGTAGAGGAAGTGGGCAGCCATGCCCTTCTCAGCGATGAGGTCCATGCGCTGGGTGCGTATCTGCACCTCCACCCACTGGCCGATGGGGGTCATGACGGTGGTTTGAAGCGACTCGTAGCCGTTGGTCTTGGGGGTGGTGATCCAGTCGCGGAAGCGGGTGGGGTCGGGCGGGAAGGCGGAGGAGATGAGCGAGTAGACCTTGAAGCACTCGGACTTTTCGGCATCGAGTGGCACGTCGAGGATGATACGCATGGCGTAGAGGTCGTAGATTTCATCGAATTTGACGCCTTTGCGCTCCATCTTCTTCCAGCAGCTGTATACGGACTTGATGCGGGTTTTGATGGTGTATTTGTAGCCGTTGGCGTCGAGCATTTGGGTGACAGGCTGTGTGAAGCACTCTTTGAGGCGGTCCTCGGTACCGGCGGTTTTGTTGATGAGGGCGGCAATCTCGTTGTATTTTTCGGGATTGGTGTATTTCATCACCAGCTCCTCGAGTTCGGTCTTGATGGAGTAGAGGCCCAGGCGGTGGGCAAGGGGGATGTAGAGGTATTGCGTCTCGGAGGAGATGGCCAGTTTCTTGGTGTCCTTCATGGAGCCAAGAGTGCGCATGTTGTGCAGGCGGTCGCAGAGTTTGAGGAAGATGACGTAGGCGTCGTTGCACATGGACAACAGTATCTTGCGGTAGTTCTCGGCCTGCTTGGACTCGGTGGACTGCATGATGAGGACATCCTCGATTTTGGTGACACCGTCGACAATAACAGCCACACGGTCGCCGAAGATGGTGCGAATCTGGTCGAGGGTGATGTCGGTGTCCTCCACCACATCGTGCAGAAGAGCGCACACCACGGCAATGGGGCCGAGACCCACTTCCTGAACGGCAATGAGTGCCACGGCAAGGGGATGGAAGATGTATGGCTCGCCGGATTTGCGGCGGGTGCCAGAATGGGCTTTCTTGGCCAAAGAGAAAGCACGGAAAATTTCGTCCTCCTGTTTTTGGGTGAGCGGGGAGTTCTGGCGGCATGCCGCTAATAATTCTTCGTATTTGGCCTGGATTTCTTTCTCCTCGCGGGCCTCGTCAATCACATACATTGTTGTCGGGTATTTAGTGGCTCATAATGTCATAAAAATAATAGGAAAAGGGAGAATAACGTCCCCACGGAGAAGCCGAGTCCAAAAGTGACATACACTCCGTCGAAGTTTGTCATCACCCCCAGCGTCCCACTGGAATAACAGAAACCCCGCATGCCTTCGGGCGATGCCCAACGGATGCCGGCCTCGAACGTTGGCCGGACGCGGTGGAAGACACCATCCTCGCAACAGACACCGGCATTTCCATACAGGTGCCAGTCGTAGCGGCTCCAGGGTTTCGACAGCCTGTATGCCGCGCCGCCGGAGAGCCATAGGTTGGCATATCCCACGTTGCCGGACAGATTGAAACCCCATACCTCGGGCAGGTAGGTATAATCAAGCCCCACCCCTGCGTCGTATGGACCGGCAAAGAGTCTTATCTCGGCGAAGTGGTTGCAGAAGGGGCTACCGAAATAATAAATAGGATTCCTTTTCGGGGCATGGTATTCCACGGTATCGTCAATGGCACTGTAGGCGTAGTACCGACTTTCGCCCACAGTATCACTCTGGGCATAGCCATACACGCCTGCCAACAGCAGGGCTGTTATTGTCAGTATCCGTTTCATTACAGATTTGATTTCTCTTGGAGGCTGGCACGGATTTTAGCCTCGAGTTCGTCGCAGAGCTCGGGGTTGTCGCGCAACACTTGCTTGAGGGCCTCGCGCCCCTGTGCAAGCTTGGTGTCGCCATAGCTGAACCAGGAGCCGCTCTTCTTGATGATCTCGTGCTCGACACCGAGGTCGATGATTTCGCCCAGTTTGGAAATGCCTTCGCCGAACATAAGGTCGAACTCGCAGGTGCGGAAGGGAGGGGCCACCTTGTTCTTGACAATCTTCACCTTGACTCGGTTACCGACATTCTGGTCGCCGTCCTTGATGGCTTGGATACGACGGATGTCGACACGCACAGAGGCATAGAACTTCAGTGCATTGCCGCCGGTGGTGGTTTCGGGATTGCCAAAAAGGACGCCAATCTTCTCGCGCAGCTGGTTGATGAAGATGCAGCAGCAGTTGGTCTTGCTGATGGTGGAGGTGAGTTTGCGCATGGCCTGGCTCATCAGACGGGCCTGGAGACCCACTTTCGAGTCGCCCATCTCGCCGTCGATTTCGGCCTTGGGGGTCAGCGCAGCCACGGAGTCGACAACAATGATGTCGATGGCACCGGAGCGGATCAGATTGTCGGCAATCTCAAGTGCCTGCTCGCCGTTGTCGGGCTGGGAAACAAGCAGGTTGTCGATATCCACACCGAGTTTCTTGGCATAGAAACTGTCGAAGGCATGTTCGGCATCGATAAAGGCGGCAATACCGCCCTGTTTCTGACATTCGGCAATGGCATGGATGGCCAAGGTGGTTTTACCCGACGACTCAGGGCCAAAGATTTCGATGATACGCCCTTTGGGGAATCCTCCAACACCTAGTGCAGCATCGAGATTGATGCTGCCTGTGGAGATAACATCAACTTTCTCGGCGGCATGGTCGCCCAATTTCATCACCGAGCCCTTGCCATAGTTTTTCTCTATCTTATCAAGTGTACTTTGAAGAATCTTTAATTTTTCGAGTCTCTGGGCCTCGCTGTCAGACATCTCTTTTGCCATAGTATACAATTATTTATATTATTATTACAGGTAAATTATACAAGGGTTTAGAAAGATACAAATATACAATTTTTTTTTGAAACCTCACGATTATAAAAAAAAAGCGTATCTTTGCAGTCCAAATCATTTAGTACCATGAACATTTTAAGCAATAGAATCCTAAACATGGCTGAGAGCGAAACCCTCGCCATGACAGCCAAAGCCCGTGAACTGAAAGCACAGGGTAAAGATGTGATTAGCCTCTCCATCGGTGAGCCCGACTTCAACACCCCCGAGATCGTGAAAGAAGCCGCAAAACAGGCTATCGACGACAATTTCACCCACTATCCTCCCGTGCCCGGCTATCCCGACCTGCGCGAGGCCGTTTGCAAGAAGTTTAAACGCGACAACAACCTCGACTTCAAACCCGAGCAGATTGTGGTGTCAACCGGTGCCAAGCAAAGCATCTATCAGGTGGTGCAGTGCCTGGTCAACCCCGGCGACGAAGTCATTATCCCCACTCCCTATTGGGTTTCTTACAAAGAGATTGTCCGCGTGGCCGAAGGCAAATGTGTCTATGTCAAGACCCTTATCGAGAACGATTTCAAGGTGACTCCTGAGCAGATTGAAGCCGCCATCACCCCCAGAACCAAACTCATCATGTTCTCCAGCCCCAGCAACCCCACCGGCATGCTCTACACCAAAGAGGAGCTGAGAGGCATTGCCGAGGTTGTGGCACGCCATGAGAATGTCTTCGTCATGGCCGACGAAATCTACGAGCACATCAACTTTGTCGGCAAACACGAGAGCATTGCCCAGTTCCCCGAGGTTAGAGACCGCGTCATCACCATCAACGGTGTTGCCAAGGGATTTGCCATGACCGGCTGGCGTATCGGTTTCATCGCTGCTCCGCTGGAGATAGCCAAAGCCTGCAACAAACTGCAAGGCCAGGTGACCAGCGCCACCTGCTCCATTGCCCAGAAGGCTACCGTCCGCGCCATGCAGATGGACCCCAACACCAGCGAGGACATTATCAACATGCGCAACATCTTCCGCCAGCGCCGCGACATGGTCTACGAACTCCTGCGCGATATTCCCGGCCTGAAGGTGCGTATGCCTCAAGGAGCATTCTACTTCTTCCCCGATGTCAGCTCTTACTATGGCAAGAGTTTCAAGGGCACCAAGATTGAGAACTCCACCGACATGGCCTTCTACCTCCTCAACGAAGCCAACGTGGCCACCGTGATGGGTTCCGCCTTCGGCGACGACACATGCATCCGCCTCAGCTACGCCACCAGCGAAGAGCTGCTCCGCGAAGCTCTGCGCCGCATCAAGGATGCTCTGGCCAACCTGAAATAGTCATCAAGCATTCATCTCTACAATCCCCGTTCTGCTGTCAGGGTAGCACGGGGATTCTTCTTATCCAGTAAACAGTCCACGCTATCATGAGAATACTGCATACCGCCGATCTGCACTTAGGACAGGTGTTGTACCAAAACTACACCCGCGAGGACGAGCACGACCATTTCTTCCGCCAACTCGAGGAATGGTGCCGTTCCTATCAACCCGACGCATTGCTTGTGAGTGGCGACATTTTCGACATCCAGCAACCCGGTGCCACCACCAAACGCCGCTTCAACGAGTATTTTGTCTCCCTCCATAACGCCTTCCCCCAAATGGCAATGGTCATCACCGCCGGCAACCACGACTCCGCCTCCCGCATCCATGCCGACAATGTCGTCTGGAGTCTGGGCAATGTCAAGCTGGTAGGCCTTCCTCCTGCCGCGGACAGTCTCACCCATCCCGACGGATGGCAGCAGGAATATATTGTCGAGATACCCCAAGGTTACGTGATAGCCATGCCCTTCGTCACAGGCACCCGCAAAGAGGTTGTGCAGGCGCTCCTCGACTATGTAGCACAACGAAACAGCGCACAGAAACCTGTGGTGCTCATGGGACACATGGCCGTCACCGGCTCGGACCTCACAGGCCATGGTTTCGACATCGGCCACCTGCAGACAGTCGCCGTCGCCGACCTAGGCTCAGGGTTCGACTATATGGCTCTCGGACATATCCACCGTCCGCAGACCATCGGCCATTCCGACGAACACGAGCCCGTCAGCACCTACCCCGCCGGAGTGGTTCGCTACTCGGGCAGCCCACTGCACGTCAGCTGCGACGAGAAATTCCCCCACAGCGTCAGCCTGGTGGACATCGACCGCCACGGTGGCACGGTAACCGTGACCAAGCTACGCATTAACGAACTCCGCCATTTCTACGAATTGCCCCGTAACGGCGCTGCCGCCACCGCCGATGAAGCACTTACCGCTGTCAAACAGTTTGCCGAAGAAACAGGCTCTGGCTACTTCAGACTCACGATTGATTACCACGCAGCCATCCCTGCCGACTTCGACCAACAAATATACCAACTCATTGAACCCTACGGCGAGGAAATACGCTACAACCCTAAAAGGATAGAGATCAATGTGCCTGAAAAGGCAGACCTGGAGGACAAACCGGTCTTCCAAGTGGCCGAACTGCAGCAGATGACCGACCCCATGGAGTTTATCCGTCAAACACAAAGCCACTACCCCGAACTGGACATGGACGACCTGGCACAGGCTTTCCAAGAAGTCGAGGCCGAAGTGCGCCGCCAGTCCGAAACACCCAACACCCCTGCCCATGAAAATTAAAGAACTCCACCTGCGCAACATAGCCTCTATCGAAAAGGCTGACATCAACTTCGAGACCGATTTAATCGATGGCGTGTCCGGCTGCCAAGCCCCTGTTTTCCTCATCTCTGGCGACACCGGCGTGGGCAAGTCCGTCCTGCTCGACGGCATCTGTCTGGCACTTTACAAGACCACCCCCCGCATCGAAGACGTTGCCGACTCGAAACAAAACTTCTTCAAAGCCTACAAGGACGCCAAAGAGCCTATCGGCATCAATAACATAGGCCAGTACACCCGCATCGGTATATCGCACAAGGACGAATGCTACAGCGAGGTTGTTTTCGAGGGGAACGACGGCATCGAATACCATGCACGCCTCGAGCTGGGACTCAAACGCACCGGCGACCATGCCACACCCAAGTGGACCGTCAAGGTGGGCGATGACGACTGGGTGAGAGTGGACAGCCGCGACAGCCAGATTGAAAAAGCCGTCGGCTTGTCGTTCAAGCAGTTCAACCGCATGGCAATGCTGGCTCAGGGCCAGTTTGCCGCCTTCCTGTGCGGCGAAAAAAAGGAGCGCGAAGAAATCCTCGAGCAACTCACCAACACCGAAATCTTCACCGTCTACGGTAATGCTGTCAAGACGATTTTCGACAGGGCAAAGAAAGAGAAGGAACTGGCAGAAGTCGCCCTCAGCACGGAGCAGAGCCATCTGCTCACCCCCGAACAGGTAGACGAACTGCAACAACAATGCAAAGTGGAGGAGCAAAACATATCCCGGCTAGAGAGGCAGATGCAGGAACTTGACAACAAACTGCAAACAGCGTCACGCATCCGCGACAACCGTGGCCTGGCTGCCGAGGCACAACAGAAAATCAACGCTGCCGTCTCCTACACCTGCAGCGACGAGTTCATAGCCATGAAGCAACTGGTTGAACGGTGGGACAAAACCGAACATCAGCGCGAAACACTCAAGGCAAAACACGATACCGAGTCGACAATATCACAGAACAAGGAGAAGTTGGAACGATGCCGCCAGCGTCACCTTTTGCTCTCGTCCGGTCTGCAATGGCAGATGGAGCAAAACGCCCTCCAGAGCACCTCGCTCGAGGTGGAAAAGACATGGCTGTACCAGCAAGGCGACCGCTCCGCGATGTACAACCGCATGGCCGAAATAATGCTTTTGCTGAACACTTACAACAGCCAACAGGAAGACATCCAGCGCCACCGACATGCCAAGTCCGACGAAGAGAAGAAAACCTCACTATTGGAGGAGGCGCTCGTGCGGGCCAAAAACACCACTCAGCAAGCAGCGGTAGCCGTGACAGACAAACAGAAAGCCATCGACAGTCTGGCCGAACAACGTACAAGCCTCGACCCCGACGGCATCAACCAAGCCCTGGAGCTCTCAAACAGCCAATGGAACCTCTGCACCAAGTGGCAGGAAAGGTACACCGACCTTGTCCGCCAACACGAGACGCTTGCCAAAACAAAGAGCCAGCTGGAAGCGCTGAAGGAACAGCTGGACTCCGCCAAACGCGAATCCGATACCGCCGAAACCCTGTATCAACAGGCCAAAAAGAGTCACGACACCTGCCTCACCCAATACAACACGCTCAAGTTTGGACTCGAAGAGGACTTAAAAGCCTTGCGCCGACGCCTGATTTCCGAGCATGCCGAAACGTGCCCCCTCTGCGGTCAGCCACTCGTGCTGATACACGACGACCAGGACTTCGTCCATCTGCTCTCCCCCATCGAAAAAGCGTTGCAGGAGGCCAAACAGAAGCTTGACAAGGCCACCGACTGCCGCGACAGGGCCAAGAGCCTCTACTACCGCCTAAACGGCCAATACGAGGCCCAAAGCAAGTCATACGACAGCCGGACGAAAGAATGTCGCGAAGCCGAGGAGCTGCTTAGGCAGGAAGTGTGCGACAAGGGGTGGGCATACGACGACACCTTCCCAAGCGTGTTAGCGACACGGCTAGCCGAACTCTCCAAACAAAAAGAGCACCTCAAGGAACAACAAGCCCAAGCCGAGTCGCTACAGAAACAGCTGCAAACCATGCAGAAAGAGAAAGAGCAACTGGTAAAGGCCCACGCCGATGCGCTCTCCGCCGAACATACAGCCTCGTCGCAACTGGAGCAGAACCGACAAAGCATCAACAACTTCGCCTCGCATCTCAACGAGATTGCCCAAGCCGTCGAAACCACCGTCGGCCAAGTCAACGAACGCATCGGAACACATTATCCCGACTGGAGGGAAGACGTGAAAGGTAGTGCTGAAAATCTGAAAAAGGCTGCAGAAGAGTATAAACACCGGGAAGACTCGTACAACAAGGCCGCGGACCTGCTTGCCAAACGGCAAGAACAATGCCGTGAGATGGAACATCTGAAAAGCCAAGTCGAAACATACTACAATGACTGGCATCAGTCGGTGCCATCCCAACAGCCTCCTCAACCCGTCCAGCCTGCCGACTGGCATCAACTGCTTTCGTTTGTGGGACAGTTGCACGACTCCTTAGAGGAATTGGAGGCACGGGCAAAGAGTCTCGACACCTCGCTGCTCGACTGGTATGCCGAAACCGGCAACACCCAGGATGAGCTGGAACAGTTGCTACGGCAAAAAGATCTCTTGGAACCAGCCCGCAGACAAATCGCCGACACCGAAGCCAGACTGAAATCGGCCACCGACGCCCTCAATGCGGCTCTTAAAACCATTGCCGAGAACCGGGCAGCAATGAAACTGGAAGAGCAGGACCCCGACCCGGATACCGACCAACTTCGCGCCGACAAGAACGGTGTCTCGGAGCAACTAAGCCTCGCCACCGGATTGCATGCCACGTCGAAAAATCGCCTGGACGCCGACAACGAGAACCGCAGCCGCACCGAAGAGGCCCGCAAACAGTGCGACAAGGCAGTGGAGCGCTACAACAAATGGTACGCCATCAACCAGCGCTTTGGCGGCACCCGCTTCCGCACCCTTGTGCAGACCCATATCCTCCGCCCACTGCTGCATAATGCCAATCTATACCTGGAGCAGATTACCGACCGCTACCGACTGACTTGCAGCGAAGAGAACGAGAAGCTCACCATTCTGGTGCTCGACCGCTACAACAAGAATGCCGTCCGCAGTGCCACAGTCCTCTCCGGCGGCGAACGCTTCATGGTGTCGCTGGCACTCTCGCTTGCCCTCTCGTCGCTAAACCGCCCCGACCTCAATGTCAACATCCTTTTCATCGACGAAGGGTTCGGCACCCTCGACGAAAAAAACCTCGACAGTGTCATGTCCACCCTCGAAAAGCTGCAGTACATTGCCGGACAGTCCAACCGACGCGTAGGCATCATCTCCCACCGCGAGGAACTAAACGAACGAATCCACACACAAATACACATCACCCGACACGGCGAAGGACGCAGTAGGGTGGAAATAATCACGCGATAGCCCATCACGTCGGCTCAACCACCACACATCAACCCATTGTGGTACAAAAAAGCAAGAGGGTCTGCCATTCCGCACCAGCGGTATAGCAGACCTCTCTCCATCTATTCAATCTATCGAAAACTATTCCATTGCATAAGCCTTCTCTTCCAACTTCGATTTACGATACTCGTTAGGAGTCATACCAGTTCTTCTCTTGAAGAAGCGCACCACTTGTGGAGGCGAACTATAGCCTACAATCTCAGCTATCTCGCTCAAATTGCGATTCTTCGGCTCGGTAAGCAGCAGCTTGATCAGTGTCTCAGTCTTCTGCTCAATCCACTTCTTCACCGTCTGGTTGGTCTCCTGCTTGATGATGATGCTAAGATAATTCTCCGACACACCGAGCGCCTCGGCATACTCGGCAATGGTCAGTTGCGGTACATCCTGTGTCACCACCATGTTGATGAATTCCGACTTGATCTGTTTCACACGCGGCAGGCGTTCCTTTTTCACTTTCCCCGACCTGACTTCATTCATACGATTGATGCGATAGAGGAACGACATGACCAGATGCATCAACTCATCGCCGGAATTTTGGGATGAACTGTCGAGCTGATTCATCAGATTAAAATAATAACCTATAACTCGCTCCTCGTCCTCGGTCAAGTGCATGAACAAGGTCTCAATGCCCACTAGTTCTTTCTCCTCGTTGGTCTGATAGTGGAAATCAAGCATCCACGGGTCAACATTCTCAGAAAACTCTTCCACCATCAGGATATAGTTGGAAGGTACCAAAAGGAAATCCCCCTTCTTAATATCGTAGTTGATGAAATTAATCTTAATCCTAGCCTCACCTTCTCGGATATAAAATATCCGGTTTGACACGGTTCGGTTCGGTATGCCAAACACCAGCCTCTTTAGATAAGGTTTGGCATTCATAATCAATCCATGGGTCTCGTCGAAATAATTGCCCAATTTATCGTCTGTCATAATACTTGGAGCTTTCTTCTGCAAGTTGTCCTTGCTAGCTCTTCCTTTACTTTTTGCAGTCATATTTATATTTCCTTTCTGATGCAAAAATACAACTTTTTTTTTTAACAAACATTTTTTTTTAACGTACCCATAAAAATGTAAATAACACCTCAGTGAAAAAAAACATAGGACGTTAATTTATAATAACTTGTAAAAAAAACATTTTTCTTTTTATTTTTACTCGGACGGACATATATCAACCTTTATTCAAATAAAAAAGGTTTCTATGGATACCTGTTTTCAAGAATTTATATCATTTTTTGACACTTTATCTCGTCAAAAATTGTATTACCATCTTTAATACTCAAAATCCATTTCCGATGGTTATTCCTCCAACTATCGTTGGGGTATATGTTATTGTCAAACTCAGCGGAGTGATTCCCTTCGTTCTGCCCATTCCACTGGCTGCCACTCATCCCTCCCACCCCATCCGCCTTTGCTCCCACCATAACCCGTCGCTCCTCTTATTGCCCTGCGTTTTTTGAACCCATTTCGGTTATCTGGTTAAACCCAAATCGGTCATTGGGCCGACTTTTCAATCATTCTTGTCTTTTTCAGGTCTGTTTATGCCATATCAGCATTCCTTTCGGCATCTTGTCCACATCCCTGTCTCGCCGTAGCCCGCTACGCCTTAACTTCGTTGACGTTGCTATGGCTCGGCAGAGCATGCGAGCTTTCTCTGCACTCGCTCACGGATGCTGGGGTAATGGAACGGGATTGGCGCAATGGTGACAAAAAAAAGCCACGACCGAGGCCGTGGCTATTGTCATGCGGGATTGCTGTGGATTAAGCTTTCCCAAGGATGTCATAGGGTACAGTGTCTGCGTTGATAGCGGACTGAGGGTCGACAATGGTTCCAAAGGTGCGTTCGTACTTTTGGATGTTGTCGTTGAGGGCAGCCAGGAGGCGTTTGGCATGGATGGGGTTCATGATAACGCGCGAACGGACAGTGGCATTGGGTGTGCCAGGCAGCATCTGTGCAAAGTCGAGGACTATCTCGCTCGGACTGTGAGAGATGATGGCCAGGTTGCTGTAGGTGCCGTTTGCCACGTCGGACGACATGTCCAGTTTCAAATCCTGGGGGCCTTGGTTATTACGATTGTTAGCCATAGTGTTTTAATGATTAGAGGTTTGCTTTTTCTAACTCTTCTTTGCTTCCCACGATAAGGTTCTCGTATTCGCGAAGACCTGTACCGGCGGGGATAAGGTGACCGACGATGACATTCTCCTTCATGCCCTCGAGGTAGTCCTGACGGGCATTGATAGCGGCCTCGGTGAGGACTTTGGTGGTCTCCTGGAAGGAGGCTGCGGAGATGAAGCTCTTGGTCTGCAGCGAGGCGCGGGTGATACCTTGCAGGATTTGCTTGGCGGTGGCGGGGTGGGCGTCGCGGACGGTGATGAGCTTCTTGTCCTGACGGCGCAGGATGGAGTTCTCGTCGCGCAGACGACGTGCGGAGATGATTTGTCCGTTCTGGATGTTCTCGCTGTCGCCGTTGTCCTCGACCACTTTCATGCCGAAGATTTCGTCGTTAGTCTCGTGGAAGTCAATCTTGTTGACCAGCTCGCCTTCGAGGTAGCGGGTGTCGCCCGGATCTTCGATTTCGACTTTGCGCATCATCTGGCGGACGATGACTTCGAAGTGTTTATCGTTGATTTTCACACCTTGCAGGCGGTAGACCTCTTGCACCTCGTTGACGATGTACTCCTGCACTTTCATCGGGCCCTTGATGGCGAGGATGTCGGCGGGAGTGATGGCACCGTCGGAGAGGGGAGTACCTGCCTTGACATAGTCGCTGTCCTGCGCAAGGATCTGCTTGGACGTGGGGATGAGGTAGGTACGCTGTTCGCCGGTCTTGCTGGTAATGGTGATTTGACGGTTGTTGCGCTTGAGTTTCTTGTCGATGGTGACAATACCGTCGATTTCGGCCACGATGGCGGGGTCGGACGGGTTGCGGGCCTCGAAGAGCTCGGTGACACGGGGCAGACCGCCCGTGATGTCGCCAGCCTTGCCGAAGCTGCGCGGAATTTTGACCATGATGTCACCAGCCTTGAGCTGCTGCCCCTTGTCGACACCGATGTGGGCACCCACGGGAAGGTCGTAGACTTTGAGGATGTTGCCTTCGCCGTCGACAATGTTGAGGGTGGGGTTCTTGGTGCGCTGGCGGCTTTCGATGACCACTTTGTCCTGAAGGCCGGTCTGGGCGTCGCTTTCGACACGGTAGGTGACGTTCTCGATGACATTCTCGAAGGATACACGTCCGGCCACGTCGGAAATGATGACTGCGTTGTAGGGGTCCCACTCGGCAATGCTGTCATTCTTTGAGAGGTGCTCACCGGCTTTTTTGTAGAGCTTGGCACCGTAGGGCAGCAGAGCGGAGAAGAGGGTCACGCCGGTATTCTCGTCGACGATGCGCATCTCGGCCGAGCGGCCCATGACAATCTCGTACTCCTTGCCATCGGGGTCGGTATAGGGGATGGAGCGGAGCTCGTCGATTTCGAGGCGGCCTTCGTATTTTGCCGAGAGGCTGGAGTTGGTACCGATGTTTCCACCGGCGACACCACCGACGTGGAAGGTACGCAGTGTAAGCTGGGTACCAGGCTCACCGATGGCCTGTGCGGCGATGACGCCGACGGCTTCGCCTTTCTGCACCATTTTGCCGGTGGCAAGGTTACGGCCATAGCACTTGGCGCAGACACCGTGTTTTGCTTCGCAGGTGAGTACGGAACGGATTTCGACTTCCTCGATGGGTGATTCGTCGATGATTTTGCAGATGTCCTCGGTCAGTTCCTGTCCTGCGGCTACGATGAGCTCGCCGGTATGGGGATGATAGATGTCGTGTACCGAGGTGCGACCGAGAAGTTTCTCGCCGAGGGAGACGACAATGTCTTCACCTTTCTTGAGGGCGGTGGTGGGCAGGCCGCGCAGGGTGCCGCAGTCCTCCATGGTGATGATGACGTCGTGAGCCACGTCGACAAGACGACGGGTGAGGTAACCAGCGTCAGCGGTCTTAAGAGCGGTATCGGCCAAACCTTTACGGGCACCGTGAGTGGAGATGAAGTACTCCAGCACGGAGAGACCCTCTTTGAAGTTGGAGATAATGGGGTTCTCGATAATCTCGTTGCCGGCGGCACCAGCCTTCTGAGGCTTGGCCATCAGTCCGCGCATGCCGGAGAGCTGACGAATCTGTTCCTTACTACCACGCGCACCGGAGTCGTACATCATGTAGATGGGGTTGAAGCCCTGATTGTCGGCCTTAAGCTGCTTCATGAGGGTTTCGGTGAGCTTGTTGTTGGTGTTGGTCCAGATGTCGATAACGTGGTTGTAGCGCTCGTTGTTGGTGATAAGACCCATGGAGTACTGTCCAAGCACCTCCTCGACTTCGTCGTTGGCTTTGTCGATGAGCTCTTCTTTCTCGTTGGGGATGATGACGTCGCCCAGGTTGAATGAGAGGCCGCCGCGGAATGCCTGACGGTATCCCATGTTCTTGATGTCGTCGAGGAAGTTGGCGGTAACAGCGTTGCCGCAGGCGGTGAAGAGGTCGCCGATGATGTCGCGGAGCGACTTCTTACCGAGAACCATATTCACATAGCCGTATTCTTCGGGCACCACTTCGTTGAAGATGACACGTCCGACGGTAGTGCGGATGCGGTCGGTTTTGATGAAGTGGCCTTTTTCGTCGACGATGGGGTAACCATCCTTGTCGCGCTTGATTTCGTATTCGGTGCGGCAACGTTCGGCTTCTTCAGCGGGGGTTGCGCAGTCGATGTCGGTGAGGATTTTGCCGTCGCGGTCTTTGATGACTTCCATGAAGGTCTTGTCGGTCTTGACAAACTGGAACTCGTCGCGGCCCTTGGCATCAATGCGTACACTGATGCAGGCGTTGAGGGAGACACGCTTTTCGTTGTAGGCGATGATTACCTCCTCGGGGGAGTAGAAGCGATAGCCCTGACCCTTGACGGACTCGGCGTCGGTGGAACGGCGGGGTTTGGTCATGTAGTACAGACCCAGCACCATGTCCTGCGACGGAACGGTGATAGGAGCACCGTTGGCGGGGTTGAGAATGTTGTGGGTGGAGAGCATGAGGAGCTGTGCCTCGAGGATGGCGGCGTTGCCCAGCGGGACATGGACAGCCATCTGGTCGCCGTCGAAGTCGGCGTTGAATCCGGTACACACCAGAGGGTGCAGACGGATGGCCTTGCCTTCGACCAGTTTGGGCTGGAAAGCCTGGATACCCAGACGGTGCAGGGTTGGTGCACGGTTGAGCATGATGGGATGGCCCTTCAGTATGTTCTCGAGGATTTCCCACACGACGGGGTCCTTGCGGTCGACAACACGCTTGGCGGACTTGACGGTTTTGACCAAGCCGCGCTCAAGGAGCTTGCGGATGACAAAGGGTTTGAAGAGCTCGGAGGCCATGTCTTTGGGCAGACCGCACTCGTGCATCTTCAGTTCGGGACCGACGACAATGACAGAACGGCCAGAGTAGTCGACACGTTTACCCAGCAGGTTCTGACGGAAACGGCCTTGCTTACCCTTGAGGGAGTCGGAGAGCGACTTGAGGGAGCGGTTGCTGTCGGATTTGACGCTGGAGACTTTGCGGCTATTGTCGAACAGCGAGTCGACAGACTCCTGGAGCATACGCTTCTCGTTGCGCATGATGACTTCGGGAGCCTTGATTTCGAAGAGGCGTTTGAGACGGTTGTTGCGGATGATGACACGGCGATAGAGCTCGTTGATGTCGCTGGTGGCGAAACGGCCGCCATCGAGGGGGACGAGAGGACGGAGGTCGGGAGGGATGACAGGTATGATGGTCATGATCATCCACTCGGGACGGTTGTCCATGCCGCGTTCCTGCATGCGTCTGCGGCTCTCGCGGAAGGCTTCGACTATGTTAAGACGCTTAAGGGCGTCCTGTTTACGTTGGTTGGAAGATTCCTTCGAGGCGCGGTCGCGGAGTTCGAAACTAATCTGGTCGAGGTCGAGGTCGCAAAGGAGCTTGTAAAGGGCCTCGGAACCCATGCCAACGATGAATTTGTTGGGGTCGGTGTCGTCCAGCTGGTCGTTGCCTTCGGGGAGGTTTTCCATGATGGCGTAGTATTCCTCCTCGGTGAGAAGATCGAGTTTCTTGACCGGCATCTCGTTGAGCATGGCTTTGCCGGGCTGGAGCACGATGAATTTTTCGTAATAGATTACTTGTTCAAGCCTCTTGCTGGGGACATCGAGCAAGGTTCCGATTTTATTGGGAAGGGAACGGAAAAACCAGATGTGGGCGACAGGGACGGTGAGTTCGATATGTCCCATGCGCTCGCGACGGACTTTCTTTTCGGTAACCTCGACACCGCAACGGTCGCAGACAATGCCTTTGTAGCGGATGCGCTTATATTTTCCGCAATGGCACTCCCAGTCGCGGGTGGGGCCGAATATCTTCTCGCAGAAGAGGCCGTCGCGCTCGGGCTTGTAGGTGCGGTAGTTGATAGTCTCAGGCTTGGTCACTTCGCCGAAAGAGCGTTTTTTGATGGACTCGGGCGATGCCAGGCTGACGGTTATCGAATTGAAATCATTCCTTAACTGTGATTCTTGTTTAAAAGCCATCTTATTTTTGTATGAATTAAGAACTAAAACTGTTTCCTGTTGGTTGGCAGTCCTAATTCAGAATTAATCAAATGTTACCTCTAATCCAAGGCCACGGAGTTCATGGACAAGGACGTTGAACGACTCGGGGATGCCGGGTACGGGCATGTTGTCGCCTTTGACGATTGACTCGTATGCCTTGGCACGACCCATGACATCGTCGGACTTGACGGTGAGGACTTCCTGCAACACATGCGAAGCACCGAAAGCCTCCAGAGCCCAGACCTCCATCTCTCCGAAACGCTGGCCACCGAAGTTGGCTTTACCGCCAAGGGGCTGCTGGGTGATGAGGGAGTAAGGACCGATGCTGCGTGCGTGCATCTTGTCGTCAATCATGTGGTGCAGCTTGAGCATGTAGATATAACCGACGGTGGCGGGCTGGTCGAAACGGTCGCCAGTTTCGCCGTCGTAGAGGTAGGTGCGGCCATTTTCAGGCAGTCCGGCCTCACGCATGTATCCGTTGATTTGCTCGAGTGTGGCACCATCGAAAATCGGGGTCTTGAAACGCTTGTTGAGTTTCTTGCCGGCCCAACCCAGAACGGTCTCGTAAATCTGACCCAGGTTCATACGCGAAGGCACGCCCAGAGGGTTCAGCACGATGTCGACAGGGGTACCGTCGGCGAGGAAAGGCATATCCTCGGCACGGACAATCTTGGAGACAATACCCTTGTTACCGTGACGGCCTGCCATCTTGTCACCGATGCGCAGTTTACGCTTCATGGCAATATAGACTTTGGCCATCTGGACAATTCCGCTCGGGAGGTCGTCGCCGACGGTAAGAGCGAATTTCTTACGGGTGAAGCGTCCGTTGATTTCGCGGTTCTTGATATTGTAGTTGTTCAAGAGGTCTTTGATAAGGTCGTTGGTCTCCTTGTCGGAAGTCCACTTGTTGGGGCTGATTTCGGTGTAATCGATAGCGTGGAGAGCCTTGGAGGTAAACTTGACCTTCTTGGGTATCACTTCCTCTTTATGATTGGTGTATACGCCATTGGAGGTCTTGCCGGCCAGAATGATGAGCAGACGGTCGACGAGTTTCTCCTTGAGTTCTTTCAGCTCCTGATTGTACTCTTCTTCGGGTTTGGCCAGAAGCTCTTTCTCCTTGGCACGCTGCTTACGGTCGCGAATAATGCGGGCGAAGAGCTTCTTGTCGATGACTACGCCACGGACCGAAGGCGGCACTTTGAGAGAGGCATCTTTCACATCGCCGGCCTTGTCGCCGAAGATGGCGCGGAGCAGTTTCTCTTCCGGAGAGGGATCGGACTCACCCTTGGGGGTGATTTTACCAATAAGGATGTCGCCTTCCTTGACTTCGGCGCCAATACGGATGATACCGTTTTCGTCGAGGTCCTTGGTGGCATCGTTGCTGACATTGGGGATGTCGCGGGTGAGCTCCTCAAGGCCACGCTTGGTTTCGCGAACTTCGAGGGTGTATTCCTCGACATGAACCGAGGTAAAGATGTCTTCACGCACAACGCGCTCGGAGATAACAACAGCGTCTTCGAAGTTGTACCCCTTCCAAGGCATGAAGGCTACCATCATGTTGCGGCCAAGAGCCAGCTCGCCGCCCTGGGTGGCATAACCTTCGCAGAGCACCTGTCCTTTCTTGACCTTGTCGCCCTTCTTCACGATGGGACGCAAATTGATGGAGGTGGAGTGGTTGGTACGTTGATAACGGGTGAGTTTGTATTCACGGACATCCTCATCGAAGGATACCAGACGCTCGTTCTCTGTGCGGTTGTGGCGGATGACTATCTTGGTGGAGTCGACATACTCGACCACGCCATCGCCCTGTGCATTGAGAAGGACTCGGCTGTCTTCGGCAACAGATTTCTCGATACCGGTACCCACAATGGGAATCTCGGGATTGAGCAGGGGCACAGCCTGACGCATCATGTTGGAACCCATCAACGCACGGTTGGCGTCGTCGTGCTCCAAGAAAGGAATGAGCGATGCAGCAATGGAGGCAATCTGGTTTGAACCCATGTCGATAAGGTCAATCTCTTCGGGAGACACAATGGGGAAGTCGGCCTGACGACGGGCCTTGATACGCTGGGCGATGATATTGCCTTGCTCGTCCTGGGGAGTGGTTGCCTGGGCAACGGTCTTGTTCTCCTCAAGCTCGGCAGTGTAGTAGGTGGGGTCCTCGTCCAACATCACGCGGCCATTGACGACACGGCGATAAGGCGTCTCGATGAATCCGAGATTGTTGATCTTGGCATACACGCAAAGGGAGGAAATCAGACCGATATTGGGACCTTCAGGGGTCTCGATGGTACAGAGTCGACCATAATGTGTGTAGTGAACGTCACGCACCTCGAAGCCGGCACGCTCGCGAGAAAGACCACCAGGACCCAGAGCAGAGATACGGCGCTTGTGCGTCACCTCGGCCAAGGGGTTGGTCTGGTCCATAAACTGGGACAGCTGGTTGGTTCCGAAGAACGAGTTGATGACCGAAGAGAGGGTCTTGGCGTTAATGAGTTCGGTGGGAGTGAATACCTCATTGTCGCGGACATTCATGCGCTCGCGAATGGTGCGCGACATACGGGCCAAACCGACACCGAATTGGTTGTACAGCTGCTCACCTGCTGTGCGGACACGACGGTTGGACAAGTGGTCGATATCGTCCACATCGGCTTTCTGGTTAATCAGCTGGATTAAATACTTGATAATGGAGGTAATATCTGTCTGTGTCAATACCCTGACGGTGTCGGGTATGTCAAGATTCAACTTGGTATTGATACGGTAACGACCGACCTCGCCCAAGTCGTAACGCTTGTCGGAGAAGAACAGTTTCTCGATAATGCCACGGGCTGTTTCCTCATCGGGGGGCTCGGCATTGCGCAGCTGGCGATAGATATACTCGACAGCCTCTTTCGAGTTGTTTGAGGTATCCTTCTTAAGCGTGTTATAGATGACTGAATAATCGATGCCGTCGTGATCCTCGACTTTCACAAGAATCGTCTTGACATCAAGTTCCAGAATTCTTTCAATATCTTCCTCGGTGAGTTCCTTGTCGCGCTCGATGACGACTTCGGTACGTTCCATAGAAACGACCTCACCGGTGTCCTCGTCAACAAAGTCTTCCGTCCAGGAGTCAACGACTCGGGCGGCAAGCTGTTTTCCGATGACCTTTTTCAGATTGGACTTGGAGACTTTTACCTCTTCTGCCAGCGAGAAGATGTCCAAGATATCCTTGTCCGTCTCAAAACCGACGGCTCTCAGCAACGTAGTGATGGGGAGCTTTTTCTTTCTGTCGATGTAAGCATACATGACATTGTTGATGTCGGTGGTGAACTCCATCCATGACCCCTTGAACGGGATAATACGGGCGGAATAGAGCTGGGTGCCGTTGGAGTGGAACTGCGTTCCGAAGAAAACACCGGGCGAACGATGGAGCTGCGAAACCACTACACGCTCGGCACCATTGATGACGAAAGTTCCCTTGGGTGTCATGTAGGGTATCATACCCAAATAAACAGGCTGTTCAATAGCCTGGAAATCTTCATTCTCCGGATCATTACACGACAACTTCAGCTTGGCTTTCAGCGGCACGCTGTAAGTCAGGCCACGCTCGATACACTCCTCAATAGTGTAGCGCGGAGGGTCGATGTAATAGTCAAGAAACTCTAACGTGAAATTATTCCGTGCATCTGAAATCGGGAAATTCTCCTTAAACACTTTGAAAAGGCCTTCGTCCAGTCGATTATCCGGGTTGGTCTCAATCTGGAAGAAATCCTGGAACGATTTCAACTGAATGTCGAGAAAGTCCGGGTACTCGTATTTGCGAACAGATGCAAAATTTACTACCTCGATGGGTTGTTCGATGGGTTGTTCGATAGGTTGATTGTTATCCAAGGGACTTAATAATTAAGAGTTAACAATTAACAAATAATAATACTGCTTGTTACTGCTCCATTGGAGAGAGATGGGAGGGGGAAATGCAAAAACGACTATGCTCTATAAGATAAAATTGCATAGCAAAGAGGAATAGGCACTCCGGTATAGCCGGAGGCCCTATTCCTCGTAGAAATCCTACAGTATTTACTATTTGATCTCAACTTCGGCACCAGCCTCTTCGAGAGCCTTCTTCAGGGATTCAGCCTCGTCCTTGCTCACGCCCTCTTTAACGGTCTTAGGAGCGTTGTCAACGAGTTCCTTGGACTCTTTCAGACCCAAGCTGGCCATGTCCTTAACAGCCTTCACAACACCGAGTTTCTTGGTGGCATCGGGAACGCCTTTCAGGATAACGTCGAACGAGGTCTTCTCCTCAACAGCGGCGGCAGCGCCGGCACCGGGAGCAGCAGCAACTGCAACAGCGGCAGCTGCGGGTTCGATACCATATTCTTCTTTCAGAACGTCAGCGAGTTCTTTTACTTCTTTAACGGTTAAGTTTACTAATTCTTCAGCGATAGCTTTGATGTCTGCCATGACTTTATTGATTTTAAATGTTTTTACTATTGATTAATTGTTTTCGGACCGTTTTACGGGAGCCCTTGCCCGTTGGCTTATTCAGCCTTTTTCTCCTCTAATGTTTTCAGTACACCGGTGATGGTGTTTGCACCCGACTGGAGCTGAGAAACAACATTCTTGATGGGCGACTGGAGAAGAGCCACGATGTCGGCGATAAGCTCGTTCTTGGACTTGATGTTGACAAGTTCCTCGAGATGCTGCTCACCAATATAGAAGCATTCTTCAACATAAGCACCCTTCAAGACGGGTTTCTGAGCACCTTTCTCCGCTGCGCGGAACTCTTTGATGAGTTTAGCAGGTGCATTGTTGGTGTTAGAAAGCATTATGGCTGTCTCGCCCTTGATCACGGGGAAGAGCTCGGAATAATCGATACCGGTTCTCTCCATGGCCTTGATCAAAAGAGCATTCTTGACGACTTCCAACTTGACCTCTTTGCGGAAAGAAGCGCGACGCAGTTTGCTCGTCTGAACAGAGTTCAACCCTCCAATATCAGCAATGTAGATAAGAGGATAGGACTTGATCTCTTCACACAATTGGTCAATCAGCTGGTCTTTTTGTTCTTTTCTCATAATGACCTTTCAATAATTAAATGTTACAGAGTGGCGGCTTTAGTGTCAACCTTTACACCTGCGCTCATGGTGCTGCTGATGCAGATACTCTTGACGTAGGTTCCCTTGGCGGCGGCAGGTTTCAGTTTAATGATGGCCTGCAACACCTCGCGAGCATTGTCAACAATCTTGTTACTGTCGAAAGAGACCTTTGCGACGGCAGTGTGGATGATACCAAACTTGTCGACCTTGAAGTCAATCTTACCGGCTTTGGCCTCCTGGACGGCTTTACCGACCTCCATGGTAACAGTGCCAGTTTTGGGGTTCGGCATCAGGCCACGGGGACCCAGAATACGGCCGAGAGCACCCACCTTGGGCATTACGCTGGGCATGGTAATGATAACGTCTACATCCGTCCAACCGCCTTTAATCTTGGTGATGTACTCATCAAGACCATAATAATCAGCTCCGGCTGCTTTAGCCTCCTCTTCCTTGTCGGGAGTGCAGAGCACGAGGACACGGACAGTCTTACCAGTGCCGTGGGGCAGCGTCACACTACCGCGCACCATCTGATTGGCCTTACGGGGGTCGACACCCAAACGGACGTCAATATCCACCGAAGCGTCAAACTTGGTGTAGGTGATGTTCTTCACGACCTCCACAGCTTCCTCAAGCGAGTACAGCTGGTTCTTGTCGAATTTGGCTAAAGCCTCTTTTTGTTTCTTCGTTAATTTTGCCATGTTTCTTGGTTTTTGTGGTCACCGCACCGCTCTTATGTCGATGCTACCACTTGTTAATAAATTCGTTTTACTTTGCAAGGGGGTTCTCGCCTTTTACGGTGATACCCATACTGCGGGCAGTGCCGGCAACCATGCTCATAGCTGATTCGATAGTGAAACAGTTAAGGTCAGGCATCTTGGCTTCTGCAATCTGACGCACCTGCTCCCAAGTGACGGAAGCGACCTTGACGCGGTTAGGCTCGGCAGAACCCTTGGCGGCCTTGGACATTTCCTTCAGCTGTACGGCAACAGGAGGGGTCTTAACTACAAAGTCAAAAGACTTGTCCGTATACACAGTGATGATGACCGGGACAATCTTGCCGGCCTGATCCTGCGTACGGGCGTTGAACTGCTTGCAGAACTCCATAATGTTCACACCCTTGGCACCCAGAGCGGGTCCCACAGGAGGAGCAGGGTTCGCAGCGCCGCCTTTGATTTGTAATTTAATCAATCCTGCAACTTCTTTTGCCATTGATTTAAATTTTTAATTAGTTTGATTGGTAAGTTTTACTACTCCTTTTCCACTTGGTTGAAACCCAACTCGAGAGGTGTTTTACGACCGAAGATCTTGACCGTAACTTTCAATTTCTTCTTCTCGTCGTTCACTTCCTCCACAACACCGGCAAAACTGCTGAAAGGTCCGTCGATAACCTTGACCGACTCCCCTACCAGATAAGTGTCGCTGTTGCCTTCGATGGCATCAATCTGGTCGTCCATCTTGCCGAGAATCCGGTTCACCTCATACTGGCGCATGGGGATAGGCTTTCCGCCGTCGGACTCGCGCAAGAAGTCCAATACATTGGGAACATTCTGGATAACAGGGATAATCTCATCGCGCAAGTCAGCCTCTATCAACACGTAACCAGGAAAATAAGTGCGGTCTTTGACCACCTTTTTTCCATTACGAATCGCATAGACCTTCTCGGTAGGGATAAGAACCTGGGGCACATCCTCGCTCCAGCCACGCTTGGCCATTTCGCTTTCGATGTACTCCTTGGCTTTCTTCTCCTTGCCGCTCACGGCTCTGACGACATACCATTTTTTTGACTGCTGTTCCATCATGCTTTTTAAAAGAATAGTGTTTTTATACTCGCTTCTCATCCGGCCACTACCGGCAGAAACGTCCTTTATTCAGACAAACATTACAGCGCGCCTAATCTCAAAAAAATTGGGAAGCAAGACCAGCCGCCTAGTAACTTTTATCCGATTAAAGCATAAAAGTATCCGAGAAAACCCTTCCATCCCATGCTCTGGACGCCGAACACGACATCCATCAGGAACACGACGAGGGCTAATATCAATGCAGCGACAGCAACCACCACGGCACTGCTCTGCAATTCTTTGAATGTGGGCCACGACACTTTATGAACCAATTCGTCGTAGCTTTCCTTTACATAGTTTCCGAACTTAGACATTTGATATCAATTTTTTGCAGGGGCAGAGAGAATCGAACTCCCAACTACGGTTTTGGAGACCGTCATTATACCATTTAACTATGCCCCTGAATAGAGACGGGGTTCAACCCGTCTCTAAGCATGATTTATGATTATTCGATAATCTTGGTCACCTGACCGGAGCCAACGGTACGGCCACCCTCGCGGATAGCGAAGCGCAGGTTCTCGTTCAGAGCGATATCGGAAATCAGGTCGACAGTGATAGTCAGGTTGTCGCCAGGCATAACCATCTCACGACCCTCGGGGAGAGAAATCTCACCGGTAACGTCAGTGGTGCGGAAATAGAACTGGGGACGATATTTGTTGTGGAACGGGGTGTGACGGCCACCTTCCTCTTTCTTCAGGATATAGACCGTAGCCTCGAACTTGTGGTGAGGATGAATCGACTTGGGGGCAGCGATAACCATACCACGGCGGATCTCGTTCTTGTCGATACCGCGGAGCAGCAGACCCACATTGTCACCAGCTTCACCTTCGTCAAGAATCTTGCGGAACATCTCGACACCGGTAACAACACTGGTCAGCTTCTCAGCACCCATACCGATAATGTCGACGGGGTCGGAAGTGTGGATAACGCCGGTTTCGATACGACCGGTAGCAACGGTACCACGGCCGGTGATGGAGAAGACGTCCTCAACGGGCATCAGGAAGGGCTTGTCAACGGCACGGGTGGGCAGAGGAATCCAAGTGTCAACGGCTTCCATCAAATCTTCAACGTTCTTCACGCCGCTGGGCTCGCCATTGAGGGCTGCCAGAGCAGAACCGCGGATGATGGGGATATTGT
>JAFZPH010000055.1 GCA_017550405.1 Bacteroidales bacterium
ACGACCCATCAGCACATCGCGCATCAAGGTGCTGGTCATGTCGGTTCCTCCGGCAGCTAGGTAGGAACTCATTGTTCCGTGTATGCTCATCACCTGGGCGCGGTTAAGTATACCGTGCAAGGTGGAGATGTCGCTGAATCCCACCAGCCACTTGGGGTGTGCTCCCCATTCTGATAGCGGAATTTGGTCAATCAGCTGGATGGTGCCGTAACCTCCGCGGTTGCAAATGATGGCCTTGATGGTTGTGTCATTCAATGCCCAGCGTATATCGCTCACACGTTCTTCCACCGTGCCTGCATATTTCCCTGCATACACCTTGCCCACATTCGGCCCTATCACGGGTTCCAGTCCCCAGCCACGAAGCACTTCGGCGGTCTTCTCCACATTCTCCATCGGAGTGTAGTACGATGGGGAGATAAGCGCCACACGGTCTCCCGCTTTCAAGTAGTCGGGTTTTACACAATTGAGGGTCACCGAATTTTCATCTGTGATGGCAGTGAGGTATTCCTCTTTCTTACACGATGCCACTAATAACACGACTCCAAGCAATAGCAGAGTCCATGACAGTTTTTTCCTTTTCATAGTATATGTTGTTTATCATTTGTACAATTCTATTGAATTACTTAACGCTCATTCCCCGTATTTATTGCATGGGAATAGGTCTCCAATGCCATTTGAAATGTCCCGACTGGAGCTTTACAAAGTGGAACGCAGGCGGTGTTTGCCGCTTCCAAGGGTCTGTTTCTGGTATCCCTCTGCTGTAGGCAACCACACTTCGGCGGTGGTGTTGGCAGGGATGAGGATGTCCCATTCGAAGCGATCGCCTTCGCGGCGCCACTTGCTTTCGATGAGGCCGCTGACGGATTGGTAGGAGCAATTCACGTAATCCAATCCTTTGATTGGATAGGGCTTCAGCATAATTTTGCTGTAGCCAGGATCCAAAGGCTTAATACCTCCGAGATATTCGTAGTACCAGATGATAAGGTCGCCGAGAAGCATGACGTGGTTGCCTGAATTCATGGCGGGGTCACCTGTGTCGCCGTTCCACAGCTCCCAAATAGTTGTGGCACCCTTTTTGACCATATATCCCCAGCTGGGGTAGGTAGTGTCGGTGGCCATCCGCAGGGCAAGGTCTCCACGGCCGTAATCGGTGAGGGTACGCATGAGGTGCTGGATGCCGACAACACCGGTGGATACATGACCGCCGAAATCTTTCTCAGTCTTTTCGACGATGTTGTCCATTACGTTGTGTTCATAGCCAGGTGAGGGGACCATCCAAAAGGCAAGCGGGAGGATGTTGGCGGTGACGGTGTTGTTGGCATAGCATCCAGCAGCGGAATCGAAATAGCGGGTGTTATATGCATTGGTGACGGTATTGATTTCATTTTCGAAATACTGAACGTCGTCGTCCCGATGAAGGCTTGCTGCAAACCCTCCCATTATCCCGCAATACTCTACATAGTATGGCGTGGAGAGGCAGGCGGGCCATGTGATGCGGTTGGTGTCGCGCGAGTGGATGAGTTCGGGACTTTCGGGTGGCACGCACCAGTCGCCGTATGTGTCGCGAATGAGTATGCCGTCCTTGAGGTAGTATTTTTTCATGTGGAGTAGCCAGCGTTTCATTGCCTCATAGTGTTGTTCGACGGGACGGAAGTCTCCATAACGTCTCCAAATCATATCGGCCACGGTGATAAAGGCACCCGGCCAAGTCATGTTATCGGTGTAGTTGCGCCAGTAGGCAGGGGCGACATCGGGGAGTGCTCCGTTCTCGAACTGGCTATCCTCAAGGTCTTGCAGCCATTTGGCGTACAGGTGGTAGTTCCCGAATATGTAACTCTCGCCATAGTTGCCTGTCGTTCGGTCGCCTGTCCACCCCATGCGCTCGTCGCGCTGTGGGCAGTCGGTGGGCATGTTGCGGTAGTTGCCTCGGATGCCCCATGTGGCGTTGCGGTAGACGGCATTAATGATGTCGTTCGAGGTCTCGAAGGAACCGGTCATCGGCATTTCGTCATAGAGGACAAGGCCGGTGAAGTCCTGTAGAGTGGGGTGGCTGCCTTTGGGAAGCCCTGAGATTTCAACATAACGGAAGCCGTGGTAGACAAACGAAGGGTGCCACGGGAGCTCCCTTGCGGCAACAGCAATGTAGCGGTCGGTGCATTCAGCACTGCGGAGATTGGCTGTATAAATCGTACTGTCGGCGTTAAGGGTTTCGGCATAGCGGAGTGTGATGGTGTCACGACCATCGGACCTGTGTTTCAGGAGGGTCGAAAGGTCGGTGATTTCAAGCACTCCTACCATATTCTGCCCCATGTCGAGTATCCATTTGTCCTCTCTCCGAAAGAGACTCACAGGTTTCAGTCTTGCCTGAACCTTTATATTTGGATTGGGTTGAGGCGTGAGGAGCTGCATCGGGTCGGGACGTTGGTAGTCGGGCAGACGGCTGCCGGTGACAACGGGATACTCGCGCACTACACGGTGGCGGGGATTGTAGATGTCCTCGTGGTACATGTTCTGGCGGTCATAGTTGTCGACCGCTGGCAGCCAGCGGCTATCATCGTAACCCGCGTGAAGCCATGGTCCAAGGGCAATATCCAATGCTTCGTCGTAGGTCTCGCCGTCGAACTCGTTGCTTTTTCGTATGGGACCTCGGTTGGTTATCTTCCAGCTGCCGTCGCTGACAATGGTGTCCGTCGTACCGTCATTGTAGGTCACTTCCAGCTGCATCAGCAGTTGTGGCAGGCCGTAGTGGGCGGCGTGGTTGATGCCGCACCATTCCAGATAGTTGCTGTCGTGTCGCACAGTGGTGAACCGTCCAGGGGCAAGAACCACACCTATTGCGTTCATCACCGAATCTCTGCTGGTTTCACCTGTGGCTCTACCGCTGATGTACAGCAAGTCGGTCACGTCGTAGGCGTTGAAATATATGCGCTGTGTGTAGTCGCTCAAGGCTGGCTTCAGCAGTTCATCGGGAGCCACTTCCTGCCCGTTGATATAGGCGGAGTATACACCTAACCCACTAATATACAGTCTTGCTTTGGCAATGTTCTTGTGAAGTGAAAACTCCTTTCGTAGATAGCGCGCAGCAACGACGGTGTGACCGTTCACGTTGTCGTCATCAAAGTCGCGGCCTATCCAGTGTGCGTGCCAGTCATCTGGCGACAGCAGACTGATTTCGAATTGCTGCACCTTGCTTTCAAGGGTCTTCTTTTTGTTGTGGTCGCCATGCGTCACAGTGGTGTATACCCTCCACCAGCAGCGGTCGCGGCTCTTCAGCGGCTTCCCTTCGTATGGGATATAGAGCATCTGGTTGGATGCGACGGTCTTGGTATCCCATAGGTCGCCGATGCCTTTGTTGGCATTCTCTTCCGAAGAGGCCACTATGATGCGGTACTCTGTTTGGATGACGTTGTTCGCTTCCGACTCATAACACCAGCTGAACCTTGGCTCGGCTGTCGCCAAGGGTATGGAGCCGTCTTGCATTTCGACCGTAGGGTTGGCCAACTGTATCTTGCCTCCGCAGGAAACGAGGAGCAAGGCTAAAAGAGGTATAGTATATCTCATAACTTAATGATATGTTTTCCATTCGTGAGGCGCTGCTCCTTTGGGGTGCCGGGAAACACCGTGGCGGTAGTGCCTTGAGGGATTTCAACTTTCAATTGTCTTTTTTCAATATCCACACGGATGGTTCCGTAGGGGGTGGGTTTGGAGGCTTTCACCCATTCAACCCCTTCAACTGGTTGCGGGTCGATGAAGAAGTGCCTGTATCCTGGCTTCTCGGGGTCGGGACGGATGCCGGCAAGTGCTTGGTAGAACCAAATGCCGATGCCGTTGTAGCAGTTGTGGACGCGGCTGCGGTCCTCCTTGCCTGGTCGGCCGCAATCCCACGACTCCCACGTGGTGGTGGCACCTTGATTTATCATGTTGAGATAGCCTGGGTAGTCTTCTTGGCGCAGGATGGTGGCCATAAGGTCGGCCTGCCGCTCGCGGATGCACCATTCCGTGAAGACGGGCACCCCCATGAGGCCGGCGGCGATATGGTCGCGGTACTTGCCGTGGATATCTTTGAGGAGCTGTTCCTTGACCGCCTGGCGGGTGGCATTGTCGGGAGGGATGCCCATTAGCAGGGCGTAGCACTGGTCGAGGGGCGTGCCGTTGGCGTAGGTGTGTGTGTCGGGGTGGTAGAAATGGCGATGGATGGAGGCGTTGAGGTGCTGTCGCCACTGGGCATAATGCTGAGCGTCATCGGGGTGGCCTGTCAGGGCGGCCATCCGCTCCATGTCGGCGAGGCAGTCGCTGATAAAGCAGCTGCTGGCATGCAGCACGCTCTCGCCGCCTTTGTCCACCCCTTCGGGGACTGCCCAGTCGCCGAGAAACCAGCTGTGTCGCTCATTGTCGGGCCAAGGTTGCAGGATATAGTCATCGCTGTGCCGTTCGATATATTCCAGCCAGCGTTTCATGTCGCTGTAGTGGCGGTTGATGAGCGAGCAGTCGCTGTAGTTGAGGTAGGTGCGCCAAGGGGCCTTGACGATGAAGCCGCACCAGTAGGGGCCACCGCCGGTGCGGAAGGCGGGTGCTACGTAAGGCAGCTCACCGTCGGGCTGCATGGCGTCGGCCCAGGCCTGCATCCA
>JAFZPH010000007.1 GCA_017550405.1 Bacteroidales bacterium
GGTGTCCACCTCTTCCCATTCCGAACAGAGAAGTTAAGCCCGTCATCGCCGATGATACTGCGCATGTTCGTGGAAAAGTAGGTCGCTGCCAATCTTTTACAGAGGGAGTTCCCTGAAAGGGACTCCCTTTTTTTGTTTTATAGATTGGATAGATACGATAGATTTGATAGATTGGGTTGGTTGAAATAATTTGTAAAATGTGTTAAAGTGCTTGACTCGTCCCTTGGGGCATGTTGTATCTTTGCATTCGATATCAAACAAACACTATTGTCGTACGATAATGATTTACAGAACAAAATTAAAAATCGGGGAGTTCTCGAAGATGATGCAAGTGACAGTTAAAACCCTGCGACTGTATGAACAGAAAGGTCTTCTGCAGCCCAATGAGGTGGATGAGTGGACTGGCTACCGCTACTACAGCGTGGTGCAGATGCAGCGTCTTTCATCCATCCGCACACTTCAACAGATGGGTTTCTCGTTGGCAGAGATAAAAGAGATCTTTGACAGCGACACTTCCGTGCCACAGTTGGGCCAGTTGGAGCAGAAGATTACCGACTGTAAGCAGCAACTGCACATGCTCCAGGGACGTTTACAGCTCTTGCTTTCGTTGAGGGACTCCCGCAAAGAAATCAGCACAATGGAAAAATTTTCAATTCAGACCTTGCCGTCAATCATCGTCGCCTCGCACCGCGAGGTAATCAAAAACTGGCAGGCCATTGGCCCTCTCTGTACCGAAGTGATTGCACCGGAGATGCACCGCCTTGGCTGCCGATGCCCTGTGCCGGGCTACTGCTTCACCGTCGAGCATGACAAAGAGTATAAGCCCACCGACATTGACATTGAATACTGCGAGCAGGTGGAGGAAATGGGGCAGGATAGTGCCATTATCCAGTTCAAACGGTTGCCCGAAGTACCCACAGCCCTGTGCATGGCTCATTATGGTCCCTACGACCGTTTTTATGAGTCCTACACCGAGTTCTTCCGCTACATCGAAGAGCATGGCTACCGCGTCACTGGCGATCACCGTACAGTCTATGTCGATGGCATCTGGAACCAGAAAGACCCCGAAAAGTGGCTCTCCATCCTTCAGGTGCCAGTAGCTAAGGAGTAATATTCACTACATGCATGAAAAAGGAGTTGCAACAATGTGACTCCTTTTTTCTTGGTTAATACAATATTTTCCATCTTGCATCGTTACAAAAACAAATATAAATAAAGCAATGCCAACTATTTTTACACTATTTGGATTACGGTTTATGTTTTATTCTGACGACCACGAGCCTGTGCATGTTCATATTTGTAATGCAGGGCGTGAAGCAAAATATAATGTGCAACCGATGATGATGGTGTACAATCACGGTTTCAAGAAACATGAGTTGTCTCTAATAGAGTCAATTCTTGAAGAGAACACTGATGTAATCCTTGATCGTTGGCAAGAGTTTTTCAAACAGAGATGAAAAAGATGCAAATAGACCGGGTATGGGTGGATGACCACGCTGTGTATGCCGTAACAACCGACGGCAAGCAGGCATCCTACGAGTTCGATAAATGGCCTCGCTTGCGTGACGCGAGTCAAGAGCAACGTGCTGAGTTCGAACTGTCCTATTCTGGCATTCATTGGCCGTTAATAGACGAGGACCTGAGTTTTGAGGGCATGTTCCACGATGCTGGTCTTTGTGATTTAACCGTAGCTGAAGATTCCGTTTATTATGGTGGTTGATAACTATATCAGCCATTGAAAAATGGAATAGAAATGTAACCCCGAAAAGTGGCTCTCCATCCTCCAGACACCTGTGGCAAAAGAGTAATAGTCATTGCATGCATAAAAAAGAGGGTGTCCCATAAGTTTTGGGGCACCCTCATCTGCCAAAAGCATGTTGCGTTCGCCAATAGGTTTGGTAAGACTTTTACCAAGACTTTATCCAAAAATCATCAAACAAATCACTGCCAGTCGGCGTGTAATCATCATCAATTACTTGTTCGAATGAGAGCAGTCCCCAATCGGCTTTTGCATCCTTGCAATACCAATTCAATGCGCTGTAGCCTTCTTCCGACTCGCTAAAGAATGTGATTACCCAAAAGTGTTTCTCAAAGTCTTTAAGATAGTCATTCTTGTTGTAGGTCTCATTGATGATTGTCTCATAGCGGTTGAGTTGATCTCCGTGAATCATCGTGTAGGCTTTGTCCTCTAATACAACGAGGTGTTTCTCATCTTTGCCGTTGCATTTGATTATAACATTTGCCGATACATCGATGCGCTGCCATTGTTTCCACACATCAACGCTAATAATCTCGATGTCATTGCATCCGCTCTTTCCAATAAGTTTGAGCAGAATGTCGGTGCAGCGTTTGTGCAGTGTCGGGTTCTTTTCCAGTATTGCTTTGTTTGCGGCAACGCGCATCACCCACGACATCTGATAGTCGAGCATGGCCTCTTTGCCATAGTCACTTTCGGAATCGTCGTGCATGAAGAGTGAATAATCTACATCTTCCATAAGATAGTTGTATTAATTATTTTTTCGATAATGACTAATTATTAGTATCATTACTTTCAAATTTTTCAATAGGAATATTGTCCTCTGGTTCTTCTTCCTCAATGCTAATTGGGTCTAATTGAAGTTGAAGTGTAGAGCTTGATTCGGGTTCAAGGTTGTCATTTTCCTCTTGAATAACATGTGTTGTAGTTGGATTCAAGAGGGTATTATTTTCTGTTTCAGTTTTATGCGACATCTTCTTGGTATTCCTGTCAGATTGTTCCACATTTGGTTCTTTCTTATCTTTTTTCTTTTCATCATTGCAGGTCGTAATAATTGCGCTTAATATCATTAGAATTACAAAAGTCCATCCAAAACAACCTAAACTATTATGCTTATTATATTCTTCATCGGACATCCATGCCCAATGATTATCCCCTAGTTTAACCCAATGTCTTGCCATTTTTGTGTGGCCATTTTATCCTGTTGCCTTTTCAGTTTTAAAATGATTATACAATATCGGCTTCCGACTTTTGAGCCGAAAGCCGATGTTAGAATAAGGGACATTAAGAAAGGCGCAAACCATCTCGTTAAGTTGTCCTTATTCTTTTGGAAGGTGCTGGTGGAACCTTTGGAACGGATAAGGTGCAAGATGTTTCACGCCAATGCGTGAACCCTCCGCATCCCTTTCCCCGTTCCGTTGAAAGTTACCAGCTTTTCCAAAAGGGGAACATGGGAGCTTCAAGCTCAAAATGATGTCTTATTTAATATGTCAGTTTCTATGTCATTTTTGTTATTAGTGTTGATATTATTCGGTCATCATTTTCGATGCTATTATTCTGTCAACAATGACGTAGTCGCCATAGATGTGGAATATGATTGTCCAGCGGTGCATCACTGCCATTGTGCGGGCTTCGGGATGGATGCGTCTGGCAACGAGGTGACGGCTGAGAGGAAAGGATTTGGCAGCAAAGGAAAGTTCTGAAATGTACGAGTAGAGCCGTCTAACATATCGCTGACCCGCTTCGGGACGGTAGATTTCCGCCACATAGGCTTCGACACGCTCCATATCGCGGTCTGCTTCGGCAGTGAGAACAACCCTGCGTTCACTCATAGCGCTCATTCAGTCGGTTGATGGACTTGCGGTAGGATTCCTCAAGGCTGATGCACCCTTCGGGCAGACTCTCTCCGTCCATCAGTTCATGCTGACGCACGAAGAAATCTTCCAGTTCGGCCTCCACCTGCGCATTGAGTTCGTCGTTGTCAAGGTCGATGTCGTCGTGAACAGGACGAGTCTTCCGTGTACTTGGTAAGCGCATTGAAACTGAATTGTCTGTGTATGCAATTGCTGTTTCCATATTGTTGTTTTTTACGACTGCAAAAGTAATAAAATTATTTGAATTGACAAAAAATAATTTGCAGTGTTGGAAATAATGCGTACTTTTGCATATGGTAATAACAGTTAAAAACTACTGACTTATGAAAAATGTATTGTTTATCGTTGGCTCCATGAGGGAGCGGTCGTTTAACAGGCAGTTGGCGAAGGTGACTGAAGGGATGATTGCCGACAGATGCAATGTGAAGTACCTCGACTATCGTGACCTGCCGATGATGAACCAGGACTTAGAGATGCCTGTGCAGCCTGTCGTGGAACGGGTACGAAAAGATGTGGTAGAGGCCGATGCACTGTGGATATTCACGCCGGAGTATAACTTCAGTTATCCCGGTGTACTGAAGAACCTGCTTGACTGGCTGTCGCGCCCGATGGACATGAGCAACTTCCAGAACCCCTCCGCAGCTCTTGGCAAGAAGGTAGCCATCAGTGGTGCTGGAGGAAAGAATATGACGCAGAGCTGTCGCGCTAAGCTCACTGAATTGCTTGACTTCATGAAAATGGACCTCATGCACGAGTCACAGACAGGCATTGCTCTCGGCTTAGAGGCCTGGACAAAAGGCGAGTTATCTCTTACCGACGGGCAGCGTGCCGAGCTACAGGAGCAGGCCGACGCTTTCTGCGCATTCATCGAGAAGTAAGCCGAGACGAACCCAATGTAGGGCTGTCTTAAAATGCTATGAGGAGTCATCGATTTTCTCCCCTCATGTGGCGTTTCAGTGCTACAATTCAAAAACTATCAACCCATATCAGGGAAAGACATCCTCCTCACAACTATAGTGTTGTAACATTGTAACAGACTTCTGAAATAATCAGAAGGGACGTGAAGAAAAGAAAAACCATTCAGTCAATCTGCCAGAGGTAGGTCTTTAGGGTGACTTTGCCCGAGGGGGACAACTTTACGCCCTCGGCAGCGAGCAATTCAGCTTGGGCTGGGTAGTGGGGGGCAAGGCGGCCGGTTGCCGACACCACGCGGTGGCAGGGCAGTTGCCCATCCGGAGCGTCACGCATGATACGTCCCACCAAACGGCTGTGGTTGGGGTAACCAGCTAGCCGGGCAATCGCACCGTATGTAAGTACCCGACCACGGGGAATCTGAGCTACGATTTCATACACTGTTTCCCGCAGTCCTTTGACAGATGGTAATGGGACTCCAGTACTCGGTTTTAGGCTCATTTCGCACTATGATAATGGACAATTTTGGTCAAGCATAAGCAAGCCAAGCGGTTATTCAATCGACAGCACCTCGTCCACCACATATTGGCTGTTGCCTCTCCAGGGCAGGGTGCCCATATAGCGTTTCCAGCGCAGTTCAACCTCCTTCCCCGAGCAGCGCATCAGCGTGTCGGCAATCTTCTTGTCGGTGACGGAGAATTTAAACTCGTTCGACCTTAGCGAGGTGTTCACTCCTCCGGCATTGGTCTTAAAGCCTGTTTGAATCATTTTACCCTCGTAAGTTTTGAAGATGATTCCTTCGCGCTGCATATAGTTAATGTTGCCGGCGTTCACCCCGGAGCTATACACAAAGAAGAAGTGAAAATAGATGAACACGGTCAGTCCAATCGCGATTATTAACGACAAGATTGTAATGATTTTTGCCTTGCGGGATAGTTGTGCCATATCTTGTGAAATTGTTTGTTTCAAAACGCAAAATTACACAAAATAATTGGATTGGTGAAAAAAACTTTTCTTATTGGGCATCCCTCAAGGAAAGTTTTGGCAGGCGTTCGTATTTCTTTTTCTTTGGATAAATGTTTTTTTCGTATTTTTGCATTCCCAAATATTTGCGACCGTTTAGTCATGACAAACAAGCCTTACATAGTGCAATATCTTGGTGACCAATGTGGTTGTACACCCAACCCAGGGCCGTCTGCACAGCCTTGCTTTCAAAGGAGCCATTCGTAGTAATAACAAATAGTACAAAATCATGAAATGCTTTAAAGAAATACTGGGTTACGCCGTGGGAGCCGTCCTATTCGTGGGACTTATGCCCTTCCTCATGTGGCTGAGCTGTGGCAGTCCTGCCCTATGGCCAGCCTCAACAGCCCGAATTACTGTCGCGATAATTCTGATGTTGGCAGGGCTGTCCCTTAGCGTCTGGTCCATCGTGTATATGCGCCGAAAGGGCGACGGCAACCCCATGGATGCTTTCTGTCACGAGCTGGCACCTCGCACCCGCCATCTGATGACCGACGGCCCTTATCGCCTCAGCCGAAACCCCATGCTCTCTGGCAGCTTCCTCTATCTCATTGGCTTCTGTATTTGGCTGTGGGCATGGCAAGCGTTGCTTGTGTTTGTTCTGTACGTCGCCGTCATGATGCTGCAAGTCCGCAGCGAGGAGCGTCGCTTACGTCGCGATTTTGGCTCCGACTACGACGACTATTGCCACCGCACAGGTCGTTTCTTCCCCAAGCGACAAAAATAATTCTGTTTTTCGTGTCACTTTTTGCAAACATTATGGCTCTAATCGTACTAAAATAACATACAAAAACGTCATTCAGTTATCAATCAAAAAACCCATCATCATGAAAACCAGTTCATTTTGGAGCAAGACAATGTCCATCCTTTGTCTGTTGGCCATGGGGTCTGGCACCCTTGCAGCGCAGGACGGCGACGATGCCGGCAAAACCCTCTCACCCTATTTCGTTGTCATTAGCGAGAATCCCGAAACCGACCAGCTCCCGCTCAAAGAGACTTCGGTCAAGACTTCCATTTCCGGCTCCATTGCTGATGTCACCATCAAACAGGTCTATGTCAACAGTGGTAAAAACCCGCTCGAAGCCATCTACACCTTCCCCATGTCAACGCGTGCCGCTGTCTACGCCATGCAGATGACCATCGGCACCCGCATTATCCGTGCCCAGATTGAGGAGAAACAGAAAGCCCGTGCCGACTACGAGAAGGCCAAGCAGGAGGGCAAACGCGCCTCGCTCTTGGAGCAGAGCCGCCCCAACGTCTTCACCATGAATGTCTCCAATATCATGGTGGGCGACACCATTGTGGTGGAACTCCGCTACACCGAGCTCCTTGTGCCGGAGAAGGGGCAGTACAGCTTTGTCTATCCCACCGTGGTGGGTCCCCGCTACTCCAACCCCGCCAAGAACCCCTCAGGCCCCGACGACGGATTTGTCGCCACCCCCTACACCCACTCGGGCGTCATGCCTACCTACAAGTTCGGCTACGAACTCGCCATCCATTCCGCCGTCCCCATCCAGGATGTCACCTGCACTTCGCACAAGATGCGCATCTCCAACCCCGATGCCAAGCAGGCCGTCATCCGGCTCGACCCCTCCGAAACCAACGGCGGCAATCGTGACGTCATAGTCAACTACTCCCTGCGTGGCAACACCATCGAATCAGGCATCATGCTCTACGAGGGGCAGGACGAGAACTTCTTCATGCTCATGGTGCAACCGCCCAAGCGCGTGCAGAAAGACAACATCCCTCCGCGCGAATACATCTTCATCGTCGATGTCTCCGGCTCCATGTGGGGGTTCCCGATGGAGATATCCAAGAAACTGATGCGCAACCTCCTCACCAACCTCAACCCCGTCGACAAGTTCAACATCGTTCTGTTCTCCAGCAATTCAGCTGTGTTCAGTCCGCGTTCAGTCGACGTCACCGACAAGAACATCGACAAAGCCATGTCCTTTATTGCAGGGGGCAACCAATGGAGCGGCACCGAAGTCCTCGATGCCCTCCGCACAGCCTATGCTCTTCCGCGTCCCGATCAGGACATCTCCCGCACCATGGTCATCCTCACCGACGGTTACGTCACTGTTGAAAGCCAGTGTTTCGAACTCATCCGCCAGAACAATGGCGAGGCCAACTTCTTTGCCTTCGGCATAGGCAGCAGTGTCAACCGCTGGCTTATCGAGGGTATGGCCTTTGCGGGCAACGGCGAGCCCATGATTGTCACCAAAGAGAACGAGGCTGCCGCCCAGGCAGAACGTTTCCGCCAGTATATCAACACACCCGTCCTCACTCGCATCCAGTTCAATCCGGGCAGCTTCAAGGCCTACGATATCGAGCCCATTGCTGTACCCGACATGATGGCCGAGCGTCCCATCCTTATCTTCGGCAAATACCAGGGCAAACCCCAAGGCACTGTCACCCTCACTGGCAAAGTGGGTCGCAAACCCTTCCGCCAGTCTTACAACCTTGCCAACCTTAAGGCCGATCCCGCCAACTCCGCCCTGCGCTACCTATGGGCACGCGAACGCATCAAATACCTCAGCTATCTTGCTGGTGAATATTCCAACGACCAGAACCCCAACGCCAAGCAGATATTGGAACTTGGTCTCAAATACAACCTCATGACCAACTACACATCCTTCGTCGCCATCGACGAAGAGGTCGTCAACAAGGACGGCAAGCAGACCACTGTCAAGCAGCCCATCCCCATGCCCGAAGGAGTCTCCGACTATGCCATAGGTCATAACGTCTCCGCCTTAAAGGCTGCACGAATCTCGTCTGTCGACCTCAGTCGTGTACCGTCGGTGCTCGAAGAGGTTGAAGAGGAAGAAGAGGTCTTTATGGTAATAGAAGAAGACCCCGAGTTTCCGGGAGGCACAGACTCGCTCATTGCCTTCATCCAGCGCAATCTTCGCTATCCCGACGAGGCAAAACTCAACAAGATTGAGGGCAAAGTGTTCGTCACCTTCATCATCGAGGCCGATGGCTCCGTCAGCAATATCAAGGTACTTCGCGACATCGGCGGTGGCTGTGGCGCCGAGGCTGTCCGTGTGGTGAAACTGATGCCCAAATGGAAACCCGGCAAACAGCATGGTAAGGCAGTCCGCACCCAATTCAACCTGCCCATTCAATTTGTGTTACCCAAGGAATGAGCCGGAGTGTCCTCATACTTCTTATGATAGCAGTGGTGTCTCTCCAAGCCTGTAAGGGCAGGGGAGACACCGCTCCGCTTCCTGTTGCCGACACACTGGCCCAGCCTTGCGACACCATCCCGCGCATCTCGGTCACCTTCATCATGGGCCGCGACCTCTCGGCCTACAACCCCTACTACTCCCTTGCCAACCAATATTACCGACTCAATCCCGACGAGCGTACCGAGGTGGTTGTCGATTCCCTCACCGCCCTGAGTCAGGTGCTCGACTGGCTCCGCCTTCATCCTGCCGACAACGGACTTCCCTACGGCCTTGTCAATTTGGTGACCCATGGCAACGAGTTTATCGACCTCCAGATGACCGTCACCCCCGGTGGCTCCCGCACCTCGGCCGAAAGTCTCTGCCAAGCCATGGCCGACAGCCTTCTTCTCCCGCCGGACAGCACCGTTATCGACCGCCACACCCTCATCTATCTCCATGGTTGTGCTGTGGGGCAGAACCAGTCGCTCCTCGACGGCTTGGCCCAGGCTTTCGGCAGCAGCGCCGCCGTCAAGGCCTCCAAGCACTTCGAGTACTATGCCTACCTCTCCGCCAACCGCAATCCCCAGTCCATCCGGCATTATTTTGCCCGCACATGGTACGCCTTCTACCATCCCGATTCTGACTACAACGAGGCAGCCCTTGTGCAGCAACTGCGTCGCCGCTACCCCGCCGACACCACCCATTGGCGCGAAGGGCTCCGTCGTCGCTTGCAGGAAAACCCCTCGCAGCTCTACCACTATAGTTTCGTCGTCCCCTGTCTGTGGGATGAAGTCTATGCCTCGCCTGCCGACATGCCTCTTGTCAACACCCGCTCCCGTCGCTGCCAGTGGGTGGCCGGCAATGCCGACTTCCGCAGTCTCTTGGCGCGTACCCATATCCCGCAGGACTATTTCCAAATCAAATTCTACCGCAAAACCTATCTCATCTCCGACGACAGCCTGGCTCTCGGCCTCCATGTCAGGGCGCGTGCCGGGGTCGTCTGTCTTATCCAGCCCCTCGTGGCGGAAGACTCCGCTGGCAACCCCTTCACACCCTTTTGTCCCCAGCCTAACGACACGGTGGTCTTTGCCTTTTCGCAAAACGCCCACATCCTCTTGCCCTCCTCTTTTCAATACATCCTTGGCTTGCCCGGCAGTCCGGTGCCGCCTTTTCTGTAGTAGTATGAATCAAGTGTCAAACCCCTGAAAGAAGCCTCTTTATCATTCGCACGAATGACAATAAATCATCGCCAAGTGTAATAAATCCCCCTTTTCTGCGTATATTGAAGAAAAGAACTCTCCATCAAAAAACACATCAGTCATGAAACGAATTGTATCAGTTCTCGCTTTTGTCATGCTTGCCGTCACTCTCTCGGCGCAGAATCTCGTCGCCGTCAGCGGTGCTGTCTGTGAGACCTCCAATGGCTGCAACCCGGCTCCTTATGCCAAGGTGGAGCTGCTCACCCCTGACGGCAAAATCGTCGTCAACACCCAGTGCGACAACCAGGGGAACTATCGTCTCCAAGCCCCTGCGGGCAAATACCATCTCCGTGTATCCTTCATGGGTTATTACCCCACAGGGCGCGACCTGTCGCTCGTGCAGGACATGCAATTGGACACCATCAAGCTTTTCCCCGATGGGCCTGCTTCTGTATTGGGTGTCGAAATTTTCCCCATCAAAGGCATGAACGTCCAAGAGATGTACGACTTCAACCGTGGTCATTGCGTCACCACATCCGAGGGCTTCTATCGTGCCGCCCGCCATGCTGTGTCGTTCCGGATGGACGTCTATCTCCCATTTGTCCGAACCAGAAATACAGCCATTTATTCTGAGGCAGGCTACACCTTCCATTTCAAACCCCGCTTGGGCGGCTGGGGCATTCATGCCGGCTGGGAGGGTGCCCAGTTTGGTGACCTCCGCCAAGATGTGTGGAACGCCTATATGGTAGGTGTTGAATATGAGCGTTTCCGTCCCAACGGACACATGTATCATTTCCGTCTGCTCTATCGCTACAGCTCTAATATTGGAGTCCCCATCTTTTTCTCTTTCGATTGGGACATCCCGCGTCTTTTCGGTATAAAAGGTCTCTCATTCTGCGGCTACCTTGATATATGGGGTGATGAATACTACTATGGAGGTGAAGATGGGGGTGCTAAGGGCCAGCTGGGCAGTCTGCGCCTCGAACCTCAGGTGTGGTACAACCTCAGCCACCTGTGGAGTTCGCAGGGCAAAGACCATTACATGGGGCGCGAAGGGCTTGGGGTTTTCTTCAAACTGCCCATCAATTACTATAATCCCGGTGGCTGGCACTATGGTGATACCTACTACCGCAACGGGTATTTCAACGCCACCCCCTGCCTCGGCCTCCGATGGGACTTCTGAAAATCGACAAAGCCATGCAAATCAAACGCACCATCGCCCTATGTCTCCTGTTGCTGACGGCACATGCCGCCGCAGCACAGTTTGTCTGCACCTATCGCCACATCATCACCGTCTATTCCACCAACGGCGACTACTGCGCCCGTGCTACCCCCTACTACAATTTCGACCTCTCCCCCTACGGCAAGACAGAGGTCTTCGATGCCCGCACAAACCAGCTGCTCTACACCATCCCCGAATGCCTCTCCAAAGGGTTCCTCTTCCTCAGCAACGACGGCACGTCGCTGCTGCACCTCGTCAACTTGGAATATAAAAGCGACAGAGAGGCCTTCTCCCACGCCCTGACGCTTTATCAAAACGGCTCAAAAACCAAACAAGTGTCGCTGCGGGAACTGACCTCCTGCGATAGCTGCGAAGAGGTATCCCGCCTCTTCTTCCGCATAGAGGACACTGTTGTGTATGAGCAGGGACAGCTGAAAAGGGTTTATAATTCTGCCGCCACCCAGTGTGAACAGGCTCTGCACAAGCGTCCGGCCTGCATCATCGACGACACCGTGCTGCTCTGCAACTCCAACCGCCACCTGCTGAAGATATGCCTCTCCACAGGCGACATCACCTCCCTGCCGTTCGACACAAACCACTGCGCCTTGATGCGGCAAACCCCGTCACCACGCATCGACACCGTGAAGTTCAGCTGCCCCAGTGGATATGTCACGGTGCAGGGGTACGACAGCGGAGAAGAAGCCTTGGCCAAGAAGTTGGGAATGGCGCCCCAAGGCGATACATGGTATCCTCGCTACAAATATTACTATGTCAAAATGCTCCTGCGGATTGACCGTCAGGGCAAGGCAACGATAGTGCGGATGAACAACTGCGACTCGCTTCCCGAGAACCGGCTGCGCAAGGTGGTCGCCGACATGACCTTCTACACCGACAACTTCCCCGACGGTGTGGACTACTGGTATCAAAAACTCTTCGGCACCATGCGCAAGCGCAACCGGTTTGTCGCCCGCCGCGAGGGGAAGATTGAGCAGGCAAAAAAGCAAGCTGCCTACCAACGCCGTCTCGTAGCCGACAGCATCGACGGCATCTATATCCCCCGCAACCTCGAAGAGAGTTTCCATGTCCTCGACACTCTGCTCCCCGCCAAGACCGTCCGCGTCATGCGTTCTCTCCCCGACAGGGAGGCGATGAGTGAGTTCCACTTCGGTCTCGGCATGTGGCTGCGCAACAACTGGGGCTTCTGGGGTGGCTCGCGCCTCCAGCAATACTTCGTCCAGCGCGGGGTCGAGCACCCCGACAACATGTCCGGCATCTTGCTGGAATACTACTACGACTACCTCCACGGCAAACACCAAGGCTGGCGCACCTTCGACACAACCCTTCCGCCAAACCCCACCAACGTTCAATAGCACCCCATGAGCGAACACTGGGACATATACGCCGACTGGAACCCGTGGCACGGCTGCACCAAAATCAGCCCCGGCTGCAAATACTGCTATGTCTATCGACAGGACGAGATGTACGGCAGCGAGATAGGCAGCAACATCGCCCGCAAAACCGCCAACTTCAATCTGCCGTTGAAACGCCGTCGCGACAAGAGCTACAAGATACCCTCAGGCCGCATGGTCTTCACCTGCTTCACCTCCGACTTTCTGCTGCGGGATGCCGACCCCTGGCGTCCCGAGTGCTGGGCCATGATGCGAGAGCGCTCCGACCTGTGGTTCTACTTCTTCACCAAGCGCATAGACCGCTTCATGGAGTGCATCCCTCCCGACTGGGGCGACGGCTACGATAACGTGCTGGTGGGCTGCACCGTCGAAAACCAGGCCATGGCCGACTACCGCCTGCCCATCTTCCGGCAGCTGCCCATCAAGCACAAATCCATCATTGCGTCGCCGCTGATAGAGGGCATCGACCTGCTGCAATACCTCGACAACACCATCGAGGAGGTGAGCACTGGGGGCGAATCGGGCCGCGAGGCGCGCCCCTGCCACTACGACTGGGTGCTCGACCTGCGTCGCCAATGCATTGAGAAAAATGTGCCCTTCCGATTCCACCAAACCGGTGCCCGTTTTGTCAAGGACGGCAGGATGTACTACGTGCGCCGTCCCTTCCAGCTCAGCCAGGCCCACAAGGCCAACATCGACTACCGCATAGGCCGTTTCTATGCCCCCGAGACCGCCCTATGGCAGTGGAGCGATGACGACTACACACATTGAAAAAAATTCATTATTTGAAAAAAAGTAGTATCTTTGCATGGTCAACAGGTAAGAAAAGCTGACTTGTAGCGGTATACAGAAGCCATTCAAGCTGTTGTTTTCGCCATCAGCCGATGGAAGCCACACGGTGAATGTGTTAACGTGTGAATGCGTTAATTTGTTAGTCAATTAACGAATTAACGGAATAACGAATTTACTAATTCAACCGATGCATCAATAGCACAAAAAATAAAAGAATGATGAAAAGAGTATTATTAATATTAATAACCTTTATTTTGATGCCGTGGGCGACATGGTCCCAGACTCCCGGAGATGTGTGTCGGCCCCCCACAGGCATTACTGTGAGCGGAATATCCACCGACAGTGCCACCATCTCTTGGCACAGAGGAGGAACAGAGACGGCATGGGAACTTACCGTAGGCACCGGAATCTACTATCCCACCGACACATTCTATACTGTTCACAACCTTGACAGCAATACCTTATACTATGTCGATGTGCGTGCCATCTGTGGCGATGGCGACACCAGTGACGTTGCGTCAGGCATCTTCCGTACCCCCTGCTATTTCCTTAGCACTCTTCCTTACTTCAACGATTTCGAGAACGAGCCTCACTATCAATCTCGCATCACCTCCTACAATGAGGCTTTCCCTCTCTGTTGGACACGCATCAACGATGGTCGTTCCAGCAACTATTACCCCTACATCACAACCGAGAGCGAGAACGTATTATTCGGAAGCAAGAGTATGTATTGGCAGCATTGGAGCTACGAAAGATATGCCGAAAACGAGTACGCCGTACTGCCTCCAGTCGACCCAAACCACTACAATGTGAGCGACCTCTTCCTGTCGTTCTATGCCATAAGCTCAGTCAGGTCGGCGCCATACCCGATGTTTATCGTAGGAGTGATGTCGAACAGTACCGACACATCCTCGTTTGTCCCTGTCGACACCGTCGAGATTTCCTCCTCAGTCACCCTTTATTCGGTCAGTTTCGCCGACTATGCCGGCGCAGGTACCTATATAGCCATTCGCTGCCCCCGAATCCCATCCACTTTCAGCGCATTGCTCGACAATGTGTACCTGACCGACCGCTGGTGTCCCCCGCCATCCAACTTGAGTGCCACAGCCACCAACAACGAAGTGACGCTGAGGTGGAGTGGCAATGGGACTGACCGATTTTCCGTCGTACTCGGCGGCGACACCGTCACTGCTGTTGCCGACACCTTCTACACATTCCAGGGACTTCCCGACAGCATAGTGGTCAACTATTCAGTGGCTGTCGAGTGCGGAGGGTATACCAGCCCTTGGCTGTTTGGCAGCATCCAGACGGAGTGTGCGCCGCTGACATACGACGATTTGCCTTACACCGAAGATTTTGAGAGCTACGAATATGGGATATGGGCAACCATCAGTCGTTGCTGGCACAAAGCGATGGTGCCGCAGATTTCAGGACTCAATTATCCAGAACCTCAGAGAGTCAATAATGGCAGCGACTCTGTCGGACTCTACTTCACCGCCACACAGACATACTACAGCTGGGCGGCGTTACCTCGTGTAGACACTACGGTAAACATCACCGACCTGGAGGTCGGTTTCTTTATCAAGCTCAGTTCGCAGTCAACAAATATCACCCAGATGGTGGTGGGTGTTGCATCCGACATCTACACCGACTTCACCTTCGACCCTGTCGACACCATCGACCTCACTGGCGAGCCCGTCAACTCCATCCACCCTGCCTATGTGCGATTCGAGAATTACACAGGCAACGGCAAGTACATCGTCTTCAAAGCGGCTGAAGTACCTGATAGCTTGTCATCCTATACTTCCAACGGGTTCTATCTCGACAACGTAACCCTCAGGGTGGCCTCCCCCTGTCTGACACCGGCGCATGTCCGGGTGACGGGTGTCACGTCGAACACCGTCACGGTGGATTGGGATGATGACGACAGTGTCGATACATGGATTGTTTATGTCGGAAGGCCGGGTTTCACCCCGGGAGCCGTCGCACCCCATTATGCATACAGCAACCATACAACCATCAGCGGCCTCAATCCAGACAGCGATTACGAGTTGGTCGTGGTGGCGTATTGCAACGGTGAAGGCAGCTATGCCTCCTGGCCCGTCTATTTCCACACGTTGTGTGACCCTCTTGCAAGGATACCGATTACTGAAGATTTCGAAGGAGTCGAGGGTTTTACCTATACTCAGTCGGAAGTCAATAACCTGCCTCCTTGCTGGCTGCACTACAACACAAGCGACCTCGCTTACATGAGCGGACTTCCACTCGTCTACAACAACCAGACCTATGCCCATAGCGGTACCAATGCCCTGCTGTTCCGTCCCCAAAACACGGGATGCCAGATTGCAGTTATGCCGCTTACCGACCCCGCAGAGTATGCGTTATCCGACCTGCAAGTATCGTTCTGGATGCGCGGCCTCCCCTACAACAACACTCATTACCAGTCATACCTTGTGGTGGGCGTGATGAGCGACCCTGCCGATACAAACACCTTTGTGCCTGTGACGACTGTCAACGCCAATTCACCGTTGAACTACACGCACATTACGGTGGGTTTTGCCAACTACGAAGGTCCCCACGGCCATATAGCCTTCAAGGCTATGCATCAGGCTAGGGAGGTGAATCAGCCCCTTATCGACGACATCACCATTGAGGAAATCCCCAACCACTGCCCAAACATTTCGGCCATACACTCACAGGTCACCGTCTCGGCTGCACGTCTGACATGGGATTACAACACCGACTTTGGCACTCCGTCGAGCTTTGTGATCAACTACCGCAATGTCGAGGACTCCGCGCTCACCACTGTTGTCACCACCGTTCCGGAACTTCTGTTGACAGGCCTTGCCCCCGACAGCTCCTATTGGGTGTCGGTCGCCGCCGAATGCGGAGGTTTGTATGGTGAGGCAGACACCATTGTCTTCAGGACCCAGGAGCTGCCTTGCATCAGTTGGGATTCTATCCCTCGGGCAGTCGACACCATTGTGCTGGGCATCCCCGGGACAGCGACCAACGCCATGTATCCTGTCTATGCAGGTGCTGCATTCTCAATAGTGCAGCATCTTTTCCTGGCGTCGGAGATACCCGTCACGGGTCCGACAACGCTGACCGGCATCGGATTCGACTATGCCGATAATCAGCCATACCAAATCGGCAACTGCGAAATCTATCTGTCTCACAGCCCAAGCACCGATTTGTCGGGTGTCACTAACCCTAACCTTATCACCACAGGACAGTTGGTATTTAGCGGCACTCTTAGTTTTACCACCGAAGGCTGGAACTACATCCCATTCAACCAGGGAACCTTCGAATACGACGGCACCAGCAACCTGAGTGTGACAATTACCAAAAACAATGGAGTGGCTGTTCCTACGCCCCGTTCATTCCGCCAGGAGATTATACCAGATTTCATAAGGACCCGATGGGCCACCCGCCCCAATCACTATGTATCATACGGGTTGGGTACTGCGGACCTCAATAAGCGCAGCAACACACGCCTCATCACTGGCGGCATTGAGGTCATCTGCACTGGTAGTGCCACCTGCATTCCTCCAATCACACTTGTCGACACAAGCGTGACAGGTGTCGTCAGGCTTTTGTGGATTCCTGGCTATCATGAGGAGTCGTGGAATGTCGACTATCGTATTACCAATCCCGCCGATACTGGCGAGTGGGTAAATGTCGCCACCGAAACCACAGCCACCGAGCATCGCTTCTCTATGGCCGACCTGCAGCCGGGTTCTATCTACGAGTTCCGTGTCACAGGCAACTGCACCGACACCCTCCTGTCCTCGTCGGTCACCATCACCACTCCTTGCATACCCCTCAGCATCCCCTTCCATTATGGGTTTGAGGGTTTGCCCACCGGCAGCAACACGGTGCCTGCCGACATACATTGCTGGCATCACCTTAACGACGCCACCCTCTACAACGGCCACCCCATCATCTCTGCCGGCCACCACACGGGTAACCGGGGACTGGGCTTCGGTGTCTCTGCAAGCACCTATTTCTGCAACTACCAGGCCATTGTCCTTCCTCCGGTAGATACCAATATAGACGCAATCAACGCACTGTATCTCAACTTCTGGGCGAGGTCGTCAACCCGTAATGACGATCCGATACTCCTTGTGGGCGTGATGACCAACCCGAACAACATCAACACCTTCCAGACGGTCGACTCTGTCTTCATCGACCCCGCCGTTCGCGTATGGGACAGGTATGAAGTCTCGTTCGAGAACTACAACGGCAACGGACGGTACATCGCCATCCGTGCCAACCGTCCCTCGTTGGCCGATTGGACTGCCACCATCGATGATATCACAATAAGCTATGAGCCGATGTGCCGCCGTGTGGACAATATCCGGTTCCGCGACGTCACCACCGACAGCGCCACCGTCTACTGGACAAGGGGTGGGAGCGAGACGGCGTGGGAACTCACCATAGGCGACAGCACATACTATCTCACCGACACCGTATTTAATATCCACGGACTTGAAGCCGACACGGTGTATACTGTCAGCATCCGTGCCATCTGCAGCGCAGGCGATACCAGCAGCTATTGGTCATCCTCGTTCCACACCCCCTGCTATCTCCTCAGCAATCTCCCACTCATCAACGACTTCGAGAATACGCCTCATTACGAGCGTCCCACCACCTCCTACGTCGAGGCCTTCCCCAACTGCTGGAGACGTGTCAACAACCTTCCCGCCAACAATAGTTACAACGGTCGCCCCTACAACAAGAATACCGGCACCAGCGGCATCCACGGCAACAACAGTATGTATTGGGAGTTGACCACCGAATACAAAAACTTATACGTTGTGCTGCCTCCGGTTGACAAGGGTGTTTACAATACCCGTGACTTATACCTGATGTTCTATGCCCGTACCTTGAACAACAGCGAAATAAGAGGTTCTTATGTCATCGGCGTGATGGACCATGACGGCGACACCGCCAATTTCGTACCGGTCGACACCATCACTCCTGCACGCGATATCACGCTCTACACGGTTAGCTTCGCCAACTATAGCGGTACAGGCAACTATATCGCCATTCGCGGTTTTATACCTAGCTACGGTCGCGAGCTGCTGCTTGATGATTTAGTGCTCACCAACTTTATATGCAACCCCGTATCACATCTGAGGGCCTCATGTACCGACACCTCGGTGACACTGGTGTGGAGTCCTGAAGGCAATGATAGTTTCACAGCCATCCTCGGCAACGACACCGTACGGGGAATCACCGACACCTTCTACACCTTCCATTCCCTTGACAACAACACCCTTTACAGCTATGCTGTCGCTGCCGAATGCCCAAGTCTCAGTAGTATCTTCCAGACAGGGAGCATCCAGACAGAGTGTCCCCCGCTCACTTATAGCGACCTGCCTTACTTCGAGGACTTCGAGAGCTACGAATATGGCTACGAGGAATTGATTAATCCCTGCTGGCGTAGAGGCTCTGTGCCATCCACCGTCTCGGGCAGGCCGCACGCCACACATACGTATATCGGCGAGGACACCGTAGGATTCAATATGGCTTCCAGTTCGCACTACTACCGCTGGGCAGCTCTGCCGCGACTGGATGCCTCGATTGACATTACAAGTCTGGAGGTAAACTTCCTTATTAAGCGTCCCAGCAGTGGTTATAGTCCGATTCCCAGCACCCGCTTGATTGTAGGTGTCGCCGAGGATGTCACATGGTTCTCGGGGTACTTGCCTGCGGCCAGCATGGAGCTTTCCGTCCCCTCGCTTGCCTACACCTATTCCGGCCTTGTGCCAGTCGACACCGTCGACCTCAGCGACGAGCCTATCTCTTCGCTCCATTCTGTCACGGTGCGTTTCGTGAACTACAGGGGCAGTGGCCGTTACATCGTTTTCTATACCCCTTCGCCCGGAAGCGACACTTTGCCCAACAACGGTTTCGATATCGACAATATCGAGCTGAGGCTGTCGAGACCCTGTCCCACCCCTGAGCATGTCCGCGTGACGCGCATTACACACAACAGCGTCCTTGCCACTTGGGATTGCGGCCTGCATCCTTGTGGAACCAATGGCAACGCCAGCCCCGACAGGTGGTTGGTATATGTCGGCGCACCGGGATTCGACATGGGCAGCGTTTCACCGTATATCTTCTCTGGCAACAGCGCCCTTATTGGTGGTCTCAACCCCAACAGCGATTATGAGCTGGTGGTGGTTGCCCGCTGTGGTGGCAGCGAGGGCTATTCCTCTTATCCCGTATCGTTCCACACCCTCTGCGGTCCTCTTACCGCGCTACCCTTTGTGGAGGATTTTGAAAGTGTAGAAGGCATTCCGTCGTACACTGTCTATACGACTGAGAACACCCTGCCGTCATGCTGGTTGCGCTACAATACCTCCTTGTTGAGTGAATACATGGGTGCTCCGCTAGTCCACAACGACTCCACCTACGCCCACAGCGGCAGCAATGCCATGCGTTTCCAAACCGCCAACAGCCCCGGCTATTGCTCCGACCAGATAGCCCTCATGCCGCTCACGGACTCCATCAACTATCCCGCCCGTAGCCTGCAGGTGTCGTTCTGGTTGCGCACCGCCCATTTCTATTACAACTCGTTCATTGTGGTGGGCGTCATGAGCGACCCGACCGACTCGGCTTCGTTCGTGGCCGTCGATACCGCCCGTATCGTTTCACTTAGCGACTACTCCCACCATACGGTCAGGATGGCGGACTACCACGGCCCCCACGGCCACATAGCCTTCAAGTCGCCGCTGCAGACGCCACAAAGCAACCGACCCTATATCGACGACATCGTGCTGGAGGAGATGCCCTGCGGACCCGCCGAAGAGCTGGATGTGGTCTACACCGCCCTCGACAGCCTTTGCATAGCCTGGACCGACACCAGCAGTGCCAACATCTTCTGGTATGTGGAGTACGACACGGTCGACTTTGCCCCGGGGACGGGTGCCGTGGTTCCCGTTCGGGTCGCCGACACTTTCTATATGATGACTGGTCTCGACTCGGGCACTGTCTACCACATCTACGTTTATCCCGACTGTTTCGACTCTGTTGTTGCCCGGCATCTTGTCGCCACCACGCTATTGTCTACACCTGCCGAGCTGCCCTTCAGCAACGATTTCGAGCGCATCGATGCCGCAGACTGGACCGTCATCAATGGGGCGCAAGACAATCGTTGGATGGTGGGCGATGTCACAGGCAACCCCGGATACTCGCTGTACATCACCGACGATGGTGTCATCAACCACTATAGCGGTTCAGCCTCGACAGTGTTTGCCGCACGTCCCCTCCGTATAGCCGCCGCAGGCGAGTACGCCTACCGTTTCGACTGGAAGTGCAACGGCGAGGATAATAAGGACTTTTTACGTGCCGCCCTCGTTCCGGCGCATACTGTCCTTGTGCCCGGCGAGTACTGCGGTTTCGACAATGCCGGTGGAGTCCCCCAGGGCGGCATAGCCCTTGACGGGGGGAACTGTCTCAGCCAGCAAACCATTTGGCAGACCCAAGCCGGCACATTCTCCATTACTGAGCCAGGCAACTATGTATGGGTGTTCATGTGGCACAACGATGGCAGGACATTCAATCAGTCTCCCGCTGCCATCGACAATGTCGTCCTCGAACCCAACCGCTGCCCCATGCCCCAAGATGTCGAGGGAATCATTGATGCCGACAGCCTCAGCCTAACATGGACAGCTTTTGGCTCCGAAAGTGCCTGGGAGGTTACGCTCGACACCGTCTCCGTCGTCGTCACAACCCCGGCTTATACCTTTACGGGTATTCCGTTGAATCTTGTGTACACAGTCCACATCCGTTCTATTTGCAGCACAGGCGACACCTCATTGGCTTTCACAGCCTCGTTTGTCAACAACAGGTACATGGTGTCGGTGAGGGCCAACAATCCCGCCTATGGCATGGTGACGGGGGGTGGTATGTACTATAACGGCGATAGGGCCACACTGACGGCCTCTCCATACGCTGACTTCAGGTTTATTGAATGGGATGACGGCGATACCAACAATCCGCGACGACTGATCGTGACATGCGACACCACCCTGATAGCCATCTTCGACCGTGAAGAGGGCATCGGTGAGGCTGACGTGGTCAACTGTGTGGTTTCCCCGAACCCCACCAGTGGGAAAGTCACTATCGTCATTGACGTTCCCCTTGCCAGTGCTTATCTTACTGATATGGCTGGCCGCCACGAAGAGGTGAAGCCGGTAGCGGAAGGCGACGGTGTATACACGCTCGACCTCTCGACCCACACCCAAGCCACCTATCTCCTCACCATTACCACCACCGACGGGCGGCAGCGTACCATCCGCCTGGTCAAAGTGAATTGAGAATTGAGAAAAACACCCTCTCAATTCTCAATTCTAAATTCTCAATTATTTTCGTGGTAATTGAAAAAAAAATAGTAATTTTGCATTTTGTTACAGATGGGCAATGGATGAATTTGAAGCATGCCAACGTCCATTTGCTACGGCAAGAAAAGAGCATAACTAATAAAAACATAAACAATGAAAAGAGTCATTATTCTTTGCGCAGCCCTTTTGACGGTTGCCACCATGGCTTCGGCTCAAGACGAGTCGACAACCCTCGTGACCGGCGGCAGCTGGTCCACCACCAGCACCCCTGCCTTGAAGGTCAGCGAATTCTTCTTCAACAACTGGGCTACCGCCGGTAACTCACAGATTGACGCTACCGCCACCTTCTTCGGCAATTACAAGTACACCCATCCTAGGTATGTGTGGGACAACATCGCCGACCTGGCCTACGGCTACGCCTGGCAGGACCTCGACGACAGCAAGGACCTTCCTTTCTTCGAGACCCGCCGCAAGAGCAACGATAAGATTGACCTTACCAGTGCCATTTCGTGGAATGCCTATCGCGGTTGGGGCGCCAGCTTCACGGCCAACCTCAAGACCCAGTTTGGCAAAGGGTATGAATATAAGGGCGTGGGAGCCAACCAGACCGAGAAGGTCATCTCCGACTTCTTTGCTCCTGCCTACCTGACCACCGCTCTCTCTTTCGAACACAAGCGCACCGACTGGTCCGTTTCCCTCTCTTTCTTGACTGGTAAGACCACTTTCGTCTACAACGACTCGTTGATTGCTGCCGGACGCACCTATGGAGTCCTGCAGGATCCTGCGAAGTTCAACAAGAAAGACCCCTCAACGTTTAGACATGCCTACTTTGCTCTCGGTAGCTATGTGAAGCTCCAGTACCTGAGAAAAGATGTGCTGCCTAACCTCGATCTCTATGCCCGTGCTGAGCTCTTCTATGATTACAAGAAACCGAAGCACATGGCATGGGATGCCATCAACGCCTTTGTGCCTGATCCTGAGAATCCCGACCTGGTGCCCACCAAGGACTATTCTCTCTCCGATGGCGAGACATGGGCTGACTTGAAAGGCAAAAGCTGGCTGGCCAAGCGTGCCTTCGAGACCGACCTCGACTTTGAGTTGAAGCTGGACTACCGTCTTGCAAGCTTTATCTCGGCCAACCTTGCGTTGAACCTGAAGTGGGATACCGACTTCAGCGGTATGGGCAAGTGGGGCCACTGGCAAGTGTACCAGATGGCCGGTGTACAGTTCTATTTGAACTGGAAGACCCCCAAGGAATAGGTAACCCCTTGGTGCTGTAATACATGATGGGGTGTGGCGGCTTTCAGCCGCCGCACCCTATCTTTGTTTGGTGGCGGACAGAACGGACAGACTCCGAAACCGGCCCGCAGTGATTTCTGTTTTTCCCCAAAAATCTTTCGCTCTTGCGCCGTTGAAGGGCCGTTCTTGCACCGTTCTCCGGAACGGAGAAAAAGCGGTGCGACAGAGGGGATGCAGCGGCGGAACAACGGGGTTGCGTCGCGGAAGCATGGAAAACAGCCCGAAATCCAACCCCGTCGCGGGTTTGCGGCCATACCGGCGGGTGTTGTGGGCCAAGAAAAATGTTAATTAATCCCAAATCGGTCATTAGGGTTTAAGTCGGACTTTCCCCTCATTATAGACTGTGTTTCTTCAATCTTTTCAGCGTTGCCTACTCACCCTGCGACGTGGAGCGGCAACGATTTCCCCTCGCTACGGAGAGAGGCCGTTCAATCCTGCATCCTTATAGTATCGTTATAGCATCGTTACTCGACATGATAACTGATAATCAGCCGGGAAGCAGGCAGCATCGAGCCGGGATTGAACGACCCAAGTGGGTCGTGGCGCGCCGTCCGCTGAGACTTCCCGGCACTGCGGCAGGGCAGGGGAGACGAGGTGAGGGAGCAAAAGCCGGGCCGGGAAGGAGTGTGGAGGGCGTTGCGGTGGGGTCGGAGTGTCCGTCGGATAAGTGTAAAAAGTGAATCGAGAGAGCGGTTATCCCGTTTGAAAAGTTGGACTAATGACCGATTTGGGTTAATCATAAGTAATTCCCAAAATCGGGGGTTGTGGGGTCTTTATAGGTGAAAAAAAATTGAAGCGAAAAAAATCGGAATGTTAAATATTTGCATTTCTTTGGGAATATGGCTATATTTGCAGACAGAAGTGTATATACGGTTTGGATGGTATGTAATTGATATATGGATAGATATTGTTATTGTTAAATAGTAATATGATTTAAAAAAATGAAGAAGTATCTCTATTTGTTGGTTTTTCTGGCGTTGCAGTTTTCAATCAGGGCGCAGGACACTGTGTCCCCGTTCACCACTTTCGGCTACCCTGTCTATGGCCACGACTCTATGATATCTTTCTTAGGCGGCGTAACTGTGGGAGGTTTTGGTTTATCAGCTAATGGTTTTCCAGATGATTGTGATGGTA
>JAFZPH010000008.1 GCA_017550405.1 Bacteroidales bacterium
CGGCATGTCACAGCCTGCAAAATGACTATTAGCGCATTCCATTAAGCCGATTTTTACAAAAACCTTTTGAATCGCTCAAAACGCCTTCTGCTCCTATATTCAGACTGTGTCGCAGCCTGCAAAATGACTATTAGACCTAAAATGACTACTTTTGTGTTGTCAAATGAAAAGATATAATCACCTTACCAAAGAGCAAAGATACACAATTTCTGTGTGTCTGAGAAAAAAAATGTCGCTGTCAGCAATCGCAAAATTGATAGACGTCAGTAAATCAACCGTCAGCAGGGAGATAAAAAAGAACTCCAATATGTACCGACACTATGTCGCAATCGAAGCGCAGCAGTTCTCCGAGATGAGAAAAAAGATACCCAGGAGACCGAGGAAACTGTCAAAAGAGGATTGGCAGGACATCGAGCAGTGCCTCAAGAGACATTGGTCGCCGGAGACTATTGTCGGTGTCAGAAAACGCGAGGGAAAGACGTGTGTGTCGATTGAATGGTTATACCACATTATCCGGCGGGACAAAGAACGTGGAGGGACGCTCTACACCTACCTGCCGCATCACCTCAAACATCGCAAGAAACCTGTGAGTTCGCGTATCCCTATCAAGGACCGTGTGAGCATTGACGAGCGCCCTGCCGTGGTGGATTCCAAGTCACGTTTCGGCGACTGGGAACTGGACACCATCGTCGGCAAGGACGGCAAAGGGATCATTGTCTCCATCGTAGAGCGCACCACAAAGAAAATGCTCATGGCAAAGTCCCCTAAGGGAAAGAATGCAAAAGCTGTGGCCAAAGTCGTCGTCCAGTTGCTCCGGCCTTTCGAACGCCATGTCCTTTCCATCACCACCGACAACGGTACCGAGTTCGCTGAACACAAGTACATTGCAAAAATGCTGCACACCAAGGTCTATTTCACTCACCCTTACTCCTCGTGGGAAAAGGGACTAATCGAGAACACCAACAAGCTTATTAGGCAATACATCCCAAAAGATACCGATTTCTCTTCACTTTCAGACGACTTCATCCTCTTTGTCCAGACTGAACTAAACCTTCGACCTAGAAAAAATTTGGATTATTCTTCCCCGAAACAAAAATTCTTACTATCTTTGCACAACAGTGTTGCACTTCGAGGTTGAATCTATAGGGTTCATTGGTCAGGAAATGTTCAATATACTGTGTGAATTTGCGTTCTAACATATCGTTTTCTGATTACTGAATTACGGTGCAAAGATACAACTTTTTTACAAAATATCCACTTATTCCGTTTTTTAATATCCCAAAAATACCACTTATTCCATTTTTGGGCATCAGAAAATAACCACTTATTCTTGGTCACCTTTTGGTCACCTTTTTGACGTTTTCTTGGATTGTACTGGTATTATTGGTCTTCTGGATTATTATAACACAACGAATTATAATCAAATAGATTTAAGGAGCAGCAATAGTGGCAGTCCTGTTCCGGGCACCCAAAAAAGAAGACCACTAGGTCTTCTTTTTTTATACCCGTAACAGTTGTATTGGACTGAAAAAAGTTGACCCGCGACTATGCCTGTCTGGGGTTTTTGAGGCTTGACCATTTAATATGGCAAAATGGTAAGTTGTATGATAAAGGTGTTCACAGGTGACTGAAATCGAGTCTAGTATATAAGGGTGAGTGCGAACACCTAAAGATAAACATAATTGTTGATAGTGCTGTGGGCGCTTGTCAAGAATGGGGCGAGCTATATATTATTATAAGGTACATTAATTAAGTTAGGGGCTTCTCTTATGCGGCATCAAGACGTAGGTCCGGCAATGGGTGAAAGCAGGTGCGGAAGAAGTATCGCGCCCCAGCCTCTGCAGGAATGCCTCCTCATACTAGTGTTTTATCCCCTTCAGCATATCCTCCTGTCCTCGCACACGGGGTAGAAAAATACATTTTTTTCAAAAAAAATTTCCATATCAAAAAAAATGTGTATTTTTGCATTCGGAATGATTCAAGAATTGAACGCCAAAAAGCTGAAGATTTTTGAAACTTTCCGCAATGTAAAGAATGTGTAGTCAAATAATTAAGAAAGAATACAAACAAAACAGAAAAACGAAAAAACAAGCGCAAATATACCGTCAATTCACCTTAAAAACGTTTTTTGAGGTGTCTTTTGAGGTGAAGAAAGCGGGTACTTGAGCCGAAACAATAAAAAAACTTTTAAACAGAAAAATAGTATTAACCCTTAAAACTTATCATCAAAAATCATGAAAGAAAATCTGAAAAAGGAGTATTTCGCTCCGATGGTTGAAATTCTGAACGCCCGTGTCGAAAGAGGTTTCGAAGGTAGTCTCGCACCCACTGGCAGCAATGAGGATCTCATTTCTAGCGGTGAAGTCCACGGCGGCAGCGATTTCGATTAATTTATTAACCCTTTAAAACGTACAAAAAAAACACACAAAAAAAATGAAAAGAACCCTTATTTCCCTGTTCTCCCTTTTGGGACTTGCTATGGCTGTAACATCTTGCCAGAAAGATGAAAGCGTTGCCAAGTTTTCTGCTTCCATGGAGGCTACCCTCACTCAGGATGGCAAAACCCTTCTGAATGGTACCGGTCTGGAGTGGATTGCCGGTGATCAGATTGTTGTTTACGGCACTGCCGGTGGCGCTATCTACACCGCTACTCCTGCTACACCCGCTACCTCCGCTACCTTCGACCTCGTTAGCGGCGTGACCGGTGATGCTCCTTACACCGCTTTCTATCCCACTGAGATTGCAACCAGTGCTAACACTATTACTCTCTCCGCCACCCAGACCTCTGCTGACGGTAATCTGAGAGCTTTCCCCTCTGTCGCTGTTTCCAACAACGAGATCCTCAACTTCAAGAACCTCTGCGGTGCTCTGAGAATCAACTTGACCAAGAACGGCGTAAGTGTTAAGAGCATTGCTGTCACCGCCGACAAAGTGCTCAATGGTGACTTCATGGTTACCATGAACGGTGATGCTCCCACCATCTCGGTTGCCGGTAACAATACCAACACCACCACTCTTGTTATGGAGGATGCTCAGGACATCACCAATGGTCATGACTTCTTCGTCACCATGCCTCACAACATGTACCGCAATGTCCAGATTGTTATCACTGCTGAGGACGGTAGCGTCTGCACCAAGACCCTGAAAGACGGTTACGGCTTGAACATCCAGCGTTCCCAGACTTCTGCCTTCGTCTTAGGTGAGAATGACCTCGATTTCGTTCCCGGTGGTGTACCCACTGGTGCTCTGACCGGCCTCTTCTCCGTCAGCGCCACCAAGCAGGTTTACTTCTCCATGGGTAACCTCCAGTACGACGGTGCCAACGACGTTTGGCAGTTCGCCGCTACCCAGACCGAGATCCTCGGTGCTCAGAACAACAACCCCACTGCTACCTCTGTTATCGACCTCTTTGGTTGGGGTGCCAGCAACTACAGTGGCAAAGCTCCCTACATGACCAGCACTGTCAGCACCGATTATGCTTTCGGTACCCACAGAAACATCACCGGTACTCAGTATGACTGGGGTGTCAACAACGCTATCGTTAACGGCGGTAACGAGGCCAACATCTGGCGTACTCTTACCACCCAGGAGTGGAGCTACCTCCTCAAGTACCGTACCAATGCTGCTGCTCTGCGCGGTATCGCCAAGGTCGACGGTGTTAACGGTCTTGTTATCCTCCCCGATATGTGGACTCTTCCCGAGGGCTTGACCTTCAACCCCGGTTCGAGCAAGACCGCTGGTTGGAACCACAATGTCTACACTGCTGAAGAGTGGGCCCAGATGGAAGCTGCCGGTGCTGCTTTCCTGCCTTGCAATGGTTGCCGTCAGGGTGCCAACTTCATGCTCGAAGAGACCGCTCACTACTGGAGCGTTTCCAGCACCAGCGCTGACAAAGCCGCTGCCTTCTATTTCCGTGCCAACGATATCCTCCCCGTTTATGCGGAGCAGAAATTCCACGGCCACGCTGTCCGTCTTGTTCAGGATGCTGAATAAGTCTACGACAACTCTATAGAGAAAAGAGGATGCCCAACGGCATCCTCTTTTTTTTCTTTCTTGCTATGTGGTGTGCTCCTTCCCCTGCCGTTACAGAGTGCTATCCAGTAGGATGAGCATCTGACAAACAACGGGGTAAACCACGATGACTGTTAATCCCAAATCTGTCATTATATTGCCGCTACTCGAAATCTCCTATCTGTCATCTTGGTATGCTATTAAGCGATAGTTCCTACGGGACGATGTCCTATACAGCTATCACGTTCGCCTACCAATCACTCCGTAGGTGTTTTCGGTTTTTTAATGACCTGTTTGGTTTGGTCGTGAATTGGGAGAAGCGTCGTTCAATATCGCTTCATTCACGTATCGTTCTTGGCTCGTTACCCTTTAGTATAAGGATAAGTATGCAGTAAGGATGCTGTAACGATACTGTATCGATAGGATATTGAAGGGACCTAGGGCGGTCAGCATTTGTTGGTTGAAGCAAAGGGGGAGGGGTAGTGGATGCGGGATTGCTTTCTGCAAGGGTGGGAAAGCATGAGCTGAGGGTGGAATGGTGACGCGGGGTTGTCCGTCAGCGGAGAAGGGTGATGGTCCCCGTTTGGCTTTTGAAGCCTGCGGGCGTGATATTGTCGCGGTAGCGGAAGAGGTAAGTGTAGACGCCTTGCAGGCAGCGACGCCCGTCGGCGGTGGTGCCGTCCCAGCCAGGGCCGCCGGTGGCGGAGTGGTAGATGAGCGTCCCACGACGGTCGAAAATCCAAAAGTCGTATTCCAGAATGCCAAAGGTGAGCGGGGTGACGATGTTGTTGCTCTCGGCATCGGGGGTGAAGGCGTTGGGGATATAGATGGCCACCTGGCGGAAGGGGATGTCCTTTGTGGCGGTGTCGAGACAGGTGGGGGTGTAGGCTTCCATCATGAAGTGGACAGTGTCGCCCCAGTCGGGTGTGCCGTAGAATTCAACCCATTCGTTGTTTGGTTTTTGCTTGACACCGTTGATATACCAGTTGCGGCCGGCCCAGCCACCCCAATGCGCTTCGCGTGTGCCGGTGCTGAAGTCTTCGGCGATGATGTGCATGTTGTCGTATGTAATCTCGTCGGGACTGACGTGCATGGCGGCGGCTACCGGTTCAATGGGGATGATGGAGATGGAGCTGGTGCCTGGGCATTGTGGTGGTGAGGCACGGTAGTCGAGTTGCAGTGTGTAGGTGGTGGGGGTGCGGGGATTGACACGTACCCAACTCCGCCATTCTTGGCCTTCGAGGGTACTGTCGGGCGGGTCGGCGGTCCAATGGTAGTGTGTGACTAGCGGGTAGCCACCAAGGAGGTCGTGGCCTATTATTGTCTTGCAGTGTTTGCGGTCGATGATGTTGATGTAGGGGATGTCGAGGAGGGTGAGCTTGAGGATGATGATGCTGTCGCAGATGGTGTCGGTGCGGGGTATGGTGTCGTAGTAGATGCCGGAGTGGTCGAGAGCCCGTCCCCGGTAGTGGAGGGTGTCGCCTTCGCAGATAGAGTCGAGGATGAGGACAGTAGTGTCGTTGCAGGGTCTTTGTGCGGCGGCGTGGGGTGAGGGTGCGCAGAGGGCTAGGAGGAGCAGGAGCATGAGGGGTACGGTACAGCGTCCCGCCGTGGCGGGTGTGTGGTGCTGAGGGGGGCTGGGATGCTGTGCCGGGGTGTTCATAGGCAGGTTTGGATGACCATTTCGTACAGTTGCTGGGTGCTGATGCCCATGGCACGTGCCTGCTTGGGCACGATGCTTTCGGCGCTTTGGCCGGGGATGGTGTTGACCTCGAGGAAGTAGAGCTGGTTGCGGGTGGTGTCGTAGATGTAGTCGAACCGACAGATGCCGCGGCAGTTGAGGAGGTCGTACAGCTGCGATGAGGTTTGCTGTATCTGTTGGGTGATGGCATCGGGGCATTGGGCGGGGGTCACTTCGTTGCTGAAGCCCTGGTATTTGGCTTCGTAGTCGAAGAATTCGTGGTCGCCGAGGGGGATAATCTCGGTGATGGGGAAGACGTATTTGTCGGTTTTGGTGCGGAGCACGCCGCAGTCGAATTCGCGGCCTGAGATGCATTCTTCGACAAGCACTTGGCTGTCCTCGGTGAAAGCCTGCTGAATGGCTGGCAGCAGCTGGTCGGGCGTTTTGACTTTGGTGGTGGCCACACTGCTGCCTCCGGCGGCGGGTTTGACAAAGAGGGGATAGCCGAGTGCGGCCTCGTCGATTTTGTCGAGCGAGGACTGCGTCATGTCGTAGAGGAGTACGGAGCGGGCCACATTGACGATGCCGAAACTTTTGACCACGGGGTTGCAGTAGCCTTTGTGGAAGGTGAGGGCAGAGGTGTAGTAGCCACAGGTGGTGTAGGGGATGCCGAGCATGTCGAAGTAGCCTTGCAGCACGCCGTTTTCGCCGGGGTTGCCGTGGATGATGATGAAGGCGAGGTTGAAGCGGTCGACGCCGGGGATGGTGAAGTCGTGGCGGTTGACGGGGATATGCTCGCCGTTGTCGGTCAGACCGTACCAGCCTTGCCGGTCGACGACGATTTTGTATACGTTGTATTTCTGGTGGTCGAGGGCTTCGTATACCTGGCATCCGCTTTGTATGGAGATGTCGTGTTCGCCTGAGTAGCCGCCCATAACGAGGGCAATGTTGGGTTTGTTCATTGGATTAGGGGTTATATGTGTTATAAGTTCTGAAAGGTCATAAGGGGGTGATGTTTTACAGTGTAGAGGTGTTGATGGGGCGGTGCTGTGTGCGGCGGAAGGCTTTCTCTTCGTCGCGGCAGCGTTGCTGCGTGGCAGGCGACATGAAGGTGTCCTGGAAGTGCTGCCAGATGATGTCGACGGCGAGGTCGGAGGGGTGGCACATGTCGCGGGCGTAGAAGCGGTAGTCGCGCAGTTGGTCGAGGAGTATCTCGTAGGCAGGGAAATAGGTGGGGGAGGGGCTGTCGTCAGCATGGTCGCGGACGAGAGTGTCGGCGGCAAGGAGCAGGGTGCTTTTGCTGAGCTGGTTCTGGTGAAGTCCGTTGGCGAGGTGGCGGATGGGACTGACGGTGAGAATAAGTTGGCACTGGAGCTGTAGCAGGCGCGAGATGAGGGGTTGCCAGGTGTCGACGATTTGGGGTATGGTGAGCAGCTGGCGGTTGAAGAGGGCGGCGGGCAGCTTGTGGCAGTTGGCCACGGTGCGCCCTTGGCAGGGGCCGTCGGCAAGGGTGTAGGCGTAGGCGGTGCCGAGGGTGACGAGTAGCGTGGGGCGGCGTTGCAGCTGGAGGTGGGTGGCATGGATGGCTTGGTTGCAGAGAGAAAGACAGGTGTCGGGGTCGGGGTTTGAGAAACGGGTGTGGTGCATCCACGAATGCCAGAGTCCGTCGTGCTGAACGAGCCATGAGCGGTCGATCTCGCGGTCGTCGAGGGCATGGGTGAGGGCCAGCGCGATGGAGAGGGGGTTGTAGAGTGTGCCGAAGGGGTTGCAGAGGATGTCGTGGCCAGATTGCTGGAGCTTGAGCCCGATGTGGTCGGCAAAACACGACCCGAGGGTGAGCAGGGGCGTGTCGTGGCTAATGCGGATGGCCGATGGGACGGGCAGAACTGGCGTGGAGAGCTGCATGGCGTGGTGTCAGAATTGATGGGTGAGAGGTTTGATGTTGTAGATGGCGGGTATCTTGTTCAGGTCGATAATCATGTCGCGTGGACTGACTAGTATGTCGCGTGTCTTCATGGTCAGGGTAAGGCCATTTGTGGAGTCGATGATGCGGGCCTCCATGGGTGTCTTGCCCCGGTGTTTCTTGGCGAGGGACTGGATTTGCTGGCAGAACTCGGAGGTGATGTCCTTCAGGTCGATGTTGAATTGCAGGAGTTTTGTGTTGTTGTCCAGTACTTCGCGGAGGAGGGTGATGCTGTATACTTTGAATACCGGTTTGGAGCGGTAGATGGTTCCGTCGTCGAGTGTGCGGGAGAACTGCCTGTAGGTTCCTTTGATGTAGATGAAGAGGTCTTTCTGGAAGAAGTCCTTGAATTTAAGGTATTCACCTTTGAAAAGGCGGAGATTGTAGGCTCCGCTTAGGTCCTCGATGGTGAGAGCACCATAGGGGTCTCCGTTCTTGGAAGAAATGCCGTTCTTGGCATCGGTGACAATGCCGCCAATGCGCAGCTCTTTGTCGAGTAGGTTGGTGGGGTCAGTGAGCTCGGCGCACTGGGTGTTGGTGAAGTAGGTTATCTCATATCGATAATCGTCGAGCGGGTGGCCGCTGAGGTAAAGACCGATGACGCTGAACTCTTCGCGGCAACGTTGCACGACACTCCATTCTTCGCACTGGGGGATGGCAGGCCGGGAGTCCTTCTTGATTTCCTCGTTCATGTCGAAGATGGACATCTGGGCGTTGTCGGCGTTTTGCTTGTTGTGGAGCGCCCAGCGCATCAGTTTCTCGATGTAGGTGGGTGCGTTGTCGTTCTCGCGATAGAAGTATTGGGCGCGGTGCATGGTGCCGATGCCGTCGAGGGCTCCAGCCTTGACAAGGACTTCGATGTTCTTGCGGTTGAGGGAGCGTAGGTCGGCACGTTCGAGGAGGTCGAAGATGTCGGTGTAGGGGCCGTTCTTTTCGCGTTCGGAGATGATGGCGTCGGCGGCGGCTTCGCCCATGCCGCTGATGGCTTGCAAGCCGAAGCGTATCTGCCCTTTGCTGTTGACGGAGAAGTCCATGTCCGACTCGTTGATGGAGGGCGGGAGGATTTCGAGGCCGTGACGGCGGCAGTCGTCCATGAGTTCGGTGGTGCGCTTGATGTCGCTCTGGCCGCTGGTCATGACGGCGGCCATGTATTCGGCAGGGTAGTGGGCCTTGAGGTAGGCCGTTTGGTAGGCCACCCACGAGTAGCAAGTGGCGTGCGACTTGTTGAAGGCGTAGGAGGCGAATTTCTTCCAGTCCTCCCATATCTTGTGGAGCTTGTCTTTGGGATGGCCGTTCTTCTCGCCGCCTTGGTAGAAGAGTACCTCCAACTCGTTCATCTTCTCAATCTGCTTCTTGCCCATGGCCTTGCGCAGGGTGTCGCTCTGGCCGCGGGTGAAGCCGGCCAGCTGGCGGCTCAGTAGCATCACCTGCTCTTGGTAGACGGTGATGCCGTAGGTGTCCTTGAGGTATTTCTCCATGCAGGGGATGTCGTACTCGATGGGTTTGCGCCCCTGCTTGCGGTCGATGAAGTCGGGGATGTAGTCCATGGGGCCCGGGCGGTAGAGGGCGTTCATGGCGATGAGGTCTTCGAACACGTGGGGTTCCAGCTCGCGCAGGTATTTCTGCATGCCGGCGGACTCGAACTGGAAGGTGCCGACGGTGTTGCCCTCGCAGAAGAGTTTGTAGGTCGCCTCGTCGTCGATGGGTATGTGGTCAATGTCAATCTCCACCCCGTGGTTCTTCTTTATCATCTGGATGGCATTCTTGATGATGGTGAGGTTCTTCAATCCCAGGAAGTCCATTTTGATGAGTCCCACGGTCTCCACCACGTGGCCGTCGTATTGTGTCACCAGCACGTCCTGCTTGCTCTCCTTGTCGTAGATGGTGCATACGGGAGCGATGTTGGTGAGGTCGTCGGCACCGATGATGACGCCGCAGGCATGGATGCCCACCTGGCGGTTGGTGTCCTCCAGTTCGGCGGCATAGGTGAGCATGTCCTTCAGCTCGTCGTTGCCGGGGTCCTCCATGATGTGTTTCAGTTCGGGGATGTATTTGTAGCAGTTGACAAGGTTCACCTTGGGCGATTTGCCTTTCTCGTCCTTGATGTTGTCGGGGAATCCCCTGTCGGGGATATACTCCTTCAATTTGTTGACGGTGGTGAGGTCAATCTTCTCCACACGTCCCACGTCGGCAATGGCCGACTTGGTGGCCATGGTGCCGTAGGTGATGATGTGGGCCACCTTTTCCTTGCCGTATTTGTCGGTAATCCAGTCCAGCACACGGCCACGGCCGGCATCGTCGAAGTCCACGTCGATATCGGGCAGCGAGATACGGTCGGGATTGAGGAAACGCTCGAACAGCAGGTCGTACTTCAGCGGGTCGATGTCGGTAATCCACAGGCAGTAGGCCACCACGCTGCCTGCGGCAGAGCCACGGCCGGGTCCCACGCTCACACTAAGCTCCTCGCGGGCGCCCCGAATGTAGTCGGCCACGATGAGAAAGTAGCCGGGGAAACCCATGGTCTTGATGGTGTGCAACTCGAAGATGATGCGCTCCCGCTGCTCGTCGGTGAGGGCGGCCTTGATGTCGGCTATGTCGGCGCCCTCGGTCAGGTCCGGTCTGTCGGCGAGATACCTTTTCCTTGCGCCCTCCCATACCAGTTTCTCCAGATAGTCGGCCTCGAATTTGATACGGTACAGCTTGTTGTATCCGCCCAGTTTCTTTATCTTCTTTTCGGCATCGGCTTGGCTCAGCACCACCTCGTGCTTCTCGTTCTGGGTGAACTCGTCGAAAAGCTCCTTCTCGGTGATGCGGCTGCGGTATTCGGCCTCGCTGCCGAAACTCTCGGGGATGTTGAACACCGGCATGATGGGGTCGGAGTTGATGCTGTATACCTCCACCTTGTCGGCTATCTCCATGGTGTTCTCCAAGGCTTCGGGGACATCGGAGAAAATGGCCTCCATCTCTGCCGGGGTCTTCAACCACTCCTGCTTGGTGTAGTGCAGACGGTCGGGGTCGGCATAGTCCTTCTGTGTGGCCAGGCAGATGAGGTGGTCGTGTGCCTCGCCATGTTCCTCCTCCACAAAATGCACATCGTTGGTGGCAATCAGCTTGATGTTGTGCTTGCGGGCAAGGGCTATCAGCACAGGGTTCACCTTCTCCTGCATCTGGTAGGTCACGCGGTTGGCGTTGGGCTTGTCGGTCTTGTGGCGTTGCAGCTCGATGTAGTAGTCGTCGCCGAACACCCGTTTGAACCATAGCACAGCCTCCTCGGCCTTTGCAAGGTCCCCTTTCATAATCAGCTGGGGGATTTCGCCGCCCAGGCATGCCGAGCAGACAATCAGCCCCTCGTGGTACTGCTCCAGCACATTGTGGTCGATACGCGGACGGCTGTAGAACCCGTCGGTGTAGGCAATCGAGGCCAGCTTGCACAGCGAGTGGTAGCCCTGCTTGTTCTTCGCCAGCAGGATGAGGTGGTAGCCGCTGCTGTCCACGATGCGTTCGCGTCCCGTTTCGGGGTTCAGCTCCTTCACATCCTTGTCCTTGTCGTACAGTGTGCGTCGGGCGCAGTAGGCCTCTGTGCCGATGATGGGCTTGAAGAACTGCCCTTTCAGTTGGTCAATCTTGTATTCGGCCTCCTGCTTCTCCTCCAGGGTGGCGCCGTCGTTCTTCAACACCGCCTCCTGCTCCTTGATCTGGTCCTTCACCTTGCCATTCTCCTTGTCGATAGTGTCGACAAAATCTTTGATACCGAACATGTTACCGTGGTCGGTGAGGGCCATGGCGTACATGCCGTTCTTCTTGGCTTTCTTTATCAGGTCGCTTATCTTCGACATGCCGTCAAGCATCGAATAGTGCGAGTGGACGTGCAAGTGTGTAAAGTTCATAACAGTATGGAGGGCATTATTTGTTTATTACAGAATGCAAAGGTACGAAAAATATTCCGAACAACTGTTAATAACAGTCATAAAAATTGCGAGGTCTCTTTTTTCTATATCAATTCGTGGATTTTGCTTATTTTTGCATCCTGAATACAATAATCTGTCATGATGAGAAGATACTCTACCACAATTATTTCCATTGCTTTGATCCTTGGCCTCTGCTGTGTCGTCGGGACGGTTTCGTGTCGAAACAGTCGTGTGGCACAGGCTGAAGAGGTAATTCCTACACAACCCGACTATGCCGACAGCACCCAATGGTACATCACCCAGCGCGATGCCCCCGTCGACATCTTCTATATCATCTCCACCGAGACGGGCGACTACACTATTGGAGGTAATCCCTGCCACCATGCCGACACCCGCAACGACAGCATCCGGGAGCTGCTCCACAGCGAGATGGTGGGGGTAGACCAGATTCTTTGCGGCAATTTCAACTACTATTCGCCTTATTATCGGCAGTGCACCCTGCAGACCTTCACCTCCGATTCCCTTGTTGCCGCCCGCATGCCCATTGCCATGACCGACTGGCGCAAGGCTTTTGCCCACTATCTCGCTCACTTCAACCAAGGGCGTCCGTTCATCCTGGCAGGCTTCAGCCAGGGCGGCACGGCTGTTGTCGACCTCCTCAAACAGATGGACTCCGCCTCGCTCGACCGCATGGTGGCAGCATATGTCATCGGGTGGAAGGTTACTGACGACGACCTCGCCATGACCTCCAATTTCCGTCCTGCACACGACAGTGCCGACTTCGGGGTCACCGTCTGCTACAACTCCGTCCGCGACAACACCTGCGTTATCCCCATGATCAGTAACGGCAACCGCATAGCCATCAACCCCGTCAATTGGCGTGCAGATGCCACCCCTGCCACGCTTGTGAGCCCCATTACGCAGGATACCGTCACCGTCACCCTCGACACCACCACCTTGTTGCTGCAGGTTCAGGGCTACAGCGGGACGGACTACATCATCCCCCTTATCGGCCTCGAAGGCAACTACCACGGCCTCGAGATTGCCCTCTACCAGCACTGCCTCCGCCGCAACATCGCCCTGCGTGCCGAGAGGTTTCTGGCACTCCGCAGCCGCTAATAGTTAAGTCCGATATCATTTCACGACAACCGGCAGATTCTCCTGCCTAGCCGGGCAAACGCTTTGCCGTCCTTTTCCGCCGCTGCCAGCAGCTGCTCGAACTCCTCATCTGTCACTTCGGCATCGTTAAAGGCCACCACCAACTGCTCGTTCTCGTCGTTCTCGCTGTCCTCGACAGTCTCCAATGCCTTCCCGTTCTTCAATGCCTCCGACCTCAGCATCACATAGGCGGTGAGACATTCCGGGCAAATCTTTATCAACTTCTTGCAGATGGGCATGTTCGGGTTGCCAATCATCGTATTAATCTTGGCCTCCAGCAGTAACTATATTATGTCTCACGTGGAAAGAAAAAATTTGTACAGAAAAACGACTTTTTTTCGTTTTTCTGTACAAAATTCGTATATTTGCAATACCAAAAGACACTTGACAAATGACAAAAAACGCACTTAATCAGGTTGGTAACACTCCTTTTACAACATCTGTCTTGGCGTCTTTGTATGCTGGCACCCGCCAAATCAACGACAAGGCACGCCGTTTGGAGCAGGAAGGGCATATCGTTCGGCTGAAGCGCGGTCTTTACGTGCGCAGCGCCGCCGACGGAGCCACTATAATACCTATGCTTATAGCCAACCATCTCTATGGCCCCTCCTACGTCAGCATGCACACCGCCCTGCGGCATTACGGACTAATCCCCGAGCGGGTATATGAAACCCAGTCGATGACCATCAAGCACAGCCGCAGTTTCGACACACCCATTGGACGCTTTTCCTATTACTCGTGCCCGCAGAACTATTTCTCCCTTGGCATACGACAGGAGTCCCAAGATGCCGACACCTATCTTGTCGCCTTGCCCGAGAAGGCTTTGTGCGACCTGATTGTAAAAAGTTCCGGACTGACAGCCACAAGCATCAAGAGCCTCAAGAGTTGGCTTGCCGATGACCTGCGCTTCGATATGGATGCCCTTAGCCATTTTGATGTGACGCTTCTTAAACTATGTGGCAAGCATGCACCCGTAAAAAACAATATTATCACCCTACTGACAAAACTGATAAACCATGAATGACATATTAGAGCAGATGCTTTCGCGCTATCCTATGGACACTGCCGATGCCCGACGCAATGCTTTATACGAGGTGATGCAACAGGTTGTCCTCTGCGGACTCTATCGGGGTGGCTTCTTTTCCGAAGCAGCCTTCTATGGCGGCACCTGTCTGCGGATCTTCCACGGTATGAACCGCTACTCAGAAGACATGGACTTCACCCTGCTGCACAAAGACAGCAGTTTCTCCCTGGAGAAATACTTCCCCGCCATCATCGACGAGTGCCGCGTTTTGGGGCGCGAAGTGGAGATTACCAAGAAGGACAAGCGCAATTTCGGCAAAGTGGAGTCTGCCTTTCTGAAAGACAACACCGATGTTTACAACCTCTCTTTCACCACAGAGAAGAGTCTGAAGATTAAGATAGAGGTTGACACCGAACCGCCCTTACAATTCGAAACCGAAGAAAGGCTGTTGCTGCAGCCCTTCTCGTTCTTCACGCGTTGTGTCACCCTACCCAATCTATTTGCCGGCAAGATGCATGCCTTGGTATTCCGACAGTGGAAACACCGAGTGAAAGGGCGCGACTGGTACGACTTCGAGTGGTATGTGCGCAACCAAGTACCCCTCAACTTTAGCCATCTACAGATGAGGATAAAAGAATTCAACGGCCTTGAAGTAAACCGCGACCAGTTTGAGGAAATGCTCAAAGAGCGTCTGGCAACAACCGACATACGGCAAGTAAAGGCCGACGTGATGCCCTTTGTCCGCAACCCCCACGACCTTGACATCTGGAGCAATGACTACTTCCTCCATCTGGCAGGAATGGTCAAGTATGAATAATTATCGACTATACTCGGAAATGACTTCGGATCATTCAAGTACTATCTGATTTTACAATTAAAATGCTCTACAAATGTCCTCTAATCGATGCTTTCTTTTCCGGCTATAGGCCTTCTTGCTTTTCTTTATTCTGGTACGTACATGGAAACCATCGCCGAGCAATAGTTGATCTATCTCTCGATTAGCCTTACGCACGGCCAGTAGCTCAATTGGTATTTTCCTTTTGGTGGGATGGACTTTCATCTTTAATGAAGGCTGAATTAATATGGTCAATTTATTGAAATATAGTTTCTATGGTTGCAGTTCTAAGACATTAAACATGTGATATTTCATATACCTTCCATTTGTTATCTCCCGTATAAACCACTTTTGCTTTGACATGGCAATCCGAATCGATATTGTATTTTTTTAGAATTGAATGATGGACATAATAATCACCCACGAAGGCGAAAACAGGTTCCCCACCGCCAATGCCATTTCGATACTTTATCTTTAATTCACCCTCAACCTCTTTTACTAAAGACGAGTTTATTTCATCTGCCAATTCGGCCTTAATCACTTCTATCACTTTTTTGGAGTGCCCTACATTTTTTTTGTCATCTATTCTTCGTACATAAAAGTATATTTTTATACAATCTCCTATTGCAGGCCGAAGGTCTGTTTGGTTGAAATGTAAAATGCCATCCAATAACTTCGGCCCTAATACGAAATGGAATAGTTGTTTTGCCATGTTAACATCGTCAACCGCTACGATTCGTGTTTTAAACAGATTTAGAACTACACTTTCTTCGCTTTTCTCTATTTTACGACCATACTCCTTTTCTTGTCCCTTAATGCTTTTTTTGTATTTTCTGAATCGCACGAAATCACCAACTTGTAGATCAATCTTTTCGTATGGAATGGGGAAGAATACTGATGCTGTAGAGTAAATATGGTATACCTTTTTTTCAGTATTAATATATTGAATGTATCCATAATCAATTGGAAGAGATGCCCAATCATCTAAGTCGGAGGTGGTTATTGCCAATGGGGTAAATAATATGGTTTTCCCATTTTCCAAAGGTGGGAATGCTTGATTAGAAGTTGCTAATTCTTCTTTAAAGAGTTTAAAACTCCACACTTGGCCGATATGAGCCTTTTTTAGAATGGGAAATTTCTTTACGTCCATAGAGAAATAAATATCTTTGCCGTCAACGAATGATATCATATCCTTTCCGTTATCATGTTTCCACATATCAACAATTACCATTTCAGTAAATGGTATTTTCGCATAAGCTATTTGCTCAGCTAAGGCGGTTTTGTCGGAATAAAGTTTTGTATTATCTGCTACTGGGACTACACCAGAACATTTGCTTTTTAATTCTTCAAATTTCGAATCTAAATGCCACCCCTTGTTCTCGTAATGCTCCTTATACTTATTTAATTCATAAAGTGCATTTTCGAGCATCTTAACTTGGGTTAAGCAGGAAGCCAAATCAAGTCGTATTTTCCCAATAAAATCTTCATTTTTTTCCAGACTTATTGCCTTACACAAAAGAGCGATTTTCGTTTCGTTATCTTGATAGCAATCCGAGTATTCGTGCCAAATATAGTATTTGTCTCCCTTTGTAAGGACAAGTCTCTCATATATCTGTTTTGATAAATCTAATTGTCCACACCATGTATGTAATAATGCCTTTGACCGTATCAACCATTCATTATCAGGATACTTTGTGATGGCAACTTCATATATATCTATCAACCATTGTACATCAATGCTTTTCTTATTGGTTTGTGATTTTAAAGCATCTGTGGCTTTTTTGATGGATTTAATAGCAATGGGCTGATATTTTTCTCCGTTCGAACCTATTTCTTCATTCCAGTCTTCATCTCGTAGTTTGTTTGGATTCCATTGTTTAAAGAAAGAAAAGAATCGTATAGCATCGTTTTCTTTCATTACTCTTTCTGCTAAACTAAGAATCTTAGAGTTCCATTGAGAAGCTGCCGAGTCAGCGAAAAGATTCAAATAAAGGTCAAATGTATTCCATAACTCAGGGAGCTTCCCTTGCTCTGAAATATGGTAGAGATTCCAAAAGAAATGCTCCTGCATCATATTATTGAATTTTTCCTTTCCGTATGGTAATAGATTGGCAAACTTCTTAATATCTTCCTTAGGATATGTTACTACGACGCGCGCAATACGGCTCATTAATGAGGGAATTCTTTTCCCATCGCTATCTGAAGAATCTTCAAAGTCTTCCATACGTATATTATCAGCCCTCCACATCTGTAGAAAGTTGACAAACTTGAAGTTGCTGTCAATCTTAGAATAATTCAATGCAAAATTCAAAAACTGGGAATGTAGCATAGATGGTCTTTCATTCTTTAGAGCCATATAGTCCCTGAGCAATGTTCTTACTTGGATAGAATTAAGTTCTGAGAGATGTTCCTTCAAATATCGATATATTGCCCAACCCAAATCTTCATGAAAATTTTCGGATAATTTACCACTATTATATAGTTCTGTTAGCAGCTGTAAAGCATGGTCATTCGATCCATTTTTACTTAATTCCTTTGCTTGTTGGATTGTTTCGAAATGCGGGTCTATCGAAACCCTTATGCGATTAATTGAACGTACTATTGTTTCTGAAAAATCATCTTCTTCAGGGTCAATGTCGAGTTCGTCCAAACGTGCAATGATATTGTTTGCTTCTTCAATGTCACCCTCGTCTTTTTTATTTTTAGCAAGATCTATTAATGTCCAGGCATAAGCCTTTATTACACCATCATCATCCATACCCTTTTGGATTAAACTTTCAGCCAAACTTCTGGCCTCGGCCAATCTCTTTTCTCTACGTAGAGAATATATTTTCTTTGATGGATGGGAATCAAATTGGTCAAATTGTGTTGTGTTCATATGAAAGAGCGTGTGATAGGTACCATTATTCGTATCCACTTTATTGCGTTAAGCAATATTGTCTAGTAATTGTTTTAGTTTGGTGTCGTCGTCTCCTAATTCTGACAACGGAACAGCCGTAGATACAAACCCTTTATCATTAATATAGAAGTCTATTTTGGCAAATCTAGCTGATGTGACAATGTTATAGGAAACTTTATAGTGAGATAAATCTTCTATTATGTTTACAATTCTGATATCAAACTCTTTACATAAAGATAGTATTCTATTGTATAGTGATCTACATGAGGAAGACGATGGATTATAGTATATAATATAATTTGGTGCATTATTCGCTTCGTTTATTATTCTATGGAGTCTCTCAACAGTAGCATCACCATTGATGGGAAGAGGATTGCACAAACCGGAGGCGCCATACGTTAAATCTACTTTTAGTACCTCATCTTGATACATTATGCTTAGCCTCTCTCTCCAGTTCATAGATTCAACACCTATGAGAGTATATGGAGTATCTTTTAATGTTTCTACTATGCTTAAACATTTGAACTTAACAGCAGCTGGAACCTCTGTCATACCATCCTTATGGAACGTTGACTCTACAACCATGCCTGAGAAAAAATCAGAAGGACACCTACTTATCTTTGTGATAGGAACATATTTGAACTTTGACAAGGGGGTAATCTGAGGCGGATTTAATAGGTATAATTGTTTTTTTGCTCGTGTGGTTGCTGTATAACACCATCGTAACATGTCATCACTAGTACCTGTTCTCATCGAGTAATCTACAATTATACAATCCCACTCTCCGCCCTGAGCTTTATGACATGTAATTGAGTAGCCAAATTTTGCTTTTAATACATTAAAATATAAATCATGTCTTAGTGCTTCTTTGTACTCTTCAGAACCCTCCTTTAGCTTTGGATGCCGTATTTTGAAATTAATATATAATGCTTGCTGTTCCCATGCAGTTATGTCGGCATCTCCGTTAAAAAGCAAAGGGTAGTAAACCATACATTGTGTAGGTGATTCATCGTCTGGGAATTGTAATGTTAGTTTTTTGAATTCCAGCGTTATATCTTTCCTTTCGGCACCTCGTTTTACGGAAATTCTAGCTGTCTCTATCCCCCCCACACCAACTACTTCTGCCATATCCCCATTATATATTTCCCTATTGAATGTATGGTAGTTATTGTTATTGATTAGTAGAATATCTCCGGTTCTTACATCGCAGTTTTCTCCATACATTCGTTCTCGGATTATGCTATTGCTTCGATAACATTGTTGGTTGGTATAGTTGATAATCACGCATCCTCCAATTTTTCGTGTAGGGTTCAGTTCAAAATATTTATCGTATTCGTCATCATAAGGTAATTCTATCAGGTCATTACCATTAGAATCAATTGAAAATGATGTTCGTTCTTTACGGCTTCTCCTAAGCAGTCCTCGAATAGTCGTCGCTGTTTCCAAAATACCACTCTCACCAGATTGTCGTATCACATCTGTCATCTCTACACACATTACAGAATAGCCAAGGCTATCAAAGTATGAAGCATCAAGAGCACAAGAGTGATTGTCTGAAACTGGTGGTAATTGCGCATCATCACCCACAAAAATGATTTTATTGATCCCGACATTCTTAGTGTATTGGAGCAGGTCGGACAGCAGACGACCTGTTCCGAAAGTACAAAATTCCTGATGGGTTTCTGTATCAGAAATCATAGAGCTTTCGTCAACAATGGCAACAGTAGGAATCTGATTATTCATTGCCTTCATCCTGATAGGGAATACATATCTGAAGGATTTCTCAGAATCATCTTTAGCATCTGTTTGAAGACACTGCAAATCAATGTAATTGTAAATTGTCTTATGAATGGTGTATGACTCTCCTACCTTGTCCCTTAATACTTTTGCAGCCCTTCCCGTTGGTGCCATTAATTGGTACTGAACACTTTTAGATATAAGTGTATCTACCACGAAACGTATCATAGTTGTCTTACCAGTACCAGCGTAACCTTTTAATATAAAGATGTCCCCTTCTTCTGAGAAAAGGAAATCAGTAATCTGGTTTAAAATGTGTTTTTGAGAAGTTGTCGGTGTCATGTGGTTATCCTTTTTTATGGCTTTATACTCTTTGATATTAGTTTACAAAGATTGATAATTGTCATTAGTTCATTCTCAGTGAAATGTTTTTTATCTTTATGGATAAAATTATTTCTTGTGTTGACTATTCCCCATAAATCATCAAGAGCCATATCAGGTTTTTTCCGCTGAGCAATATTAAGATATATCAATGTTGAAGCCACAGCATCAAACATCGTTGGATTTACGGGATGACCATTGTTTTTTATGTAATTATTAATAGGTACAGGAGATTGCCAATAGTGTTCGTCCCTTTTTTTATCATACATTTCCAATTTGTAAGCAATACCGTTTTCGTCACCAATACTATATCTATATAGCTTATCTACTTTCAGATACTTATATTTTAACATTTCAAAGATATTATAGCAATTGATGAAGGATATATCTAAAGTCGACTTGTCATTAGAATTCATTTTTTGAACACTACTTTGCAATAATTCTATCTGTTTGCGAAACTCCTCTATTGTACTCTCATAGACTTCTGTATTTAATGGCTTTTTTGACAGATTAACAATAATATCTTTACAAGCGTTATAGAATTCTTTTTTAAAATGATTATTGACAGCATCTGTCAATTCTTTAATGAAAGACTCTATATTTCTTATCGTATAGTTGTTATCAACATTATCCACCGGTGATTCCTTCAATACAAATCCATCTGCTCCAGCCTTCTGCAATTCACGGAGGTTCCAGACTTTATTCGTGGCAGATATAACAATGACTTGAATGCCAGGGTTGATGTGTTTAATGTCCTTCAAAATTCTCATTCCAGTAACCTGTTCGGCTTTTTTGACCGAAAAGTCAGATAATAAAAGTCTAAAATCAAGCAACACTATGTCAATGTCCTCATCGATTACCTTATTGTGAACAATAGTAATTATTTCATCTTGTCCTTTCCCATCCAATTCATCATCTAAATAGAAAAAATCAAAACCGTTTTTATCGTAAATAATATTACAGAATATTTCATACCATCCTTTGTCGGCCTCATCATCAACTAAGAGAACTTTTGGCAAGTGATCTGATTTGGCACGTTTGATAATTAACTCTTTCTCCAGTTTGCCCGATAAATTAATTGGATGTATGGTGTTGAGATACTTATAATAAATATTGTATTCTATTTTTTCTATAATATCGCTTATGCCATCATCAATTACATCTACGCCAATAGCATATGCCCAACGACTAATTGCCCACTCATTTGCTACGCTATGGCTATCTACATAATTCTTGGGTGGCCTTAGCTGAATTACAGATAATGATCTTCTGATATCATCTTCTGAAAAGTGATTTTTTAGCAATAATGATTCATATAGTTCCTTGCATGAATAATTGACAAGATAAACATTTAATGTCTTTAATATATCAAAAAAATCGTTTCCAACCATATATTTTATTTCTACGGGCGAATATATATATATTGTAGAAAATTGGTTCGGCCCTGTTGTCGTCCTGACATGAAGTGCTAAACGCAAACCATTAAAGTCTGACAAAGTTGGGCCAAAACAGGCCGGGATATACACTTTTTCGTAAGCCACTTCTGCTAATGTGCTCTTTACGAAGTTATGTAAAAAAACATCTGAAATAGGATCATCCTCATCAATGTTATAGAATAATTCATTAATTTCAGATTGAAAAAAAGTTGGAGGGTCGAATTGATTCTCTACACCATTTTTTACAAGCAGTGTTTTCGGGAATGAGTTATCGTTCCAGATGTATTCTTGATCATCTTTATACATCTGATCATTTTTATCATCTATTGCTATTAAAATTTGTTTTTCTAATAATCTGTTTTTCCCATAAACAATATCCTCAAGCGACCAATCACCTTGTTTGTATTTTTCTATAAAGAAAGCAAGGTTCTGATAGAATGACGATACAGGCATAAACGATAAGTTCGCATCGCTCTTCCTTGAAAATTTACTCCCAGCAAAAACCACTAATTTCAATTTGCCACTCCTATTCAGATCGAACAATCTTTGCCGGATTTCCTTAGCGGCATGCCTTTTCTCAATATTCACACCATTAAAGAAAGATTCATGTATAAAGACCACATCACAATCTTCCGCAAATAGTTTAATATTCTCTTCTGCAATAAAATCATAGGTAGAAAAAGATCTAAGATAATCTTTCAAACCACTAATCCTAACATCAGACCATCCGTAATCAGTTCTACGGCCTGTCTTTTCATCAAACAAGTATATCATGATTTACGTTTTTTAAACTCTAATATATATTTTACACCACCAACAGGGTCAACCTGCTTTTTTGCACGATTATATCCATTCCATAAATTGACTAAATATGAATTCCCATCAGGGAAATCGGCTTCAATATACAAATTACATGTTCCATTGATTTGATTATTAATAATGTCAGTAGTTGTGGCCCCAAGTCTTTCTATAGTATCGTCAATTGATTTTCCATATACGCTGTTATCGTCTTTTATAACTAAACATTTTTCCCCCTGGCGATTGTAATTAAATGATGTTATAATCTTTTTACCAACTCCACAATCGATACATAGTCTGACGATTTTTTCGTAAGCTTTTTTTATATTTAGAACATTGGTGAAGAGTTCTATCTCATTATGAAAATCTTCTTTAGAAAACACTATGTAAGGGTATTCATCTTTTATTTTCTGTTCTGCAATTGAAAGAATATCTTCTAGATTATTATCTCGTTTAATGTGGAATAATGATTTAAAACAAAGAACCAAACCGTCAAACCCCATAACTCGTTTTTGGTTCAAAGGTGATAAATATTTCTTTGACAGTGTACCCCCGCTATATTGATACTTATGTTTGATATTAGGCCCAGGATTGGGAACAAGGTTTGGTTTCTTTTGGGCCCACTCCTTTATATTCTCACATCCCCAACCATCATCAAATACTCCAGCCCATTTGTTTTTTTCTTGAGTATTATACTTTAAGCCAGTTATATATGTATAAATTAGCGATTTAAGCTTAAAGTCAATATATTTGTACTTTGTTTCTAAATCTAAATAATGTTTTAATATTAATTGCTGATGAGCACTAAAAATATAATTCGTGGTTTGACATTGACGACAAATATCCTCAATAACATCACTACTATCGATTGTGTGACAGGTGTATTTAAGGACTGGGTCTTGATTGTATTCATACAGAAAATCAGATAGATAGTCTGGGGGTATATATTTTCGATTCATCCCCTCTTCTGACCCATGCTCACTACCTTTTTTTATACCTAATTTTAAATTTATTAAGTCTATTACCTGCTCTTCAGTAACATATTTCCTCTCTTTTTCGGAAAGTAATAATTCTACCATCCTCTCTCTATCTGCAGGAGTAGAGTATGGTGAATTTATCATTTGACCCAATAGAGTATTGTAATCGATGGACATATTTTATAGTATTAGAAATACTTTTTATTTAATCATTCACTACATATCCATTTTTTCCAACATTAAAGGTTCGAATCAAGAAAAGGATCTCCATCACTTGTTTTAAAACCAGTAGGAAAGGTGTCTTTTTGAGTTAGAATGCCTATGTTTTCTTTAAACACTTCCAAAGCATCAACCATTCCGCTTTTTCCCCAAATATCTAAGATATCAGAAATGGTGATGCAATTTCCCCCTTTACCCAAAGATGAGGTATCGTTTCCAAGACCTTTTTCAGCGTTAGCCTTACCTGAGACAATTGTCTCAAGCAAACTCTTGAATCGTACCACCAGTTGAGAATAGGTGGAGTCTTCATTGCCGTTTATCATACTCATATAGAGAAGTTTGCCTTCGATAACGTTCTCAATATGGTGAACACCTCTGAAGTTGTGATACTTGGTACTACTATAGTTACTTAAGAAGATGGCTTGTGCTTCGTCATGACCTTTTACTTCCCAGTTGTGAATAAGGGTACGCAATTGTTTGACATATTTGCGCGAAACACTTGTATTTTGGTTGACCGTAACTCCTGTTACCTCTTGACGCATACCAGCATGGCAACGACGTGTTTTCTTTTGGTTAATAACGAAATGTTCCTCATCTTCTATGATGTGATGTAACGATTTACAGAACTTGCCATCAATATCAAATAAATCATTCATGCCACTGAATGTGATATCATCAGCATAACGAGTATAGTTCAGACCGTACGCTTTCGCCAAGCGAGAGAGTTTCACATCAAGACGTTCACATATAAAATTAGTGATAGTAGGAGATGTTGGTGCGCCTTGCGGAAGCACATGTCGATGTTCGCCATTCTCATAACAACATAAATCGGTGATAATACGAGATATGTCCTCCTTCAGACCAAAGGGTTTAGCTTGAAGTCTCTTAAAGACCCTTCCAGAACTAATGGAAGGAAAGAAGTCCTTTAAGTCTAAATTGTAGACATAGCGTTGGCCTATATGCATTTTAGCATTTGTCGCTACAGATTTCCCTGGGACAAATCCCATTGCTGCTTCATGAGGAGTATATACAATTTGGAAGACATGGTTCAATGCCCGTTGGATTGTCCGCAAGCCTCTGCATGGAGCATCAATACGACGCATTGAGCCATCTTTTTTAGGAATATCAAATGAGACATACCGATTGGCATTCACTTTGGAATATGCATAATAATTTAATTTGCGGAGAGAAATCTTCGAAGCCTTGTCTCCGTATAGGTCTTTTAAAGAGACATTAATCAGAGCAACAATGTCTGTCTTGGACTCCAAATTCCGCCATATTTCGTTAATGACAGTATTGTAATCCATATCGTTCTTTATTCTGTTTTTCATTTTCTCAGACATTGTTTTATTCTTTTTTCTTTACCCTTTGAGGGTCGATTGCTGTCCTTTATGCCATTACTTCAGATCTGAATTCCCGGCTTACATTATTGTAATAAAGCCCAAAATCATAAAATCGTAGTAAATCCTAAATTCAAAATAAATTAAAATGATATAATTTATATGATAGGATGAACTAACTTGCAAAACCATGCACATTTGCATGAACCTGCCGATAGCAGCAGATTATTTGCCTTCCAACTATTGAAAGGCGGTTCTAATGTTCAAAAGAACAGCAATCGTTTCAAAGGTCTCTTTGGCATTGGCTTTTGTAGAGAGTGCCCTGCCGTATTCCTCTCATTTTAGAATTTACAAAGATACACTTTTTTCTTGAATTAATGCAAGTCTTTGTTCATTCTTTTCGGCTGCAAAATTACACCCTCGAAGTGCAATCTTTTTGCGCAGTAGTTTTTCTATCTATTTTTCAGTGTTTTCTATTTTCTATATTCTGTTTTCATTAAACTCGTCAATCCATTCTTTCAACTTCCTTTGCAGGAGGTCTTTTTCGGGCAGATAGAGCGAATACTGCGAAGCATAGATATTGGCATCTTTGGGGAGCGTCAACTCTACAAGAGCATCACTTTTTTCTTCGCAAAGAAGTATACCAATGGTGGGCTTCTCAAAATCTTCCTTGACATGACGGTCGTAATAGTTGACATACATCTGCATCTGTCCCAAGTCCTCATGGGTCAGGTCACCAGTCTTCAAGTCAATCAGCACATAGCACTGCAACAATCGATTGTAGAAGACAAGGTCTACATAGAAATGTCGTTCCTCAAAGGTGAAGCGTTTCTGGCGCGCCTCGAACAAAAAGCCCTTCCCAAGTTCCAATAAGAACTGCTGCATTTTGTCAATAATAGCATTTTCAAGCTTCGATTCTGTGTACGCCACATCGGGCTTCAGCCCAAGAAACTCCAGTGTCAGCGGATTCTTGATAATGTCGGACGGCTTCTCAACAGTCTGCCCTTGTCGTGCCAACCGCATCACTTCGTCTTTATTGCGGCTAAGAGCCAGCTGCTCATACAGGCTGCTGCCCACCTGCCGTTTGAGTTGCTTGACAGACCATTGTTGCTCTGCACATTCAATTTCATAGAAACTACGAGCCTCTATATTCTCTATCCGCATCAACACCAAATAGTGCGACCACGACAACGTGAAACGAGGCTGTTGAATTGTGGCAACGGCGTTGCCCCAATTTGTATCACACTCTTTATCAATAGTATCTGCATCATTCTCTAATTGGGGCAACGCTGTTGCCCCAATTGCTGCATTACCATAGGCTTGATAAAAAAAGCGACAGCGTTTAAGCATATCATAACTCCAACCGCTTCCGAATCGCTCAATCAGCCGGACAGATAGGTTTTTCAGAACCTGTTTTCCATACTCTGCCCGTGTACCCTGTTGCTCACTCTCGAAGATATACCGCCCTACTTCAAAACGTGTCCTCACCTCCGCCACATTTACGGAGTTTGTCACAAACCTCCTTGCCTGTTCTATCAGTCCTGATATACGCTCAAAGAGGGTATCAACTTGTGACACTTCTGTTGACTCATTCTTCTTCATCTCATTACTTTTATCCATATCTCAATTTATTCTACTCTGAATTTTCTGTTTAGTCTTCAGTTGCAAAGATACGAAATAATTCCTTATTAGCACAAAAACACTTCATCAAACTTCCTTATTTCCCCAATTTTCACTTCTGGAACTTCCTAATTTCCCCATATCATCAACGTGCATGTACCAGCTTTCTATAGTCATTGTCCATAGACAACGAATTCGACAAATGTGAGCGTTTTGTTGTGTATAGGCACTAAATATTACACCTCTTGAATACGGCTGAGTATTCGTTGTACATCTCGATAATCCTTTGCTGCACTTGCTCTACTATGCTCTGCGGGGAGAGGACTATCAAGTCTTTGCCGAAGGAGGTCAACTCGCGAATCAACTCGTAGTTCTCAATGCAGTCAATAGAGAAGAAACGTCCCTCGCATAGCGTGGGGTACTTCTCGCGGAGCTCTGCGTCCCGTTCCCCACGGATATTGCGCTGTGACTCGTGGATGGGCTTGGTGGCGACATAGTCCTTGGAGCGGTTGCTGACCCAGAACACGATAGTCTGCAAATCCTTGTCCTCATTCAGCGTCACACCCACAATGTCCTCGAACCGCTCGTTGAGGTCACCATCATAAGGCACATATACATGCGACTTCAACGGCACCACCTTGTCAATGCGGTCAAGCGCAAAGTTCAGCAACTTCCCGCTCTCTTCCGCCGCAGCAATAAGATACCAACGGCGGTTGTACTCCTTGAGCAGATAGGGATGTAACGCCACCGTCCGTTCCTCGTTGGGAGTGTCGAAACGGTGATAGTGCAGTTCCACCACCTGCTGTTGAGTAATGGCCGTGAAGAGATCGCCAAGCAGATTGGAGTTCTCCAACGGATTCTTTGTAAAGGTAATTATCTGCCTGTCGGTCTTCACGTTCAAACTCTTTCTCAACGCATCCAAGCCTTCCAGATTTGGCAATCCGTCAAACTGCCCCAGTAACGACAACGCTTCAGAGAGCAGGTACCTTTCATCTTCCGTCATCTCCTTCTTGAAGATAGAGAAAGAGGGATCGGCATAGCGGTGGCAGGTCTTCTTGACGGTCTTATTGGGGTTCTTCTGACTTGGAACATCAATCTGATAATGTTCAATCTCCGCAAGGAAAGGTCCCTCATATTCCAGGTAATGCAAGTCATCCTGAATAGTGCGAAGGCTAACAGGCGCCTCCTTCTTTTCTAACTCTTCCGAGGTCTTCAATTCCTTCAGTCTCTCATTGACAAGCTGGCACAACTCCTTAGAAGAGTAGTTGTGATAGCGGTTGGCCAACAACCTGTCCAGTATGTAATATCGTGTTACAGCGTTTTTGTTAGTAGGCATAATCGTTTCGTTTTAGGCTGCAAAATTACACATATTGTGCGCAGTCTTTTTGCGCGGTGGCTTATTGCTTTTCTTCTGTGATTTTTGTTTATGCAATCTGCCTTATCTCCTCAACTAATGGACGGTTTTTCTGACGATTGCAGAGGTATAATGGTATTATCCTTCATTGGGTATTCTTATTGATTTCAGGTGCAAAAATACAACTATTTCTCCTTTCCCCGAAATTTTTTCTGTTTAAAAATACTCTGACCCCGAAATTCGAGGAATGGTCATCAGGCTTTAAGAGAATTACCAGGGTTATTTCTCACTACATATAGAATCTAGGGTGTTCTCCCAGGCCATCAGAAGATGTACCTCTTCTAGTTTCGCCGGCCACAGGTCGAAGTTTATAGTCAGGGTGTCGCTGCCTCGGATGAATATGGACTTTTTGTTAAAGCCTCTGTTTACCACCACTCGTTGGGCAGTGGTTTTGAAGTGGTCTGCCGAATCAAACTTGTCAATTATCCCGATAGGAATTACCGCCACACTGTCACGGATGCAGAGAGCCCAATCACGGCTGAAATAATAGAACGAATCCACACTGGTGGTGTCAATCTTGATGCATAGCAGGGTGGAGTTGTTATATACTGGCGCGGACAGTACATCGCCTTCGAAATAGATGGTCTTGACCAGTAGGTCGAATGCTTTGTCCGACTCACAGCCTTCGCGCTTGTCGTGTCGCAGCATCATATAGAATAGCAGGCATGGCACTATTATTATTGCCACAAACACTACCACGGTTTTGACCTTATTCTTCAAGCAGGACCTCCTTCCCGTTTAGGAGGATGCTGACCAACTGCCATGAGCCGTCGGGTTGCTTGCTGTAACGGTATTTGTAGACAGTGGGAGTGGGCTTGCCGTCTTCGTCGTAGGTAGTCTGGACGCAGCGGGTGCGGTTGCCGTGGCGGTCGTATTGGTTTTCTTCGGTATAGAGCAGATACTCATCCACGGTGTAGACCTCTTTGCGCACGGGGCGTCCCAGCTTGTCGTAGCTTTGCAGGGTGCGGGTCTCCACCACGCCGGTGCTGTCGTAGGTGTAGGTGATAAGTACCGCCAGTCGGTCGCTGGCATCCACCACGGCATGCGATGAGCGTACCACACGACCGTGTTCATCGTAGTCCACGCCAATCTCCTGCGCCCAAAGAGAATTGAGAATTGAGAATTGTGAACTGAGAATTAAGAGTATCAGTATAATCTTTTTCATGGGCATGAGAAGATTGTGTGAATGTGTGAACGTGTTAATGTGTTAGTCTATTTGCTGTCAAATCAAAGACTCACGAATTAACGCATTAACACATTCAATTATTATTTCATCAGTTTCTTGTATCGCAGGCGGTGGGGGGTGTCGTCGCCGAGGCGTTTGCGGCGGTTCTCCTCGTATTCGCTGTAGCTGCCCTCGAAGAAATAGACTTGTGAGTCGCCCTCGAAGGCAAGAATGTGGGTACAGATACGGTCGAGGAACCAACGGTCGTGGCTGATGACCACGGCGCAGCCGGCAAAGTTCTCCAAGCCCTCTTCCAAGGCACGCATGGTGTTCACGTCGATGTCGTTGGTGGGCTCATCAAGCAGCAGCACGTTGGCCTCGCTCTTCAGCGTCAAAGCCAAGTGCAGACGGTTGCGTTCACCACCGCTGAGCACACCGGCTTTCTTGCTCTGGTCGGTGCCGGTGAAGTTGAAGCGCGACAGGTAGGCGCGGGCGTTCACCAAGCGTCCCCCCATGGGGATGAGTTCGTTGCCCTCCGACACCACGTCGTAGACGCTCTTCTCGGGGTCAATCTGCACATGCTGCTGGTCCACATAGCCTATTTTCACGGTCTCGCCCACGGTGAAAGTGCCTGTGTCGGGTTTCTCCAACCCCATAATCAGGCGGAAGAGGGTTGTCTTTCCGCACCCGTTGGGGCCGATGATGCCCACAATGCCCGCAGGGGGCAGACTGAACGTAAGATTCTCGTAGAGCAGCTTGTCGCCATAGGCCTTGCTGACCCCCTCCACTTCCAGCACCTTGTTGCCCAGTCGTGGGCCGTTGGGAATGAAGATTTCGAGGTTCTGCTCCTTCTCCTTCACGTCCTCGTTCATCATGCGGTCGTAAGCTGCCAGACGGGCCTTGCCTTTGGCATGACGGGCTTTGGGTGCCATACGCACCCATTCCAGCTCGCGCTGGAGGGTCTTGCGGCGTTTGCTCTCCTGCTTTTCCTCCATTGCCAGACGTTGGGTCTTCTGGTCCAGCCAGCTGCTGTAGTTGCCCTGCCAGGGGATACCCTCGCCGCGGTCGAGTTCCAGAATCCAGCCCGCCACATTGTCGAGGAAATAACGGTCGTGCGTTACCGCGATGACGGTACCTTTATACTGGCGCAAGTGTTGCTCCAGCCAATCGATGCTCTCGGCATCCAGATGGTTGGTGGGCTCGTCAAGCAGCAGGATGTCCGGCTCCTGCAGCAGCAGACGGCACAAAGCCACACGTCTCCGCTCGCCACCGCTGAGGTTCTTTACAGGTGCATCCTCGTCGGGACAGCGCAAGGCATCCATGGCGCGTTCCAGTCGGCTGTCGAGGTTCCAGGCGTCGTATTGCTCCAAGAGTTCCGTCAGCTCGCCCTGTCGCTGGCACAGTTTGTCGAAGTCGGCATCGGGGTCGGCAAAGGCGTTGTTCACCTCTTCATACTCCTTCAGGGCATCCACAATGGGCTGCACAGCCTCCTGCACCACCTCCTTCACCGTCTTAGTGTCATCCAGTTTGGGTTCCTGTTCCAGATATCCCACGCTGTAGCCGGGCGAGAAAACCACCTCGCCTTGATAGTCCTTGTCCACCCCGGCGATAATCTTCAGCAGGCTCGACTTTCCCGAGCCGTTCAAGCCGATAATGCCGATTTTGGCACCGTAGAAGAAGGATAGATAAATGTCTTTCAATATCTGGCGGGAGGGCGGTATCAGCTTGCCCACACCTACCATTGAGAAAATGATTTTCTTGTCGTCAGCCATAGTTGAGGATGTTTTTTGTTTTCTAAAGGTTTACTGGGGTATCCCGGGAAGTGATAGGGAATCCCAGGATACGCTTTTTGTTATCGTCTGGTTCTAGTCTTCGTCGAAGTGGAGGTCCTTGACGTTGATTTGTATCTCGGTCTTGCCGTTCCAGTAGTTCTCTTCGAGGGTATAGCAGATGGTGAAAGGGTGTCCTTTCTTGACGCGTGGGAAACAGTGCCCCAGCTGGAACCCGATGGCGGGGTAGGTCTTCGACCGCGAGAGGAGGGAGATGACATTAAACTTGAGGTGGTTGGAGCCCACCACGCGGGGATAGCCCGTGTCGACAAGACTGTGCGACATGAACACCGGCACGTTGTTCTCCGGGCCGAAGGGACCGAATTGCTTCAGGATACGCAGGAACTTGGGCGTGATATGTTTGCCAAAGTCCAGCTCGGCGTCAATCTCTATCTCGGGAACCATACTTTCTTTCGGCAGGGTCTGGGTGACCACCTCCTCGAAACGCTTGGTAAAGGCCTCCAGGTTTTCGGGTTTCACCGACACCCCTGCGGCGCAGCGGTGACCGCCGAAATGCTCAAGCAGGTCGCTGCATTGCTCGAGGGCGGCATGGACGTCGAACTCCTTGATGCTGCGGGCCGACCCTGTGAAGAGGTCGTCGGTGGAGCGGGTGAAGATAACTGTAGGCTTATAGTAAGCCTCCACCAACCGCGATGCCACGATGCCCACCACGCCCTTGTGCCAGTTCTCGTCAAAGAGCACGATGCTCTTGCGGTTCCGCATTACGGGGTTGCTTTCTATGCGGCGTTTGGCCTCCTCGGTTGCCGAGCTGTCGAGGTCCTTGCGCTGGGTGTTGTACTCGTTGATTTCCTTTGCCAGCATTTCCGCCTGCTCGGCATTGTCGCTCAGCAGCAGGCGTACGGAATCGAAGGCACTGCGTATACGTCCGGCGGCGTTGATGCGGGGACCGACCAGAAACACGAGGTCGGTGATGTTCAGCTCCTTGCGGAAATACGACTTGTCCTCGGGGTGTTGACGCTGTTCCTCCTCTGTGCGGCGTTCGATGTGGCCGTAGGTGAGGATGGCCTCGATGCCGGGACGGGGACGGGTGTTGATGACCTTCAGTCCGAAAGCTGCCAGTACACGGTTTTCGCCCATGATGGGCACGATGTCCGATGCAATACTCACCGCCACGAGGTCAAGGTATTTCAGTAAGCGCAGCTGCAGGTCGTCGCGCTTCTCGCGGCGGATGTCGTCCAGTGTCTCGGGTGCATCGCACAGGCGCACGCCTACGCGCTGCTCCTGATGTGCCTCGACAATCTTGAACCCAATGCCGCATCCCGACAGCTCCTTGTAGGGGTAGGGGCAGTCCTCGCGCTTGGGGTCCAGCACCGCCACAGCGGCGGGAATGTTGAGGCCGTCGGGCAGATGGTGGTCGCCGATAATGAAGTCGATGCCGAAACTGGATGCATAAGCCACCTGTTCCATGGCCTTGATGCCGCAGTCGAGGGCGATAATCAGTTTGACACCCGTCTCGCGGGCATAGTCGATGCCCTGAAACGAGATGCCATATCCCTCGCTGTCGCGGTCAGGGATATAGAAATCAATGTTGCGGTGGAATGTACTGAGGTAGGAGTACACCAGGGCAACAGCAGAAGTGCCGTCCACATCGTAATCCCCATAGATGAGGATTCGCTCGTGTCGGCGGACCGCCTCGTTGATACGAGCAATGGCGCGGTCCATGTCCTTCATCAGGAAAGGATCATGCAACTGGTCCAAGCTTGGTCGGAAGAAACACCGTGCCTCTTCGAACGTCGTAACACCACGCTCAACAAGCAGCGTGGCGATAATTTCGTCAACTCCTAATGCTTCCGCAAGTTTTTTAACTACCTCTTTGTCATAATCTTCCCTTAATATCCAACGTTTTTCTTTCATTTTTTACTGGTTGTAAAGGTACGACTTTTTTTTGGATTGGATGAAAAAAAAATCTTTTTTTTACCAGAACTGAGGATAATGGGTTGACAACTATTACATTGTGGCGGTTCTGCGCGTCGTCCACTCTACTGGCGGCAGGATTGGGCTGCGCGGAGGGAGAGCACAAGGTGTTTCCACCACCAGGTCGGCTTCCAGATGAATAATCCCAACAGTCATTGGGAAGCCAGATACGCTGTAGGAAATAGGCAAATCAGGCGTTGTTCTATCTTTTGTAAGGGGAAAAAGGACGGGCTATTCAACTGTGTGGTAGCGTCCGCCGAAGGCGATGCCTACCTGCGCCGTCAGGCAGAGGCCTTTGGGGCTTCCCTCGATACGTGGGAACGAGGAGTAGGAAAGGCGCAGTTTGCCCTGTAGCGAGATGTGGTTGCGGTCGCTGATGCGGTGGTCGCCAAACAGGTGGTTGAAGCGGGGGAAGGTGTTCTGCTGCCAGAAGTGGTAGCGGAACATGACTCCCACAGTAGGCTCGAGTCGGGTGTAGGCAAAGCGGTCTTCCCATTTTCGGTTGGCACTGAGTTCGTGCATACCGAGGCCGATGATGGGGGAGAGTTGCATGAGGTTGTTGTCGATGAGCAGGAATCCGTAGCCGATGTTGATGAGGGTGAGGCTGTAGGAATGATCTTCGAGAAAGATGCCCTCCACTAGTTGAGGGTTATTCCTGTTGAGGAGGGGTGCGTTCTTGCGGGCATCGTAGCTGCCCATGATGGCTTCGATGTCGAGGAGATGGCTTTTCCATTGGAAGGCGAAGCCATACCCGATGGTGAATGCGGGGGTAAAAAACTGTCCCATGGAGCCAAACGGGTAGGACATCCCCAGCGAGAAGTAGGCGCTGTAGCCGAATGGGCGGGGGGTGTAAGTGGGTTGGTAGTAGGCTGGGAGCATGTCGAGTTGCTGCCAGACTTGCTTCTCGAAGGAGGCGAGGGCTGCGGTGTCTGTGCCGTCCTGTGTCAGTTGGCGGAAGTAGGCTATGCGTTGGTTGAGCCGGTCGTTGGCTCCATAAAGCATGTTGCTGTAGGAGCCTGGGTCGTCGGAGGTGTTGAGCGAGCGTTGAAGGGTGCGGCGCTCCACTTCGAGCATGTCGAATATCACTTGGTTGTAGCGCAGCAGCTGGGGGGTGCGATGGTCGGCAGTGACCCACGACGAGGAGGGAAGCATCCAGGCTTCGGCACGGTAGAAGAAGGATTTGATACCGTCTATATTTTCCTGTACGGGACTGAAGCCGATGTTGTATTGTAGCAGTGAGTTTTCATCGGCGTTGGTGGGGGTGGCAGTAAAGTCGTCCCAGGTGAGGGGACCTAGGCTCCAGGTACGTTGCAACTCTTGTGCTGCACAGCTAAGGCTGAGGGTCAGCAGCAGGATAGAAATGGCTAGTTTGTGTGTCATAATTTATTGGGGATAAAGGGTTTTATCTAATCTTTTTGTCTCTTTTCAGCAATCGCCATACGTCGCGCCAAGAGGCTTTCTGTCCGTAGCGGAGGATGGCGGAGCGGTAGACGCGGGCGGCTGCCCAGATGCAAAGGGGGAAGGTGGCAATGAGCAGAAGCATGGAGAGCACCACCTGCCATACTGGGACACCAAAGGGGATGCGCATCAGCATGGCTACAGGCGAAGTGAAGGGGATGATGGAGAGCCACACACTGATATTGCCCGAGGGCTGCCCGACCATGGAGGGGAGCAGCAGGAGGGTGAGTATGAGGGGGATGGTGAGCGGGAGGGTGAACTGTTGCGAGTCGGTCTCGTTGTCGACCAGCGAGCCAGCGGCGGCGAAGAGCGAGGCGTAGAGCAGGTAGCCGAATACGAAGTAGAAGAGAAAGAGGAAGATAATCATGGCGAAGTTGATGCCTGTGAGGCCTTCGATGAGGTCTTGGATGCTGTTGTCAATGCCCTCGCCAGCCTGGTACTGGGCGGCACGTTCCTGTTCGGTTTGGTACTGGTAGGTGGCTTCCGTGCCTTTGGAGGCAATCTCGGTTTGGCTGTGGCGTTCGGTGGCCTGCTGGAAGAGGTCGGCATGGGTCAGTTGCACGCCCATGACCAGAGCACCTGCCAGCAGCACCCAAAGGGCAAACTGGGTGAGGCCTACAAGTCCGATACCCACCACTTTGCCCATCATGAGCTGGAAGGGTTTGACGCTGCATACAATGACTTCCACTATTCGGCTGGTCTTTTCTTCCATGACTCCCCGCATCACTTGCGAGCCGAACATAAAGACCGCGATGAAGACAAGCATGGCGAGGATTATGCCGACCACAATTTTGACCTGGAGGAAACCGTCGCGGCCAGTCTCGATATCCTGGGTGCGCAGTTTGATATGGGTGGAGGTGAGGAGGGTGTAGTCTTCAGGGGTGAGGCCGTGGACGTCGAGCAGAATGCGGTTACGCAGTATTTCCTGAAGCTGGCTCTGGGCATCGGTCTGTACATTGAGTGCGGGCATGTCGGAGCGGTAGAAGAGATAGGCGTCGCGTGGCAGGGTGGTCTCGCGAGCAGGGATGTAGACAATGGCGTCGAGGCTGTCGTACTGCTGCAACTGTCGACGGGCGTAGTCGATGCTTCCCGCTTCGTGGTAGGAGATGTCACGTCCCGAGCGGAACTGGCCTTGGAAGAGGCCTGTGTCGTCGACAATCAGCACATGCGAGTGCTCGAGGGGACGCGTGGCCAGGATGATGGGGATGGCGTAGACCATGGCCAGCAGGATGGGTACGACGATGGTGAGTATCCAGAAGGAGGTTTTCTTGACGCGGGTGAAGTATTCGCGTTGTATGACAAGGAGTACTTTGTTCATGAGGCAGGGTTTTATAACATGCTATTGATTATCGCCGGTTGAGGTGCCCCGCACGGTGTCGATGAAGATGCGGTCGAGGTCTTGGCCGGGGTTGTGGGCTTTGATGTCGGCAAGCGGGCCGCTGAGCACCACGCGCGCATGGTTGATGAGGGCTATGTCGTCGCAGAGCTCTTCGGCCGACGGCATGTTGTGGGTGGAGAAGATGATGGTGGCACCCTGCTCCTTGAGGCGGAGGATTTCGTGCTTGAGGAGGTCGGCGTTGACTGGGTCGAAACCGCTGAAGGGTTCGTCGAAGATGAGGAGGCTGGGGTTGTGAAGCACGGTGACCACGAATTGGACTTTCTGCTGCATGCCTTTGGAGAGCTCCTCCACGCGGCGGTGCCACCAGGAGTCTATCTCGAGGCGGTCGAACCATTGGTGCAACCGATGTTCGGCGGTGGATTTGTCTAGCCCCTTGAGCCGGGCCAGGTAGATGCATTGTTCTCCCACACGCATTTTTTTGTATAGTCCGCGTTCCTCGGGCAGGTAGCCTATCTGCATGACGTCGGCAGGGGTGATGGGATGCCCGTCGAAGAGGATGGTGCCGCTGTCCGGCGCAATGATTTGGTTGATGAGGCGGATGAGGGTGGTCTTGCCGGCACCGTTGGGGCCGAGGAGACCGAAGACAGTGCCGCGGCGGACGTGGAGGTTCACCCCGTCGAGGGCACGGAAGGTGCCGAAGCTCTTGGTGATATTTTCGATGGTTAACATGCTGGATGGGGTTATGCTTTGCTTTTGTGGAGGGGTAGACGGATGAAAAGTGTCTCGGCAAGGAGCGCGAGGAGGGCGAGGAGTATACACCACCGCCAGAGGGGGGTGCCTTGGTTGCGGCTGCGGATGTAGTCGGTCATGGACTTGGATGCCGGAGGCGAGAGGCGGTAGGAGGCGAGGCCGGCCTCGTCGACAAGCCGTTTGATGTCGCTGCGCGACAGGCAGGTGAGGTCGGATTCCTGACGGCTATAATTGAAGGCCAGTCCTTCGAGAGGTTGGGGTGAGAGGATATAGTTGCCTGCTTGGACGATTTCGCCGTGGGGATAGATGAGGCTGTGCGAGCCGGAACGCCGTATGTCGGGGATGAATCCCTGCTGCCCGGAACCCGCATCGACGGGGTCGAGGTGGCGTGGAGTATCGTCGGTAAGGAGGGTAGAGAGCGGAATGGGTTGCGTGGAGGTGATGAGGTGGTAGGGTAGGGGGAGTGGTGTGCTGAAGAGGGCCATGTTGTAGAGGGTGGGGACGAAAAGCGCCTGATGGACAAAGTCGGTGAAGTCGGCGCGCAGGGGGGTGGCAAAGAGGTACAGGTGGCCTTGGCCGAAGGGGGTCTCGGAGAGGAGACTGTTGCCGTCGAGCAGTCCGATAACTTGGCGAGTGACGGTGCCGCCAGATTGTTGGAGTGTGTAGTGGCCAGTGGTGGAGGGCATCTCCACCTCGTCGCTGAGGTTGCGGAAGACCCCCGAGTAGAGCGGATGGGACGATTGCAAGGCTCCTGCCCGGGTCTCTTTCTGTCGCCAGGATTGAAGCAGCGGGGCATGGAGTGACGACAGGAGGAGATTGTATGACGATACTTCGGCATCGGGGGCGGGTACGACCACCAAGGTGCCGCCGTCGTCGACAAACTGAGTGAGTGCCTGCGACAGTCCAGAGGGGATGGCGTGGAGTTCGTCGAGAATCACCACACGGCTCTGTTCGATATGGCTGTAGTCCATGCGGTCGTAAGGCTCTTGTCGGTAGAGGGTGAGGCTGTCACCGGAGAAGAGTTTCTTGATGAATGGATTTTCGGTCTTGCCGCTGACCACCAGCAGGGGGATGCGTGTGGCTACGGGGAGGGCGAAATAGAGGCGGTCGTCGAAGGTAACGGGGTAGTCTGTGGTCTCGACATGTCCGAGGAGGAGGGTGTCGTCCTGTATGGTGAAGGTGAGGGAAGCCGTGGAGGAGCTGTGGGGAGCGATGTCCAGCGAGGTGACAGCCCTTTGGCGGTCGCCGATATAGAGGCGCAGGGGCTGTTTCTCCACTGCCTTGTCGCCACCGTTGCGTACGCGGGCTTCCACGTGGACGGTGGAGCCGCGGAAATAGGCAGGACTGTTGAATGCCAGACTGTCGATATAGACATTTGCCAGCGAACTGCCGCCGAGGGGGATGAGGGTGGAGAGCACTGCGGTGTCGGGGGGAAGGGCAGCGAGGTCGGCCGTGGTGCGCTGGAAGTCGCTGATGAGGTAGGCATGGCGGTTTGTGGCAGGGGAGGAACGCAGGAACTCGTGCTGCCGTATGGCAATCTGGGAGAGGGGCGTGGTGACGGCACCAGCCTCCACTTCGCGGACGGCACTGATGAAGTCCTCGCGGCTAAGCCAGCGGAACTGGCTGCCAGAGGCGTTGTTGGTGAGCAGTTGGAACGGGACAGAGGGGTCGTAGGCATCGGCTATCTCGAGGGCTTTCTGCTTGGCGGCTTCGATGAGGCTGCCTTCCATGCCTCCGCATTCCATACTGTAGGAATTGTCGATGTACACACTCACTGCCGTGCCGCCTTTTTGTAGCTGTGAGCCTTTGTGCGGGATGACGGGCTGGCAGAAAGCCAGGACGATGAAGACGATGGCAAGGATGCGTGTGGCCAGGATGAGCAGTTGCCGCAGGTTGCGCTGACGGCGGTTCTCGCTCTGCAGCTCCTCGAGCATATCCACGTTGCTGAAATAGACTTTACGGTAGCGGCGCAGCTGCAGCAGATGGATGGCTATGGGAATGGCTATTGCCGCCAGGCCTATCAGAAACAGGGGTTGGGTCAGCATGGAATGAATTCGTTATTGCGTTAATTCGTTAGTCATAGATTCAAACATTAACACGTTCACACGTTCACATGTTTGTTATACCATAGGCAAATCTCTGTGAGACCGCACTCGCTGCAGTGGGGTTTGCGTGCTTGGCACACATAGCGGCCATGGAGGATGAGCCAGTGATGGGCGATGGGAATCTTCTCCTCGGGGATGTGCTTCACCAATTCGCGCTCAGTCTGCAGGGGAGTCTTGCTGTTGCGGGTAAGTCCGATGCGGTTGGCTACGCGGAACACGTGGGTATCCACGGCCAGGGCGGGAAGATTGAATACCACCGACGCAATGACGTTGGCGGTTTTGCGTCCTACACCGGGCAGGGTCTGGAGGTCGTCGATGTCGGAAGGCACCTCGCCACCAAAGTCGTCCATCAGCTTGCGGGCCATAGCTGCAAGGTGTTTGCTCTTGTTGTTGGGGTAGGAGATGGAGTGGATGTAGTGGAAGATGTCCTCGGGCGTGGCTTCGGCCATTGTGGCTGCATCGGGATAGGCGGCAAAGAGCGCCGGGGTGGTCATGTTCACCCGCTTGTCGGTGCACTGAGCCGACAGGATGACGGCAACCAGCAGTTGGAACGGATCCTCGTATTTCAATTCGGACTGTGCCGTGGGGCGCTCCTCCTCGAAATAGGCTATCATTCGTTTATATCGTTCGTTCTGTGTCACGCTTCGGAGGGGGGTATTGTTCTATTTTGGAAGACGCAGGTCGGTAATAATGGGGAAGTGGTCGGAGATGGGGGTGGAGATACGCTTGTAGGAGAGAGCCTCCATGTCGCGGCTGTGGAGGATGTAGTCGATGCGGAATGCAGGGAAGGGACCGTGGTAGGTGGTGCCGAAGCCACGCCCTTGCTCCACGTATGGGTCGGCAAGCAGATGGGTGGCTTGCTGATAGATATAGGAAGCAGGCGTGTCGTTGAAGTCGCCGGCAATGATGATCGGCACCTGCGACGACTGCACAAGGGGCAGCAACTCCTCTTTCCATTCCTGTTCGTGGCGGCGAGTGGTCTCGGCAAACTTTTTCAGCAGTCGATGGGTGGAGCTGTCGGTTTTGGCATGCGAGAGGCGCTCGAAACTCTCGTAGTCGGAGTTGTCCAGCTCGTACGAGTCGAGATGTACGCAGCATATCCTCACTCGGCTGTCGCCCTTCTGCACGTCGACATGGAATTTGGTCTTCTTGTCCATCATCTCCCCCTTCACGATAGGCCAGCGTGAGAAGAGGATACTGAGTGACGGCTTGCTCTCGCCGTGGACGCCGTAGTGGTATTTATAGCCCCGTTCCGCCAGTTTCTCTTTCACCTTCATCCTTTTCGCGACGAAAAACTCCTGTATGCACACCACATCGGGCTGCTCTGCTTCGACAAGCTGCACAAACAAGGCTGCTCCGCTGTCAGCACGCATCAGCGTGTCGCTGTCCAACCCGTGGAAACCATGCGCGTTGAATGTCATCACCCTTAGTACATCGTCCCCCTCCACAGGCTCGGTATTGCCGCCAACTTGGAAGAATAGGGGGATAAACGACAGGCGGCACACGATAGCGGCCACCGAGATGAGGAACTCCCATCGCGAGAAGCAAAGCCACATGATAATGAACGCGGCGTTGGCCAACAGGAACAGCACATAGCCGTAGCTGAGGATGGAAACGGTTGCACAACGCGATGGTTCAACCTTCCCGGCCAGCGTGGATGCCACCAGAGCCACCGCAAAAAGCAGGTTGATAATTAGCAGTATAACGCGCAGAATGGTTTTCATAGTAGCTTGATTCTTGCGGATGCAAAGATACGAAAAAAAATTGAGAACGGAGAATAATGTGTCAACGTGACTTTTATTGTTGATAAGTTTATTTGTTGATAAGTTTATACGGCTCGCATCATATCAACGTATCAACATCCAACATATCAACATATAACATATCAACGGATAACGAATTCAAAAATTCTTTGTATCTTTGCAGCATGAAAAAGTATGGATTGATAGGCAAAAGTCTTTCACACTCATGGTCGCCGGCATGGTTCGCCGACAAGTTTGAACGCGAAGGGATAGCTGATGCCGAATACCGCCTCTATGAGATGGACACCGTGGAGCGTCTGCGGCAGTGGGTGGAAGAGAACGGTATCGACGGATTCAATGTCACCATCCCTTTCAAGGAACAAGTAATGCCTTGTCTGGACCGCATTGACGACTTCGCCCGTCGCGTGGGGGCGGTGAACTGTGTGGAAGTCCGCGATGGGGTGCTGGTGGGTCACAACACCGATGCACCCGCCTTTGCCGAGACTCTGGCCCCACATCTACGACCCTGGCACACACATGCCCTTGTCCTCGGCACTGGGGGCGCTTCGCGGGCGGTGGCCTCAGCACTGGAAGGAATGGGCATTGAATACCTGCTCGTGTCGCGCAATCCGGCCGGCCGCGACGGTGTCATCTCCTATCAACAGGCCGAAGACCTCTCCGCCTCCCGACTCCTCCTTGTCAACACCACCCCCGTGGGCATGTATCCACATATCGGGCAGACCCCATGGCCTAATGCAGGGGTGCTGACACCTCGCCATCTATGCTACGACCTCGTATACAATCCCGCGCCCACACTTTTCCTCCGGCAGGCGGCACAGGCCGGCGCCGCATTCTGCAACGGACGTGCCATGCTCCACAGACAGGCCGAGCTCAGCTGGCACTTCTGGAATCAATGAAAAAAGTGGAAAGGGTGTTGCCTCGGTAGGGCAATCAATAGCTGCAGCTGTTTGCCACGCGCTGCACCTTGCGGATGGCCATATCACCCCGTGGGGTCGACATCTTCACTAAATATACACCGGCCGACTGGTCGCGCAGGTCGATGCTGTTATCCTTCACGACTCCCGGCAAGCGTCGGCCTTGGGTGTCCCACACCTCCACACTGAAATCGTTCGAAGCCGTGGGGTCGGAAGGAACAAGATGCATCATCCCGTCGGTGGGGTTGGGCGCCAGCACAGGAAAGCGGGCCTCGCCCTCTTCAATGCCGTTCGTCGTGGTCGGCGTTGTGGCGTAATCCTTCAAAAACATCGACAAGTCTACCGAAATCAGGCGGGCGGGTCGCGTTAACCCCATCCGCTTCAGCGACTCGTTCGTAATCCAATAGTGGAAACCGTCGTCCGTGGCAACGGCCTCGGTCTGCCATCCTATTTCGTTGCTCACAAGAATCTTCTCGCGTTTGCCCTCAAGAAAACGGGTGCCTTGGAAGTCGTAAACCAAATAGATGAAGGGCTGCACCAGCATATTGTAACCGCACAGCACCAGCGTGCTATGCTCCTTGCCCGACCCGTTGGAATGGCGGTAATAGCTTGCACCCGTCACCAGCCCGTTCACATTCAGCCGGAACAGCGCAATGGCCGTATGGAAACCTGGCTCCTTGGGAACGGCGAAACAAACCGTCTGCTGCGATGTCCACTGCTTGCTGAACAGGTACAGACTGTCGCCCACTGCCACCATCGCCTCGCAGTCGTAGTCCGTCACCGGAGTGCCCGAGGAACCCTCCCCGTCGGGATTATAGCCCTCGTAAGTGAAACGGATAGTGTCCGCCCGACACACCCCGCGCACCAAGTCCGATTTAGCCATCCGGTAGATACAAAGGTCGTTGCGCAGTACGCTGTGGTTGTTTCCAAAGTCGCCGAAATAGAAAAACTCTTCATCCTGTGCCATCTCCTCCATATCGTTGAACTGCAGACATCCCTTCACGCTGTCCTTGATCGAACCGTTCAGCGTGTCCAGACTGTAGACCCCCAACTCCCCGTGGTCGTTGCACGTCCACAAATCTCCGTTCCAGAAAAAAAGCGATGACGACCCCGCCAGTCTGTTGTCCAAATACTCCTCCGAACGGGTGGGAAGCATCTTCCTGCCCCGTCCATCAGATTGTGAAAACGACTGTAAGTGGCCTGTTATCAGAATGATAAATATAAAACCAGCCAATTTTTTCATGGCGCAAAGATACAAAAAAAAATTGAATGCGTTAATTCGTAAATGTGTTATTTCGTAAATTGTTGATAAGTTTATGCGTTGATATTTTGAATGCGTTATTTCGTAAACGTGTTATTTCGTAAATTGTTGATAAGTTTATACGTTGATATTTTGAATGAGTTAATTCGTAATTGAGTTAATTCGTAAATCGACTAACACATTAACACGTTAACACCTTAACACAATATTCTTATTCTTTCTCAATTTTTTTTTGTACCTTTGCATAAAATATGGAATCGATAGAAGAAAGTTATATTTGTCAGGGTCAGGAGTTTGCAGAGATAATGGACACCCTTGCAGGGCATCCGTTGGCCGCAAAACTCTTCCCTGGGTTGTCGGAGGAAGCGCTGCATCGGCACTTCCGGGAATACCGTAGTGTCGATTCTTTTCAGGCCGACGCCATGTACCGAGCCTGCCAATACCTCATCCAAAATACCGTCAGCTCCTTCACCTGCTCTGGGCAGGAATACCTCGACGGCACCCCCAGCCTCTTCATCTCCAACCACCGCGACATCGTCGTCGACAGCCTCCTCCTCCAATACCAACTCGTCACCCTCGGGCAACCCACCACCCATATCGTCATCGGGGCCAACCTCTTCGAGATGCCCCTCATGGCCCAGCTGGCCAAAGTCAACAAGATGATAGCCATCCCCCGTGGCGGTGGTCTCAAAGCCTACTACAGCAACCTCATGCAGCTCTCCACACTCCTCCATCGGCTCGTCGTCGGACAGCGGCAGAGCGTATGGATTGCCCAGCGCAATGGGCGCACCAAAGACGGCCTGGACCGCACCGACCCCGCACTCCTCAAGATGGTAAGCTCCGCAGGCACCGACCCTGTGCAGACTCTCGCCACCATGCACATCGTCCCCCTCAGCATCTCCTACCAGTGGGAGCCCTGCGCCCCTCTCAAAGCCCGCGAGCTCTGCCTCCGTCAGCAAGGCCCCTACACCAAAGCCCCTGGCGAAGACACACAGAGCATCCTTAGCGGCATCACCCAGCACAAAGGCCACGTCCACCTTGCCGTCTGCCCGCCGCTCACCCTCGCCGAGCTGCAGGCCACCCAAGGCAACCCCCACAGCGTCGCCGACCTCATCGACAGCCGCATCAACCAAGCCTACTGCATCCACGACACCAACCAGGCCGCAGCCCTCATGCTCAAAGGCCAAAGCATCCAGCACCTCCCCGTGGCCGAGCAGTTCACCGACTACATCGACCAGGCCTGCCTCCTCTACCCCCTTGGCCCGCAATACCGCCACACACTCCTCTCCATCTACGCAAACCCATGCTCGAATCGATTGAATGTGTGAACGTGTTAATGTGTGAACGTGTTAGTCGATTTACGAAATAACGAATTAACACATTAACGAATTAGAACATTAACGAATTAACGAAATAACGAATTCAAACCCATGTTAGACAAACTCGAAGCCATCCACGCCCGATACCAGGAGATTGAACAGCAAATGAACGACCCGCAGGTCACATCCGACATGAAACGCTACGTCAAACTCAGCAAAGACTACAAAGACCTCCAGCCTGTAGTCAAAGCCTACCACGACTATAAAGACCTCCTCGATACCATTGCCGAGTGCCGCGAACTCCTCGCCACCGAGAAAGACGAGGAACTGCGCGAAATGGCCAAAGCCGAACTCGCCGAATGCACCGAACGCCGCGAAAAGATGGAAGACGAAATCCGCATACTCCTCATCCCCGAAGACCCCACCGACAGCAAAAACGCCGTCGTCGAAATCCGTGGTGGTACCGGCGGCGACGAAGCCTGCATCTTTGCCGGCGACCTCTTCCGCATGTACACCCGCTACTGCGAGAAAAAACACTGGAAAATTGAGGTGGTCAGCTTCAACGAAGGCACCGCAGGCGGCTACAAGGACATCACCTTCAACGTCACCGGCGAGAAAGTCTACGGCATGCTCAAATACGAAAGCGGCGTCCACCGCGTCCAGCGTGTCCCCGCCACCGAGACCCAGGGACGTGTCCACACCTCCGCTGCCGGCGTCGTCGTCCTCCCCGAAGCCGAAGAGTTCGACGTCGAACTCAACATGTCCGACGTCAAGAAAGAGACCTTCTGCGCCTCCGGCCCCGGCGGTCAGTGCGTCAACACCACCTACTCCGCTGTCCGACTCACCCACATCCCCACCGGCATCGTCGTCTCAATGCAGGATCAGAAATCTCAAATCAAAAACCTCGAGAAAGCCATCTCCATCCTCCGTACACGCCTCTACGAGCGCGAATACAACAAGTACATGGAGGAACTCTCCACCAAACGCAAAACCATGGTCGCCACCGGCGACCGCAGCGAGAAAGTCCGCACCTACAACTACCCCCAAAGCCGCGTCACCGACCACCGCATCGGCTACACTATGTACAACCTCCCCGCCTTCATGGACGGCGACATCCAGGACCTCATCGACGCCCTCCAGCTCGCCGAAAACGCTGAAAAACTAAAGGAAAGCGTCGGCTGACCCTCCCCAGCTTACAAAAAACAAAGGGGTGAGCAACGCCCACCCCAAATACTGAAAAAGAAGGAAGGTGCCCCAAAATCTAGGACACCTTCTTTCTTTTTTGGATTATAAGCGTTGCTTAGTTGGCATTCTGAACCAAGCGTACACAGAGGCCGGCGGGTTTGTTGGAAGCAGCTGTACCCTCACGTGAAACTCTGGGGCGTCCGACGCTAGGAGTGCCAGTGGTTTCGAAACGCATGAAGTAAGCATAGTAATCGCCCCACTCCTCGGAGTCAGTAATAGTCCAATAGCCATTCCAGTCGCTGGAGTAGCCCCACGAGCGAGTGATACCTTCACCGTAGTGTCTGTAGCCGGATCCGGGCAGGAATACCACACCTCTCTTTTCGAGGTTAGTCCAAGCGGAACCGGAGTAGGAAGTCTGGAGGGAGCCGGTGTAATCATCGGGAGCGAGGATAAGACCGGCCGTGCCGTTAACGGTGGCTAATTTCCATTTGTTGCTGCGGGCAATCAAGTACGCCCATTCAGTTCTGCTCAGGGTGTACCAAGAACCCTCGGTGTGCCAGGTGCGCCAGTTCTCGTTGGTCTTGGCATTAATCAGGGGGCTGGTGGTGGTATTGCCCCAGTCGGCAAAGTCGTGAGCCGCACCACTTCCACTATAGGCCAAGCTGGTGGTTCTGGAACGACCGGGATTCTGGCCGGTAGCCCAGCCGAAGAGGTCAATCCAAGCGCCGTTGCCTCTTACGTCATGATATGTTATAAGGAGCGGTCTGGATTCTACAATATTGTTGCTGGTGATGTTGTTGTCCCACTGGTGCTGGGCAAAACGAAGGCGCGAGTCGGCACCGATGCCGTCGCCGTCCCATCTTGCATTATTGTCTAAGTCTACAGAATAGGTGCTGGTATTGTAATATTGAAGGTTGCCGGGTGAGATGTAAACTTTCTTGGAACCCGAAACGGAGAAGGCATGGGCGCACTTGATGGGGTAGAAGACACCTTTCTGCATGTCAACGGCATGGGTCATGGCCTTGTAGAAAGGAGCGGCCACAGTGGAACCGCTGACGTTGCACGTACCCTCGATGGTAAGTTTGTGAGAACCGGCGGGCAGGGGCACATACATGACAGATTCCCAGTTGGGGTTGGAGATGGTGAGGGTCTTGTTGGTGTTGTCAGCGGCAGGAGCCGTGAGAGTCCATTCGCCGTCGACATAGGTAGCGGTGAACTCGCCGGTGAGGGCAGTGCTCTCGGAGGTGATGGTCACCTCGCTGGGGATAACCACAAAGTCCAGACGCAGGAGGGTGAAGATATTGGAGTAGACAATGATGTGGACATGCTCACCATCGATATACTCGCACTGACCCACCATGGGAGCCTGCAGCTGGTTGGCGCTGTAGGAGAAAGAAGTGGGCATAGTGAAGGAGTAGCCGTTCTCGCCATTGAAGCTGGGGCTGGTGGCACGACCGGCGTAAAGGGAATAGTACATGTTGTTGACGGGGGAGACGGGGTCGATGTCGACAACTGCAGTGCCGGACTGATTGCGTACGGTGCCGCTGATGGCATTGATTAATACGCCGTCGCCGGCAGTCCACTGGGTGGTGTTGCCAGTGCCGAAGGTGGTCTTGTCGCCGCCAGTGTATTGGGGTATTTCAAGTTTGAAAGTTTGACCAGCCTCATTTTTGCAGCCTACCATGAGGAGGGCAGCGGCAAAAAGAACAATCGTTGTTTTGCTAATTAAATTTCTCATTCTAATGCATTGATTAATTTTGACTTTCTAAAATACTTTGTTTTGTTGAAAAGGTGCCAAGAAATCATGAGAACCATTCGTTGGTGTTGCCGCCGTCGGTCCAACCAGTGTAGCCACCAGCATTGAACTGATCGCTGGGATCGGGTTCTGGAGTGGGGGTGTCTGACCCTTCGAAACCTTTTTCAACTCTTGCATTTAGCACCTCCATAATGGGGGTGCAATAATTTTTTTTGTTTTCTTTCATTTTTTTGACTTTGATGTTTATTTGATGGATTAATAATAGGCTTCGCATTCACAGGAAGGGGAAGTTGACAGGGGAAGTAATGGGGGGTATTACGTGCAGCTTTTCGGTGCAAAATTACACAGTTTTTAAGAATTGTGACATGTCCAATTTGGACATGTGTTGATTATGTAAATAGCTGGTAAATGGATGTATTGTGTGAGGGAATGGGCGAAAAAAGGTTGTATCGGTGCAGGCATAGTTGTACAAGGGGGTTGTGGCAGGGAGATGATCTCTTTCCGTATGGCATTAAAAAGATAACGTAGAGAAGCAGTAGGAAGGGTGCCGGGAGTAGAAAAAAGCTTGATGGAGAGCTGTTTTTTGTCCGTTTTTGGAGGGCCTTCGACATTATTTTGAAGCTGTTAAGGCTGTGCAAGACCGTCGGAGTAAAGGCGGAAGAGGTTGGCATCGAGGGCATGACAGATGGCGGCGAGCTGTTCAGTGTCGATGGAGGCTTTGTTGAATATTTTCTGCAACGCGCGGGGGGTGATGCCAATCTGCTCGGCAAGCCAGGCGTTGGTTTGGCCTTGGCGGCGAAGTTCATCGCGGATGGCGGTTCCGATATGTATCTGCATGGCAGGCGTGTTTTTAGGGGTTGCGGATGCAAAGATACAAATCTTTTTTTATCGGGAAAGGCCTTGTTTCAAAGTGAAATGTAAAAGGTAATTGGAAAGAGTAATGGCGGATAGATATAAACGTAATGCCATATAATAAAAACAGAAAGTGACTTAATCCGGACCATTGCGGGTAATTGAGGAAATGAGAATCGAGTATTGGACGGAAAAGAGAGAATAAAAGTGTTGCTATGAGAAAAACAGGGCGTGGCAACGTCGCCGCCGCCCTTCGGTTATCCATAATAAAAATGGTGTAGTGTCGCCTTTCTTCTGCACGCAGTAGGTTCGTTCAATACAGCATTCGTTCAGCTACGTTACTGGTTTGTTCTTGATGCTATGACGGATAACGATCCGATAACGATGCTGGAAGGATCCTGTATTGAAGGGCGTTACTCTGTTGATGAGGTTGTCAGTCTATACCGTTAGAAGGGGATGAATCCGATGCCGAGTTTGATGGTCAGGATGTTTGACAGGACGGCGTCGGCAAAGTGCTGGTAGGGCAAGGTGTCATCGATAAATCCAAACACCTTGTGTATGCCGTAAGTGTAGGCATAGTCTATTTGGTAGTTGAGCATCAACCGGCCCGCAAAGATATAGTTTCGGCCCAAGCCGAAATGGATGCCGAAGGTGTTGCCGTCGTTTTGGGAGGTGAGCGTAGTGAAGTGGACCATGTGCGCTCCGAAGTCGAAGTAGTAGCCCAGCGGGGCGAAGTCGGTATTTTTGTATCTCCGCACTTCGATACCCAGGGTCAGCATGTTGCGCGAGCCGGGGGCGATGGAGTCAATCAGGGTATAGCCGTAAGGAGTATTGCGCGAGACGCGGTGGGTATGGGTGATGTCGCTGTATGCGCTGTGGTAGCGGGCATTGAGGGCAATGGTGGTGCGCCGTCCCACGGCCAGTTCGACCGATGCCCAGGGTGTGAGGGCAAGGATGTGCGGACGGCTGCGGTTGATCAGCTTCGAATATTCAGGGGTGTGGAATGTCTGCAATCCGCTCATCCCGAGGTTGGCACCGGCCATCAGTCCGACTCTCCGCCCCATGAATCCGATGGGAGAGGAGCCATCGCCGTTTTTTGCCCCGCCTCGTATACCGGATTGTATGTAGGTGTCGTAGAGCATGGCATCGGTCAGGGCGCTGTGGTCGGCCACTTTGAATTTGTGGGCTTGGCGGGTGAGTATCCTGCCTCTGTGGGCATCCACCACGAGTGCTACCATGGTGGTGTGCTCCAGGCCGGTGAGGGCGGCTGATACCACTACCGGGATGAAGGGAATCATGATGGCATAGGCCGGGTGGACACTTCCTTTCATGCCCTCGTGGTTGAGGATGACAGCGGTGGTCAGCTTGTTCGACCCGAGACGGGTGAGCAGGCTGTCCATGGCGGGTTGCATGATGCGGTGGTGCTTGAAACTGCCTTTGGTCAGCCAGAACTCGTTCATCCATTCACATACTGTGAGGAAGTCGTTGTACTGCCCGGCTGTGGTCATGCCGTGCATTCCTTGGTCGGAGAAGTCGAAGGTGGAGCCTCCCAGGTGTTGGATGGTTTGTTCGATGCGCCGGGTGAGCCATTCCTCGTGCTTGCAGCTGCGGTCGGCAATGAGATGGTTGTCTTTGTCCATTATCCAGTAGGAGGGGTTGTAGAGAATCATGGCATTGGTGTCGGCGGTGTTGGCTGGAAGAGGGGAGGAGGTGTTCTCTTCTTGTCGGTCGTGGCTTGTTGCAGAGAGATGGCTGTAGAGTGTGGGGAAGAGTGTGCTGTCGGCCATGGCCAGGTCGGCGAGGATATGGGCGGAGGTGTTGCGGAGGGCTTGTTGTTGCCGCTTTTGTTTGATGCGTTCGTACTTGGTCAGTTTGGTAGTGGAGGTTTTTGGCTGACTGGATGCGGTGGTGTCGTTTTTCGTGGTGTCGGGTGGGGTGGCGATGAAGTCGGAGGAGGATTTGCCGATGGGGTGTCGCAGGAGGTCCATGAGGTGGAATGCCATGGCGGTGAGGTGGCTGTCGGTTGGGTGCTGCATGTGGAATTCCCACACTTTGTGCAGCGCGGCAAGGGTGGCCTGTTCGGCGTTCATTGTGTGGAATGCGTAGTATACTTGCTGGCTTTCGCCTTGGATGCGGTGGTAATCGTCGAATTCGTTATACTCGTGTTCGTTGCATTTGGCCACGGCGATACTGTAGAGTGCCTGAGCAAGGTAGCGTTGGGTGGTGCCGTCGGCGGTTGTCGCTTGCCCGGACACTGGCGTGTTGCCTGTCGTCGAGGGAGCCTGTTCGGTGAGGAGAATCCAGCTGTTGTAGAATGCCCGGGGGTAACGGCCGTGGAGCAGGTCCTGCCGGATGCACTCCATGCGGGCGGTATGGCGCAGGGTGGCAAATTCGTCGGGCGTGGAGATGAGATATTTGACACCTTGGGCAAGGAGCGGTGAACCGTTATTGGCCATCATGATGCGCTCGGCACGTTGGCGCCGCGATATGATGTTAGGGTGGGTCAGTTCCGAGTCGTCGTAGTTGTCGGTTGCGGTGATGGGGGCGGTGTGGTCGAGCCAGCAGCCGTTGAGCTGGTAGTAGGGGGTGTTGAAGAAGGTGGTGTCGAAGGTCAGATCGTCGAAGGGCAGGTCGCCGAATTGCAGGATGTCGAACACACTCTCGGTGACCCCTTTCCAGTAGGGACTGGCAGCGTAGAAGAGGGTGATGCCGAGCGAGTCGGCCTCGAATTCCATCTCGCGGCTGCGGGCATGGTAGCGGAGCAGGGAGCCTGCACGGTCGGCTTCGACATCGAGTTCGTTGTCCCGGTTTTTCTTGTCTCTCTTATTGGAACCAACCAGTGTCTCCATGCCGTGAGCCCGGTAGTAGTGGATGATTTCGTGGGCGATGACGAATGCCAGCTGGGCTTCGTTGTCCAGCTGGGCGACGAGTCCGGTGTTGATGAATATCATGCCTTGGGGGGTGGTGAAGGCGTTGGCCTCGAGAGAGGTGACGGTATAGAAGCGGAGTTCGGAACGCAGCCCGGGGTAGTCGCGGAGCAGGGTGTCGGCTATGCGCGAGGCGAGGGTGCTGATGGGGTCGCCGTAGACGATGTGGCCACTGGCCAGCATGCGGTTGATGTGGTAGGAGGCCTCGAGGATTTGCTGCTTGTTGCGCACACGCTTGCCGGCGTATTGTTCGGCACGCTGGATGTCGCTGTCGTAGAGTTGCCACACGCTCATCTTCAGGTCGGCAGGCACGGCTCCCGAGCTGCGCAGTGTCTGGCCGTGGAGGGCGGCGGCGCATGTGAGGCAGATGAGTAGGGTGAGGAGGTGTTTCATGGGGGGGCTATAGGTTTTCGATGGTGATTTTGGTCAGTTGGTCTTTCCTGCCCGTGGTGAGCATGACGACATATTCGCCGGGTGCTGCGAGGCTATGGGCGGCGCCGGCCAAGGCTTGGCGTCCGGTTTCGATGAAGCTCTGGTCTTCTTTGCCGTCGGGTGTGAGGGTCCACACGTTCAGTGTTGAGGGATGGGCGGGGGGTTGGAACAGCTTGACGGGTTTGGCGTAGGGATGGATGGTGTTGTCGGCGTGGTCCATCCATGCCAGCATGATGCCGCAGGGGGTGGTGAGCCATTGGTAGCCGAGGTAGTCGCTTTTGTTCAAGGAGGCGCTCGAGGTCATTCTTTTGGCTGTTGACCATTGTATCTCCCCGTTGCGGTCGATCCGCAGCACCATCATCCCCATGCGCTGGACGGCGGTGGGGACGCCGTTTGTGGCGAGGTTCCATTGCTGGTCCAGCATGAGATAGGCTCCGCTGCTGTCCTGCAGGGTTTGGCAGATGCGGCCGAATTGTACCCACAGGCGGTTAAGGCGTGTCTCTTCTTTTTGGTTGGTGAGCCGGTTGACCTCTTGCTGGGTGAGGGGTCGGCGGACAGTGCTGAGGGTTTTCCGCTGGATTTTGTAGCAGTGGATGTCGATGCGGTCGATGTTGGTGCCGACGGGCATGAGCACATGGTTCTCCTGGCGGACGGCATCGGCCAGGAGGATGTTGCCGTCGCCATAGCGCAGCAAGGTGCGCTGGACGACGGGGTCGCCCTTGGGTATCTTGAACGAGATGTCCTGTATCTGCTCGCCGTCGAAGAGGGTGAAGCGGCAGTCGCCTTGCTCGTCGAGGGTGTAGAGTATGACGTCGCCTTCGTCGGTGACGGCTATGTTGCCCGGGGGTGTCCGCGAGGTGGTCTGGGTCCAGTATGCTTCCAGCTGGTGGTTGTAGAGGCCTACGGTTGTCTCAAAGCCCTGCGCCATGCGGTTGGCAACGGCGACACATGCCAGCAGCTCCCCGTTGGGCGACACGGCGGTGTTGAACAGAAACTGGTCTCCTTGCACGCCGGTGTGCTTGAAGAGGGTCTGCGGTGTGCTGTTGGGTTGGAGGGTATGGAGGTTGCGGCGGTCGCGGTAGATGTGCATGCCTTCGGGGGTGTGCTCGGCCTGCAGCAGGTCGATATGGTCGCCGTTGAGGTATCCCCCATAGCATGTCGGGTCGCCACCGTTGGAGACAACGGTGCGGTTTTGCTCTTTCAGGTCGCCGCTGTAATGTACCAGCTCCAAGCGGTTTTTCAGTCGCCCTTGGCGTTGGATGAGCACGAGGTCCTGCCCGTTGAATCCGATGAACAGGGGTGTGCTGTTTTTGACGATGCCTTTGCCTTCGGTAAGCTGGTCGAAGGTGATGGCCTGCGACATACCACGGAGTGACAGCGAGAGGACGGCAAGCGTGAGCATGAATATTTTGGATTGTTTTGACATCTTTTTGAATTGAGAATTGAGAATTGAAAAAATTAACGTGTTAACGTGTTAATGTGTTAGTCGATTTACGAATTAACGCATTCATGAATTAACGCATTCAAAAGGATGCTGTTATCGGATGAATTTGTAGCCCACGCCTACCAGCAGGCTGTAGTTGGGGATGTTGTTTTGTGTCTCGATGTCTTGCTTGAAAGGGATGCGCACTTTGGCAGCAGTGGTGACAAAGAAGTTGTCGTTGAAATAGTAGTTGACGCTGAACAGGCCACTGAATCCTAACCGCCAGTCGAAAGTCGTTTTGCCTCTATCATGGGTGGATGAGGTTGGCTCACCAGTGGCTTTGACGGTGCAGTTGATGTTGTCTTTCCTGTTTGAGAGCAGGCCTGAGTAGATGCCGGCACCGAGTTGCAGTTCCCAGTTGTCGTCGATGTAGTAGCCTGCCAGATAGCGGACTTCGACGAGTAGGTTCCAGCCGTGCTGGTCGTGGTGTACCCATCTGCCAGAATAGGGTTTTGAGCTATAGAAGACATAGGTATCGCCGTCGAGGGTGTAGGTGGTGTGGTAGAGGTTGCAGTTCAATTCGGCTTGGAACCCCATGGCGAAATGGGTGCCGAGCGCTTCTTCGCCGTCGTAGCGGAAGGAGAGGGAGAGGGGTACGCCTTGTTTGTAGTCGATTGCATTGAGGGAGGCAGGGGCGGGCTGGAGGTACGACCCGACGGTGAAGAGGTAGGCATTGTCGCCTGTCCATGGAGCAGGGGCATGGTAATAGTGGATTTGGGCTTGCGCTGCACAGGAGATAAACAGGGCGGCAAGGAGAAGGATGTGCTGTCTTTTCATGGTGGGTGTGTTTTAAAGGTGTGAATGTGAAAAGTGTCTAACAATTCATATTGATTAACTTTTGGGGTGGGCGGTACAGTGGTAGGTTTTGCTTTTCTTGTCGTAGACTATCTCCACGCGGTAGCCTTTCAGCAGCATGCGCTTTGCCCATTCTTTCACTTTGCCCACATCGGACGATTGGAAGGTGACGACAGGGGTGTCGGCGAACTGGAGTTTGGCACCGCGCGGGGTGCGGTTGGCCTGCATGGAGATGCTGCTGCCGTTGTTGCGGGCGTCGAAGAGGAACTGGTAGAGGAGGATGTCGATTTCTTTCTGGCTGTGGATGACGGTCTGGCCGGTGCGGTCGGCAACGGCATATTTGACGACGCAGAGGGTGTCGAGGGTGAGGTCTGGGTCGGCGGCGACGGGGTTGTCGGTGTTCCAGTAGATCTCGGTGGCCATGTTGGTGACGTGGACGCAGCCGGTGGTGAGGCTGGCCAGCGTCAGGATGAGGATTGCGGTGTGGGTGCTTTTCATTGTTGGGTGGCTTGTGTGAATGAGTTAACGTGTGAATGTGTTATTGTGTGAATGTGTTAATGTGTTAATGTGTTATTGTGTTAATGTGTTGGGTGTTGTTAGGATGCTAGCCGTTTAAACTTATCAGCGATTTAACGAATTGATTAGAGTGTTGACAGTTGGTCGATATGGTTGTCGACGATGGCGTCGATTTGTTGTGGGGTGCAGGCATGGAATATGCTGACGCATTGCAGCGTGCGAGAGGCGGCCATGATGTTGACGGTGTCGGTGCGGGGGGTGCCGGCTTCGGGTCGGCTGTCGTCGTTGAGGATGCTGAGGATGAGGTCGGGGTTGCCTTGGTCCAGTAGGGTGTAGGTGGCGCTGTCGGGCTGGGGGATGTTGAAGTCTTTTTGCAGCTGCGCCCATCCTTGGGGTGTGGTGGCCTGGAGGAGGGTGAGGTCGATGCGGAGGGTGTCGTTGAGGCGTTTGCCCTTGATGTAGGTGGATTGGATGCCGGGACGGTGCAGATAGCTGCGATAGAGTGCGCTGCATTGGTCGTCGTCGAGAGTGCGGGGCCAGTATTTGAAGAGGCCTACGCCTGCGGCGACGAGGAGGATGACAAGCAGTGTGATGGTCCAGCGGCGTTTCATAAGTTTTGTATTATTTGTTCGGCGGTGGCGACGGCTTGGCGGGTGTCGGCGATGGTGCCATGGCTGGTGGCCTGTGCCTGGACACGGGGTGTGGCAACCCACAGGGAGGGTATCAGCAGGAGAGCCACACAGGCTACGATGGCGTAGTGGCGGCGGTTGGCGCGGCGCAGGTAGCTGCCATAGTGTGCCCTCATGTCGTCGAGCATCCGCTGTTCGGCGCAATGGCGTGTGTGCTGTTGCAGCATCAGTTCTATGTCTTTTTCGTCAAGGCTCATGTTTGTATAGTTGGGTATATATTTCTTTCAATTTTTCTACTATGCGGCTCATGCGTTTGTTCAGAGTGTTGGGCTTGAGGCCGTGGTGTTGGGCTATCTCGAGGTTGGAGTAGCCGTCGAAGCGTTCCTGCAGCAGCTGGCGGTCGCCGGGTGGCAGGTGTGCCACAAGCTCTTCGAGCAGGGCGTCGCCAGGTGGCCCGGAGGAGGGGTCGGCCAGCCTGTCGGCTTCGGCCAACGACGCGTCGGCGTTGATGCGCTGATGCCGTATGTGGCGCACGAACACTGTCCGCATCACCTTCTGCAGCCATCGGTTCGTCTGCCTGGGAGAGCTGTCGGGGTGGAGCCCGTCGATGTTCTCCCACACGGCAATGAACACTTCCTGCATAAGGTCTTCGGCTTCCTCGCGGCTGTTGCTGTGGCGGATGCAGTAGTTCTCGATGTGCCTGCTGAATGTCCGGTGCAGCGTCATGTACCGCTCGTGTCGGCCGACTGGTGTTTGCCCTTGTGTGTTTTGCATTTCTTTACCTGCATTAGAGCCACTTTTGCGCCGAAAAGTGACATCAGGTATGAAGAATTGTGTTGAATTCGTTATCCGGGGTTCGGGTGTGCTACACTCAACATTCTTCATTACATGGTGTTGCGTCGGCATCGTCATGGCTTTACGCTGATGCAAATATAGGCTTTTAATTTGAAAAGTGAAAAATAATTAGTTAATGCGTTAATGTGTTAATGCGTGAATCGATTAGCTTATTAACACGTTCACGCATTAACGAAATCATTTTTGCCCGCCTCTGCGAGGTTTCACTTTATTAAGTATTAAAGAAGCGAGGCCTGCAACAGTGGTTGCGGGCCTCGCTGTATATGCGGACTATGTGTCTGCAAGGTGTGATTGCTCTCGGCGAGCAAGTGGTTACTCTTCCTCGGAGGCGGCTTCCTCGTAGGCCTTGAGGAGGGCCTGCTGGACGTCGGTGGGAACGAGTTCGTAGCTGCTGAATGTCATGGTGAAGGTACCACGGCCGGAGGTGAGGGAGCTGAGAGCGGTGCAATAGCGGTTCATCTCGGCGAGCGGTGCTTTGGCGCGTAGGGTGGTGTATTTGCCTTCGGCGTCCATGCCCATGACGATGGCGCGGCGGCCTTGGAGGTCGGTCATGACACCGCCCTGGCTCTCGGTGGGCACGGTGACGGCAACGTCGTAGATGGGCTCTTTAATCTTGGGGCCTGCCAGTTTGAAGGCCTCGCGGAAGGCGGTACGGCCGGCAATCTTGAAGGCGGTTTCGTTGGAGTCGACGGGGTGCATCTTACCGTCGAAGATGTTGACGACGATGTCGCGGGCATAGGAACCGGTGAGGGGACCCTGCTCCATCTTCTCCATGATACCCTTGAGGATGGCGGGCATGAAACGGGCGTCGATGGAACCGCCGACGATGCAGTTGTTGAAGACCAGTTTTCCGCCCCAGTCGAGGGTGTATTCCTGAGTGTCGCGGATGGGGTACTTGGTCTGGTTGGGCATGCCTTCGTAGTAGGGCTCGATGAGCATGTGCACCTCGCCGAACTGGCCGCTACCGCCGGACTGTTTCTTGTGGCGGTACATGGCTTCAGCGCTCTTGGTGATGGTCTCGCGGTAGGGGACGTTGGGGGCGGTGAAGTTGACAGCCAGCTTGTACTGGTTCTCGAAGTACCACTTCACGGTGTTGAGGTGGAGTTCGCCTTGGCAGCCGAGGATGACCTGGCGCAGCTCGCGGCTGTTCTCGAGCGAGAGGCTGCGGTCGGCATTGCAGAGGTCTTTGAGGGCGGCACCCACTTTCTCGTCGTCGTTGTTGTTGGCGGCTTTGACGGCCACGGTGTAGACGGGAGTGGGGAATTCGATTTCGGTCACCACGTCGTCGGTGTTCTTGGGAGTGGTGAGCGTGTGGTTGATTTTGACGTCTTTGAGTTTGATGGTGCAGATGATGTCGCCGGCGCAGGCTTTCTCGATACGCTGGCGGTCTTTACCGCTGCACACGAGTATCTGGCTGACGCGCTCTTTGCTCTGGTTGCAGGAGTTGATGACATCCTGAGCTTCGGCCAACTCGCCGTCGTAGATGCGGAGATAGGTGATTTCACCGAGGTTCTTGTCCTTTGCGCTCTTGAAGGCGAAGGCGACGGTGGGGTTGGCGGAGTCGCACTTGAGTTCTTTGCCGGCAACGGTTTTCTTGCATTCGGCTACCTCGTTGGGGGCGGGAACGTTCTGGCCGATGAATTCGAGCAGGCGTCCGACACCCATGTTCTCCTTGGCGGAGGTGCAGAGGATGGGGAAGAGGTCGCGTTTGTCGATGGCGAGTTTCAGGGCTTTGGTGAGCTCTTCGGCGGTGAGGTCGCCGTTCTCGAAGTATTTCTCCATCAGTTCGTCGTCAGCGGCAGCGGCTTCCTCGACGAGAGCCATGCGCATCTCGGCAGCCTTGTCGGCATAGGAGGCGGGAATCTCCTCTTCGGTGGCTTTGCCATCCTTGAAGGTGTACATTTTGTTGCTGACGATGTCCACTACCTGATTGAATCCCAGACCGGGATTGGTAGGGAACTGGAGGACGGTGCATTTGCCGCCAAAGAAGTCTTTGAGTTGGTTGACACTGTCGTCGAAGTTTGCCTTTTCGGCGTCGAGGTGGTTGACGACGAAAATCATCGGAGTGCCGAGTTTGTTGGAGTAGCGGTAAGCCACTTCGGTGCCGACTTCGACACCGCTCTGGGCGTTGACCACGACAACGGCGGCTTCGACCACGTTGAGGGCGGCGGCCAGCTCGCCTTGGTAGTCGGCGAAGCCGGGGACATCGAGGATGTTGATTTTCTTGCCACCGAATTCGGTGTACATGAGGGAGGTCTCGACGCTGTATTTGCGGTCGAGCTCGATGTCGCGATAGTCGCTGATGGTGTTCTTGGTGTCTACGCTGCCGCGACGGTTGATGAGGCCGCCACAGAAGGCCATGGCTTCGGCCATGGAGGTCTTGCCCGATTTGGCACCGCCCACGAGGGCGATGTTGCGGATGTCGGATGTCTGGTATACTTTCATGTTGTTATTTTATTTTGTTATTTATTTCTAGTATAAGGGTATTCTGTAAGCCAATGAAGATGAGTGTCTTATTGGCTTGCGAGGTGCTTTTCCACCGAAAATACCGAATGGCAAAGATACAAATAAATTTGAAAATAATGAAATAAATTGTGTGAGAAATAGTGAAATATCAAAAAAATAGTAGTACTTTTGCAAATCATTACGAAGATGAAAATAGAGAAATGAGAATTGAAAATGAACAAGGTGTGAATGCCGGAATGTGTTCAGGATATATGGCTTAGTGAAAAATGGGAGTCATTGCAAAGCAAAGTATAAAAGGAGCCCTGGCCAATTATCTGGGGGTATTGATAGGAGCAGTCACCACGTTTTTTGTGGTGACGGATTTGCTCACCCAGGAGGAAATCGGTCTGACGAGGGTGATGGTGGATGCGGCGATGCTTTTTGCAGGTCTGGCACAACTGGGTACGAACTCGTCGATACTAAGGTTTTATCCCCGTTTCCATACACCCGATAAACCCGAGCTGCGCGATCACGGTTTCTTCGGATGGACGTTGTTGCTTCCGCTGGCAGGTTTTTCTATTTTGGCGGTCCTCTTCTTCATTTTCAAAGACAATATCGTGGCTTACTATGCCGAGGATGCTCCGCTGCTGGTGGATTTTGCCTACTTGCTGCTGCCCCTGACGTTCTTTGTGTTGTATATGACGGTGTTCGAGACGAATGCCAGTGTGCTGTTGCATATCGCCTTGCCGAAATTTGTCCGTGAGGTGCTCATCCGGGTGCTGAATCTCGTTGCTTACCTGCTCTATGGTTTCAGAGTGATAGACCTTGATGTGTTTGTGATACTCTTCTGTTCGTCGTATGCGGTGGCGATGATAGTCAACTTTGTTTATCTCATGTCGCTGGGTCGGGTGTCGTTCAAGCCTGACTGGCAATTTGTAGACAAAGGGCTGCTGCGCGAGGTAGGGGTCTATACCCTCTTTATGACAGCCACAGTGCTGGCCGGCAATATCAAACTGTTCAATTCCATATTTCTAGCCAAGGAAAGTCTTGCTGCCGCAGGAATCTATACGATAGCTTGCTATATTGCCAATGTGGTGGAAATCCCTTATCGTTCGCTGGGGGCTATCTCCAGCCCGATTATATCGAAAGCTGTGGCGGCGGATGATATGGGTGAAGTGAACAGGTTGGGGCAGCAGGTGTCCCTCCATCAGCTGCTGGTAGCCTGTATGTTGCTTTTCTTCATCTGGATAAACCTGACACCTCTGTTTGCGTTGATTCCCAACGGGGAGGATTATGTGTCGGGGATGGGTGTGGTCCTTTTCCTCGGCATGGCGAATATCCTTAACTCCACCCTCAGCATCGCAACCAACATCCTTAATTTCTCAAAGCATTTTGCCTATTCGTTCCTCTTTATCTCGCTACTCACGGCTGCGGCCATCACACTGAATATATTGTTTATACCCATGTGGGGAGTTACTGGTTCGGCATGCTCCACGCTGGTGGCCTATATCGTCTATTTCGTCCCGCTACTGATGATGCTTTGGGTGCGGCTCAGGGTGACGCTCTTCAGCCGAAAGCAGCTGGAAGTTCTTTTATTGACGATTGTTCTCTTCGCCCTCAATGCCCTTTGGGAATGGCTTGTCTCGCCCTTGTTCCTGCGTATGGGAACAGGCATTGCGGTCGTGATAGTTCAGGCCTTGGTCCGCACGGCCTTCTTTGCTGTTATGGCCATAGTGGCGGTACATAAACTCGACATTTCTCCCGAGGTAAACTCCATTATCGAGAGAATTCCAGGTGTCAAGCATAGCCGCGACAACTAACTCATTCCATTGATTGATGCGGATGCCGGATGCCCTCAACGCATCCCGGTAGGTGGTAGAGTCTCTAAGAGATTCTTTCTAGGGTGGCACTGGAGTATGGTATTCCTCTTGATGAACGTCCATGGCACAAAGTCACGACTTCCAATGTTTGTAGATACAGGATAGTTTGAGTGAGGTAGGGGAGAGGTCGAAGCTGCTAATATGATTTCTAAACAGCAAGGCACCCCGAATGGAGTGCCTAGCCGTTGGGAGCACGGGCATCCTGCCCGTTTAGGAGTACGAGCAACCTGCCCGTTTTGAGATGTGGAGTACGGGCATCTTGCCCGTTTTGAAACGTGGAGCACGGGCATCTTGCCCGTTAATGTACCTATTGCTTCACCACACGGCGCACCTCGATGCGTTCGGGGAGGGTGACGCGGAGGGTGTAGAGGCCTGTGGCGAGGCGGCTGAGGTCGAGGGTGGTCTGGCCCTGGAAGGTTGCCACGTTGCGGCCGGTGTAGTCATAGACATCCACGCGTACCACCTCCTCGTCAGCCTCGACGGTCAGGATACCTGTTGTCGGGTTGGGGTAGAGGGTGAGGCTGTGAGCCGTGGCCTCCATGCCGTAGCCGTCGTCAGACTTGTCGCCCTTGGAGGCAGTGCGGAGGTTGAGGTTGTCGATGTAGTTGCAACTGTAGTCGCCCGTCTGCCCCGAAGCCAGGGTGTTGCGGAAAGCGATGTAGTGTCCCGAGCCTGTGTAGGAGGAGAAGTTGACTGTGCGGA
>JAFZPH010000056.1 GCA_017550405.1 Bacteroidales bacterium
CCCGACAGGATGCAGAAGACGCTGCTGGGGTTCGCCAGCGGGGTGATGGTGGCCGCCAGCGTGTGGTCGCTGCTGATACCGTCGATCGAGATGGCGGGCGAGCGTGTGCTGCCGGCTGCCGTAGGATTCCTGGCCGGTATCGCGTTCCTCCTGCTGATTGACGAGCTGACGCCGCACCTGCACAACGGCGCCTTATCGGCTTTGCCATCGGTTTCGTCCTGATGATGGTGATGGACGTGGTGCTGGGGTAGTTCGACCCAAAAGGAGAATGTGACTAACTATTTAGGAATAAATATTTTCACGTCAGGTTTGAGCACTTTGTTTCGGTGCCACACAGAATCCGGCATTGTCGCTTTTCAGCCATCATCATTCCATTGGCGACAACCTCCACCCATTGTCCCCGTTAAAAATACTCTTCCGTGGCAAATTCGTATTGCGAAATGAATATCTGCTTGAAAGCGTGCAGGTTGTTTTGTTCCGCATCGGTGCAAAAATAGTAATTTTTTGCAAATTTTCGCCCCTTCCGCGTCTTTTCGCAATCCAAAAAACGATAATATTGCGAAAACAATGCGGAAACGGCGAAAACAATGCGAAAACATTACTAAGCTATAACTATTTTCTCAGATTTTCCAACCAGATTTTCACAGATTTCTGGCCGCAGGCCACCCCATCTATTGGCCGCAGGCCTACGTTTGCGTGAAGCAGTGAAAGCAAGATATAAGGCAAAAATCATCTATTGCAAATCCGCGCAGATCCGCGCGATCCGTGGAAATCCCCTCCTCACGCCGGATTCTTCACCCTGACCTTCGACCACGTCTGCAGCACCACCGAGACGATGATGAGCGCGATGCCGCATCTCTTCTCTGAGGGCAAGAAACAACGCCATCAAGGTCGGCCGTGTTCTATCGTCATGGTGACGTTTTGCTTTTCGACTTCTCCTTCGGCAGACAATATCTCTGCCCCTTGAACTGCGTTGCCTGTGACAGTCATTTTATATTCAATATGTGAGCCGGCTTGGCTTACTCCATCAACCGTGATGTTGTCACCCTGCCAAATACCTTCCACATTGATAGGCACGCAATAGTCACATCGCGTGACGACACCCGTCACATCGTTGCCGTTCCTATCAAGCACCATGCTGGCTTTGTCTTCACCAATGGTGCCCGTCAGACGGTAGCTTTGGGGCTGACTTGCCATCAAGTCCGTTTCTTCCGGTGCCAGCACTTCCGTTGAATCCGCAACGGCTGCGCCGGCACTTTCTGCCTGCGTTTGCCTCCCACGGCATGCTGTGAGCAATATCAAGGCAAAGATTATCAAAATACTTTTTCTCATATTCATATCATCTCTTGAGGCGACAAAAGTAAAAAAAATTCCGCAGATCCGAAACCTCTCTTTCGGAGTTGCGGAATGCGCTTGCAAAACTCCACGAATATCAACCACTTACAACCCGATCGTAAAAAATTCATTTTCAATGTAACGAAATCGAATTATTTTGCGACAAATAGGGTTGAAGTGGGTTGATAAATCAATTAATCAAGACAATTAAAACAGTATTCAAAATGAAAGCAATCAAGAGAATCATTCTGCTGGCGGCGTTCGTCGTGTTGACCCTCGCCGCCCACGCCCAGCATTTCGACTGGGTGAAATCTTACTCCGGCCAGGAACCGTCGGGCAAGTATTGGAACTACATCGTCAGCTCCGTCACCGATTCGCAGGGCAATCTTTATGTTGCCGGGCAGTTTGCCAACGGCGCCTCCGTCGACGGACAAGAATTGCTGCCGTTCCCTCCTCATGGCGGGCAAACGGAGAATTCCAACTCGTGCATCATGAAAATCTCTCCGCAAGGCGATATTGTCTGGAAGAAGATTCTTCATGCAAACTATGGGCAGCCGTCGCAAATCTACGGCCTGCAACTGGTCGGCGACACGGCCCTCTTCGCGAATGTCCTTTTCGCCCTGCCCAAAGAGAATAATGAATACCTGTATTTCTACGATACGTTGATAACGAAAGACAATGTAGATTATCTTTTGTATAGGGACAGTCTCGCTTCCACAGGCATATCGACGGCGATTTCCGTCTTCGACCTTGACGGGAACCTGACAGAGAACTACATTTTCCATACGGCATATAAGGACAGCAAGGGCAATCTGATAACACTTGACAGACAGAGCAACAACAGTTTCGACTCGGTGTATATTTACAACCAGCAGTTCAAGCCGGGCGATTTCCATGTGGACAACCAGGGCAACATCTATTTCGGACACCTTGCCACCGATGCGTTGTGGCTTTATTGCGACACTTGCGAATACCAATCGCAGCGCTATGACCTGGAAAACGGGTTGATAAGTGAGGTTGTCGTTATGGTGAACGGTCGTCAGCGTTTTTTCGATGCGCCGGTCTTTCACCCTAGTCCCTACAATTACAGATTGTTCAAGTTCTCTCCTCATTTCAACGACATGTTGGCTTGCCGGTACATATTCGATGAATCCAACAGCAGCTGGAGCTATTGGGATTATGGTGCGCGTGAACTTACTACCGATAACGACAACAATGTTTTGCTCCTTTGCAACATCGAGTCCGACATTGGAAGACTGCCATTGTCTGGCGACACAACCCTGGCGGTCCGTCTCGACAATTTCACAGAAGGGATGGTGATAAAGTTTGATGAGGAGTTGATGCCTTTAAGCGTGACGCAACTAACCATCGGCAGTAGCGAACCGGGCCTGTCGATGACCATCAACCTTTTTAACCAATGCATTGTTGAACCCGATTCCAACTCCATAATAATTCTGGGATCGATAGGCCGCATCCCGCAGGACTATGGCTACCCTGTGTTCTTCGGTCAGGACACATTGGATATTCAAGATAATTGTGCCTGGTTCGTGAGGATTGACAATCAAACGGGTGCATTGCAATCATACGGATATGTCCCCTCTTCGTCGCAGACGACATTCCTGACGAATCATTCAATACTACAATCCATTGCACAAAAGAACAGAATCATAACACAAGTCGGATACAAGGAGAACATACAAACCGGCGACAGCTCCATTTCGATTGCCCCCTACCGCTTCGGTGCAGGTCTCTATATTTGCGACTATGACGGCAACTATATCGACTTCATTGACTACGGCATCGACGCTCCCAGCGTCCTCCTTTCGGGATGCCTGTCATTGCACGACAGCATCCTGTACATCATGGGTGGCTCGCGGTTCGACCTCTCGCTGAACAACACCCAACTTTCCCCCACAGGCAACAGTGTGGCGTATATTGCCAAATATGTCGATACCGCATTCATGTCTCCTTATGTCCATACGGGAGACACGGGCAGTGTGAGCATTACCGTAGGGGGCGACAAAGGGACTTTCGTAGCCTATCCCAACCCCTTCCGGCAGCATGTCACCATCGAGAGCAGCGAGACCTTGACAGAGACCGCCTGGCTCACCGACCTCATAGGTCGCCGCGAGCAGGTGCGCCTCACAGCTGATGGTTCCGGCCGCTACAGTCTCGACCTTTCTTCGCGTCCCCAAGCCCTCTATCTGTTGACATTGATCACCACCGACGAAAAACAGCATACGATAAAATTATTGAAGCAATAGGACATTTTCTCACGATAAAAACTTTTCAATAATCAAAACGGTACGATAATGAAAAAGTTTTTCCTTCCAATTTTGCTCACCCTCGCCGCTTGTTTAGTTGTGTCGGCGCAAGAAGTGCAGTCAGGCATTCCATCCTACGACAATCTGCAGTCCTTGGCAATGGATGCGCTTAATCGGCAGGACTACAAGACCGCCTACAACACGTATTGTCTGATGGATTCCGTCTACTGTAAACAACTTAAGACAATGTGCGACGAAGACCAGCGGCTGCGCCACCTGTTGCCCAAAGATGGCACATGGCCTGACAGTTTGAGACGAGAGATTCAAACAACAGACTCATTGAACATCGTTCGACTACAGGAACTCATTGCCCAATACGGTTTTCCTACCTACGACAATGTCGGCCATCAAGGAGTGAACGATGCATCGTTGTTGGCGCAACATTCAGAGCCGGAGTTTCTGCATTGGTTTTTGGAGCAGGCCAAGTCGGCAGCAGACAATAGCAACTTTGACCTCACCTGGATTGCATATATGACCGACCGTGACCTTGACCACCAGGACAAACCTCAACTATACGGAACTCAAGGGCTTACCCGTGACGGTCTGACGGGGATGGCTCTTATCGACGATATCGAGCATCTAAATGAACGCCGAAAAAGTGTAGGAATAGGACCCATAGAGGATTATCTTCCACATATGGATATGCCCGACTTCTATTTCCATCCTTCGCTTGTCGATTATAGACAATACAGCCAAGAATGTAAGAGATTGCAGCACTGGCTAAAGTCTAAATAATGATTCATAAATGTCTAACCAAAAAAAAATAAACAACAATGAAGAAAAACATCATCAAATCCCTCGTCGCCCTTACTTTGGGCGCGCTGCTGCTGACAGGCTGCAGGAAAGACAATGACGCCCTTATCGGCAAATGGTCCAACACCTCACAATCGTATGAAATAACCATCGGGGGGCAGGAGTACCTCCCGAAAGGTTGCATCTACATGGAGTTCACAGAAAGCAAGGTGTTGATATCCGACTCACGGACAGACTGCCTGGCAGAGTGGCACAACTACACCTTCTCAAAAGAATCCGGCAAGCAACTGCTGGAGATTGAAGGCGGTTGTTATAATGGAAGGATATTTGTGGTGGAAAAGCTCACCAGCGACGAGCTGGTGTTGGCTCCGAAACATCACGAAAACGACAGGGACTTCCGCTACATCATGAAACGGGACTAGACATCAACATAGTCATATAAATAACAACATGAAGAAAACAATCACATTGCTATTCTTCGTGTTATCGACGAGCATTGCTTCGGCGCAGGACACGCTCACTGCGGCGCAGATGCGGGAAGACTTCAACTATATCCTGACTTTGACAGCTATTTTTTTTCATCCTTGTAACCCGCTGTAAAACAGAAATATCCAAAAACAGCCTTGGTGTCTTGGGTGCCTCGCCCCGGAAATTGACTATCTTTGCGGCATGTTTGTGCGCAAGAAGATCAACAAGAGTGGCACGACAAGTGTCGTGGTCATCGACAAGGGGGGCGGTAGGTTCCGCCAGGTGAAGTGCTTCGGCACCTCGTCGGAGCCGTCGGAGATTGAGCGGCTGTGCAATCAGGCCGCCGACTGGGTTATGCGCCACGGAGGCCAGCAACTCATCGACTTCGACGCGGCAGAACAGGCCAGGGAAGACTACCAGAAGATGTTGTCTAATGTGGAGCGGACACTCCAGAACGCGCCCCAGACTATCTTGAGCCGCGTGTATGAAGCCATCGGCTTTGATGCGGTCGGGGACGATATCCTGCGGCATCTGGCCATTGCCCGGGTCTGCCAGCCTATGAGCAAGGTGGCCACTGCCGACTATCTGAAATCCTATTTTGACGAGGATGTGAAGCTCCACAACATCTACAGGTACATGGACAAGCTCTACTCCACGCAGCGGGAGCTGGTCCAGAGGATAAGCGTCGAGCACACGATGAAGGTGCTGGGCGGCAGGATAGGGCTTGTGTTCTACGATGTGACCACGCTGTATTTCGAGTCGGAGCCTGACCCATCCGAAGCTCTGCGCCAAAACGGGTTCTCCAAGGATGGGAAGACCGCCGAGTCACAGATCGTCCTCGGCCTGCTGGTGAGCGAGGACGGATACCCGCTTTCCTACTCCATCTTCAGCGGGAAGCAGTACGAGGGATATACGATGATACCTGTCATCGACGACTTCGTGCAGCGGTTCTCCCTGACAGACTTCATCGTTGTGGCCGATGCGGGGCTGATGAACGAGAAAAACGTGAAATTGCTTGAGGAAGCAGGCTACAAGTACGTCATAGGCGCGCGCATCCGCAAGGAGTCCCCGAAGGTCAAGGAGTGGATGCTCTCCATGGCGAAGGTTGACGGAAACATGGACGAGTACAGGAAGGGCGGGAAGCGCCGGCTTGTGGTCAGCTATTCGGAGGCTCGTGCCAGGAAAAGCGCGCACAACCGGGAGAAAGGGGTCGATAAGCTGCGCAAGGCGTACGCCAAGGGCACACTGACGAAGGACAAGGTGAACAAACGCGGGTACAACAAGTTCCTGGACATCAGCAAGGACATAGAGGTCTCCATCAACGAGGACAAAATCCGTGAGGACGCCGCTTGGGACGGGCTGAAAGGGTATCTGACCAACACGGAGCTGGGAATGGAGGAGGTCGTCCGCCAGTACCACGGCCTTTGGGTTGTGGAAAGGGCGTTCCGCATCGGGAAAGGGCAGTTGGAGATGAGACCGATGTTCCACTTTACCGAAAAGCGCATTGAAGCGCACATCTGCATCTGTTTTGTGGCATACAAGATGTATAAGGAGCTGGAGCGCAACATCCGCCAACTGGGCATACCGATGAGTGTTGACAAGGTTCTCAGCGTAGCGAAGACCATCACGACCATCCGCCTGCGTCTCCCAAATGACGGACTGTACACCGAGACGCTCTACACGACCCCGCAGCAGGAGGCCATCAGACCGCTGATTGACCCAGATTTTGTATAGGGTGCCTCATTGTCAAAGTCAGGGCGGTTGTTATAATGGAAGGATATATGTGGTGGAAAAGCTCACCAGCGACGAACTGGTGTTGGCTCCGAAACATCACGAAAACGACAGGGACTTCCGCTACATCATGAAACGGGACTAGACATCAACATAGTCATATAAATAACAACATGAAGAAAACAATCACATTGCTATTCCTCGTGTTATCGACGAGCATTGCTTCGGCGCAGGACACGCTCACTGCGGCGCAGATGCGGGAAGACTTCAACTATATGATGGAGTGGAAGGGCTATCTGGACATCTGCAAGCAGTCTCGTCCTGACATGACACCCTGCAAGATGATAGAACTATATACGCGAACAGATTCCCTGTACGATGGGTATATCCCTGTGCGCCGTGTGGAAATGAACTACATGGAGGCCGCTTTGCAGTGCGGCGGCACGGCGACATTCAAAAAGATGGCTTTCCGCGTGCGCGATTTCGAGATTGATGAGCTCTCGCCCATGCTCCATTTACTCATCGACAGGGGCGAGAATCTGGTCTTCTCCAAACTCATCCCCAAGAGCCGCCCGTCGGCCTCGGCCGAAAACGATGTCCTCGCCTATTTCTACGCCACCCGCACCGTAAGCAACTTCCACATCACAAACGACAGAGAGAAACACGCTATCCTCTTTCACAACCTTAACAAATCAACAAACCAAGACAATTAAAACATCATTCAATATGAAAACAACCAATAGAATCATTCTGCTGGCGGCGTTCGTCGTGTTGACCCTCGCCGCCCACGCCCAGCATTTCGATTGGGCCAAGAATTTCCATGGCTACGGCGACGAATACACTAACCTCCCCCGAGGTCTGGTGGCCGACAGCGAGGGCAATGTCTATCATCTTATGCAGGTGGGCAGGGGTGGCTCGCTCGACGGTGTCGATCCCTTCGAGAGCATCGTCAACTACAACCCCAGCGCCTTGCTGGTGAAGATGTCTCCCGATGGGCAGTACCTGTGGCATCGCATCATCAATATCTATGATCGTAACAACACGAACGCCATAAACGTTCATGACCTGCGTATGCTGGGCGACACGGCACTGATGATGATGGTGGATGTGGGTCTGCCGTATACTACCTATTATTCTGGACAACCTACGGTGGAGATGGCGCTCTACTACCTCGACACATTGCTGTCCACCAGTGAGTTTCTGATGCCTACCGATAGCATCTCTAACAGAGGCGTCACGGCTTTCATCACCCTGGGACTGGACGGCTCGTTGAAAGAGCATCACTTCTTGCAGGTTACCTACCTCGACAGCCTTGGACATCCCATAATGGCCGGGCAGGGAATATACGGCAATGGCTTGACTAACGAACACTTCGACGTCGATAGCCGCGGTAACATCTATGTTGTTCGTCTGGCTCAGGACCGTGCGTTCACCGATGGAGATAATCCTCTGTATTTCAACGACGGAGGCCTGAGCGGCTATCGCTTTATGGTTGACGGCACACATTTCCTTACCCACATCCCCCCATACACCACGGGGTGGTGGAACCAGCAGGTGCTGAAATTCTCGCCCCACTTCGACAGCCTGCTCGACGCCTCATATATCGCTGGCAGTGCGCCATGGGTCGACTGTTTTGTCACTCCTTGGCTCGACATCCGCTCGTTCGACATCCACGATGACGATCAGCTCTATATTACTTTCAATGCACGGATCGAACACAACGGTATAACCATTGCCCGCTCCAATGGACTGCACCTGGAGACAGACTCCCTCTCGCTGGTAAGTGGTACCGATTGTATGCTTCGCCTCGATACGGCTCTCAATGCCAACCTGCTCATGCAGTTCGACTATGTGCCTCAATACAATGGTTTCTATCCTTCGGTTGAACTCAGCGCCACATGTATCGACACTGCTACAGGTTCACTCTTTGTCCTGGGCAGCGCCAAAAATGATAGTTGGGGGCACAACAGTAATCCCCACCAGTTTATCTACCGTGGCGACACCCTCAGCAACCGCAACAGCGCCTTCTGGCTCCGTGTTGGGATTAACGATGGATATTTTCTCTCATATGGACACCTTAACTCCAACCTTGGAGACAACAATGGCGGCATGGGCATCGTGGCACGCAACAACAGAGTCTTTGCCCAAGTGTCATACACTGGCAATCTCTTCTTTGCCGACTCCACCTTTTCCACCCCGAGTGTCTCCCAGGTAGGACTGGCCCTGGCACAGTGGGACTACGACGGTCACGAGGTGGCCATCCATGACTTTCATTGCAACGGCGGAAATAGCATGGCCGGCCACATCCTGCTGCTCGACACGGCACTCTACATCACCGGCAATAGTTTTATCTCCACAACCAACTTCGGCGACATAGCCTGCGGTGCTGGACAATATATAGCCAAATTGGTCGACACCTCGATGCGCTCGCCTTTCGTTTATCACGAAGGAGGCTCAGTGGGTATCACACCAGTAGAAGGCAGCAACGCTATCACGGTGTATCCCAATCCCTTCCGGCAGCACGTCACCATCGAGAGTAGCGAGACCTTGACGGAGACCGCCTGGCTCACCGACCTCTTAGGCCGCCGCGAGCAGGTGCGCCTCACAGCCGATGGCCCAGGCCGCTACAGTCTCGACCTTACCTCGCGCCCCCAGGCTACCTACCTATTGACATTGACCACAGCCTCAGGCAAGACACATACCACAAAACTACTAAAACAATCAGACATCTTTTCACGGTAATTATCAAAACCTTGTTCAATATGAATGCACGCAAGAGTATTATTCTTCAGGCGGTGTGCATTGCGGTCTCGCTTGCCGCAACCGACAAGCATATTCGTACTGCCAAACCGAAGACTCTCAATGAGCGCCGCCGTGCAGCATGTCTGCCGTCAGCAAGATAGATATGTGAAGAAGCAACAACATGAAGAAAACATTGATTATAAGTTCGAGACACACGGCAAAGTCCGTTATACAGAATCTGAAAAGGACGGCGCGGCAAAGATAGTATTTTGCGAGAACGAAAACCGCCGCAAAGGTCACGAAAACCCTTGCGGCGGCCATTCCATTCGTTCCCATTTCATTTGACTATCGTCGAAATCCTCCTCGCTCGGCATAGCTCGAACAAGTTCAGCTCTGCACTCGCTCGTTCGTCATTTCCTCCCCTTGTTTGTCGTACTGCTTGCGCTTGCCGATGGGAGGCTCCGTGAGGGTGATGCGCACCACGGCCGTCCGTTCGAGGCTGCGGACAATGGCAGCATCGAAAGCGTCCATGTGCTTGGGGAGGAACCGTTGGCAGATGACCCGCAGACCTTCGATCTTCTCTTCGCGGTCGGTCACCATCTCTGCCTTTCCAACGGCAGTTGCTGATTTGTACTGCAGCGTGAAATTGCCGTCTTTCGGACCAACGGTAGGCGCACATTTCGTGACGGCCGACAGGAAGACCGTCGGACAGTGTGCTATGCAGTCGAGCTTTTCGCCCTCCAAGGCACAATGGAAATAGAACGTCCTCTCATCTGTCCGCGCCAACGACAGGGGTAATCCGTAGGGTGTTCCATCGGGACGGATGAAACTGACTGTCACGTATGGAGCCTTGTCCAACACCTCCAATGCAAAGGTGGCATCCATTTGGCGGCTTGATTTTCTCATATAATTATACTGTTTTCTCTATAGGAATAGCATTTCATTAAAACCTTGCCAGCATCATCCGTGAAACCGGAGATGCTGGACGTAGGTTTACAGATCAAAGACGGGAAAGGTTACAAGAAACCTTAGATACCGAACAACTTCATGTCCTCTTCTACCGTGCTGATTCCGCCTATACCGAAGTTCTCGACGAGCACATTGGCCACATTGGGCGAGAGGAATGCGGGTAAGGTCGGGCCAAGGTGGATGTTCTTCACACCAAGGCTCAGCAGGGCCAGCAGCACAATGACGGCCTTCTGCTCGTACCACGCGATGTTATAGGCG
>JAFZPH010000057.1 GCA_017550405.1 Bacteroidales bacterium
AAACTCGAACAGGCGAAAGAACCGAAAAGTGTAAACCGATACCGTGATGGTGTAAGCCGGATTAGGGATATGGCCTAAATATTGTAAACCAATTCAGTTTAACCGTCCCAAATCTGTCAACCAATTCTAGGGAAAGTCACTCTCAGGTATAAAAACACCGAATTCTGCGGGTGTAATCCACAAAATATTATAATATTTTGCTGATTATATCCGCAGAATTTCGTATTTTTGCACTGAACAAATAAACACAGAATATGGCTATCAATCGGATAATTAGTGATATAGTCACAAAAAAGCTATTCCAAGGCAAGGCAATTATACTAATTGGTGCCCGCCAAGTGGGGAAAACCACCTTGCTCAAAGAGCTTTTCAGCGGGAAAGAAAATGTGCTTTGGCTGAACGGTGATGATTTGGAGACACGCACTTTGATGGAGAATATCACCGTAGAACGCTATCGCAGCATGTTGGGCGGCATCCGAATCTTAATTATTGACGAGGCTCAACGTATTACAGACATAGGGTTAAAATGCAAACTTGTCACCGACAACTTCCCCGACATACAACTAATTGTCACAGGCAGCTCCTCTTTAGACCTGGCAAACAAGGTGAACGAGCCCCTGACTGGACGCAAATGGGAGTACCGACTGTTCCCCTTGTCCTATTCCGAACTGGCAACGCATTTCGGAGCTCTGCAAGAATGGAAAAAACTTCCCTTAAGGCTGATATATGGCAGTTATCCCGACGTTGTATGTCACCCCGGCAGCGAAAAAGAGATACTGAACAACCTGACCGAAAGCTACCTCTACAAAGATATCCTCATCTGGGAGCGCATCAAACGCCCTGACAAGATAGTGCGGCTCCTGCAAGCCCTCGCATATCAAGTGGGCAGCGAAGTATCCACCAACGAATTGAGCCAAATGGTTGAACTCGACCGTTCCACTGTTGACAAGTATATTAACCTGCTGGAAGAGGCTCAGGTCATCTTCCGACTTGGAACCTATAGCCGCAACCTACGCACCGAAATCAAATCAGGCCGCAAGATATATTTCAACGACAACGGCATACGCAATGCCCTCATAGGCAATTTCACCGACATCGACAGCCGCGCCGACGTGGGCGCCTTGTGGGAGAACTACATGGTCAGCGAATTGCGCAAAAAGAATGCTTATACCCTCAACTATGCTATGCCTTACTTTTGGCGCACAACTCAACAGCAAGAAATCGATTACGTTGAAGACTGTGATGGCAAACTTACAGCATACGAATTCAAGTGGAACCCCACCAAAAAAGCGAAAGTCAGCAAGTCATTTCTATCAGCCTACCCAAACACAGAAATTCACACTATCCACCGAGAAAACTACATGGACTATTTGCCCACCCCTTCCAACAACAAGTAGCTGAGCAATAGTCACCCCGACATAATCCCTGAAGGAACACCTCCGGCACTCTGTCAGCAAATAGGGCGAGCCGCCTATCTATAAGGCCTGCTGCCCTAACGCTGTGAAACGGGGTGGTAGACCACACAACCGGGTTCAGAAGGATGGTCATAGACTAGTGTGTCGGGGCTCTCCTTGCGGATGGCCCACACAATCAGCACGTCGCCCATGGCGCAGCCGATGAAAATGGCACCAAACAGCATCAGCCAAAGGCTGTTTATGGCAAACGACAGCAAGAAAGGCACCACGCCCAACAGAATCAGGGGCATCAAGGCCCCCACCACATATTTCCGCTTGCTCATCGGCACATCGATGTGGCAGTACACCCCTCCGCGCAGCACCCCGAAACGCAGATGGCGGAAACTGCTGCGGGTCGCCCACATCCAAGTAAAGCCATGTATCAGTTCGTGCACGGCAATGCCTACCCAGAAACCTACGATAAACAGCATTCCGTTCCATGGGTTGCCCAAAGAGAAACCGCCCCAAATGGCATACATACCCGCCACTCCCAACAAACAGACGAGACCCAACACCACAAGTGCCACAATATTGGCCTTGAGCATGCCAATTGTTCTCAATTCAGTCTCATACCCCTCTATTTCGGGTATGGTTTCAACTGTTTTCTTCTGTTTCTTTCCCATGATACTATAACGCCCTCCCTCCGCTTTTAGTATTAAATAGTCACTATTTTTAGTCCCTACAGTTGAAATGTGGAAAAAAAATCGTAATTTTGCAGCGCGAAAAATAAAAATACAAATCAATACAACATTATCTAAAATGAAGAAAGCATTCTTATTCCTCGGCGTTATCGCCATGTGCACCACCGTTTTTGCACAGACCGAACAAAAAGAGAAAGAGGACGAGGGCTACAAGTTCACCGTTGTGAAAGAGCTGCCTGTCACCTCAGTCAAAAACCAGCACCGCGCCGGCACCTGCTGGTGCTACAGCGGTCTTGCCTTTATCGAAGCCGAACTGCTCCGCATGAACAAGGGCACCTACGACTTCAGCGAGATGTACATCGTTGAGAACACCTACAACGACCGCGCCATGGCCGCCATCCGCACCAGCGGCGACGTCAGCTTCAGCCAGGGTGGCTCGTTCTACGATGTCATGTACGGCATGAAGACCTTCGGCCTTGTTCCCGAAGAGGTGATGCGTCCCGGTGTTGAATACGGCGACACCCTCTCCGACCACACCGAGCTCAGCGCAATCACCGACGCCATGGTTGCCGCCATTGCCAAGAGCGACAAACTGAAGAAACTCCAGCACGACAAGGACGGCCAGCTGCTCTGCCTGAAGGCCATCCGCGCCGCCCACGCTGTCTATCTGGGCCAGTTGCCCGAGAAGTTCACCTACAACGGCAAGCAGTACACTCCCAAGAGCTTCTACGAGAGCCTCGGTCTCAACCCCGACGACTATGTGAGCATCACTTCCTACACACACCATCCCTTCTACGAGAAATTCCCCCTCGAGATTCAGGACAACTGGCGCCACGCCCAGTGCTACAACGTCCCCCTCGACGAGATGATGCAGATTTTCGACAACGCCATCGCCAACGGCTACACCGTGGCCTGGGGCGCTGACGTCAGCGAGCAGGGCTTCCGCATGGGCACCCGCAAGGGCTTCTGCGTGCTCCCCGCCACAACGGTCACCGCCACCATGGGCAGCGACATGGCCCATTGGACCGGCATGAAGGCCAAGGACATCCAGGACGAGGCCGCCAAGCACCCCACTCCTCAGCGTTGGGTCACCCAGGTTGAACGCCAGATTGCCTTCGACAACCGCGAGACCACCGACGACCACGGCATGCTGATTTACGGCACCGCCAAGGACCAGATGGGCAACGAATACTACATGGTTAAGAACAGCTGGGGCGACTACGGCGACTACCACGGCATGTTCTATGCCAGCAAGGCCTTCGTCCGCTACAAGACCATGAACATCATCGTCCACAAGGACGCCCTCCCCAAGGACATCAAGAAGAAACTCGGTATCAAATAAAAACGGTATCGGATAAAAAAGAGGGTGTCCCAAAGTCAAGGACACCCTCTTTTTTTGAGCAGAAAGCTTCTCAACGCTTCCCTTCCGCAAAGCGAGTCAATACAGGCTCATCCATACGCTGAACGGTCCATTCATCCATCGGAATGGCACCAATCGAGCGGTACACTTCTATGGCGGGCTTGTTCCAATCGAGACATATCCACTCCATGCGGCCGCAGTTGCGTTCCACCGCCACCTTGGCCAGATATTTCAGCAAGGCTTTTCCATATCCCCTTCCACGTTTCTCCGGCAGGACGAACAGGTCTTCAAGATACAACCCTTTTCTCCCCACAAAAGTGGAGAAGTTGTGGAAGAAAAGGGCGAAGCCCACTACCGTTCCCTCTTCCTCGGCGAAAACCACCTCGGCCGAATGCTCCACAAACAGTGAGTGGTACAGTGTGGCCTCGTCGGCCACCACCTCGTCGGCACATTTTTCATAGTCGGCAAGTCTCTTTATAAAGTCAAGCACAAGTCCCGCCTCATGAGGTTCTGCAGGACGGATATTGCATTTGGGTTCCATAACATGAGCTGTTTTTTGAATGTGTGAACGTGTTAATGTGTTAACGTGTTAGTCGATTTACGAATTGACGAATTAACGAATTAACGAATTAAAAGAATGTGTTAACGTGTTAATGTGTTATCGAGTTAGTCGATTTACGAATTGACGAATTAACGAATTAACGAATTCAAAACGTATTAGTCCTTGGCGCATCAAAAAGACTCACGAATTAACGAATTAACACATTAACGAATTAGCATCATCTCCCTCTTGATTCTCAATTAATTACTTGGGGGAGAAGGGACACTTCTTTCCGATGCACTGGTTGTTAATCTGACTGCGTGAGCATTTCACGTCGGCCTTCTCCATTTCCACCCCAAGGGTTTCCTTGACAAAATCGACGGCTGTCAGCACCGACAGGTAGGAGTCGCGTTTGCAGCAACGCGGGCCACCGTTCACCGCCACCTGTTCAAGAGCCTTGGAGGTCATCAGATTGCACAGTCGCCAAGTGTCGGTGGACAGAGGTGTGTTGCGAGTGACGACCGACATAAAGATGCCTGTGCTGATGGCGGCACCGCAGGCACCCATATATCCGCAGGCACCGCCAGGTACCTGCCGTCCGCGTTCCATCACCTCCACAAGGTCGTTGGCCATATCGAGCTTGGCACTGTCGGGAAGGCAATTGTTGTACGCCGTCAGCAGTGCTGCACCCACCAGCACATGGTGTTCGGGACCATGCATGTGGCAGAAAGGCTTCGACATCATCTTCTCCAATATCTCTATCGGGTTGCGCGAGCGGTCCTCCATACACATGGCAATGATGGAGTCCATGCCCTGCGTATGGCAGTCGTTACAGACATAATGTCCGTTCACACATCGTGTCTTGCTTGGCTCCTGCTTGTGGCAGAGAACACATTCCATCAGGGTGTCCTGCGTGAGGTATTCAAGCGGTGCACCGCATATCAGGCATTCTTCGTTCAGCATCTTGTTTTCTTCTTTTCCGCGTCCTCCGCAAGCGGCAACGGCCAACATGGCCGCCGCGAGGAACAATGTTCGTACTGTCATTCTCATTGGCCTATATGTAAATACTCAATTCTCAATTCTCTATTCTCTATTCTCAATTCTCAATTCCCAATTCCCAATTCTCAATTCCCAATTCTCAATTCCCAATTCTCAATTCCCAATTCTCAACTCTCAATTCTCAATTCCCAATTCTCAACTCTCAATTCTCAATTCCCAATTCTCAACTCTCAATTCTCAATTCTCAATTCCCAATTCTCAATTCTCAATTCTCAATTCTCCTCAGTGCTGCCACTAATTCATGGCTGATGTTGTTGCCCATCTGGCGGCAGACATCCTGGCTCCACCGCTGTGCCATCTCGATGCGCGAAGCCTGGTCCTTCCGGCATTGCAGCATCGCATAGATATAACCGGCATTGAAATTGTCCCCAGCCCCGACGGTACTGACCGTCTCTATCGCCTGCACAGGGTAGGTCTCGCATCCGCTGGGAGTATACACACTTACCGGGCCCGAGCCATCGGTCAAGATGAATGTGTCGCAATAACGACTCACCCGCTCATAGACGGCATCCCCGTCGCGCAGACCGTACAGATAGCCAAAATCATCCATCGACCCGCGCACCACATCAGCCAGACGCATGTTCTCTTCGATATTGGGCATCACCTCCGGCAGGTCGGCAATATGGTTCTTGCGGAAATTGACATCGTAATAGAGCCATGCGCCTGCCTGGCGCGCCTCCCGCAGCAGACCTGCCACGGCAGGACGTATTGCGGGATTGACGGCGAAGAACGAACCGAAGAGCACCACATCGTCTTTGCACATCTCCGGCATCGCACCATCCAGCCTTACCGAGGCATGGTCCTTGTAGAACGCATATTGCGCATCGTTGTGCTCATCCAAGAAAGCCAGCGAGATGTGAGACTTGACATGCTCGTGGCGGCAGACATATTCCGACGACACGCCATTCTCGTCCAGATAGCTACATATCATGTCACCCACATGGTCGCCACCCACCTCCGTCACCATGGCACAAGGCACACCTGCTCGTCCAAGCGACACGATGCTGTTGAATGTCGAGCCTCCAGGGACAGCCTTCAGCGGCTGGTCGTTCTTAAACAGAATGTCCAGCACCGTCTCCCCTATGCCTATTACGCGTTTCCCAATCATATCAAAGCTACTTGTTGTCCTGTTTCTTTTTGTAGTGTACGCTCACCGTGGCGAAGATAAAGACCACAGGGATGAAAATGTAGATATTGCCCTCAATGCATTCGATGGCAAGCATTGTGACGGCCTCGATGCCGACAAGGAAACAAAATGCCACCGCCAGGCAGCGGCCGAGGTTGTGGGTTCTCACAATGTCGATGACTGTCTTGGCGATAACCATCAGCAACACCAGGGTCTGGTAAACCAGCATAATCCACACGCCCGTAATGGGGGCAAACATGTCGGCGACACCTGCAATGGAGGCTCCGAGCAGTATCACGAAGATAATATACTGCCACTCCATCCATTGTTTCTCCGCCATGCCCATCTTGTCGCTCATTTGTGCAACCAGCTGCATCACAGCCGTCATGAAGAAGTACACCACGTATGTGAGCAACAGCTCGCCAAGCAGTGCCCAGCCAAATCCTACGATGTTCTTCTGGCAGAACCACCCGACGCTGACTTCCTTGCGGTGCAGATCCCAGTCCTCAAACAGCGGCAAGTCGCCCGAGAAACAATAGTAGTACGTACTCACCACAGCCAGTCCCACCAGCACGTACAGCAGGGAATACAGCTTGCGGTTATCCTTGTAGTTGATGTGATAGATCGTCACATGCATGGCCACAGCCAGCAGAAGCAGCAGGATGGGTATCACAATGGGATGCAAGCCCAAGGGGTTACTGTGATGGAGGCTCAGCAATTCTGGCAGATTGGACATCGGTGCGTTGGCCTCGATATATTCGGACAGACGTTGTATAAACATGATGCGAAATAATTAGCTTAATTTCAATAACGCACGATTTCGGGTGTTATTGTCCCATTCGTCTCAAAATGTAATAAAAAAAACCTTCAAAGCTTGTATTTATGGGGGAAAAGAAGTATTTTTGCAAATCGGAACAACGGTGTCACTAACATCAATAGCCGTTTCAACAAACACACATACAATGACTAAAGAAATAACCATACGGCTGGAACAACCCGCCGACTACCGCGAGGTGGAGCACCTCACCCGCGAGGCTTTCTGGAACGTCTATCGTCCCGGATGCACGGAGCATTATGTACTCAACCAATACCGCAACAACCCCGACTTCATCCCCGAGCTGGACCTAGTGATGGAGGAAAACGGAAAGATTATCGGCCATGTCATGTTTTCAAAAGCCAAGCTAGTGCTGGACGACGGCAGCAGCATCCCCTCATGGACCTTCGGTCCCATCAGCATTCATCCCGACTACAAGCGCAAGGGCTACGGCCTACAGCTGCTAAACCACGCACTTAACAAAGCCCGTACATTGGGTGTCGGATTCCTCTGCATGGAAGGGAATATCGACTTCTACCGGCATGCAGGCTTCGGCCTTGCCAGCCATCTGGGCATCCACTACCACGCCGAACCACGCAATGCCGAAGTCCCCTACTTTCTTGCTCAAGAGCTCATCCCCGGCTGGTTGCAATCCCACGACATCAAAGAGGCCACCTACACCCCGCCGAAAGGCTACTTTGTGGCCGACGACAATCCAAGCGCTTTCGAAGCCTACGAGGCCACATTCCCGCCGAAAGAGAAGCTCCGCTTGCCGGGACAACTCGATATGAATGTGTTAACGTGTTAATGTGTTAATGTGTTAGTCGATTCACACATTATTTCTCCATGTATTACAAGTATTATCTATACGTGTAATACGCGTGATACATGGAGCAATCGGTATATTCACACTCCCGATTCACTTTTTACACTTATCCGACGGACACTCTCCGCCCCATACGGGCATGGTCCGACCCCACCGCAGTGCCGGCATGTCTCAGCCGACGGCACGCCACGACCCACTTGGGTCGTTCAATCCCGGCTCGATGTTGCCTGCATTTAGGCTGGTTTTCCGTTATCATGTCGAGTAACGATGCTATAACGATACTATCTCGATGCAGGATTGAACGGCCCCTCTCTGTAGTGTGGTTGACACATTAACGCATTATTATTTGTTTGGGGTTAAATTCCTCCAGAAGGCACAATAAAACTGCGTCCTGCACGTTATAAAAGCACTTTACACAATACTGTGATGAACCCTGTATACATTACAATTTCGTCGTTGGCTCTGGCAGTGGCGCTATGGTTGGCGTGGCTGCTCAGCAGGCCATGCACCAAGCCGTTGCTCGACCCGCAGTGCCAGAAAGCGCTCAACGATAAACTGCCTCCCCACTGCACCGAAGGCAACAGCACCACGGTCTACACCACTTTCGGCCCCATGCTGGACGACCTCATGGCCGACATCAACGCTGCCCAAGACCACATCCATATCCTTTTTTTCAAGTTCGAGGCCGACCACGTCGGACAGCACATCGGCAATGCCTTGGCCACCAAAGCAGCCCAAGGGGTTGAGGTACGACTGATGTACGACGACATCGTCAACCACAAACACCGTTGGTACTACCGTACCCTCGCCGACCGTGGGGTGCAGGTGCAGCCCTTCGCCCCCGTGCACATCCCCTTCCTGCGCAAAAAAGACAACTACCGCAACCACCGCAAAATAGTGGTTATCGACGGCCACACAGGATACCTTGGCGGGATGAACATCGCCGAACGCTACAACAAAGGGCTCGACTGGGGTCCCTGGCGCGACACCCAGATGCGCATCGAAGGGCCTGCCGCAGCACAGCTGCAGCACGCTTTCCTCGCCGACTGGTGCCACGCCACCCGCCAGCTGCCCGCTTTAAGCCGCTACTTCCCCACCCCACGGCCTTGCGGCGCACAGCACATCGAGATTGTCACCTCCGGTCCTCTCGGTCCAGGTCCCGTCATCATGCACCGCACCGCCCAACTGCTCGACCAAAGCAGGGAATATGTCTACCTCGAGTCGCCCTATTTCATCCCCACCCCCGAAGTGATGCAGGCCTTGTGCGCTGCCGCGCGACGCGGTGTCGATGTCCGTCTGCTCATCCCCTCGCGCAGCGACAGGGGTGTCTTCCTCCTCCCTGCCTCCATGTCCTACGTGACAGAAGCCCTAGATGCCGGTGTCCGAATCGGACTCTTCTCCCACGGTTTTCTACACTCCAAGACCATCGTTTCCGACGATAGTCTGGCCAACGTCAGTTCCGCCAACATCGACCCACGCAGCTATCTCCTCGACCTCGAGATAGGCGCCTATGTCCACAACCGCGACTTTGCCCTGCAAATCAAGGACATTTTCCTCGCCGACGAGGCCCAGTCGCACTACATAGACCCCGTGACTTTCAAGCAGCGCCCCCTGCACAAAAAGCTTTTCGAACGCACCGCCCGCATCCTCTCCCCACAACTATAGAACAGCACCAGAAACCTTTCGAAACTAAACAACACAATATAATACCAAAACACACACCCGCACATGAACCAAGCGATACGAATTCAAACATCATTCATCAACGGTCTGGAAAAGAAAGCCCTGGTATGGATAGCCAAACGGTTGCCCCGATGGGTTACCTCCGACATGCTCACCGCCGTGGGAACGCTCGGCGCCCTTGTGGTGGCCATCGGCTTCGCCCTCTCCTGCCGGAGCATACAATGGCTCTGGCTCAGCTCTGCCGGTCTGGTCGTCAACTGGTTCGGCGACTCGCTCGACGGCACACTTGCACGTGTCCGCAACTGCCAGCGACCCATCTACGGCTACTATGTCGACCACACTGTCGACTGCGTCAACGAGGGACTCATGTTCATCGGTGCCGGCCTCTCCCCCTTCCTCCACCTCGAGTTCGCCCTCCTGGCTTTTGCCATCTACCTCGTCCTGACCATCAACGTGAGCATCAACGCCCACCTCAAAGGCGAATTCCGTCTCACCTATATCAAACTTGGCCCCACCGAGTTCCGCCTCATTATCATCATTGCCAACACCCTGCTTATTGCCATCCCCGCCCTCACGGCCATCTGCCACTCCTACACCCTCTTCGGCCTCTCCATCACCATGCGCGTACTGGACTATGTCGCCGTTGTCATCATCGCCATCATGTCGCTCATCTATATCGTCACCACCATCTCCGATGCACGCAAATACGCTGCCATCGACCCGCCCAAGGCCCCGGCAGACTCATCCGACGAATAACACCAATATCCCATACCGAAACCCGGCACCCCTGCCGGACAAAAATCGATGCATTATGAATAAAACAATCGCTCTTATTTAATTCAAGACTGATTTTTCACAAGGATGGGTAGACTGGGGCGTAAGGGAATGGACGTGCAGGCTTCTTCAAACATGGTTGATGCCACATAGCGCATCATTCTGGCCACTTTCTCGCGGAGTGTCCCC
>JAFZPH010000009.1 GCA_017550405.1 Bacteroidales bacterium
GACACCACATACTACGTAATAGCCTGCGATGAATACTCATGGAATGGTACAACTTACATGACTACTGGAACATATACATTCAACCACCCTCAACCGAACTCACCTTGCACCAACGTTGACACCATACACTTAACTATCAACTACAGCACACATAACTCTTCCCACCAAGATGCATGTGAACAATACACATGGCACGAAATCACTTACAACGAAAGCGGTGCTTACACCTACAATTATACAAACGACAATGGTTGTCCTAGTACTGATACCCTCCACCTCAACATCAGTCAGCATGACGATACCTCATACTATGTGACTGCCTGCGACGAATATACATGGAACGGCACATCCTATACAACCTCTGGTGCCTATACTTACAACCACACACTACAAGGAACACCCTGCATTAACATTGACACCCTCCACCTAACCATCAACAACAGCATACATAACTCCTACAACCAAGAGGCCTGCGAGCAATTCTCTTGGCACGATGTCAACTACAATCAAAATGGTACATACACATACAACTACACAAACAACGATGGATGCCCAAGCACAGATACCCTCCATCTCACTATTGCCCAACACGACGACACCGCATACTATGTGACAGCCTGCAACGAATACTCATGGAATGGCACCACTTACATAACTACCGGAACATACACATTTAACCACTCCCAACAAGGCACACCCTGCACCAACGTTGATACTCTCCATCTAACTATCAACCATAGCACACACAACTCCTATCACCAAGATGCATGTGAACAGTACACATGGCACGAAATCACTTACAACGAAAGCGGCACATACACATACGAATATTACAACTCTAATGGATGTGCAAGTACAGACACACTGCATCTCACTATTGCCCGACACAACGACACCGCATACTATATAACAGCCTGCGATGAGTATACATGGAACGACACGACTTATACTACTTCCGGAATATATACATTCGACCATTCCCAACAAGGCACGCCTTGCACCAACGTTGATACCCTACATCTAACAATCAACTACAGCACACATAACTCCTACCACCAAGATGCCTGCGAACAATACACTTGGCACGATGTCAACTACACCCAAAGTGGTACATACACATACAACTATTCAAACAACGATGGATGCCCAAGCACAGATACACTACATCTCAATATTGTTCAACACAACGACACCGCATACTATGTGACATCCTGCGATGAGTATACATGGAACGACACGACTTATACTACTTCCGGAATATATACATTCGACCACTCTCAGCAAGGAACACCTTGCACCAATGTTGATACTCTACATCTAACTATCAACAACAGCACTCACAACTCCTACACTCAAGACGCCTGTGAGCAATTCTCTTGGCACGATGTCGATTACACTGAAAGCGGCACATACTCATACAACTATTACAACACTGATGGCTGCCTTAGTACAGACACATTGCATCTCACCATTACCCAACACGATGACACAGCATACTACGTGACTGCTTGCGATGAATACACCTGGAACGGTACATCATTTACAAACACCGGCACATATACTTTCGACCACACTCAGCAAGGCACACCTTGCACCAACGTTGATACCCTACATCTAACAATCAACAACAGCACACACAACTCATACCACCAAAATGCATGTGAACAATACACATGGCACGAAATCACCTATAACGAAAGTGGAACTTACACATACAACTACACAAACACTGACGGTTGCCAAAGCACAGACACCTTGATCCTCACCATCTCCCAGCACAACGACACTGCATACTACGTGACTGCCTGCAATGAATACACTTGGAACGGTATATCTTATATAACTACTGGAACATATACATTCGACTACTCTCAACCGAACTCACCGTGCTCCAATGTTGATACCCTTCATCTAACAATCAACTACAGCACACACAACTCCTATCACCAAGATGCCTGTGAGCAATTCTCTTGGCACGAAATCAACTACACACAAAGTGGCACATACACCTATGAATATACCAACTCTAATGGATGTAGAAGTACAGACACACTGCATCTCACTATTGCCCGACACGACGACACCGCATACTACGTGACAGCCTGCAATGAATACACTTGGAACGGGACATCTTATATAAATACTGGAACATATACATTCGACCACTCTCAGCAAGAGACACCTTGCGCCAATGTCGACACACTAAACCTCACAATCAATTACAGCACACATAACTCCTTCCACCAAGAGGCCTGCGAGCAATTTTCATGGCACGATGTAAACCACACACAAAGCGGAACATATACCTACAACTACTTAAACACTGACGGTTGCCCAAGCACCGATACCCTATATCTCACAATCAGTCAACATGACGATACCGCATACTACGTAACAGCCTGCGATGAATATACATGGAACGGTACATCATATACGACCTCCGGCACCTATACATTCGACCACAATCAACAGAGTACACCCTGTACCAACGTTGACACCCTAAACCTCACAATCAATTACAGCACACATAACTCTTCCCACCAAGATGCCTGTGAGCAATTCACTTGGCACGAAATCGACTACACCCAAAGTGGAACATACACATACGGCTATACAAACAACGATGGATGCCCAAGTACGGATACATTGCATCTCACCATCTCCCAACACGATGACACCGCATACTATGTGACAGCTTGTGATGAATACACTTGGAATGGTACAACTTACACAACCACTAGCACCTATACATACGACCACACTCAGCAAGGCACACCTTGCACCAACATTGACACCCTTCACCTCACAATCAATTACAGCACACATAACTCTTCCCACCAAGATGCATGTGAACAGTACACATGGCACGAAATCACTTACAACGAAAGCGGCACATACACCTTCAACTATACAGACAGCGATGGATGCCCAAGCACCGATACCCTACATCTCACAATTAATCAACATGACGATACTTCATACCACGTAAACGCTTGCAACGAATACATATGGAACGGAACAACGTACACTACTTCTGGAACATATACATTTGACCACTCTCAGCAAGGCACACCCTGCACCAACATCGACACCCTCTACTTAACTATCAACTACAGCACACATAATTCCTTCCACCAAGATGCATGTGAACAATATACTTGGCACGACATCTACTACACACAAAGTGGCACATACACTTACAACTATACAAACAACGATGGTTGCCCGAGCACCGATACCCTTCACCTCACCATCTCCCAACACGATGACACAGCATACCATGTGATAGCCTGCGATGAATACACCTGGAACGGTACATCATTTACAAACACCGGCACATATACTTTCGACCACACTCAGCAAGGAACACCTTGCACCAATGTTGATACTCTACATCTAACTATCAACAACAGCACTCACAACTCCTACACTCAAGACGCCTGTGAGCAATTCTCTTGGCACGATGTCAACTACACACAAAGTGGCACATACACTTACAACTATACAAACAACGATGGATGCCCAAGCACAGATACCCTTCACCTCAACATCAGTCAGCATGACGATACATCATACTATGTAACTGCCTGTGATGAGTATACATGGAACGACACAACATATTCAACCACTGGCACATATACTTTCGACCACACTCAGCAAGAGACACCTTGTACCAACATCGACACCCTCTACTTAACTATCAACTACAGCACACATAACTCCTTCCACCAAGACGCCTGCGAACAATTCTCATGGCATGATGTCAACTACACACAAAGTGGTACATATATATACAATTATTCAAATAACGATGGCTGCCATAGCACAGACACATTGCATCTCACCATTACCCAGCACGATGACACCACATACTACGTGACTGCCTGCGATGAGTATACATGGAACGACACAACATATTCAACCACTGGCACATATACCTTTGACTATACTCAGCAAGGCACGCCATGCACCAACGTTGACACCCTCCACCTAACAATCAACTACAGCACACACAACTCCTATCACCAAGATGCCTGCGAACAATACACTTGGCACGATGTCAACTACAACCAAAGTGGAACATACATCTACGAATATACCAACGATGGTAATTGCCCAAGTGCCGATACCCTGTACCTCACTATTTTCCAGCACAACGACACCGCATACTATGTAACAGCCTGTGACGAGTATATATGGAACGGTACAACATACACAACAACCGGCATATATACATTCGACAACACTCAGCAGGGGTCGCCCTGCACCGATGTCGACACGCTGCACCTGGTGCTGCACTACAGCAGCTGGGGGGCGGAGTGGCGGACGGCGTGCGACACCTTCCGCTGGGCGGCGAACGGCAGGCTGTACTCCTCCTCCACCGTGGACACGGTGCAGCTGCTGAACCAATGGCTGTGCGACAGCCTGGCCGTCCTGCACCTCACGCTGTCGCCTTCGCACCACAGCGACACGCTGGTGGCGGGATGCGACAGTCTGACCTGGCTCGGCAGCACCTACACCGGCGACACGACGCTGACGGACAGCCTCGCCACGGCGGCGGGCTGCGACAGCGTGGTGGCCGTCCGCCTGCATGTGGTCCCCAGCCCCGTGGCGGCGATGCAGCTGAGCACCGACCACCTGACCGAGGACTCCCCCCTGCTCAGGGCCGTGGATATCACCCCCGGCAGCCACCAGCGGCTGTGGCTCGTGAACGCCCTGCCCTACGACTCCTCGGCGGCCATCACCTACCGCGCCGACCTGACGGAGGACACCGTGCACATCGTCCTGGCCGTGGCCGTGGAGGGCTGCAGCGACACCTCGGCAAGGGACATCGCCTGCTGGCAGGAGGAGCTGTATGTGCCGAATGTCTTCGCCCCCAAGGGCGACAGGGAGGAGAACAGCCGTTTCGGGCTGCTGGGGGGCAAGACCCTCGACTACGAGATGAGGGTGTTCAGCCGCCAGGGCGCCTTGGTGTTCAGCAGCAGGGACGCCTCCGAGCGATGGGACGGCACACACAAGGGGATGCCCTGCCCCCAGGGGGCTTACCTCTACGTGATCAGCTACACCACGCCGTCGGCTCCCACGGTGCCGAAGAGGAAGAGGGGGAGCGTGCTGCTGCTGCGCTGACGGGGTCGGCACCACCCGCGCCGCAGGACCGCCAGAGGGGCGCTTTTGAGAAAAAAAGTTGCTGAATCGGTTTTTTTTCGTATTTTTGCAAATTCAATGCAGGGGAACCGCCCAGGAAGTCCCCGGTACGGGGATGGCCAATAATCCCGCCGACAGGCCATGCATGCCAGCATGCAGGCACGACTGCCGGGAGGAGGCGCACAGGGCCTTGCCTTGCAGGACAGAGCGCATTGACAGAACAACGGCAACCGACTCTATCGCCGGTCTCCGCCCCCACCCCGGGCGGGGACGGGAGGAAAGTCCGGGCAACACGAGCCGCCATACTTCCTAACGGGAAGGCGACAGGGAGGAAAGGGCCCTGCCGACAGCGAGTGCCACAGAAAGAGAAACCGCCTGGCGACAGGCAAGGGTGCAAGCGCGGGGTAAGAGCCCACGACGGACGGCAGCGATGCCGCCTGATGGCAAACCTTATGGGTTGAAAGACCAAATATACCGGCAGCACAGGGCTGGCTCGCCCTTTGCCGGGGGGTAGGTTGATAGAGGCCGGCGGCAACGCCGGCAGTAGATTGATGATAGAGGCCGCCGGCAACGGCGGTGACAGAACCCGGCTTATGACGTTGCCGTTTTTTATTGACTGCAAAAACGATGAAAAGACACTATACTACCACTGTTGCGGCATTGATGGCGGGATGCCTGACGCTGGCCGCATGCATCAACCAGGGAACCATGGTCGACGTTCCCTCCACGTTGATGAATTATCAGCACAAACCCACGGAGGCCAGGCTGCTGGCTGTGGCCAAGTCGTATGCCGAGGCCATCAACCGCAATCTGAAGGAGCAAGCCCCCTATCCGGGGCAGTATGCCGACTACGGCGTGGCCCTGGCCAGACTGGGATGCCTGGAACAGGCCAATATCATGTTCAACAACGAGAAGATGCTCTTCCCGAACAGCTCGCCCTATGTCGACAAGCTGAAGGCGACCCTGACGCCCGCCCTGAAGGGCGACAACCGCGTGGACACCTCGGCCATCGACCTCCGCACGCTGGACACCATCACCGTGCACTACACCCCCGAGGAGGAGGCCCTGCTGCGCCAGCAGGCCGACGACCCCGAGTTCAAGCGGATGATGAAGGAGCAGGCCCGCGAGGAACGCGAACGGCAGGTGATGCTGAACAAGAAAGCCCGTGAACAGGCCCGCCAGGAGCGCGAGCGCCAGGCCCAGCAGGACAAGCAGGCCCGCGAGCAGGAACGCCAGGAACGCGAGAAAGCCATCCAGGCTCAGCGCGAGGCTGAACGCGAGGCACAGAAAGCCCAGCGCGAAGCCCAACGCGAGGAACAGAAAGCACTGCGCGAAGCCCAGCGCGAGGCGCAACAGGCACAACGCGAAGCCCAGAAAGCCCAGCGCGAGGCCGAACGGCAGGCCAAGGCCGCCGAGAAGGCCGTGCAGGACAGCATCGCCCGCGCCGCAAAAGAGATACAGAACCAATAGCCCATACACTGCCATGACGAGAATGAAATACCTACTGCCCCTGGTCGTGATGCTGCTTGCCGTGTCGTGCAAGAGCGAGAAGAAGGTGACCACCTACAACGAATTGTACCAGGAGAAGCCCGTCACCATCCTGATAGCGCCGGTGAAGGACAACGCCAAGCGTCCGATGGTGAAGACCACACAGGACAAGGTGCTGAACGACGAACTCTCCGCCGCGGCACACTATATGCGGCAGACCCTCTCCTACCCCCTGTCGAGTCAGGGCTACTACGCCACCGCGCCCCTCGCGTCCGACCTGCTCCTCGAGCAGCTGGGACTCGACTACAACAAGCTGATGAACGCCGACATCACCATGCTCCACAGCACCTATGGCATCGACGCCGTGCTGCTCACGGCCATCCACAAATGGCAGCAGCCGGAAATCAACGAGATCGTGGTGTACACCGAATACACGCTGCGCTCGACCAAGAGCGGCGTGGAGCTGATGCATGTATGGGTGCGTGGCGACAAGATGCAGCCCGTGGACGTGAAGGGGGAGCCTGTGGAGCTGTCGACAGACCAGGCTTTCATCGACAGGAGCAATATGGGCAGCAACCTCGCCCACCGCTGCATCCTGCTGGAGCAGATGAGCGACTTTGCACTGCGCAACCTGCCCACGAGCATCAGCCGCTGGCATTTCCAGCACGACCGCTACATCTCGTCCAACCCCGTGTTCTACAGCTTCACCATCAACCCCGATGGCAGCATCGAACGTTCAGACTACTCCGAAGACGCATTTGGGAATGAGTGTTTCACAGATTGAACTATCGCTGACCCCCGCTCTCTACGAGTGGCGCACCCTCAAGCAGGGGCATACCACCGTGGCCGTCGACGTGCTGAGGGCCACCACGGCCATCTGCGCCGCCTTCCAGGCGGGCGCGGAGTGCATCGTGCCCCTTGACAGCCTCGAGGCCCTGGAGCCCTACCGCCAGCAGGGCTTCCTGCGTGCCGCCGAGCGTGGAGGAAAGAAAATCGGCGACGCCGAGTATGGCAACTCTCCCACCGAATACATGGCTTCCGACCTGCGCGGCAAACGCCTCGCCTACAGCACCACCAACGGCACGGTCTCCATCCTGCGCGGCGGCGACGCCGAGCGCACGCTGGTGGGCTGTTTCGCCAATATCGACGCCCTGACGGAACGGCTCCTCGCCCAGTCCCAGGACCTGGTGATTCTGTGCAGCGGATGGAAGAACGACTTCTCGATTGAGGACACCCTCTTTGCCGGCGCCCTCTGCCGGCGGCTGCTGGACAGCGGCCGGTACACCAGCCACCACGACGCCGTGATGATGGCACTGGCCCTGTGGGACGCCTGCCAGGGCGACCCCTACGCCTACAGCCTCCGCCACGCCAGCCATGTGCAGCGGCTGATCGGCTTCGGTGCCGAGGAGGACATCGCCTTCGCCTTCAGGTTCAACACCTGTTGCGTGGTGCCACAGCTAAACCAAGGAGTACTGACATGCAAATGACCGCAAGCTATATACAAGCCCCCCTGCCCGCCCTCCTGCGGAGGGCACTGCTCGTGGCGGCGCTGCTGTGGCCGCTGATGGCTGCGGGACAGCGCAGCGACACCCTGACGTGCGGCTACGACCACTCGCTGACATGGAACCAGACCATCGCCCCCACCCTGCTGGTGGCGGGAGGAGCAGTGATAGCCTACACCCCCTCGTTCCACGACAACCTCGACATCGACCTGCGCGACTGGCTGCAACAGGACGGACACAAACGGTGCGAGGTGGAGAACTACCTGCAGTATGTCCCCATCTCGTCGGTGGTGCTGCTGAAAGCCTGCGGGCTGGAGAGCCGTCACAACTGGCGCGACATGGTGTGCCTGGGGGCGGGAAGCGCCCTCTTCACCGTGCTGTTCACCAACGGTTTGAAATACACCATCGGCAAGGAGCGCCCATACGGCGGGGTGTTCAACAGCTTCCCCTCGGGGCACACGATGACCGCCTTCTTCGGAGCGGAGATGCTGCGGCGGGAATATGGCGAAGAGTATCCCGGTGTCGCCATCGCCGGATATGCCGTGGCGACAGGCGTGGGACTGATGCGCATGTACAACAACCGCCATTGGGCCAGTGACGTGCTGGCAGGTGCCGGACTGGGAATCCTGAGCACCTCGCTGATGTATTGGCTTGCCCCCTACCTACGATTCTAAACAGCGTCGCACGATGCACCCCATTGCCCATATCGAGAGCTGTTTCGCCACCAAGTTCGGCATCCCCCGCCAGGCGGGCATCGTCGACACCCCGGCGCGGATTGTCTTCGAGCCCGAATACCGGGTGCCCGAAGCCGTGAGGGGGTTGGAGGAGTTTGAGTACATCTGGCTCATCTGGCAGTTCAGCGAAGCGGTGAGGCAGGGATGGTCGCCCACGGTGCGGCCACCCCGTCTGGGCGGGAACCGCCGCATGGGGGTTTTCGCCACACGCAGTCCGTTCCGCCCGAATGCCCTGGGGCTGTCGTCGGTACGGCTGACGGCCATCGAGCAGCATCCCACCCTCGGCGCGGTGCTCCATGTGGCCGGCGCCGACCTGATGGACGGCACACCCATCTACGACATCAAGCCCTACCTGCCCTATACCGACAGCCATCCCGACGCCCGCAGCGGTTTCGCTCCGCAGGCCGCCGACACCCTGCTCGAGGTGCAATGCCCCGAGGGACTACTGGAGACCCTTCCGCCGGCGTTGCGGCAAAGCCTGATAGACCTGCTGGCCCACGACCCGCGGCCGCAATACCAGCACGACCCCGGACGGCTGTACGGGATGGAATACGGTGGGTGCGAAATCAAATTCAGGGTGACGGACCAGACCGCCGTGGTGGAAAGCATCGCCCCGGCACAACATGACGACGGCACCGCTCAAGAGCGGTAGCGCACCTCGTGTGTTTCGCCGTCGGCGGCGATAAGTGTTGCAGGGAAGATGGCCTGTGCCTCGGCAAGCAGTTTCTCCGGTTCCTTGAAGCGGGCGCTGATATGCGTCAGCAACAGCTGCCCCACATTGGCCTTTTGGGCCATCGTGGCGGCCATGACGGTGGTGCAATGCAGTTTCTCCTTGGCCACCGAGTCGAAAGACTTGTCGAAAGTGCTCTCCATGCACAGCAGGTTCACCCCCTCGATATAGGGCAGGATACGCTCGTCGTAGGTGGTGTCGGAACAATAGGCGTAGCGGCGCACTGGGTTCTTGCCACGGGGTTTCTCCTCGACAAGATAGCCGTAGGTGGGCACCGAGTGGAGCAACGGGAAGGCGTACACCCGGCACAAGGGCGATTCGAACAGCAGCTGGATGCCCTCGGTGAACGACAGCTCGTGGTAATTCAATTCAAAATCGATGTGACTCCCCGACACCTGCATCAAGAGGTTCATGGCGTCGCGGATGCCGGCGGGAGCATAGACATCGACAGGCTGCTGCCGCCCGCAGAGGTGCATGCTGCTCACCAGTCCAGGCAGCCCGAAGAAATGGTCGCCGTGGAGATGGGTGATGCAGATGTGCGAGATGCCCTGCATCTTCTGGTGATAGACGCGGAGCTGCGTCTGCGTGTTCTCGCCACAGTCGAAGAGCATCCTGAACCCATTGACGTTCACCACCTGTCCGCTGCAGTGGCGAGCCACCGTAGGCAGAGCGGCGCCGGAACCGAGTATGGTAGTGTAGAAATTCACCTTATGACAACCTCCTATAATTTATTGCTTGAAGGCTTCTCAATTCTCAATTCTCAACTCTCAATTCTCAAAATAAACGATGGCACCGGTAGTGGGGTCGAACAGGGCCTTGAAATGCTTATGCGGCAAATCGACCACAGGGCCGAACTGAGCGACGGGGAGGGTCACCTGGTAGTCGAACAGCTCGCACGACAGCTTCATCTGCGCCAGCGACGGGAGGCGGTACTGGAAGTTGTGCTTGGCGAGAAATGCCAGCCGCTTGGGATGGCGGCTGAAGGCGCGCACCTTCTGCATCGTCTTGTCGGGACGCAGCGTGCACACCACAGGGAGCGCGTCGTAGTCGTCGCTCTCGCAGATACCCTCGCTGCGCGAGAAGTAGAAGAGGACAAACTGCTGCACCGAGTCCTTGGCACTGCTGGCGGGCTTGGGGTCGATGAAGAAATGGACGGTCTCGACGACAGGCTTGCCGATGAACTGAGCCAGGAGGACAGCCTCCTTCTCCTCCAGCTGGTGGAGCAGCTCGCGTTTCCCCTCGGGGGTGTAGCGGTCGGAGAGGGCGATGTCGGCGCGGGTGTCCTCCAGCTCGGCAATCTCCTCGGCGGCACGCTGGGCACGCTGACGCAGCGAGCGGGGAGCCTTCTTGGTGGAGAGGCCTGTGGGCTGGCCGGGACGGTCGCCACGCACATAGAAGGTGTCGGTGCGGTCGTAGAGGTTGTAGGTAGGCAGCATCTTGTCGGCGGTGGCGTTATGCAGCACCAGCTTGGCATCGCCGTCGGTGAGCTGGTTGACCTGCATGGCGGGTCCCAGTTGCTCGGACACCTCCTTGGGGGTCATGCCCACGGCGCAGAGCAGATGGCGGTTGTCCACCTGCACGGAGATGCCGCTGGGGGTGACCAGATAGTAATTGTCGGGGTCGGCGACAACCGTATAGGATGCCGACACATTCTGTATGCGGTAAGGCTTGTCGACATCGAAATTGTCCAATGCCAGCATCTCCGAGGCATACTCGCTGAAGACAGCATCCTTCAAGTCATAATACTGGTAGGTGACATCGACACAAATCTGTGTACGGGGCAGGGAATAAAAGACCCCCTCGCCCATCACACCGTTGTCGCCGCTGACAGGAGTGACCGAATAGCACCCCCATAGCAATGCCGTAGCGGCAAAGAGGAATGGCAGTTTACGAAACATATCTATACTATATTTATATAATTCAACAATACACTCTATTTCTCTTTCACCCTGATGGCCATCAGTCCGATGAACGTCAGCAGACCGTTGACCAGCAAGATTTCAAACCCGAAATGGTATCCCGTCCACACGGGCATATACTTCTTCAATGCATACGACAGCACCGGAGCCAGTACCGCAATCACCGGCACCCAGCGGTCGCGCACCTTCCGCTTGGTGAAGAGGCCGAACGTGTAGAGACCCAGCAGCGGGCCGTAGGTGAAGCCGGCAATATCGAAGAGGGTGTCGATAAGCGACTGGGTGTGGAACGGACGGAAAGCGATAATCACCAGCAGGTAGAGCAGGGCAAAACCCACATGCACCCAGCGGCGCAGACGCACCGACGACCGGGAGTCCTCGCGGCGGTCGAACCCGAGAAAGTCGTAGCAGAAAGTGGTAGTCAACGCCGTCAGCGTACCGTCGGCGCTGGAATAGCCCGCCGCCACCATGCCGAGGATGAACACCACAGCGGTGAAGGTGCTAAGATGGAAAGCCACGGAGGGGAAAATCTTGTCGCCCATGACAAGTCCCTTGGCATCCACAGGCAACTCGAATCCGGTGCTCTGAGCGTAGGCAATCAGCGCGGCACCCAGGCAGAGGAAAATCAGATTGACTACGATGAACAGCAGGCTGCTGGTCATCACATTCTTCTGTGCATCGCGCAGCGTCTTGCAGGTAAGGTTCTTCTGCATCATGTCCTGGTCCAGACCCGTCATGGTGATTGTGATGAACATACCACTGAGAATCTGCTTCCAGTAATACTTACCCGCCGTCGGGTCGGTCTCGAAGACGCGGGTATAGCCCGCATCGGCCGAACGGCGGAGCAGCTGCGGCAGGGAGATGTCCATCTCGTGGAGGATGGCCACCACAGTGGCGATGGCGGCAAGGAGCAGGAAGGTGGTCTGCAGCATGTCGGTCCACACCACCGTCTTCACTCCGCCGCGGAAAGTGTAGAGCAGGATGATGCAGATGAACACCACCGCGATAGCCCAGAAGGGCACACCCCATCCCCTGAAGACAAACTCGTAGAGCACAAATACCACCAAGTACATGCGCAGCGCCGAACCCATGAGGCGGGAGATAATGAAAAAGAGGGCTCCGGTCCGCTCGGAGGCGACACCGAAACGCTGTTCGAGATAGCTATAGATAGAAGTGAGGCTGAGCCTGTAATACAACGGCAGCAGCACAAGGGCGATGACCGCATAGCCCAGCACATAGCCGAACACCAAGGGCATATAGGTGAACTGGCCGTAGTACACCCCTCCCGGCACCGAGAGGAACGTCACCCCGGAAAGCGAAGCCCCGATCATGCCGTAAGCCACCACCGGCCACGGCGACTTGCGCTGCCCGCGGAAAAAGGCATCGTTACCCGCCGACTTGCGCGACGAGAGCCACATCACCGCAAAAAGCAGCACGGTGTAAGCCACAAAACAGATTAAGACAACACTTTCCATTGCCTGTTGAAATTTTTTTTGCAGTGCAAAGATACTAAATTTTTCCCATTTCCGTTTTTTTTCGTAACTTTGAACTCGCAAATTAATGTTCAAATACATCAAAAAGTCAGTACAACATATTAGTATAAAGAATATTATGAAAAATAAGCAAGTTCTGGTGATCGCCGTATTCTTGGGATTTGCGGGTTGTTTGGCCGCCCAAAACAACGACAACCTGCGTGGCCGTATCAACGACCGACCCACTCAGGCAGTACAGCGCCGCCCCAACGCACCGCAGAAAAATGAACAGCGTATGCCCGAGCAGTTGTCCGACTGCCAGCGCGACGGTCTGCACGGGGAAGTGAAGAACGTCCTCTCCGTGATGTACGAGGCCGACAACCACGCCAACGCCGGACGGGGAAGCATCCTCGAACGGCTCAAGACCGTCTACAATCAGAAAGGGCAGCGCCGCAGCCAGTCGTACCTCTCCAACGAGGAAGACATGATTTTCCGCACCAAATACAAGCACGACGATTTCGGCCTCGTCACCCTCGAGCACATCCTCGACCCCGACGAGAACATCATCGGCCGCACCTACTATCTCTACGACCCCGACCTCATCCTGACGGAAGTCTACATCGAAGACGAGGAGCGCCAGATTGAAAGCCGCGTGCTGTATAAATACGACGCCCAGGGCCGTCTCAGCCAGCTCAGCTACAACGACCACGCGAACAACGTCTTCCGCCGCGAGATATTCATCTACGGCGAAAACGACAACATCTACAAGACCGTAGTCTTCAACGCCAAGGGCGAGAAAGTGCAGGAGATACGCTACGAATACGACGAGCACAACGAGCCCGTCAGCTCCACCCTCTTCGACTATTACGAAGACCCCAACGAGCCCGAGCTCACCATCACTCTCTACGAATACCGCTACGACGAAGAGGGTAACTGGGTCACCCGCTACGAATACCAGGTTGAAAACGACAAGAAAATACCCGTCTACATCGTCGAGCGCGATATCAAATACTACTGACACAAATTTTTGGTTTATACATATGCAGCGTCCCGCCCACCACGGCGGGATGCTTTGTTTATCCCCCCATCAGCTCACGTGTGGCAGACCCGCCGCCACACCTTCGTCACCACCGGAACTGCTCCAGAGTCCTCGATTCTTCGGTCGTTAATTCCCAAGCATTCAATAGGGATTACGTCGGTCTTGCCGTCGTACTATCCCCACATTTTACATCCCACTTTGACTAAGTTTCCATCGTATATTACCAAGTGTACCGAAATAATATAGAAAATAAACCCAAATCGGTCGTTAGAAAACCGAAAAATCCTACGGTCTAACTGCCGAATCGTGCAATGCACGGGGATAAACCGTGCCCCGTACCTTGTTCTGCCTACCCACCCTGCGCCATGGAACGGCAACGTTTTCCCCTCGCTACGGAGAGGGGTCGTTCAATCCTGTATTGTTATAGTATCGTTATAGCTTCGTTACTCGATATGATAATGGAAAACAAGACTATAAGCAGGCAACATCGAGCTGGGATTGAACGGCCCAAGTGGGTCGTGCCGTCCGCTGAGTGCGGTTATCCCGATTGATAAGTCGACTAATGACCGATTTGGGATAAATACAAATATTATAGAAAGTATATAACTAACGATGGAACTACGAGTGATCAGCATGGCTCCTACAGCGTTTTCGGTTTCTTATGATTTGGGATGTTTTACGCTTATGCAGCATGAGGGGAAAAACATTTCGCATCCCGGACAGCAACCGCACCGAAAAGCAGATGACAAAACAGGAAACACTGATGAAGAGAAACATCATACACCGCCGTCCGACAATACACACACGTTATCATATTTATCTTTTTTTCATACAGGAGCACTACAAATAAAAAATAATTGTAATTTTGCAAAATGAAAAGTTGAAGATTATTTCGTGCAGTAAATTGATACATAAATAAATACAATAATATATCAATCATTCAATAAACAAATAATATGCATTATGGCAAAAAATGAGACAAAAAACTACTTTTCGCCCGAGATAAAAGTAGTTAAATTCAAAGTGGAGATCGGGATTGACGCCTCCGGTTTCACACAACGCGAAGAGGACACCGGCAAATACGATTTAGTCGGTGACCCGAACGTCGAATCATCCCAGCGCGAGACATGGGGTACATTCAATTAATCAATTAAAAACGAAAGAGAGATGAAAAAAAGAATCATTTTATTCGCACTTGCCGCAGCCACCCTCATCGCTGCCGGCTGCAAAAAGGATGGCGACAAGACCCTCATCAAGGCCACCATCAACGAGTTTACCACCGACAGCAAAGTGTTTGTCGACACCCAGAATTTTTCCTGCTGGATGAGTGGCGACAACGTCCTGGTCAACGACCAGACCGGAACCATCGGCAACACCTATAACAACGGCCGCACCGGTCAGATAGCCCTCGACAACGAGCCCACCGCTCCCCTCTATTCCATTTATCCCGCCGACGCTGCCACCATCAACACCACCAACGGCACCGCCCAGATTCACCTTCCCTCAATGCAGAAGTGCATCGTGCAGGATGGCCACCAGGTTGTGAACGCACTGATGGGTGCACAGGGTGAGGACAAACTGGACTTCTACAACCTCTGCGCCCTGCTGAAAGTGAAAGTACCCGCCACCCTACACGTTACCGACATTTATGTCACCACCAACACCCAGAGCGACGACGGGTCCACACCCAGTGGCATCCGCCTTTGGGGTAACGGCACCGTGACCTTCAACGGCAATGGTGCCCGTCCCACCCTTTCCGCACTGACCCGTACCCAGCCCTCCGCCAGCACCCCCCTCGATGGCGGCGACACCGTTTATCTGCATGTTATCGACCTCACCAGCGACGGTGTTTATTACATCACTGTGCCCAAGGTTGAGAACACCAACTTCAAGGTTTGGGTGAACTACAAAGTAGAGGGTAGCGACCAGAACTACTTCTACTGCGCCACCAAGCAGCAAAGCGGCAACACCAACTGCCTCAATGCAAACGAGATTGGCTTTGTCAATTTCGCCGACATCGTTCCTCCCACACCTTCGAACCCCGACCCCAACGACTTCATCCCCGGCATCTACTCCATCTCCTCCACCGAGAAGGTGAACTTTGCCAAAGGCAACCTCGTCTTCGATGTCACCACCCCCGGCATTAGTGGAGATGGCTACACTTGGATGTTCAACACCACCCAGTACAATACAGTTGGATACAATATTGTAATGAGCGGTAATCACCCCGGAAGCGGTAATTCCGAGTTCTGCAAAATGAGTGTCGGCAACGGTGTATTCCCCAATAATGATGGAGGCTACAGCAATGCCACCTTCTACGACTGGGGTAATTACATCGACGCTACCATGTGGTTCACACTCAGCAGGACCGAATGGGCTTATCTGCTCTATACCCGCGGTGTCTCTTACGCCCGTTTCGCCAAGGTTCAGGTGGAAGGTGCCAACGGCCTGCTGCTGTTCCCCGATGAGTTCCTCTGGCCCAACGACAACCTCACACAGCCTACAGCCCTGAACGACGCCTCGGCAGCATTCACCCCAATTGAGTACACCGCTGCACAGTTCAGCGAGCTGGAGGAAGCCGGATGCGTGTTCCTCCGCGCCAACGGCTACTACGACCATTCCGGCCATGCCCATCATCACAATGCAGACTTCGGCTACTACTGGACACGTGATTTCAACCGCGACAACCACACCCACTCCTACCTCTACTTCGACAATTCCAGTATCTCCCCCAACGACAACAATGAAACTGTGCAGGCAGGCTTCGCCCTCTGCATCCGCGTAGCACGCAGAGCTGAATAAACATCACATCAATAATCACACACAAGCGGGACGGCATGCATCGATGCCTCCCGCTTTTGTTTTGGCCAAGAAAAAGAAAGTGGTCTGAGTGGGGTGTCCCCGCTCAGACCACAAACATATAGCGATGAATCGTTATTAGATCTTGGTCATCACTATCTCGCGCAAGGAGAAATTCAACGTCAAAGTGTTGCCGCTGACTTTGAAAGTCAAGCGATACTCGTTGGAATCGCCTTCCTGATACAGCAGGCCGACACCTGAGCCGTCCTTGTAGGTGTAGGTACCCTTCATCACGAAATCTGTACCGTTGACGTTCCTTGTGAAGGTCATCTCCTTGTTTTGGCCGAACGTTACAGTGTAGATAACTTTGACACCATAATAGGTTGCATCTTGCTCGTTGACAAGTTGCCATTTGGTACCGGCAAGGGAATTGTCCTCCTTTTCCTTAGTGCATGAGGACATGGTCATCATTGTGGCGGCAGCCACAAAGCACAAGAGTAATTTGATTGCTTTCATTGTTGTGTGTATTTAATGGATAATAAAAATTAACAACATTATAACGCAGAACTGCATATTTTATTGTGTCACTATTCCTCATAATATAATTGACGACGGCAGGGCAACGTCCAAACAGAAAACCTATGGCAATACGGGAAAGGGTTTTAGGTCAATAAAAGGCCTACTGCCTATGAGGGTGGGCATGGAAGAAAATAAAGAAGACAGCCAGCCAATGAGCCGGACTGTCTTCTTTCCATGTTTCTGACTAATCTGTTATTTTACAACAAAACGCGTTGTAGAGGTGCCGCGCTGCGAAGTGTATTGCAACATGTATACCCCCTGTGGCAAGGTACTCACATCGATTGTGACTTCGGACGAAGTGGTTTGGTGCTGCATCTGTCGGCGACCGGTAACGTCAAAAAGTGTAAGCGTGCCGTGGGCGTCGGGAAGGTTTACCGATACAATATGGCTGGCAGGATTAGGACAGAGCGTCAAAGAGGCATCCTCTACATCATCAATGCCTACTTGTTGCCATATTCGCAAACCTGGTATTCCAATAGTTGGGTTACTGGAATCGGCATCTTTACGAAGACGAATAGCTATACGCACAGGGTTGCCTTGATAATATTGAGAAAGGTTGATAGGCTGAGTGGTGGCAACTGTCTCGGAAATAGGAAGGAGGTAGATGGTGGTGAAGTCGCTGCTGTCAATACCTCCTCCTTGCGATATTTCCACAGTGACAACGCTGCCCATGGGTGTTTCGTGTTTGACTTCAAGCATCATAGTACCGTCGCCACTTAAGTCGAAAAGAGGCGAAATGTAGCGGTCGTCTGTTTCGTCAAAGACTATTCCGGAATAATAATCGACTGCAAGGTGATAATAGCCATCGCGATTACCGTAGGTGACAGTTTGCCAACAGACTCTTAGAGGCTCATCATCCTCGTAGTTGATGACATAGGGGTATGTGCTGACGGGAGTGACACAGTCGACTGCAAGTATTGTATCGACTACCACAGTACTGCCACAAGGGCTTTCGATACGTGCTTCGACGACATGTCTCCCCAAATTGTTCCAAACAAGAAAGGCGATAACATTTATATTTATTTGAAAATACAAATATAATAATAAAAAATATAAGAGGCAAAAAAAAAACGACAAAGCCATGTGACTTTGTCGTTTCTGTACCCCGGGGGGGACTTGAACCCCCACGCCATTGCTGACAGCAGATTTTGAGTCTACCGCGTCTACCATTCCGCCACCAGGGCTTTTCGAAAGTGCTCTGGAAAAGCCTTCAAGAGGCTTGTTCCATCACTTTTCTCTCTCTCGAAAACGGGTGCAAAATTACGCACTTTTTTCGACATGGCAAATTTTTTTTTCAAAAACTACAATAATCAAGAAAAATAGTGTATCTTTGCAGTCTCAAAATCAACACAAAATGGGCGAAAAAAAAACTGATAAAGTATTCATTTTTGCGGGTCGTGCAACAGAAAATCTGGCCCACAGAGTAGCGGATATTTATGGAATTCCGCTTGGAAATTCCACCGTTTTCCAATATGCCGACGGAGAATTCCAGCCTTCCTACGAAGACACCATCCGCGGTGGCACGGTCTTCATTATCCAGTCCACCATCCCTCCCACCGACAACCTTTTTGAGTTGCTGCTGATGATTGACGCCGCCAAGCGCGCATCGGCCGAGAAAATCATTGCGGTGATACCTTACTATGGCTTTGCCCGTCAGGACCGCAAGGACAAACCCCATGTGCCTATCGCCTCGAAGGTGATTGCCGACATGATCCAGGCCGCCGGCGCCGACCGTGTTATCTGCATGGACTTGCACGCCGACCAGATTCAGGGGTTTTTCAATATCCCCGTCGACCACCTTTATGGCTCGTCGCTGTTTATGCCTTACATCCGCGAGAAGTTCGACATTGACGATGTGATGTTCGCCAGTCCCGACATGGGGGGCAGCAAGCGCGCGGGTATGTATGCCAAGACGCTGAACAACAGTTTCGTCATCTGCTACAAGCACCGTAACAAGCCCAACGAGATTGGCGAGATGCGCCTGATTGGCGACGTGACCGACCGCCATGTCATCCTGCTGGACGACATTATCGACACGGGTTCGACCATCTGCAAGGCTGCAGGCATTATCATGGAGAGCGGAGCCAAGAGCGTACGCGCCATGATCACCCATCCGGTGCTGAGTGGCAACGCTATCGAGAAGGTGGAGAACTCCGCCCTCGAGGAGCTGGTGACCACCGACACTATCCCCCTGAAACGCCAGAGCGACAAGATTCGCGTGCTGAGCTGCGACTGGCTGCTGGCCGAGGCTATCCGCAGGGTGGTCTATTTCGAGTCGCTGGACAACCTCTACGAGACCACCATCCACCACAAGGGTGTCATCCACCGAATGTGAATGTGTTAATGCGTTAATGTGTTAATGCGTTAGTCGATTTACGAAATAACGAAATAACGAATTCAAACCTATCAACGGATAAACAGTATTACCGAAATAACGAATTCATAATTATTATTAACCGGCCTGCGGGCCATTAAAAACAAACAAAAAATGAGAATAGTATCATTGAGCGGTTCTCTCCGCGAGAACGTAGGGAAAAAAGATGCTAAGGCTCTCCGTCGCGAAGACAAAGTGCCTTGCGTAATGTACGGTAAAGGCGAGCAGTACCTGTTTGCTGTTCCCCAGACCCAGTTCCAGCGCATCCTGTTCAACCCCGAACCCTGCTACGTTGAGATCGACCTGAACGGCACCAAGCATCGCGCCATGCTGAAGGACATCGATTTCCACCCCGTTACCGAAATCGTGTACCACTGCGACTTCTACGAGCTGAGCGACGACAAGCCCATCGTGATGTCCATCCCCGTCCACACCACCGGCACTTCGGTCGGCGTGATGAAGGGCGGCAAACTGGCTTACAAACAGAAGAGACTTAACGTCAAGGCTCTTCCCGCCGACATGCCCAGCGAGATTCTTATCGACATCACCAACCTGGATGTTGCCCAGCGCTGCAAAGTGCAGGACATCGCCACTGAGAAATACTGCATCCTCAACCCGAAGAGCAGCGAGGTGGTTGTGATCAACAGCACCCGTGCCGCCGCTACCGGAGCCAACGAGGTTGTTGAGGCTGAATAATAATCCAAGTTGAATCTAAAACCTAAAAACTAAAAGGTCGCTTGTTTGCCTTTTGGTTTTTAGGTTTTGACTTTTAGCACCCCTTTCCCCATGCACAAAGCAGGCTTTGTAAACATCATCGGCAACCCCAACGTGGGGAAGTCGACCCTGATGAACGCGCTGGTGGGCGAACGGCTGAGCATCATCACCAGCAAGGCGCAGACCACGCGCCACCGCATCATGGGTATCGTCAACGGCGAGGATTTCCAGATAGTATACACCGACACCCCCGGCATCGTCAACCCTCACTACAAACTCCACGAGCAGATGATGGGTGTGGTGCGCAACGCCTTGGAGGATGCTGACCTGTTCCTCCTTGTGACCGAAGTGGGCGAGACACTGAAGAACCAGGAGCTGCTGGCCAGAATCGTCCGTTCGGACATACCCGTCATATTGGTCATCAACAAAATCGACCTCTCGAACCAGCAGCAGGTGGCCGATAAGATGGCCTACTGGCACAACCAGATCCCCCGGGCAATCATCATTCCGGCTTCTGCCACCGAACGCTTCAACATCGACAGTATCTTCGACCACATCATCGAACTGCTGCCGGAGAACCCGCCTTATTTTCCGAAAGACGAGCTGACCGACCGCTCGATGCGATTCTTCGTAAGTGAAATCATCCGGGAGAAGCTTTTGCTGTACTATCAGAAAGAGATACCCTACAGCTGCGAGGTGGCGGTGGAGAGCTACGAGGAGAAAGAGGGGGTGGACAATATACGCGCCATCATCTATGTGGAGCGCGAGTCGCAGCGCGCCATCGTGATAGGCCACCAGGGCAAATCCATCAAGAAAGTGGGGACAGAGGCACGCAAGGACATCGAGGAGTTCACGGGGAAGCGGTGTTTCCTCAACCTGTATGTGAAAGTGCTGAAGGACTGGCGCAACAGCGAGCGTGCGTTGAAGCAGTTTGGCTACGAGACGGGCGACTGACCCCCACCAACGTTTTCCAGCCATGCGGCCTTACATCCTGTTCCTTGCAGCCTTGACGCTTGCCGGATGCCGGCACAACCCGCCGTCGGGTGTGCTTTGCGACACCGTTCCGCACAGGGACACCGTTCCCACCACATCGCGACCTGCCGCTTCATGCTATACACCCACCGAATTCCGGTTGCTGGAGTGGGGGCTGGTCGATGTGCAAGCGGCTGGACTCATCCATCCAGGTGCATCTGGTCTATTCCACACCCGACAACTTCGCGGGACGGATACTCTACCCGGACATACACAAGGCATTCCTGCTGCCGCAACTGGCCCAGAAGATAGCCGCCGCGCAGAGAGAGTTGCAAAGCATGCGTCCCGACCTGACGCTGGTGATACTCGACGCCGTGCGGCCTTTGTCGGTGCAGCGGACCATGTTCAGCCTGGTACAGGGCACTCCACGCAATATCTATGTATCGAACCCACGCAACGGTCCCGGCCTACACAATTACGGTGCGGCCGTCGACATTACCCTTGCCGATACCGCAGGCAACCTGTTGCCCATGGGAACTGAATTTGACCACTTCGGGCAGGAATCACATATCGACAACGAAGGTGGACTGCTTGCCTCGGGGCTCATCACGCAGCAGGAATACGACAACCGCCGCCTACTGCGTCAGTTGATGCGCAACCAGGGGTTGATTACATTCCGCTCGGAGTGGTGGCATTTCAACCTGATGTCGCGCACGCGGGCACATCAAACACTGAAGCCTGTGGACCTGTAGGCTGTGAAGGTCCTAAATCCCTGCAACATATCGCGCCACCCGGAGTTGGAGATAGCTGTATTTTCCATCATAATGCTCGTACACCTCCTTGAGGTGTGTAGTGTCAGGATGCTCTGACCAATAGGCCGACAGCTCATCCATCGCCTCTTGTGGCAACAGCAGCTCGGGGTCGAGAACATCGTGTTCGACTGCGGTAAGCAGATAGCCTTCGGTGGTACTCACAGCACGGTTCAATTCCCGAGCCACTTCAGACACCGTCTTGCCTTCGGACACCAAGATAGCCGCCTGCTGCCACATGGGCACCTTTTCCGGCTCCGCGACTTCGGTGATCTCTGGCAGGGGGATGCCCTTGTCCTGGCAGTAGTCGCGAACAATCTGCATAATGTCGGAGCCGTATTTCTTCAACTTCATCTTACCCATACCCGGCACCTCTTTCAACTCGTCCATGGAGAGCGGCAGTCGGTCTGCTATTGCCAGGAGGGTTTTCTGGTGCATGATGGTGAAAGCCGGCAGACCAGCCTCGTCGGCCATGTTGCGACGCCAAGACGACAGCATCGGTACCAAGGCGGGATGCTGCACACCCTCGTAAACTTTCTCGCGCCGTTCGCGCTTGGGTTTGGTTGGCTCCTGCAGTTCGAAGTCCACCTTGGCTTTCTGGCAGCGGACGATGTCGAACCCCTTTTCACCGACACGCTTGAGCAGAAAGCTCTTCAGACCTGAATCGTGGCGGTAGCGTTCGGCCAGCTCTTTCAGTCGGCGGGCGGTTTCCTTATTGTCCACATCGACATCCAGAAGCGGCTGCACCCGTTTGTCGACATTCTCCAGCACACCCTGGAAATAGGCCGATGCCTTGCCAATGCGCTCCTGCATCAAGGGGGCTGCCTGACTGTCGCCTGTTTGGCCGATAGACGTCAACTGGCGGCGAAAACGAGCTGCCACCGAGACCAATTCTTCAACCTCGCCGAGACAAAGCTGCGAAATAGCTCCAGCCTGTGCGGGATAGACAGAGCGCAGATGCTCCTGAAAGAGCCGGTTCAGTCCCTCAGTATCGTGCTGCAGGGTGGTGAAATCGAATAAATCGAAGAGGACATCGTAGAAATATTGCGACCTGTAGCCGTCGAACATCTGCTCAGCCTGGGCTGGAGGCGTGAACGTGCGGTTGAACTGCGTTATATCGTCGCTGCCAAAGGCACAGCGGGAAGTGACCGGCGACAGAAGAGTCAAGCCTTCAAGACTGCGACAACGGCTCAAGGCTACATATACCTGCCCATAGGTGAAGGCTCCTGACACATCCACTTGCACCCTGTCGAAAGTGAGGCCTTGGGCTTTGTGGATGGTGACAGCCCAAGCGGTTTTGAGGGGATACTGAACAAAGACACCATCTAGGGTCTGCTTTATCTGATTGTCGGTGCTGTCAATCTCATATTTCCATGTATCCCATCTCTCCTTTCCCACATAGATAGATTCCCCCTCGCTGTTCACCACCACGATATGCTTCTCACCTTGGGACGAGTCGTCGTCGGTCTCCACTCTGTCCACCACACCTATCATACCGTTATAATAGCGGTGTCCCGAACTGTCGTTTTTTACAAACATCACCTGAGCACCTACTTTCAGCTCCAGATGCCGCTCGGTGGGAGCGGCACTGTCGGGGAAATTGCCCTCCACGACGGCATCGAAGATGTGGACAGGCGTGTCCAAAGCTTCCAAATGGCGGCGGTTGACCTCGTCGGCCTGCCAGTTGTGGGTAGTGAGCAGGATGGGCTCCTGCCCATCGGCGAAGACTGTGTGGTCTCCCGGCTTTCGCACACGGGAGTTGAGAGCTGCCAGTGTGGCCTCGTCGAATCTGCTATCGCGGATATTGTTAAGCAGACGCAGAAAGAGAGGGTCCTGCTGGCGGTATACTGTGGTCAATTGAATGGTAATATACTGCAACCGCTGCAAGGCTTTGCTGTGGAAGAAGAAGGGCGAAGGGTATACCCTGTCCATATAGGGCCGCTCCTCGTCGGTGACCACAGGAGCCAGCTGTTGCACATCGCCAATCATCAACAACTGCACACCCCCGAAGGGACGGCTGCTGCGCCGATAGCGTCGCAACACAGCATCCACCGCGTCGAGCAAATCGGCTCGCACCATGCTTATCTCATCAATAATCAGCAAATCGAGTGTACGTATCACGTCCACTTTCGACTTTCTCAACTGCTTCTGGCTTTCGGGGAGCTGGTATTCGGTCACCAATTCCTTCACATCGGGCAGATAGGGGCAGAATGGGAGCTGGAAGAAACTGTGTATCGTCACCCCACCTGCGTTCACTGCAGCCACACCTGTGGGTGCCAGCACAACGTTACGCTTTGGACAATTTGCAACAATATGGTGTAGAAACGTGGTTTTCCCTGTCCCTGCCTTTCCTGTCAGGAACAACGAAACACCCGTCTCGTTCACATACTTTTCAGCCAGTTCTATCTCCGGGTTTCTCTGCTCCATAGCTCACGCCCTGATTGGCGGTACCCAGATTTTAACTGATGGGGACACGGCGGTCTATTCCAAAGCTCATGGGCGATACCTTCAGCACCGGGGCAAACTGCAACCGCTTCCACTCGTTGATACGCACCTTGCGCAGTACCTGCGACACCAATTCCTCATCATAGCCTTCAGCTACAATCTCCTCGGCACAGAGCTGCTCCTCGATATGCAGATTCAATATGGCATCCAGCACACTGTAATCGGGCAGCGAGTCGGTGTCTTTCTGTCCGGGACGCAGCTCGGCTGAAGGGGGTTTGCAAATGGTGTTGACCGGAATCCTTTCAACCTCGCGGTTTACATATTCAGCCAACTCATACACCTCGGTCTTGTACAGGTCGCCGATAACGCTGATGCCGCCACAACTGTCGCCATACAGGGTGCCATAGCCCATGGCAGCCTCCGACTTGTTGGTGGTGTTCAAGGCCATAGCCCCGAACTTGTTGGCATAGCTCATCACTATGGTGCCGCGGATACGGGCCTGCATGTTCTCCTCGGTGACATCTTCAGCTCTGTCGCCAAACACTGGTTTCATGGTCTCCCTCAGCATATCAAACATGGGCTTGATGGGCACAATGTCGTACCCCACACCCAGATTGTTGGCCAAATCCACTGCGTCTTTCACCGAGTGGTCGGTGGAGTATTGAGAGGGCATCAGTATGCCGTGCACGTTCTCGGGGCCCAGAGCATCGGCGGCCAACAGGCATACCATGGCCGAATCCATGCCGCCCGAAAGACCCAACACCGCTCTTTGCAGATTGTTTTTGCGGAAATAGTCCCTTAAACCCGTCACCAGCGCCTTATACACCAATGCCACCACTTCGGGCTTCTCATCCTCACAGGGTTCGAGCAGCTGTAGGTCGACGCTGGCTGCGCTCTCTTCAAAATAAGGCAGCTGGCACAGCACAACCCCTGCGGCATTCAACGCCATCGAGCCACCCGCAAACAATAGGCTCCCCTCGCTGCCGGTACGGTTGGCAAACACCAGTGCGGCATTCAGGTTCTCCACAATCTTGTGCATGCGGTAACGGATACGATAGGGCTTGTTATAGTCGAACACATTGCATCCGCAACAAATCACCACATCGGGCTGCCCAGAGTGCGACTTCGACAGCTCCTTCAAGTCTTCGTAGAAGCCTATCGCCAGCGACTGGTCTTGATACTGGATGGTTTGCACTCCCTCGCCGCGTACAAAATAGCGTTGCTCGTCGGGAGCCAGATATTTCTTGGTGATGATGCCACGGATGGCACAATTCTGTACAAACACGATGGCGTTGCACAGACCGCGGTCTTGTATCTGCAACGGCATACCCACCAGAAAGGCGCGGTGCTCCGACCGCTGCACCAATTCCTGCAAGGCCGCCTGGGCACGTTTCTGGACGTCGGTATAGGCTACCGAACCATACAACGGCGCACCGCACAGCGTGCAGGCAGGAAAAACAGTCAACAACGCCTCCTTACTTTCAGGAGTCTCCAACTCTTCCAAAATCCATTTCAGATTTTCTTCAGGATTATTCGACACAATGTCGTGTTGTACTATATGTATATTCATAATCAACGTGTTTTTGCAATTGGCAATGTAAAATATAGGATGCAAAGTTACAATTTTTTTTCGTTATTTGCGGAATTTATGTATATTTGCAAATTGAAAGAATATAGACAATATCCCAAAAACAAATTAATAACAAACTAAAAAACAACATTATTATGAAGAAAATTTTTGTACTTTTAGTGGCAGTATTTGCCCTTGGAATTGCTGCAAACGCACAGGATGCACTGGGTCTCCGTTTCGGCGGCGGCACCAAGTATGGCGCTGAGATCTCCTATCAGAAGAGCTTGGCAGCTAACCGTCTTGAGTTCGACTTGGGAGTGAATCTACCTGATTTCGACTTTTTCTATCTGACAGGTGTCTATCAGTGGAAAGGCGGTCTTACCGACTGGCTGGGTTGGTATGCTGGCCCTGGTGCAAAGGTAAGCTATTGCAAGAACCACGGTGTAGGTGTTGCTGTTGCCGCACAGCTGGGTCTCGAAGCCAACTTTGCCAACTTCCCATTCCAGATTACCGTCGACATTCGTCCGGAGTATGAGTTTGTTCTGCCCAAGGAGTGCATCAACCATTTCAGCTGGGCTGCCGCTCTTGGTATCCGCTACAAGCTGAACTAATCATTATTCAAAATAATGAACAGCAATAGAGGTCTGACAATTGTCAGACCTCTATTTATTTACTACTTATTCTCTGCCAAATTCGGGTTTCAAGCCCATTGGGGAGGAGTTTTAGGAGGATGGGGGCCAGATAGTTCATCACACCGGGCTTGACATAATGGCGTTTGCGGAACATGCCTCGCAGGGCACGGCGCACCATCCACTGAGGTGTGCGGACGATTCCAAGACGGGTGAGGAGTTTGAGTGTGGAGGGCTTTATGTTGTAAAGCGGGGTGGCGATGGCACCAGGCAACACGGTGGTGACACCCACACCGTAAGGCCGCATCTCGAAGTAAAGCGACTTGGAATAGCTTTTGAGATAGGCTTTCGTGGCTGCATAGATAGTGATACCCGGTGTTGGCATCTTGGCCACCATGCTGGAGACATTGACGATATAACCCTTGCGGCGGCGTTTCATATCTTCGCCGAAAAGTGCACACAGGCGCGTGGGGGTATAAATATGAAGGTTCATCATCGTCTCGGCTCGGCCGACATAGTCCGGGGTGAGTTCGTGAAAGAAGAACATGCCCGCGTTGTTGATGAGTATGTCTATCTGGAGTTCCTCGGAGTGGCACCAGTCGTAAAGAGATTGAGCGGCATCGGGGGCTGCAAGGTCCTGATAATGCCCAACGGCTCGGACACTGTATTGCTGCGCGAGTTGCTGTGGAAGTGTGTCGAGTTCCTTTTGCTGGTTGGAGACCATAACAAGGTGGTGCCCCCGTTGCGCCAGCTGACGGCAGTATTCCAACCCCATGCCCGAGGTGGCTCCTGTGACAAGTGCTTGCATGAATGAATAGGTATTAATAAGGTTAAACGAGGTCGAGGGCACGACCGATGAAGCGGTTCAACGGGAGCGCAGCTTTCCATGCTTCGACAACCCGCTGGAAAAAGCTGTCGGACAGCACAGCATCCTTATCCTCTTCATGCATGCAGCAATAGTCGCGGTATTTCAACAGGTCGATGTCGGGCCAGTCAGCAGGATAGCCTTTGGGGGGGCGCGACAGTTTCTTGGTAGTAAAGAAGTCGTTGCCGTAATAACGTTGATACTCGGGCGACTGGAGGATACTTTTGAATTCGTCGGTACAGTAAAATATCTCCTGCCTGATGGAAGCCAACTGATGGCTGTCAGGCATGTAGACGCCACCGCCCATAGAGCAGTTGCCCTGCAGACCATAGTCCTCCTGCCCCATCTGCAGGTAATAGCCCGGGACGCACTTGGTGCGGTCACCACCGAAAGGAAGGAAACAGGCTATATGTGTCTTGTAGGGACGTTTGTCGAGGGTGAAACGCAAATCGCGGTGGATTCGATATACACATTGTTTAGCAGAAAGGCCTTCCACAGCGGGGTCAAGCGGCGACATGGCATCAATGAGTGCCTGGGTAAACTCCATAAAGCAGTCGCGGATGTCTGTCCATCGCAACTTATTGTCGTTAAACCAATCGCGGTTGTTATTTGCTGCCAGTTCGTCGAAGAAACTGAATGTGTCGGGATGTATCTTATGTGTCATTTTGAAAATATTTCTTATTTGAATATGCAAAGTTACGAATATTTTTTGTAATTTTGCAGTCTCAATTTGTAAAAAACAACAAATAAAAATAATACTACTATGACAGAAAACGTTAAAACTTTAAGAGACAGTGCGGCTATGCGATGGATAGCCCTGCTGCTGTTGGCACTCGCCATGTTCTGCAGCTACGTATTTATGGACATTCTGTCCCCCATCAAGGACCTTATGCAGGACACCCGTGGGTGGGACAGTGCCTCGTTTGGCCGTATGCAAGGCGCCGAAGTGTTCCTCAACGTCTACGTGTTCTTCCTCATCTTTGCGGGTATCATTCTCGACAAGATGGGTGTGCGTTTCACTGCCGTCCTTTCGGGTGCAGTGATGCTCATCGGCGGACTGATCAAGTTCTATGCCGTCAGCGACGCCTTCAAAGGCACAGGTATTGAGATGTGGTTCACCAACAACCTCAACTGGAACGGCGAGCTTCCTGTAATCGGAGCCATTCTGCCGTTCTGCGCCGGCATGCCCGCTTCTGCCAAGTTGGCCGCCTGTGGCTTCATGCTCTTCGGTTGCGGCTGCGAGATGGCTGGTATCACTGTCAGCCGCGGTATTGTCAAATGGTTCAAAGGCCGCGAGACCGCTCTGGCCATGGGTTCCGAGATGGCTCTGGCACGCTTGGGTGTCGCCACCTGCATGATTTTCTCCCCCTACTTTGCCAAACTGGGTGGCGAGGTGCATGTCGACAATGCCGTGAAGTTCGGTGTAGTACTGCTCTGCATCGCCCTGATCATGTTCATCACCTACTTCTTCATGGACAAGAAACTCGACAGCCAGACCGGCGAAGCCGAGGAAAAGGACGACCCCTTCAAGATCAGCGACCTTGGCAAGATTTTCACCAGCCTTGGCTTCTGGCTTGTGGCACTACTCTGCGTACTTTACTACAGCGCCATCTTCCCCTTCCAAAAATATGCCGTCAACATGCTCCAGTGCAACCTCGAGCTGACTCCCGCCGATCCCAACACCTTCTGGGGAGGTAGTTCTGTTACCTGGATTCAGTACATTTTGATGCTTATTGTTGCTGCCGGTTCTTTCTCCAGCAACTTCATGAAAAACAACAAAGGCATGAAATTCCTCCTGATGGGTATCGCTGTCGTGGCGCTGATTGTCTACTGCTACATGGGTTACATGCGTGGAACCGCCGAGACCATCTTCGCCGTCTTCCCGCTGCTGGCCGTGGCCATCACTCCCATCCTCGGCAACTATGTCGACCACAAAGGTAAAGCAGCTTCTATGCTGATGCTCGGCTCCATCCTGTTGGTCATCTGCCACCTCACCTTTGCTTTCATCCTGCCGGGTGTTTCTGCCAAATCCGCTGCCGGTGGTGTCGTTGTGGCTTATGTCACCATTCTCGTGCTCGGCGCCTCCTTCTCACTGGTACCCGCCGCCCTGTGGCCTTCGGTGCCCAAGCTGGTCGACGAGAAGATTATCGGTTCTGCCTATGCCGCCATCTTCTGGATTCAGAACATCGGCCTCGGCCTCTTCCCCGCTCTTATCGGCATTGTGCTTAACAATACCAACGAGCCCGGGAAAGCCGCCCACGAACTCAACTACACCTGGGCATTGGTCATGCTTGCCGCCCTCGGCATCGCTGCCCTGCTCATCTCCATCTACCTAAAGGCTGTTGACAAGAAGAAAGGCTACGGTCTCGAAGAGCCCAACATCAAGGATTGATATCCCTGATTCCTATAGAAAAGAACAGAGCCGCCCATTCGAGCGGCTCTGTTCTTTTCTATTGCATTTCACTCCATCCGATATGCTTGATTCACTATGTGTATACTCCCAACAGTAGTTTAGGGTGACAATAGTTCCTCCTGATTTCGATTAGACCTAACTCTTTGTAGGTATTGTGACATACGCAAATCAGCCGTTAATAGGCTGTACCATTTTACGGAGCAACTCGATGTCGAGCTGCTGATAGGTGGGGTTGGATGAATTGGTGAAATACTTGCGATTATTCTTGTAGTTTTCCTTGTCGTAGTCGGTTGCCTTGACGAAGATAGTATGGGCCACGGCACGCTTGAAGCTTTCGAACGACAACGTACCTTCCTCCCATCGTTTCTTGTCGGCAGCAGAGAGATACTTGGTATATTTGGCATTCATCGCTGCCGAAATCCGTTCAGCGCCTGTGGCCTGAGGGTTGTTCTGCATTGTTTCGTTGTAGTTGCGTGTCAGTGCGGGGAAATCAACCCAGCTGGTCATCGTGGCCTCCAGCAACTGGAGTTTGCGACGTCGGTTGTCGGTATAGTAGCCAAGGTAGGCATGGCAGGGCTCAACAAAGATAACAGGCTTAAGACCTATCTTGCGCATGATTGAAGCAAAAAAGACACAGGCATCTACACAGTTGGCCTGGCGGGTGTTGTACACTTGGTCGAAAAAACGGATATGCTGCACATTGGCCCGTTCGGTAGGCGACGAAGTACACGAAATGGAAGAATACGAAATACCACGTTCCAAGGCATAGTACCAGATGGCCTCCACCTGCTGTACCACGCTCTTGGCATCCTTCTGGTAGCCTGTAATTTTGGATACTACTCCCTGCGACATAATATCGGTGAGAATGCTATCGATAAAAGGATGTTCCTCGTTGACGTAAGCGGCAAAGAGCCAGCGGAAATCATGCAGTCTGCCATCACTGTCCAACACACTGAGAAGACAGTCGTTGGCCGAGCGGTAGTTGATTCTCACGTTCTCCACATCCACCTCCTCGTCATTGATATAGCAGGTAAACGTAAGGTCGGCAGTACCCTGCTGGCGTATCTGGTACAGCTTGTCGTATTTCCACTTCACCGACGGATGGAAGGTATAGCGCATATCCTTCACAGGGAGCACCTCTTGGAAAATAGTGACGTAGTTGAGATTGGACGAGTCGATGGTAATACGCAGCACCGAGTTGCTGGCCGGTGCAGTGACCGACACAGTGAAGAGGGCATTGGTGTCGTTATTGCCAAAGTTCTTGTCGCTAAGGCTGGACACACCCATCACCAGCGATGGATAGAACTGGTTCTCCAGATAGGGGTTGTACGACGCTTCGAAGTTCACAAACGAGGGGTCGAACACCTTTGGTCTGACATGCCGACACGATACCACCGTCAGCGCCACTACAATCAAAATCAATCCGAACTTGCGTTGCATTTTATGACTGCGAGACATGATTATTATCAACTACATAAGTATTCCCGAAACAAAGACTACCAGCAGTGCCACCGGCACCACATAGCGGGCAAGAAAGCGGAACATCCCATAGAAACGACCGCTTAGTACACCATGGTTTGTGAACTCGTCGTGCACATCGTGTTCGGGCATCACCCAGCCCAGGAACACCACTGTGCCCAGCGCACATAAGGGCGGGAGATAAATGCTGTTGAGCCTGTCGACAGAATCGAAGAGGGTAAGCCCAGCCAGCTTGACATGCGAAAGCGGTCCCATCGACAGCGAGAAGATCACTCCGAAAAGTGTGGACAAGATGAAGAAAAGCACAGCACCCACCACACGACAGGTTCCCAGATGCTCGCTGATGGTGGCAGTGAGGGCCTCCAGCAGGGAGATGGCACTGGTGAGGGCAGCTACCATAAGCAGGAGGAAGAAGATTGTGGAGAAGACTATACCTGCACTGCCCATCGAGTTGAAGACATTGGGCAGTACACAGAATACCAGACCGGGGCCGCCGGCGGGGTCGAACCCACAACTGAACACGGCCGGGAAGATGGCCAAGCCTGCCAGAACAGCGATAAGTGTGTCGCACACCGTAATCCACATGGCGGTCTTGAAGATATTGTCGTTAACAGGTATATACGATCCGTAAACAATCATGACACCCATGCCCACACTCAACGAGAAAAGCGACTGTCCCAAAGCGGCCAGAATGCCTTCACCCGTCAGTTTGGAGAAGTCAGGCGAGAACAGATATTCCACCCCTTTATATGCACCGGGAAGGGTAAGGCTGCGGACGCACAGCACCAAAATCAGCACCACCAGCACGGGCATAAGCACTTTCGAGACATTCTCAATGCCCTTCTGCACTCCGCCCAGGATAACCAGCAGCACCAAGACAGAAAAGATGGCAAGGAACAGGGCGGGTTTCCACGAATCGGTGGAGAACTGGGTGAAATAATCAGATATAGGGGCTGCACTGGTTCCCAAGGATGCCAGCGAACCTGTGATGGCCTCCCACACATACCCCGTGGTCCAGCCCGACAGGACAAGGTACTGCGAAAGGATAAAGAAACTGGTGACAATACCCAACAGACCTATCAACCCCCACCCTTTGCGGTCGGGACGTAGTGCTTGGAATGCTTTGACGGGGGTGTGTTGCGCACGGCGCCCGATGATAAACTCCGACATCATCAGCACAGCACCAAGAAAGAAGACAAAACCAAGATAAACGATAAGGAACGCTCCGCCACCGTATTTACCGCAGGTGTATGGGAAACGCCATATATTGCCAAGTCCCACGGCCGAGCCTACCGCTGCCATGATTGCCCCCAGATTCGAGGAGAAGGATTTCTGTTGTGTACTCATAATAGGAAAATATTATCAGATTCTTATTGTGTTTAATAATGAGTCTCTAACGTCATGTTAATTATTCACCAACTCGGGGTTGTGGGCTACATAATCTGCCCACTGTTGCTTCTTGCTCTTGCGCACCCTCGTGGGTTTCAACTGGCTGCGGATGTCACCCAGCGGGTCGGACATCTCGAGATGGCAGGTATAGGCCACCGCCAATGCATCCGAGGCGTCGAGATACTGAGGCAGGTCGTCGAAGCCGAAGATGCTCTGCAGCATAGCAGCCACCTGCTCCTTGGCGGCATTGCCCGAACCCGTGACGCGCTGCTTCACAGCGGCGGGCTCATATTCGGTATACGACAAGTCTCGACTCAATGCGGCACCGATAGCCACCCCCTGGGCCTTGCCCAGTTTCAGCATCGACTGCACATTCTTGCCTGCAAAAGGAGCCTCTATCGCCAAGTGGTCGGGGTGATAAGAGTCGATAATCCGCTGCGTGGTGTCGAAAATCTTACGTATGCGCAGGTGAAAGTCGGCGATTTTGCGCAGATACAGCACATCCATCACCACCAAACGGGGCTTCTGTCCGTCGGTGTCAAGAAGGCTGTAGCCCAAAACCTGTGTACCAGGGTCTATACCGAGTATCAACATTGCGTCATAATTTTTGCAAAAATACGATTTTTTTTTGTATCTTTGCAAATTATCCGAAAAAGAGACATAATTATTTAAATACAACAATACCATGGACAAACTGATTATCACCGCCGCCATCTGCGGCGCAGAAGTAACAAAAGAGCAGAATCCCGCTGTTCCTTATACCGTTGAGGAAATCGTCCGCGAGGCCAAATCGGCCGTGGATGCAGGTGCAGCCATCGTCCACCTGCACGTCCGCCACGACGACGGTACCCCCACCCAGAGCCGCGACCGTTTCCAGGAATGCGAAGAGGCCATCTACAAAGAGTGCCCCAACGTCATCCTCATCCCCTCCACCGGCGGCGCCGTGGGCATGTCGCCCGAAGAGCGTCTGCAAAGCACCGACACCACTCCCCTGCCCGAGATGGCCACCCTCGACTGCGGCACCTGCAACTTCGGCGACGAGATTTTCGACAACACCATGCCCACCATGCGCGCCTTCGGCAAACGCATGATGGAGCGCGGCATCAAGCCCGAATACGAATGCTTTGAGATGGGCCACCTCGACACCATCCTCACCATGGCCCGCAAAGGCCAGGTACCCGGAGCCCCCATGCAGTTCAACTTTGTCCTCGGCGTGCCCGGCTGCACCCCCGCCACCGTCGACAACCTCTGCTGGCTGGTGAAGAACATCCCCGCAGGCAGCACCTGGACAGCCACCGGCATTGGCCGCTACGCCTTCCAGCTGGCCGCCCCCGCCATCGTCATGGGTGGTAATGTACGCGTCGGTTTCGAAGACAACCTCTATCTGGAACGCGGCGTGCTTGCCAAGAGCAACGGCGAGCTGGTGGACAAAGTGGTCCGCATGGCCAAACTGCTGGGCCGCGAAGTCGCCAACAGCGACGAAGCCCGCGAAATACTCGGCCTCAAGCAGCGCTAACAGCTTATTTTGCAAGCCTTCAATGCAACATTATGACAAGGAGACGTGCCCTGGCGCGTCTCCTTTATCCAAAATAGGACATTAGAGTTTACATCATCGCTGGCAAGAAAGGGTTGTGGACAAAACAGAACATCCACATACGCCAATACTCCATGCGAACAAGCGTACCCCCAAACACCCCACACCAATACACAGTCGACCTTCAATCCCCATCATCATGAAACATCCATTTACAGTCTTGTTATTTATCCTGCTGGCCGCCACCACAGCGGCTCAGACCCCCGATGTCGACAATGCGAAGGCAACAGCATGGAGACACGCCCTGCACCATCGCAACCAGTACCAGCCTACCGAGAAACGCCATATTCCCGTGGCAGCAACACCCACCGAGACCAAGGGAACAACCGCCCTGCCGACAGACAGGGTATGGTTCCCGGGCGAATGGGAGGAGGTAAAAGCCGTGGTGGTGACGCCATACTATCTGTACCGACCCGCCAACCAACCACAGAACGACTCCTACTCGGCCGAGCCCATCTTCCGAGGCTTGGCGGAGTATTACCAATACAGCAATGGACGGGGTTGGGTGTCGACAGGAGAGTACGGCCCGTACGTCAGTATCATAGACACTTCGAGCCGTTTCGGACGAGTGTTTTTCAACCTGATGGACGGTATACAACAAGGGCACGCCGAGGCGTGGGTGCGTGTTGAACGCCCCGCCGACACAGCCACGGTACTGCGTACACTGGCCAGAATGCGGCTACGGCACGACAGCGTGCGGTTCATCATCGCCCCGGGCAACTCGTTCTGGATGCGCGACTGCGGCCCCATCTGTTTCTACCATGGCGACCGCGACAGTCTAGCCATGCTCGATTTCACCTACTACACACACCGCAATCTGGACGACTCGCTGCCTTCCTTTATCTATCAGCAAACGGGCATCCCCAACTACAGCACCACAATCGAGTTTGAAGGGGGCAACTGTCTGGTGGACGGTGCCGGCGCATTGATTACTAGCGACCGTATATATCGAGCAAACGGCGACACCGTGGGTCCTGTAACTTGGGATGGCCACAACCCCTCCAGCATCCATTACCAGCGCAAGGAGCCTCTCTCCCCCAATGCCACCCGCCAGGCTATGGCCAGCCTCATCGGCCAGCGGGCCACCCATGTCATGCCTGCCTTTCAATACGATGGGGGGACAGGCCACATCGACCTATATGCCGACATGTGTGAAGAGAACGGTTTCGTATTCTCAAGGATGCCCGAGCGTTACAGCGACTGGGACGATTATGCCACGGGGCAGCGCAACATCGACACACTATGCTCCTACCCCTCCCTGTTCAACCGTCCCTACTATGGGTCCGACATTCCTTTCCCCTCAAAAGAAAACGGCCGGCCTTTTGCCGACCAGGACGAGTACAACAAATCTTACACTCGCTCATACAGCAACCACATCATTGTCAACAATCTGATTATCCAGCCCTGCTATTCGAATGTGGTGAACGGTCTCCCCAGCGAGAGTTGGGATCTGGAAAACATCAAGCAGATGAAAGAGGCGTATCCGGGCTATACATTCTATTGCATTGATGTGCGCACATTCAACGGAATGGGGGGAGCTATTCACTGCATCACCAAACAGATACCCGCCGACAACCCCGTCCGCATTCTGCACAAGAGCGTAGTGGGCAACGCCAGCGACATGCACGGCAACGACATTCCCGTCAGTGCCATTGTCACCAACCGCGACGGTATAGCCCACGCCGAATGCATCTACCGCATCGGCGGGTCCGAGTGGGACACGCTGCGCCTTGCCGCCAACGGCAACAAATTCTCCGCCCGCATCCCCACGGCAGGCATCGTGGATGGATTCACCGACTCTACTGTCACTAACCTCGACACCACCGTCACCGTGGATTATTACCTCAGTGCCACCACCACAACAGGCAAGACTGTCACCAAGCCCATGACGGCAAGGCAGGGCGGATACTACACGTTTTATTTCGACAACACCCGTCCCCCGATAGACAGCAGCCGCTACGACTTCGACACCGTCAACTGGCCAATGAACGACATCACCTTTGCCTTCGACTCCCGACACACCTCACACGACACCAGTTCGGCTCCACATCTGCTGACTGCCATCCATCAAATGGAGTCAGGCATTGGGCAGTTCTATCCCAATCCGGCTGAGCACCAAGCCAGCATCGCCATCGATTTGGGTGAGGGTTCTGCATGCAGCGTGATGCTGTACGACAACCTAGGGCGCACCGTCCACCGCTGCACTCTGCAATCCACAGACGGCATCCACTTCAGTGTGCACACCGAGGGACTGCCATCAGGCATCTATACCGCTGTTTTCCAATGCGGCAACCATTGTGTGATACGACGGCTTGCTGTAAAGTGACACCCCGTTTTTTGGTGTAAGAAGGCTGATATATTGCCATACCAACCATGCAATTACGACTTCACAAAAAGCACTTTGTCGAATTACATTAAGAAAAAAACAGATATATTTAAAAAAATATGTATATTTGCAAAATAATAACAAACTGCTTAAGAAATAGCAACAATAATTAAAACAATAAATTATGGCAAAGTATCATCTTTTTTCGGCATCAACTGCCAAGAAACATGCACTATCGCTATTGTGCATGATGTGCCTCGTTGTCTCCCCTATGTGGTCGCAGACAACCCGGCTGTTAATCAGCAGCGACGACCCCACAACGGTCGATTCCACCAAAGTGTATGACGGCAACACCACTGCCCATGTCAATCATGTGGGTGCACTGATTGGTGTGGAGGCAACTCACGCCAATGTGACCTTGAATGCCATCGCCAACTACATCTCTCCCAATGTCGATGGCCTCAACAGGATTGTGGTAACTTACTCCCTCTCCGGCTCGGATTCGAGCTATTATCTGCCTCCTTTCAACGACACATTGCCCGGTGGCATTACCGCAAAGCCGTTGACTGTGATGGGCACCACCATCGACACTGCCAAAGTGTACAACCGCGGAGTAATGTTGAACATCTCTGCCCCCGGCACACTGTACGGTACTGTTGAGGGCGACGATGTCCACCTCTCGGCCATGGCCCGCTTTGCCGACCCCAATGTGGGAGTCGACAAAGATGTCGCCGTCACCTACAGCTTGTACGGCACCAGCGCATCCAACTATGTTGTTCCTGCCGGTTTCACCCATGTGGCCGACATCCTGCCCGCAGTCATCAATGCTCCTGTTGCCACCGTTGCCACGGGCAAAGAGTATGACGGCACCATCACTTGCCCCGTCATCGACTACGGCACTATCGAAGGTGTACTCGCTGGCGACACGGTCACCCACCTTGTCACAGCTTCTTTCACCGACCCCAATGTAGGCATGATGAAGAGAGTAAACATCTATTACTTCCTGCAGGGTCCCCAGAGCAGAAACTACACCATCTCCGTGCCCGACACCGCCGGTGCCAGCTCCGCCTTCTCATCCATCTATGGCCGCACCATCAAAGCTGACGGCTATATCATCAGAACCGATAAGACCTACGACGGCACCGACATCGCCGAAGTACTTGTCCCCGCTACCGCCACCAATCTGGTCGGCAACGACATTGTCAACCTTACCACCACCGCCCATTACGACTCCCCCGCTGTTGGCAACAACAAGCCAATCACCGTTCACTTCACCATCGATGGCGAAAATGCAGGCAACTACCTGGCTCCCGCCGACGAGCTTTATGGGTTGCGCGGCTCCATCATCCCCGCCACCATCATCGACACCAATACAGGCGATCATGGCATTATAGCCCTCTCCACCAGATACTGTCAGGGCGATGAAGCCAACCTGGGCGTCCATATCCTCCAGGGCGCTCCCACCTTCTACACCCTCCGATTCTCCGAGGAAGCCCTCGCTCAGGGCTTCGCCGACGTCACCGTACCCGTCAACTTCGTAGAAGGCCAGACCTCGGTGAATGTAGCCTTCGACATCCCCTTCGATTGCAAAGAAGGCAACTATAGCGTAGTCATCTCCCTTGGAAACAAACTTTACAACATGATCTCCACCACCTGGTTTTTCTCCGTCAACATGTCCAACTCCTATCTCGTTGCCGCTTTCGACGATGTTGTCAGCATTGACAACCGCGAGAACCGCTTCAACACCTTCCAGTGGTACCGCAACAACGAGGCCATCGAAGGAGCCACCAAACCCTACTATCAGGACCCCCGTGGCTATCTCGAAGGAGCCTACTCCCTCCTGGTGAACAAAGGCACCGACGACGAACACTACATCTGCCCCCTCAATTTCTACACCCACGATGTGAAGAAGACCGTCACCACCAACCCGAACCCCGTAATCAACACCACCAAGGTTAAAGTCTCCGGTTTCGAGAACGAGCAGCACCTGCTCACCATCTTCAACAGCTACGGTGCCACCCTGCTGCGCACCACCTTCAACGGCGAAGAGTATGAAATCGACATGTCCTCCATGCCTCACGGCACATACATGATCAGTGTCGACGGACTCACAACCAAAACCGTTAAGCTGTAACAACCACCTTCAATCATTAATGGCATTAATAATAGAATCGATATGAAAAAATTAATAACTGCAATCATGCTCCTGACGGCCACCGTTGCCGTCTCGGCCCAGATGACGGACCACAACAACAACCTCCAGCTCTATGTTGGAGGAGGTGTGCATTCGATGCTCTACTCCCCCCTCGAGGGAAACTACCACATCGGCTTCGGCGGTGTGGCAGGCATCCAATACCAATACATGTTCAACCACCACTGGGGACTCGGACTTGGCGTTGAGGCCAGTTATCTTTCCGCCTCAGCCAAGTACACCTACTCCATCGTCGACAAGCAAGTCATGCTCCCCGGCGCCACCTTCTATGCTGACGTCAACACCAACCTCTACAACTTCCGCGAAGCCCAGCGCGCCTTCCTCTTCAGTGTGCCCCTCGAAATCATCTTCCGCGCACCCATCAGCCCCAAAAGCGCCTTCCAGATGGGTCTGGGCGCCGCCCTCGACCTTCCCCGCTTTGGCAAGTATAAAGTGACCAACGGCAACTACTCCCGCTCCGCCTACATGCCCCGCACCAATGTCACCTACGAGGATATGCCCTCTCACAACCTCGGCAAATACGAAGCCGGCAAACTGAACGGCAACCTCGACCTGCTCAACCTCACCTGGAGTGTCCTCGGCGACCTCGGCTTTGTAATCAACTGCAACGATGGTCTGGGCATCTACCTGGGTCTCTATGGCAAATACGGCTTCAACAACATCAACAACCTCAGCGAAGCCAAAGCCATTCAGCTCAACTATTCCAACGAGTACAACAACACCTTTGCCTCCGACCGCGTAAGCAAGGTCACCCCCCTCGAGGCCGGTATCAAGATTGCCCTGCGTATAGGCATGGGCCGCAGTGTTGACTGGAGAGAAATCGAAGCTGCCGAGGCTGCCGCTGCAGCTCAGGCCGAAGCCGACCGTCTTGCCGCCGAGGCTCAAGCCGAGGCCGAACGCAAAGCCGCCGAAGAGCGTGCCATTGCCGAAGCTATCGCCAAGGAGAAAGCAGCTGCCGAAGCACGCGCCAAAGCCGTAGCCGACTCCATCGCCCGCGAACGCGCTGCCGAACGTGCCAGCGCCGAGGCTCAGGCCAAGGCCCAGGCCGAAGCCCTGGCTAAAGCCAAGGCCGAGAAAGACTCCCTGGCCCGCGCCAAGGCCGAAGCCGAAGCCCGCGCCAAGGCTGAGGCTGCCGCCCGCGCAAAAGCCGAAGCCGAAGCTCGCGAACGTGCCCGCGCCGAACAGCGTGCCCGCGAGGAAGCCGCCTTTGTCGAAGGCTATAAAGATGTAGCCTACTTCGAAACAGCAAAAGACATGCCCATCTTCGGCCAGCTCAACGACGACTCTTGGGTCAACCTCAAGAACATCATGGATAAACATCCCGAGGTGAAAGTCACCATCACCGGCCACACCGACAACGTAGGCAGTGCCGCCTCCAACATGAAACTCTCGCAGAACCGTGCCATCAACATCAAGAAGATGCTTGTCGAGCGTGGCATCCCCGCCGAACGCATCACCACTGTCGGCAAAGGCGAGAACGAACCCATCGAGAGCAACGCCACCCCCGAAGGCCGCGCCAAGAACCGCCGTATCGAAATCACCATCGGCAAATAACAGCCCCCTGCGCTGCCTCACAGCGCAGCATCAACACAGAGACCGCATCCCGCTACGGGGCGGTCTCTGTTATTATTTACCCTAGTCGGTCATGCAGAGACCAAATCCTCCGGCAATGACTCAACGGCCCAACCAAAACTCAATATGTCAAACATCTCTGGTACACAACCCTCCTGTCACTCCTACACTCGCATTTCCGATTGCAAAGATACACTGTGCCATCCTATACCCAATCACTCACTTCCTCTCCTATCCCTCCAATTCCCCTATCTGCCTCCTCCACACACACTAGTCTTCATATCCCGACAACCTGGAAAAAAAATTAACACTACTATAACCCCATGATTAAACAGCACTTATCAAGAAATTGGTTAAATAAACCATTCATTTTTTTTACTATTCCAAAAAAAATATGTACTTTTGCAAAAAGAAATGATAAGGCATTTCAATGCAAGTTCACGGGTTCGCCTTGCTTGAACTGCCACCAGATGTTGATTGAACCCGACCGAACAATCATACGCCATGAAAAAAACAACTTTTTGGGCTCTGCTCTTCACCGCTTTCACCTGCATCCACTGCTTCGGGCAGCCTCTCAGCAATATCTATTCCTATCCCTCCGAGCAAGGCACAAACCTGCACATCCGCTCGCTCAATGCCGGGAAGGACCTGATTTACCACTGCACCAACACCATCTACCACACTTTCCTCTGCCAACCCGACCTTTTTTACTTTTCAAACTTAAACATGAATATGTACAAATACTCCATCCCCCTGTTGGCCGACATAAATGGAGGCGTCAACTACACCGTGGCCGACATGCATGTGGTGGGAAACGTCTGCTACATCTGCGGCAAAATGACCAGCACTGTGGGGTCGCATTGGGGCGGTTCAGGATATGTTTATGACTACGAAGACAATGGCTATTTTGCACGCATCGACCTCGACAGCATCTCCAAAGTCATCGTCACAATCCACCCCCTTGCCGACAGCACCTCCCGCAGCCTGCAGCCTTCACCCAATATCAAAATCAGCTTCTGCAAACTGCCTTACACCAAGGAGGTGTCGAAAATGTGCGTCAGTGTATCTGGTGGCGACACACTCATCGCCCTTGTTGGCCGGAGTTCGGATTCCCCTGCCGGCCCCTGCCTGACGGCCTTGAAAAAAAATGCCACCAACTGGAAACACCAATGGATCAAAGTGAATGACCCGTTGGAGTATTTCACCGATGTCGTTTTCACAAGCAAGAGCCTGTTCACCGCCTCCCGGTTCGAGGACGACCACTACTCTTTGGGGGTGCGTTTCGTCAACATCGCGGAACTCTTCGAGGCCTACAACTCAACCGAATTCAAAACCCTCAACAAGTTCAACACACAAGGCATGTACTACGGCAGCGTCGAACCCACATGGCGCCTCAACGACGACCCCATACACATGGTTGCCATCCCCGGCGATAATGACGTTGTTCTGGGTCACGAAGGACGTTTTTATCCCCAAGGCCACGATTACTTCTACGAAGATATTTGTTTATATTACATCTCTGGTGATCAATCGAATGTGACTATGACCAATGCCTTCTCTCTCAATTGCCATCCTAGCGAGGAAAGGTTTTTCTTCGACATGCAGTACATCCCCGAGCAGTCGTGCATCGGTGTCCTCGGTTCTGTACTCGAAGGCATCTTCCACGATACTTACCTCTCGCTTTTCAATTGGTCCACCACTGTCCACGTGGCCCACTTGTGGACCGACAAGGCCGTGGCCATGGATGTCCACAACGGCAGGGTATCTCTCCTCGGGAACAGAACATCCAACAACGCCCTTTTCCACTACCGCGAGATGGGTTCCCTGATCAACCAGCCACCGCAGTGTGTCCTGCAAGATATGAGTTACTCTCGAAAGATATATGGGAATGCCGCACTTACAACATCGGAATCAGACCTCTCACACACCATTAACTATCCTCATCCAGATTGGCGTTTCAACTTTCGGGTCACACCCACCACGGTCGAAAGCTCCGCTGTATGCCACGAATAATGCCGCCGCACAGCTCTTATACAGCCCTTATAAAAACAACCTATAAAAAAACGACTACAATGACCAAAAGAATTCTTTTTGCCTGCCTTAGTCTCATAGCCATTGTCCACCCTCTGGCAGCACAGACCCCCGACACCATTGCAAGTATCTACGGCCGTGTGCCGGGCTATCAATACACCTGGTGGTACGACACCAACTGCAATGCATTCTTCGACACCAACAGCAATTGGCTGCAGAATCATGGAACCATCGGCCTTGTTGTAGGCGGCCCCGACCTATGGGATGACGATCGGATGATTCAAGGCTTTTCTGAAATGGTGGACCATCCGTCTGCCATTTCGTCAATCGGAGTCATCTGGAGGGACAAATCGCTCTATCCCGACATGAGGTATGGGTATCCCGTGGCCAGTTCGTCGCGTGTGCCCGAATACATCAAAATATTCCAGTTCGACAGTTTAGCGGACACCGTGTGGCTGCTCGACAGTGTACGGTGGGACACCGCCGAAGCCAAGATTCTAAAACTGCCAAAACATTCCGACACTGCCAGATACGGTTTCTTCCCAGTCTATTTCTCCGAGATAAAACTCGACAGTCTGGAAAAGCCCATCGTGGTCGACTCCATGTTCTTTCTTCTCTCTACACACTACAATGGTTATATAACCAATTTTGGCACAATACTTCACAATCCGATGGGGATTGCCTACTTCCTAATCCAGCCTGCCCATCACGTTCCTTATGATGGGACGAACGTCTGGTGCTATAACAATTGTGAGGGGCAGATCCCCCGGAGGCGGGAACTTCAGATGCCCAATAGTTGTCCGCCGGGGAGGACTTGCTGGCACGGCATCGATTACAGAGAGTGTGCTGGCCGCCAGTTGTATGGAGGCATATTGGTGAAGATTGACTATGCCAACCTCGATGTGCGTTCAGCCGACACCAACATGGGCACTGCAGGCCCCGGCGGGAAACGCTCCATCAATGTCAGCCATCAAATCAAAGCCACTCCCAAGCTTGGCTACCGCTTCATATGCTGGAACGATGGCAACACCGACAACCCCCGTTCCGTACTGCTCGTACACGACACCACCCTGACGGCTATTTTTGCCTCGGCCGAACAGTTTGAAGTCATCGCCCAAAGCCACAACATCTATGGCCGGGTCACCGGCAGCGGTTTCTACTATATCGGCGACTCCGCCACCATCCAGGCGCATGTCCGCGTACCGGGCTACCGCTTCCTGCACTGGAACGACCGCGTCACCACCAACCCCCGCAGCTTTGCCGTGACACAGGACACCATCTTCACCGCCTACTTCGTCCGTAACCAGGGCATAGACGATAACGTCGCCGACAGCTCTATCTTCACCCTTTCTCCCAATCCTGCCCTTACCGAGGTCGAGGTTCGTATCGCCCCTGCCATTGCCAACCCCTCAGCCTGCCGCATCGCCTTGCGCGACGCCGAGGGCCGTCTGCACGCACTTGTCCCCGCCGAGGGCGAAACCACCACGCTCTCCACCGCTCACCTCCCGGCAGGCGTCTACTTCGTCACTCTCACCACACCACAGGCCACCGCCACCCGCAGACTTATTGTGAATTGAGAATTGAGAGTTGAGAATTGAGAATTGAGATTCCCCTACAGGTCTCAATTCTCTTTTTTTCTCCACGCATCGAACGAGAATTGAGAATTGGGAATTATTTGTGTCCGATATACGTGCTGAAAGCACGTAATCTTATTAACCCCACACGAAACGAAGTGCCGTGTGGGGTGGGGTCTGATACTATTATTCTGCGTGCCGAAGGCACGCTACTTTGTTGATTGACATAATATAGCGTATTGAGAATTGAGAATTGAGATTCCCCTACAGGTCTCAATTCTCAATTCTCAATTCTCAATTAATCTATTGCTCGGGGTCCTCGTCGGGCAGGAGCGACATATACAGGTCGTAGAGTCCGCTGACGGCTTTGTGTGGTGTAAACTTCTGGCACTGCACCTTCCCCTTCTCCACCAGTTGCGAACGCAGCACCGGGTCGTCGATTATCGACTTGAGGCGTGCAGCTATCTCGTCGGGGTTCTTCGGGTCGGCATACAGGGCGGCATCGCCTCCGGCCTCGGGCATAGAGGAGACATTGGATGTCACCACAGGAGTGCCACAGCACATCGACTCGAGGATGGGAATGCCGAAACCCTCAAAAAGGGACATATACACCGAGGCCACAGCACCGGCATAAAGCGCCGGGAAGTCCTCGAAATCGGCGTCGTGCAGGATGTGTACCCGCTCGGTGAGGCCATTGGAGCGTATGGCTCCGGAGAGCACGGCATGGTAGCCACCATGGTTTTTCCCCACAATGACCAGATGCACATCGGCAGGCAGTTGGGCCAAAGCCTTCACCACGGCCAGCTGGTTCTTGCGCTCCTCGATAGTGCCGACGCATATTACATACTTCTCGGGCAGATGGTAGGTGCTGCGCACATAGCAGATATCGCTCTCGGCAACGGGTTCCCAAAACATGGGGTCGCACGACTGGTAAATGACTCTGATTTTCGACTCGGGCACATGCAGATACTCCATCAAGTCCCTCTTGGTCTGCTCGCTGATGGCCACCACCACATCGGCTATACGGCACGAATGGCGTTGTTTGATGCGATGCACCACGCGGTCGAGAGGTTTGTAGAACTGAGGGTAGCGCCACACAATCAAATCGTGCATGGTGACCACACGCTTGATGGAACGGGGTATGCCGTGGGGCAGCTCGTGGCTGAGACCGTGGAACAGCTTCACCTTGTCCTCGCTCAGATGCACCGTCACTCCGAAACGCCGCCAAATGTCGGGGAAAAAGCGGTCGATACTGGAAGGAGTGCGGGTGGAGATGTTGGCGTAGCCTGAGAAATACTTGGCATATTCGCCTGATATCCGGGGTGAGTAGAGGAACGCCCGGAGGTTCTGATGTTCGGATGCCAAACCACAGAGCAACATCCGGCTATAGTTGCCCAATCCCGTATTGTTCTGAAAAGCACGCTTTGCGTCGAATCCGATTACCATAGGTCAATCTAATTTTGAATTTGCAAAAATACGAAAAAAATATGTATCTTTGCATTTTCAATCGAAAAAAAATGAATCGTATTTCAGCAATAATCATCACACATAACGAGGAACGCAACATAGGGCGGTGTATCGAGTCGCTAAAAGGCGTTGCAGACGAGATTATTGTGGTGGACTCGGGGTCGACGGACGCCACCGAGGCCATCTGCCTCGGTCTGGGCGCCAAGTTCGTCCCGCACCCCTGGGCAGGCTACTCCGGCCAGAAAAACTATGCCAACGGCCTTGCCTCCACCCCTTGGACACTCAGCATCGACGCCGACGAGGCCCTCTCCTCCACCCTGCAGCAAACCCTGCGCACACTGAAACAGGAAGGACTACGCGACGACACGGCCTACAGCATGAACCGTTTGACCAATTTCTGCGGAAGTTGGATACACCACTGCGGATGGTACCCCGACACAAAGGTGCGCCTGTGGCCCAGCGGCAAAGCCCGGTGGGAAGGCGACATACACGAAGAGCTCCGGCTGGAAGGGGTGCCGTGCCGCGACCACCTGAAAGGCGACCTGCTGCACTATTCCTATTACGAAATCGACGACCTGGCCCGACGCCAGCCCCGCTACTACCAACTGGCCGCCCAGTCGGCTTTCGACGCCGGCCGCCGGGCGGGCATGGCGGCCATCGTGCTGAAACCCTGCTGGACCTTTGTGCGCGACTACCTGTTGCGCGGCGGCTTCCGCGACGGCCGGGCAGGCTACATCCTCTGCCGCATGAACGCACACTACACCTTCATGAAGTACACCACCCTGCTCCAAAAATGCTCCGCCGCAAAACAGGGCAAACACCACAAAAACTGACCAAGCAGGTAGAGGCGTCGTTCAATGCAGCATCCTTCCTGCATCGTTATCCGCTCCTTACAGCATAATAATAACGAAAAACATTCGAGTAACAATACTTTATAAATCCCATTTTGATATAAGTTACATACCAGCGACCCATGCCCGAGATAAACAACACCAACAGCAATCTGTTCAAAAACTACAGTCTCGAACAGAAACAACAACTCTACCAAGCCGCCGCCGAATTGTTCAGCGAAAACAAACGCGACCTCTTCGACCGCTTGGTGCTGAACCGCACCCGCCACATCAGCGTGGTGCTGGAAGACATATTCCAAGCCCACAACGCCAGCGCAGTGCTGCGCAGCTGCGACTGCTTCGGCGTGCAGGACGTGCATGTGATAGAGGACCGCAACCACTATGCGCCCAACTCGGACGTATCGATGGGGTCGGACAAATGGGTGGACTACTACAAGCACCCCGACATCCTGCAGACCTACGACGAGCTGCGCTCGAAGGGCTACCGCATCATCGCCACCCTGCCTCACGAAAACGACACCCTGATCACCCAGCTTGACATCTCGCAGCCTGTGGCCCTGGTGTTCGGCACCGAGCTGACGGGACTGACCCCCGAGGCCATCGCCCATGCCGACGGATATGTGAAGGTACCGATGTACGGGTTCACCGAGAGTTTCAACATCAGCGTCTGCGCCGCCCTGTCGCTCTTCTGCCTCACCGAGAAGATGCGTTCGGACCCCACGATAGCCTGGCAGCTGACTGCCGACGAACAAATCACGCTGAAACTCTACTGGGCCATGCAGGTAATCCGCGACGGCCGCCACGTGATGGACCACCTGATGCAAACCCTTTTCGGCAACATGTAGCCACCCCCGCCCATGAATATATTGATAGACCTGAGTATCCTGCGGCACCCATACTGCGGCCTCGGCCAGATAGCCCTGAACTACGGGCGCTGGTATGCCCGCCACGCCCAAGGGCTGGAGCCGGGCACCGCTGTCACCCTGCTGGTGCCGCGCAGCCACATCGGCGCCTTCGGCAAGGACGTCCGCTATATCGAAGCCAAGGACATCTATCGGCTGCTGCCCTGGCTCCTCCCCCGGTTCGACCTCTGGCACTCCATCCACCAGCTCTCCCCCTTCCGCCCCGGCAGGGGTACGCCACGCATCGTCACCATCCACGACCTCAACTTCCTCTACGAAAAGCACGGGGCCAAGCAGCAGCGATACCTCCGCCGCCTGCAACGCGAATGCGACAGTGCCAAGGCCGTCTGCTTCATCTCGCAGTTCGCCCGGACCACGGCCGAAGAGCACCTGCTCCTGGGCTCCACCCCCCGCTACACAGTGTACAACGGGGTAGAATCACTCGTCGGCGGACCCCAGCAGCCCCCCGCCGGCATCGACACCGACAAGCCCTTCCTCCTTAGCATCGGCGTGGTGAAACCCAAGAAAAACATCCACACCCTCTTCCCCACGATGGACCTGCTGACGGAATACAACCTTGTTGTGGCGGGCGACGACCGCGACGCCTATGCACGGCAGCTCCGCACGCAACTGCCCGCCCACCCCAACATACTGATGACCGGCACCGTCGGCGAGGCCGAACGGCGGTGGCTCTATGCCCACTGCACCGCCCTGCTGATGCCCTCGCTGAGCGAAGGCTTCGGCCTGCCCGTTGTCGAGGCCATGCAATGGGGCAAACCGGTCTTCGCCTCGCGGTGCACCAGCCTGCCCGAGATAGGAGGCCCGCACGCCTTCTACTTCGACGACTTCAACGCCCGACACATGGCAGCAGCCATCCGCGACGGACTGTCGCGCTACACCTCCACCATGGCGGCCCAAGCCATCGACTATGCCGCCACCTTCGACTATGAACGCCACATGCAGCAATACTGGCGGATATATACCGCCGTCGCCGAAAGCAGGCTGGCCCCCGTCACTCACCACAATGAAGAAAAAAAATAAAAAAAGTTCAGGACAATCAAAAAAAAATAGTATCTTTGTAGTTTGAACACGAAAACAAACAACAAAATAAATAACACAATATGAAAAGGATACTCATACTTGCAACACTCTTGGCAATGAGTCAGACGCTGGTATTTGCCCAGAAAGAACATTCAATCAAAGAGGCCGATGTGCCCATCCGCTTTGTTAAAGACTTCCAGAGCCAGAACAAGAACGTCCAGAACGTCACCTGGACCATGTCCCCCGACAGTGTTTACTACATGGCCACCTTTGTCAACTCCGACGGCGACCTGCAGGCACAACGTTTCTCCAACCACGGTACCGAGACCCGCTACTTTATCGAGCCCCAGTACTATCCCCACGCCATTAAAGACACCGTTTCAAACCGTTTCCCCAAACACAAAATCACCTGTGTCTACATCCGCAACCTCAAAGGCAAGATGACCTACCAGGCCCGCATAGCGCAGTACAAGGGCTTCCTCTTCTGGAAGAAGGAGACTAACGTGAAGACCATCTCGTTCGAGACCGACTGCAAACTGATTGAAGTCATCGACGAGCAATAGGTCCCACTCACTTCTACGATAAACGGCACACCCTGCATAGGGTGTGTTTTTTTTAACCCAAATCGGTCATTTGGCTTTGGTTGTCAGGAAGCCGGAATCCCCTTCTTGTGGTGTGATTTCAGCCAAGGGTCAACGCCCGTCTTTTTCCCCAAAGAGGTTTCGTTTTGGGTGAAAAATGTTAATTAACAACAAATAATTTTGGGCTCTTCCGATAAATGCGTAGGTGAGACACAATAAAAGAAGCTGGCATTTCGTATTGTAAATGCTAAAAAAAGTACGGAATGGAAACCAGCTTCATGTATCATTGCCTCGGAATCCGGGAACAAGAATGCACACGGAC
>JAFZPH010000058.1 GCA_017550405.1 Bacteroidales bacterium
AAACATACCTGTCCGTCTCGACCTCTTTCCACTCGTAGCATCCGAGCTCTTCATTGTACACTTGTCGTGTCTGTGTCTTTTGTCTCATTTTTACTTTTGGTATTGTTCCCAAAAGTGTCAACTTTTTTCAGGTTAAGACAGAGGTTATTCCTCGGGGGCGAACATGGGGTCCCAGGCGGGGAGCATGATGGGTTTCTGGTCGAGCATGGCGCGGATGTTGGCGGGGATGTATTTCTCCTCCAGCACTACGCGGAACATGTATTCGTTGAACCAGTTGTTGGTCATGATGAGGAAGCCTTGGTAGCCATAGCTGCTGCCCCAGCTGTTCTCGACCATCCATTTGACGGGCTTGCCATCCTTGTCGAGGTCGACAGCGCAGAGGGTCATAGCGTGGCTGCTGCCGGAGGCGAAGGTGCTGACGCGCTGCTTCTTGTCCATGCCGAAGGTGGTGCCGAAGAGCGAGGCGTAGTCGTAGTTTTTCTCATCCATGAAGCCTTTGTCGCGGTTGAGGAATTTGCCTACGTCGCAGCTGAAGTACATCATGGTGCTGTCCTTGATGGAGGCGATGCACATGGGGGCGATGTCCTCCATGGGGAGGTTGAGGTAGCGCCAGTTCTGGCCGTCGTAGACGTGGCGGTCGTACTGGATTTCGTACACTTTGTAGTATTCGCGGGTGGGGTCGTTCATGACCATGTAGTATTTGGAGAAGTCGGTCTTGGCGTATTTCTCGTAGAAGGACATGGGGGTGTAGGTGTCGGTGGAAACAATCTCGCCCTTGGCGTTTTTCTGCTGCCAGGTGAACTGGGCAGGGGGTTCGCCCATGGTGAGGGCAAGCATGCGGTAGATGGTGGCGAGCATCTCGGTTTTGCGGGTTTTGAGGCGTTCGGGGGTCATGCCTTTCTGTGCGGCCATGTCGCGCAGCTCCAGTCCGTCCTCGCGCAACTTGAGTGAGAGGAGGTTGCTGATGGATGAGGTGTTGTTGGTGTTGTAGGTCTCGGGCATGGCTTCAGCGGGCATGAGGCCGTATTTGTCGATGAGGTTGGCCACGCCGGTGAACTGGCCACCGTCGCCAATGGGGTTCTTGAAGAGCCATTCCACCTCCTTGCTGTCCATGGGCAGGCGGTAGGTGTCGATAATGGCCTGGAGGAAGAGGTTGGCTTTCTCAAGCTGGTCGTAGAAGAAGAGGTAGGCTTGCGAGAACTGGAAGTCGGCAGGGAGGTTGTGCTGACGGATGGCTTTGTTGCGCAGCACGTTCATGCCTGTGAACATCCAGCAGCGGCCGGAGGATTTCTGGTCGGTGACGGCCTTGCTCTCGACGCGGTTGGAGAAGTGCGAGTCGAAGGCGGTGGCGTTCTCGTAGTTGAGGGCCAGCTTGGCGGGGCTGTTGGTGACGAGGATGTTGCGCAGGGCTTTGTCGGAGGCCGAGCCGCCGTAGCTTTGTTTCATCTGTTGCATCATCTCGGTGGTGATGCCGCCGTTGTAGGGCTGGGCGGCTGCTTTGCCGCCTTTTTTCTGAGCCATGGCACTGCCTACGGTGAGGAGTGCGGTGAGGGCTAAAACGATTATACGGTTTGACATGTCGTGATGTATTGTGTTGAATGGGGAATACTGTTATTTCTTCAGGCCGAGGGCTTCGATGATGGCGGGTTCGATGGCTTCGCCGCGGATGTTGCGCTTGAGGATTTTGCCCTCTTTGTCGAGCAGGAAGATGGCGGGGATGCCGTTGATGCCGTAGTTGTCGGTGGCCGTTTTGGTGGTGTCAATGAGCTGGGGGTAGGTAATGCCGAGGTCTTCGACGGCTTTCTTGTGGTCGGGGATTTTGTCCCAGACATCGATGCCGATGATGTTGAGGCCTTTGCTGTTGTATTTGGCGTAGAGGCGTACCAGATTGTCGGTTATCTCCTTGCGGCAGGGTCCGCACCACGATGCCCAGAAATCGAGGAGGGTGACTTGCTCCTTGTTGAGCATGGAGGAGAGTTTGGCGGGTTCGCCGGTGGCGAAGTCGATGCCGTCGATGTCGACGTAGTTCTTGCCTTCGCTGGTGTTGTCGATATTGAAGAGCCATTTGCGGGCCATGCGCAGGGGCTCGAAGTCGTTGATGGCCTTGCCTGAGTGGCTCATGATGCTGTCAAGTTTGTGGTAGGTCATGCTTTCGTCCTGAAGGTTGACAAGCTCGGAGAGGGCGTAGGCACCGATGATATTGTCCTTGTTTTTTTGGAATACCTGGCGGTTCTGTTCCAGCTTGTAGGCTTCGTAGGCGCTCATGGCCACGCTGTATTCGGCGGCTACTGCCACTTGCTCGTCGGGGGTGGTGCAGGTGTAGTATTTGGCGGAGAGATCCCGAAGCACCCCTTCAAGACGGGCGGAAGTGGTATCGGCAGTGAACGAGTTGAAGTAAAGGTCGTTCAATGGGGTGCCGTAGAGCGAGTCGTTGATGACATTGATGTGGATTTTGCCTTTCTCCAGCACAATGTTGCTCGTGTATCGTGTTGTGGCAGAGGAGGCAAACACGGAGACCATGCAAGGCTGTTCGGTTTTGCCGGTGAACTCGAATTTACCGTCCTGGATGGTGGTGGAATCGAGCATACTGCCGTCGGCGATATTGCGGAGATAGACCATGGAGCCGTTCATCTCCTCGACGGGTAATTCTCCATAAACAGTGTAGCCACGGTGGCATGCTGTGAGGCTTGTCAGCAGCGTGGCAACGATTAACAAGTTGAAAATCTTTTGCATATTTGTGTTGTTTTAAATGTTTCAAACATGCAAAGATACAACTTTTCTCCAATTTAGAGGGAATAATTTAATTGAAAATAGAAAAAAGAAAAGGGAGGCGGAGCTATTTCAATTTTCACTTTTCTAAAGTTTGACAAGTAAAATCGGGTATTATTAGATTACTCTCCAAAACGGCCTGAAAGGCCAAAATCCCTGTAGCCCAAGGCAACGCCTTGTGTATATGGTGTATACATCCAACGCCCTGAAAGGGCAAAAGAATTACGCTTTTGCCCTTTCAGGGCGTTAGGGATGATTGCCATGTTACCCAGGACGGTGCCCTGGGCTATTTTACTATTGGCCTTTCAGGCCGTCAATATCAGATATTCTGTCCTGTTATGACCTTGTATTATTGCTAACTGGAGGATAAATAATCGTTCGTCAAACTTTAGTCACTTTTCATTTTTATGGCCTGCTTGGTTGCTATCCCAATGGAAGTGTGGACTTTTATCATGTACACACCGTCGGAGTAGGGTGAGAGGTCGACCTGTGCGGTATTGGCACCCGGGCCAGGATAGGTGTTGAAGACGAGGGTGCCTCGGGTGTCGAACACCTCGATTAGCTGGATGGGTTTTTGGGAGGCCACCTCAATCACAGAGAAAGTGGGGTTGGGGTGGAGGCTGATCGAGGCGTCGGAGGTGTTAATGGCATTGGGCTGGCAGTTGTAGCAGAAGGGCTCTCCTGTGCCCCAGTCACCATAGCGGTTGGCGACACATCGTGGTCGCACGTAGGCACGGTATAGTATGCCGGGTTCCACAGTGGCTGAGGCATAGGCCTCGCTGCAATCAACAACGGCGCCGCCGTCGGGCGAGGAGCCGTCGGGTACGTAGGTGAACTCCCATCCCAAATGCGATCGGGTGGAGTCGCTCCACTCAAAGTAGAAGGTGGCATCATCCTGTTTGATGACGTGAAGCCCTTCTACTGGGGTGCAGTTGGCATAAACCGACCCATACTTGACGATGGGGAAAATCATAACGCAACTCTTTACTGCGGTGTCGTGCCATCCGAGGGAAGTGTATGTGTCACGATAGGGGCCTTCGGGGGTAGGTTCATTCACGGATATAAATCTGCATCGGTATCTGAGTGCGGGGAAATTGCGTGATATGTTAGGGCAAGGAAAATCGCGGGTATAGGTGGCGGTTTGGCTATATGCGGCAAGTGATGAAGAAATTATTGCATAATGATGACGATCTACGCCAACAGGGCGTATACTGTCCGGGAATAGAGTGATTGCGATATAGAAAGAGTCCTCAACTGTGATCGGTTGGTCAAAGTAGTATTCGCGAAAGGGTTCTCTATCATCTTCTACGATAGCATTACAGTCTGAATTACCAGATCCTAAATATCTTAAAGTAGTATACATCCAACTCTTGTAAGGGAACAGGTTGTCGTACCCAAGGTGTTTTCTTCCCAATAGGAGCATGCTGTCTTCTACTCTTTTATACAAGGATACAAATGAATTGGAGAGAACCATGGTGTCTAACGAATAATCCCAAAACTCAAAAAAGTCTCCTGTATATCCACCAACTCCAGGGTCTTCGTACTTACCATTTCGCCAAGGACATACCCGTATGCCCAAAATAGACAAAGCCGTGTCGGTATGAAAATATTTTGCCAGTTCGCCGCAGTAAAAAGTCCCCCCCCCAATAACGGCTTGATAATGCCAAAACCCTCTATGTACATACCCTACATCATGTCCGGAGGCATCGTAATTTGAATCGCCTGTATAGGAAGGATCTGCAACATTACTATAAATAAATTGTGCTGTATCGGACATCAGGTCATCGTACCACCACCAATCGTAATACAGGTTTGTATCGAGCGGCAGGATTGGCGCTTGTGCCGAAAGTCTCATGTCTCCCAGAAGCATCAATGCAACAAGAATAATAGTCTTTTTCATGGTGTTATATTATTGAGTGTTATTTACTGCAATTTACAATAAATTGATTTGTCTCTATATTAGGATTGTGATATGTAGGATTGGTCATAGTACCTTCGATTACAGTGATAGAGGCATCGCTGTTTAATAATGGATAGGTTATACTCATGGACACATTGTTAGTAGTAGCGCAAGAGCCGCCAAAGGGTAGTTGCTGCAGTAGAATGCCGAGAGACGATGCTGCCGAGTTGCCGCATGCTGCACAATAAATAGTAGAGAAAGTACAAAGGGAGTTGAATTTTATATTAGGGTGAGACAGACGGCTGTCGCCAATACCAGTGGAGGAAAATACATCCACAAGGTAATCGCCAGAGGAATTGGCATTGCTGAGGTCGCACAATAGTCCTGAGTGAGCATTATAAACCATGTCCTTAAAAGTGTAATAGGTGCTGTTGCTAAGGATGTTGCCTGTATGTTTGAATAATACCGGGAGGATAACTCCACTGGTGTTTACCTGAAGGATACCTATCCCCTGTGCCGTAGCGGTCGTGCCAGGCTCACAGTACGAGAGGGCAAACATGTCCCCCGAGAGGCCTGTTGCTTCCATGATGCCGTTGGGGATGATATACCCGTCCGAAGTATACCTGTTTATCCCGGTTGTGCTAGCCAGGGGGTTGTTGTCACGGTGGAATGGACGCATCATGATATATCCATTGCCAAACAGGTCGTAAGAATAACCTTTGTGGGCGACGGTAACTACATAGTTGTCGGTAAGTGCAAGGTCGAAAAAAATGCCTTCTTTATCGCCGAATATCGATGGAACTGTTCTGTATGAGAGGAATGGGTATGTAATGTCGAAAACAGCAGTTGTCAAAATGCCATTGAGGACTTCGGTCTGTTTGCCAATAGCCATTATATGGACTATTCCATCGTATGAATAGACCTCTGTCCGTAATAGAGACAGTGCAAAATAAGGGGAGTGGTCAGATGAGAAAGTTGGTTGTAAAGTGGTGTACTGAATGATTCCACTGGAATAAAACACGTTGTATATTTGAAAAGCGCCAACAATAGCGACGTGCGCTTTTGTATTAGCGGCCTCACCCTCTCCGACAAAATAAACCCAATCATTCAATATTTTGAAGTCTTTCACATATACACCACTTGGTGCACTGGCAGTAAGTACAGTAGACCCATTGGTGATACCCGTCATTAGGTGGAAATATCCTTGACTAGAGTTGTCTTCAGCATAGATAATGATTTGATTTCCCCAATCTCGGATAATTGAGTTTTGATTAGCAAGAGTGTTGATTTCTCCAAATATACTGGTCTGACAACATAGATTTACCGATGATGCCAACAGACATAGGCACAATATGATATAAGTTTTTTTCATAGTTTAGGAGACTAGTGTTTATTGATGCAAATATACGAAATATTTTTGGTTGCAGGGATTTGTATTACATTTTTTTTCATTGTTTTTTTTATTTTATTCCTTACAGGTTGACATAGGTTTGTTTTTGCTTGATTGTCAGAGTATACTAATGGAGAAGGCGGGGGTGGCGAAGTGTTTTTTCTCCATTGTGGGACGTTTTTTTTATTTATGTCGGAAAAAATGGGTATCTTTGCACAATTTTTCAGATGCATAAAATATAATAAACAATATGTACACAGATACCACAAAATTCATTGGCGAAGGCCTTACCTACGACGACGTGCTGCTTGTTCCGTCGTATTCTGAGATTCTACCCCGTGAGGTGACCGTGGCGACACGTTTCTCAAAGAACATCAAGTTGAACATGCCGCTGGTGTCGGCGGCCATGGACACCGTGACCGAGGCCGCCATGGCCATCGGTATGGCTCAGGAGGGCGGTATAGGTGTGCTGCATAAGAACATGTCCATCGAGCAGCAGGCCAACGAGGTGCGTAAGGTGAAACGTGCCGAGAACGGTATGATTGTCGACCCCGTCACCCTCACCAAGGAGGCCAAGGTGAAGGATGCCCTGCACCTGATGAGCGAATACGGCATAGGCGGTATCCCTATTGTCGACGAGAACCGCAAGCTGATAGGCATGGTTACCAACCGCGACCTCCGCTTCGAGAAGCGCATGGAGCGTCCGTTGTCCGAGATTATGATTACCGACCTTATCACCACCCATGTGGGCACCACTTTTGCCGAGGCCACAGAGATCCTGCAGCGCCACAAGATTGAGAAGCTCCCCGTGGTGAACAACGAAGGCGTCTTCATGGGGTTGATTACTTACCGCGACATTATGAAGACCAAGGAGCGCCCGCTGGCCTGCAAGGACAGCAAGGGTCGCCTCTGTGTGGCTGCCGGCGTGGGCATTACCCCCGACATGATGGACCGCGTGGATGCTTTGGTGAAGGCTGGCGCCGACGCCATCGTCATCGACACCGCCCATGGTCACAGCATCCGTGTGGTCGAGGCCCTGAAACAGGTGAAGAGCACCTATTCCGATATCGATGTGGTGGTGGGCAATATTGCCACCGGCGAGGCCGCCATCATGCTGGCCGAAGCCGGTGCCGACGCCATTAAGGTGGGTATCGGACCCGGAAGCATCTGCTCCACCCGTATCGTGGCCGGTATCGGCGTGCCGCAGCTGACGGCTGTGTGCGAGTGCGTGGGTGCCTTGAAGCAGAAGGGATACGACGTGCCCGTGATTGCCGACGGCGGCATCCGCTACAGCGGCGACATCGTGAAGGCCATCGCCGCCGGAGCCAGCACCGTGATGGTGGGCTCGCTGGTGGCAGGCGTGGATGAGGCTCCGGGCGAGACCATCATCTTCGAAGGCCGCAAGTTCAAGTCCTATCGTGGCATGGGTTCGCTGGAAGCCATGCAGAGCGGCTCCAAGGACCGTTATTTCCAGGACAAAGAGGTGGACGCCAAGAAGTTGGTGCCAGAAGGCGTTGTGGGACGTGTCCCTTACAAGGGTACGTTGAGCGAGGTGCTCTACCAGATGGTGGGCGGCCTGAAGGCCGGTATGGGTTACACCGGGTCCAAAGACATCGCCGCCTTGCAGCAGGCCAAGTTTATCCGTATCACCGCCGCCGGTCGCACCGAGAGCCATCCGCATGACATCGCCATCACCCGCGAGGCTCCCAATTACTCAAGATAATCGGAGCCCCCTCGGCTGAAGTACAGACAGGAAGAATGATAGTTACGAACATGTGTCCCTGCGGGTATGCCCCTGTTTGGTAAAGCCTTCCCGGTGCCACATTCATAACATTGCCACAAACGAAAGATTGATTATATGAAGAAATTGTTGTCAACATTGCTATTGACCGTGCTGATGTTCGGTGCAGCCGCCCAAACCAACACCGACCCCGTTATCTTTGAGATAGGTGGGAAGCCTATTTACAAATCGCAGTTCATGAAAGAGTTCCTCCGTTCCATAGGCAAAGACCCCTCTGCTGCCCCCACAGCATGTACCTATGAGAAACGCAAGGCACTGGAAGACTATGTCCAGCTGTATGTCAATTTCCAGGCCAAACTGGCCGACGCCTATGCCCTCGGCATTGACACCCTGCAGTTCCTGAACGACGAGTTGAACGTTTACCGCACCGATCTGGCTGCTCCCTACCTGATTGATTCCGTCACGATGCAGTCGTTGCTGCGTGAAGCCTATGAGCGAAACCACTACGCGCTGCATGCAGCCCATATCCTTGTCCCCTGCCAGGAGTCGGCAGGTCCCGAGGATACCCTCAAGGCCTACCAGCATGCCGTCGAACTCTACAACGAGGCATTGCGTAACCCCAATTTTTACGCCATTGCCCAGAAGGAGATGCACGACCAGCTTATCAACAATATCGACCCCGAGGTCAGAGAGCGTGCCAAACAGGTGAATCCCTACGAGGGTGACCTTGGCTGCTTCACGGTGTTCGACATGATTTATGCTTTCGAGTCGGCTGCCTATGCAATGAATCCCGGCGAAATCCGCGGCCCTGTCCGTTCCCGCTATGGCTATCACATCATCAAACTGTTCGACCGCTACAATTATTACGGCAAGGTGCAGTTGTCCCATATCTGGGTTTCCGACAAGAGCCCCAATGCCGAAGGCAGAATCAAAGCCGCTTACCAGCAGCTGAAGGACGGCATGGATTTCGAGATGGTCTCGAAGAACAACAGCGACGACCACGAAACCAGAGCGCAAGGCGGCAGAATGCCCGAACTGGCTTGCAACCAGCTCCCCTTCGAGTATGTCGCCGAGATTGCCAAAGGCCTTAAGGTGGGAGAATACAGCGCCCCCTTCAAAAGCCGTTTCGGCTGGCATATCATCAAGTTGGTAAAACAGGAGACCATGCCCGAGTTCGAGTCGCTCATCCCGTACTACAAATCCCGCATGACACGCGGCGAGCGCAGCACCAAGCCCCAACATATCTTTGTTGAGCAGTGCAAGCAGAAATACGACTTTGTCGACTATACGAAGGTGAAGACCTCAAAGAAGAAAAATGCCCCCTATGCTGCCGACCTCAACGCCGTGCAGGCACTGGTGACGGACTCTATCTTCTCCGCCATCTTCCACTACGACTCCAATCAAATCACCGACATGCGTCCCCTGTTCAAAGTGGGCGACCGCCAGTACAACTCCCGCAATTTTGCCCGCTACATTTTGAAGAACAAGAAAGTACGTCCTATCTGCCCGCTGGATATTTTTGTCAAGGAGAGATATGACGAATTTATCGAGGCCATGGTGCTGAAATATGCCGACGACCGTCTGGAGATTGACAATGCCGAGTTTGGCGACCTCATTAAGGAATATCGCCATGGCTTGATGATTTTCACCTACAACGACCGTACCGTCTGGTCGCGTGCCATCAAGGACAGTGCTGGCTTCCAGGAATTTTACAACCGCATGGCTCCTACACACAGCTATGACGACACCAACGATGCCGTCTACTTCTGGAACCATCGCGCAAGGGTGCAAGTGGTGACGGTGGCCGATAGCGCCTGCCTCAAACCCGAAAAGGCCCAGAAGATTGTCAACAAAGCTGTTGCCAAGGGCTGGAGCATGAACGACCTGCTGGCAAAACTGAACGACAAGGTGAACCGCAAGAAATGCACTGCCGAGCAACCTGTCACCATCGAACTCCAGATGCTCGAGGCCGGCAATCAGAAGGTTCTTACAAACAACGAATGGGGCAAAGGGGTCTATCCCCGTGCCACCGAAAAAGGCTATCAGTTCCTCATCGTCGAACAGATTCTCCAACCCGAGTTGAAGAGCTGCTCCGAAGCCCGCGGCTATTATCTGAACGACTATCAGAATTACCTCGAAGCGCAGAACAACCTCCAACTGCGCAAGAAGTATAATGTGATAATCCATCAGGACGTCATCGACGCGATAACCTATTAATCACGTCTATTCCGTACCCCTCAAAAAGAATCATTATTCAGGACTAAGAAAAGATATGAAGAGACATACAGTAGCCTTTATCATAGCAGCGATGGCCATCGGCATGACTGTGCAGGCGCAGCAGCCCCAGCTTGTCGATGGGATTGCCGCCGTGGTGGGCAAAACTATCATCCGCTATTCCGACATCGAACAGGCCTATGCCCAAGTCCGTCTGCACCAAGGCATGCAGAACGCCCAAGAAGAGCGGTGTGCCCTGTTGGAGAACATGCTCGTCAACAAAATGCTCGTGCATAAAGGCATGGTGGACAGCGTGAAGGTGTCCGACGAGCAGGTGGAGAGCGAAGTGGAGCACTATCTCCAGGCTGCCACACTCCAGGCCGGCGGAAAGGACAAACTGCGCGAGGTCTTCAACTATTCCTACGACGAACTCCACGACCAGTATTTCGACATCCTTCACGACCGTTATCTCAGCCAGCAGGTGGAGTACGAACTGACCGAAGGCGTCAATGTGACTCCTGCCGAGGTGACTGAGTTCTTTGCCCAGTACAGTGCCGACAGCCTGCCCGACATCCCTGCCCAGTACGAGGTGAGCGAGATTGTCATCGAACCCATCATCAGTGAGGCTGAACGCGACCGCGTGCGCGACGAACTCAACCTGTTGCGCGAGCGTGTCCTCAAAGGCGAGAATTTCTCCATGCTGGCCAAGCTCTATTCCCAGGACCCCGGTTCCGCCTCGAAAGGCGGTGAGTTGGGCTTCTTTGGCAGGGGCAGAATGGTGTCCGAATTCGAAGCCGCAGCCTTTGCCCTCAAACCCGGCGAGGTATCGCCTATCGTCGAGACGCAATACGGCTTCCACATCATCCAGCTTATCGAGCGCCGTGGCAACAACATCAATGTGCGCCATATCCTCATGCAGCCTAAGACCTCTTCCGACGACCTCCTGCGTGCCCGCATCACCCTCGACAGCCTTGCACAGGAAATCCGCAAAGGCTCCATCACCTTCGAGGATGCCGCCAAACGTTACTCCGACGGAGTCAGCAAGAACCAGGGTGGTTCCGTCGCCAATCCTAACGATGGCAGCGCCCGTTTCGACAAAGAGACTTTCAACCAGCTTTATCCCGGTATTGGCATTGTAGCCATGGAAGAGGGCGAGATTTCCAACGCCACCGCCATCACCACCAGCGAGAACAAGCAGGCCTACTGCCTCATTAAGCTTGCCCGCAAGATACCCGCCCACAAGGTCAACCTCACCGACGACTACGACCGCATCTTCAGTGCCGCCTTGCAGGCCGCCAAGGCCAAGAAGGTCTACGAGTGGTGCAACCGCATGGTGAAGACCACCTACGTAAGGCTGGCCGACGAATTCAAGGACTGCCCTGGGTTCCACGTGAATTGGACCAAAGGCTCCCCGAGTAATTAACCGTCCTGATGTCCGCACTCCGACACATCCAACGTCTCTATCATTGCTACCGGCCAACAGGATTCAATGCTCAACAAACATGTCAGATAAAGAACTTCTCGATAGTTTCGTAAATCGATACCAATCCCTCAAAAACGAGATAGGAAAAGTGATTGTGGGCCAGGACAAGGCCGTCGACAGTCTGCTGCTCTCCATCTTCACCGGCGGACATTGTCTGCTGGTGGGTGTCCCCGGTTTGGCCAAGACGCTGATGGTGAACACCCTCTCTCGTGCCCTCGGCCTTTCGTTCAGCCGCATACAGTTCACCCCCGACCTCATGCCTTCCGACATCACAGGCTCTGAGATTCTGGACGAGAACCGCCGTTTCCAGTTCGTCAAAGGTCCCGTCTTTGCCAATATCGTCCTTGCCGACGAGATCAACCGCACCCCTCCCAAGACGCAGGCCGCTCTGCTCGAAGCCATGCAGGAGAAGTCCGTCACCGTGTCGGGCAAGACATACCCCCTCTCAGCCCCCTTCTTTGTGCTGGCCACCCAGAACCCCATCGAGCAGGAAGGTACCTACCCCTTGCCCGAGGCACAGCTGGACCGTTTCATGCTCAACATACGCATGGACTACCCCTCTTTCCAGGAAGAGGTTGATATCGTGAAGGGGACTACCACCAACTACACACCGCAAGTGGAGGTCATCCTCTCCGCCGACGATATACTCCGCTATCAGGAAGTCATCCGGCGCATTCCTGTGCCCGACAATGTGTGCCAGTATGCCGTCCGCCTCTCTGCCTCCACCCGTCCGCTCCCCGCCGACGCAGCCGACAGCAAGAGCCCTGTTGCCCTCCTTGCCACCAAGTATCTCTCGTGGGGTGCAGGCCCGCGTGCCTCGCAGTATCTCGTCATGGGCGCCAAGACCCATGCCGCCATGCAGGGCAAATACTCTCCCGACATTGAGGATGTCCAAGCCGTAGCCGAAGAAGTGCTGCGCCATCGTATCGTCCGCAACTACTATGCCGAGGCCGAAGGTGTCGCCACCGAGGACATCATCCGTCAGCTGCTTTCCATGAACGAATAACCTCCAAGTAGCATTCCCAACCACTTAATATTATCGCCATGAAACGCATCGCCTTCCTCGTCCTTTTGTTTGCCGCCTTTGCTGCGGCGGGACAAAGTTCGGGTTTGCATATCCCTTCCGAAAAGCCCATCAAGCCCCGCGACCTTCCCAAGGCTTGGACCAATCCCGAAGTGTTCTGTCTGCTGTTGCGTTTCGACGCCTCCGACAGTGCCTACCGCGAGGAAGACCTCGACTTGCTCGACTCGGCCTACAGCGTGGCTTTCAGCAAGGACAACCCGAGAATGTACACCATGTCCATCGAGGCCTATGGCAATTCGCGCAATGCCGACATCATGCGTGCCCGTGTCGAGTCCGTCTACCGCTACTTCACCATGCGTGGCCATGAAATAGTGCCCGTCCGCTATGCCTACAACCCCATCCATTGCAGCTGCCACGGCGACACTGTCGAGCTCATCCGCTACGAAGTGCCCACCGACCGGCAGGTCTACAACTGTGCCGACCTCCCCTCCAGCCGCAAGGTGCTCAATGGCGACATCCCCCTCGAAGGTGCTGTGCTGGTCACTTTCCGCCACAATCCCATCGAGTGCATAGGGGGTGGGGGAGGCTGTTTCCTGCCCGCGCAGGACAGCAACATCCGTGCCTACTACACCCAGCTCATCCTCAAAAAGGGCTCCATCTACTCCGTCGAGAACACCCGCGACTCCTGTCCGCCTCCCGTCCAGCTCTCCATCGAGGAGCATCTCGACTACCAGCAGCTGCTCGAGAAGTATTTCCTTGTGCCTCATCCGCGCAACATCATCCTTCCCGTCGGCTACGTGGTGCTTCGCTCCAGCTTCAACCGTGCGCCCGACGAGTGCACCGCTCTCACCGACTCCATCTTCATCCGTTTCCCCGTCACCGAGGAGCAACTGGAGTCGCGCCTGCGTGTCTACGCCAAGAAATATACCGCCAAAGGCGTTGAATTCAAACCTCTTGTCACCAAGAAAATCAAAGGCGGTCCCGTGTTGATGATTCAGGGTGCCCTCAATCCCACCCAGTTCGATACCATCTTTATCGCCAAGCGCATCACCGAGGACGAGGTGAACCAATACCTCTTCCCCGCCGATTCGCCCACCGAACAGGGTGCCATAGCCATCACCGTCAAAGGCAAAGAACGATACTTCAAACCTTTCCGTATGGACCGTAACGGTCAGTACGAGTTCCGCAAACTGTTCCGCAATATGCTCCGCATCATCGACGAGGAGGAGGATACCCTCGACCCCTCAAGCGGCGACCTGTTCCGCAATGACGGAGACGAAGAAATCGAATAAACACTTTTATTATGGCTTATTTACAGACCGATGTGACGAAAGTCACCACTCACGTTCTCCAGCGCATGAAAATGTCGGGAGAAAAAATTGCCATGCTCACCGCATACGACTATTCCATGGCCAAACTGCTCGATGCCACCAAGATTGATGTGGTCTTGGTCGGTGATTCGGCTGCCAACGTCATGGAGGGCTACGACACCACCCTGCCCATCACCCTCGACGAGATGATTGTCTATGCCTCGTCGGTCAAGCGTGCCATCAAGCGCGCCCTCGTTGTGGTCGACATGCCTTTTGGCACCTATCAGGGCAACTCCAAGCAGGCTTTGGCCTCCGCCATCCGCATCATGAAAGAGACCGGGGCCGACGCTGTCAAACTGGAAGGAGGCGAAGAGGTGCTCGAATCCATCTGCCGCATCCTTACGGCGGGCATACCCGTGATGGGACATCTTGGTCTCACCCCCCAGAGCATCAATAAATTCGGCACCTATGCCGTCCGTGCCACCCAGGAGGAGGAGGCTAACCGCCTCATCCACGACGCCCATGTGCTCGAGGATGCAGGCTGCTTCAGCGTGGTGCTCGAAAAGATTCCCGCCAAGCTGGCCGCACAGGTCACCTCCGAGCTGAAAATCCCCACCATCGGCATCGGCGCAGGCAGCAGCACCGACGGGCAAGTGCTCGTCCTGCAGGACATGCTCGGCATCACCCAGCAGTTCACCCCCCGCTATCTGCGTGTTTACGGCAGCTTTGGCGCCGAGATCAGCAACGCCATCCGCCAGTATATCTCCGATGTCAAAAGTCTCGATTTCCCCAACGAGAAAGAGCAATACTGACACACCTACGTTTCACCATCAACACCCCGTCGGCCATCCTGCCGGCGGGGTGTCGGTCTTTCCGCTCGTCCGTGCCGCCGACCCGCCGCTCATCCCTCCCCCATCCTTTCCCCGCACCGAAAGAACTGCGCCCCCACTAACGTCGTTCAATATCCGCTCGTCCTAGCATTCTTATAGCATCGTTATCTTACATAGTAAAGGGAACGATGCGGGAAGGAAAAAATGTAGATCGTGTATTGAACGAACCTAGGGGGTACAAAGTATTGCGACGACAAGGTTTTTGCGGTCGGCATGCGGTGGTCGGCATGGCGACACGTGGCTTGGCACCCTGTCGGGCGTGCTTTTTAGATGGTTGTAATACATGGGTTTACAAAATCATTTCAACGTGCAGCCGTCGGGCAGAAAAAAAATATTGTGCAACCTTGAGCCGTATCAATTCTTTTTCGTATCTTTGCATTCTGAAACGACAGGAATAATTAATATAAACCTTTGATACATGACACCTACATTAATCATCATTGTGCTTGTGGTGGGACTCTTGCTCCTGACCCTTGAAATTGTTGCCATCCCAGGCGGCTTCTGCGGAGTGATAGGTTTCCTGCTCACGGCTTTCGGCGTGTGGCAGAGCTATCTGTGGCTGGGCATCACTGGCGGCACCATAGTACTGCTGTGCTGTGTGGCCATCTGTGTTATCTTGTTGGCCATATTCATGAAGACCAAGACATGGAAGCGGTTCAGCCTGAACGAGGAGTCGGATAGCGCGGTGAACCAGATTGAGGACCCACAGATTAAGGTCGGCACCCGCGGCACCACCGTGGCACGTCTGGCCCCGACAGGCAAGGCGTTGATTGACGGAAAGTTGATGGAGGTACATGCCATCAACAAATTTATCGACCCCGACCGTCCTATCGAGGTGGTGGCCATTGAGGGGTACCGCATCGACGTGTGCGAAACCGAGGACAACCGCTTCGATTGATTCGTCCGATGAATGTGCAACGTAATGAGAATTATTAATTTAAAATCTTTTATATCATGAATGTAGCAGGAATTGTTGTTTTATGCGTAGTGATTTTCATCCTACTCATCATCTTCCTTTACTTGGTACCCGTAGGTTTGTGGTTCCAGGCACTGGTGTCGGGTGTACACACCTCGTTGATTCAACTTATGTTTATGCGTTTCCGCAAAGTACCGCCCAGTGTGATTGTCAACAACATGATCAATGCCACCAAGGCTGGTTTGAAGCTGTCGCAGAACGAGCTGGAGGCCCACTATCTGGCCGGCGGCAATGTCACCAACGTGGTGCAGGCCCTCATCTCGTCCAGCAAAGCCAATATGAACCTTGATTTCCGCACCGCCACTGCCATCGACCTGGCTGGTCGCGACGTGCTGAAAGCTGTGCAGACATCGGTCAACCCCAAGGTTATCGACACGCCCCCTGTGGCCGCTGTGGCCAAGGATGGTATCCAGCTGATAGCCAAGGCCCGCGTCACCGTGCGTACCAACATTAAGCAGCTCGTCGGCGGTGCCAGCGAGGAGACCATTCTGGCCCGTGTGGGTGAAGGCATCGTCTCCTCTATCGGCTCGGCCATGAGCCACAAGCAGGTGCTCGAAAACCCCGACAGCATCTCCAAGCTGGTGCTGACCAAGGGTCTGGACAGCGGCACGGCATTTGAAATCCTTTCTATCGATATAGCCGACATCGACGTGGGTAAGAACATCGGTGCCCAGTTGCAGATGGACCAGGCCAACGCCGACAAGAACATCGCACAGGCCAAGGCCGAGGAACGCCGCGCCATGGCTGTGGCTTCGGAGCAGGAGATGAAGGCCAAGGCACAGGAGGCCCGCGCCAAGGTTATCGAGGCCGAGGCAGAAGTGCCCAAAGCGATGGCCGACGCCTTCCGCAGCGGCAACATGGGTATTATGGACTACTATCGTATGAAGAACATACAGGCCGACACCGACATGCGCGAGAGCATCGCCAAGCCGGCAGGTGCCAAACCAAATCCCACCAAGCCCACCATCGAGAAGTGACTAAATCAGAATATATGAAACACGTGGTATATATACTGTTTGTGTTTCTAACGGCAACCGTCTGCGGTCAGTCGCAACGGTTGCCGTTGCGTTTCCGTGCCGACGGCACGTTTAAAATCGTCCAGTTCAGCGATCTGCACTATATCCACAACAACCCCCATGCCCAGCGGGCGTTGATACGTATGCGCGAAGTGGTGAAAGCAGAGCAGCCTGACCTTGTCGTCGTGACGGGTGACATGATTTTCGGTGAGCCTGCCGACCTGTGCATGCGCGATGTGGCGCAGTGCCTGGACAGCCTTGGGGTGCCTTTCTGCACCACCTTCGGCAACCACGACGAGGAGTTTGGGCTCGGCCACGACGAGCTGTATGCCATCCTGCATACACCCAACAACGTGGAGCCGGAACATGTGGCAGGCACCGAATACGACTATATGCTGCCGATATTGGGCAGCAGAGACGACAGCACCCGGGCGGCATTGTACTGCCTCGATTCGCACAACAAGCGTCATTACGGCCCCTTTGTGGGCTATGCGTGGCTGACGAAAAGCCAGATACGCTGGTACCGCACGTTGAGCCGTAGCCTTACACGACAAAACGGTGGCCGTCCGGTGCCCTCCATGGCCTTCTTCCATATCCCGCTGCCTGAGTTCGAGACCGCCTTCTGCAAGCGCGATACGTGGGCCATAGGAGCGCGGATGGAGTCGGTGTGCTGCCCCCGCTACAACAGCGGCATGTTCGACGCCATGCGGCAGGAGGGCGATGTGGTGGGGATTTTCTGCGGGCATGACCATAACAACGACTATGCCGTGATGTGGAAAGGCATATTGCTGGCATATTGCCGCTATTCGGGCGGTAACACGGTATACAACGACCTGGTGGGCGGCAACGGCGCCCGGGTGATAGTGCTGCACGAGGGCGAGCGTGCTTTCGAGACATGGATAAGACTGAAGAATGGAACAATCCGCAACCCGTTGAGGGTGCCCGACAACTTTGCGTGGAGCGACCCCCAGAAACGCCCAATCGAAAAAGACTAATTATTATCATCCAACTTTGAATTACTTAATATCCAACTAAAATGAAGAACAGATGTTTTCTCCTAATGGCCATCGCGGTGCTATGGACCGTCGGAGCCAAAGCTCAGGACCATTTTACCGAACGGGACACAATCGATGTGCTGAGTTATATCATTAAACTGGATGTCGGGCATCTCCAGCCGCGCCACATCCAGGGGTCGTGTCAAGTGCAACTGGACATGCTGAAACCCTCCAATGTGGTGAGCCTGGGTTTGATGAATGCCACGGTCGATTCCGTGCAAGTGGGCGACCAAATGCTTCACAGGGGCGAGTTCTACTACGACTCAGCCCAGTTGCGTATCCCTGTAGGCAACGCCGATTCGGGAGACAGGTTGTTGTTGACAGTGTTCTATGGCAGCTATGGCTGGGTTGGGACCGACGGAGGCTTCTGGTGCGAGGATAGTTTGTTCTACAATCTTGGCGAAGACCGCCAGATACGTCCTTTCAGCATGGGCAGAAGCTGGTTCCCATGCAGCGACAGTGTGTATGATCGTGCAACGTATTCATTCGAAATCGTCGTGCCGAAGGGGTGGACAGCCGTGTGCAGCGGCCTCCTGTTCCGCGACGTTGTCAACGCCGACAGCAGCAGAACCTTTGTCTATTTGGAGAACAACCCTATATGCACCTATCAGGTAGGGCTCAATGCTGCCCCTTATAAAGTGCATCGTTTCAACCTCGATAATGGCCGTAACTATCAAGTGGCCAGTTTAAACTTGGATAGCACTGCAGTGAGATGGATGTTCAGTAGTTTCAATCAGACATATGACTTATACAATCGTCTGTTTGGTTTTTATCCATGGTCTAACATCAGGTTCTCGGAAGGTGGACCGGGTTCCGGGATGGAGCATGTTGAAAATATCTGCATCTCTCTCGACTATTACGACATGGAATACCTCATCGACCACGAGTTTGCCCATCAGTGGTTTGGCAACAGTATTACATGCGCCAGTATCAGGGATATGTGGTTCAATGAAGGCGGCGCCACCTTCGCCGACCAGTTGGCCAACATCAACCGAACAGGCAATTTATGGAGTCTTATATACTACAAACGCGCGGCCATCATGGAAATCCCGATAAACGAACATGGCTATTACCCCCTTTATGGCATGCCTTCCCAGTATTCTTTCATGCACACTACCTACTTTAAAGGTGCTCAGGTATTTCATGACTTGCGTAATTTGCTGGGCGATTTCACTTTCTTTGACATGATAAAGAACCTGTTTATCTATAATAGGTTTGTGAATATGGACAGCTATCAACTGCGCGACACGATGAGCGCTTACAGCGGTGTGGACCTGACCGATTTCTACGACTTCCACATCTTTCATGGCGGCTTCTCGAGCTATGTTGTCGACTCGATTCGTACCACCGACGGCACTACCGGCGTGTGGCTCAGCCAGCACCTCTGGCATGCCGACGACTACTGCCGTCAGGCACGCGTGCCTGTCACTTTCTTCTCTCTGGCGGGTGACAGCCTGACTTGTTATGTGCCCAGCACCGGACAGTATGCCCATAGCGATTTCCAGCTGCCATTCACTCCCGATTTTGCCATCGTGGATTATTACTACAAAACCGCTGCCGCCAACTTCAACGATAAGTTCGACATTTCCTCCGTCTACAGACAGTCGTCCTACAACACCCACACGGTTGTTGAACCAACGAATACTGAAGAGGGTTCAACTCTGTATGTGGGCATGGCCGTGGGCAATGCCGACCAGGAACCAATGCCGGGCATCAAGCGTTGGGACCACCGTCGCTGGTACGTCAACGGAACCTACAGCAGTAATTTCAAAACCAAGTTGGGCTTCATGTTTGGCAGAACGGATCCCGTCAACGACCAAGAGTTCTACTTGGGCTCGGCCACCAAAGATTCGCTGCGCCTTTTCTACCGTAAAGATGCCTCCGAACCTTGGAGAATGCGTAAAGTCTTCTCGTTACAGAACCATTCCACTATGACGGGCAGGTATGATTATATCCAGATAACCGGCACACCTCCCAGGGGCGAATATATGATGGCTGTGGTAGACACCGCCTTGCTGGACATTGACGACGATGCCGAGGCCGAGTTCTCCCGGAAGACCCTTCGTTTGTCCGTTTCGCCCAATCCCGCCTCCGAATACGCTGAAGTGGCCTTCTGTGCCAACGGGACAAATCCCAGCGACTGCCACATTGCGGTGACCAGCTCCACCGGGAAAAAGGTTTTTGACATCCGACCCGTGGACACATCCCTCCGTCTCTCAACCCAAACATGGCCTGCAGGCATCTACTTCGTCACCCTCACCACCCCGTCGGGTTCGGTTACGAAGAAGTTGATAGTGCAGTAAACCAGTGTGCTGAGATTTGTTTTCGGTAGTTGTTGATAACTATTTAGAGAAAAAAAACCGATATTTCGGGAATTCTTTGTAATTTTGCAATCCGTATTTTTGTCTTTCAAAAACACGGAATAATGAAACACGGTTTTGACAACGAGAAGTATCTCAAAATTCAGTCCGAACACATTAAGGAACGCATTTCCAAGTTCGGAAACAAACTTTACCTAGAATTTGGCGGTAAGCTTTTTGACGACTACCACGCCAGTCGTGTCCTCCCGGGATTTGAGCCCGACAGCAAGCTGAAGATGCTCATGCAGTTGCGCGACGATGCCGAGATAGTGATTGTCATCAGTGCCCGCGACATCGAGAAGAACAAGGTGCGCGGCGACTTGGGCATCACCTACGATGTGGATGTGCTGCGGTTGCGGGACGAGTTCCTGAACCGGGGGCTCATGGTAAGCGGAGTGGTGATAACCCAGTACAACGGACAGGGAAGCGCCAAGGCTTTCCGCGAGCGGCTGGAACGTTTGGGCATCAGCGTCTACTATCATTATGTGATAGAGGGTTACCCCACCAATGTGGACCTGATTTGCTCGCCCGACGGCTTTGGGCGCAACGAGTATGTCGAGACCACACGCCCCCTGGTGGTGGTCACCGCCCCAGGCCCCGGCAGTGGAAAGATGGCTGTGTGTCTCAGCCAACTCTATCAGGAGAACCAGCGCGGAGTGAAGGCGGGCTACGCCAAGTTCGAGACCTTCCCCATCTGGAGCATCCCCCTGAAGCACCCCGTCAATGTGGCTTACGAGGCTGCCACCGCCGACCTCAACGACGTGAACATGATCGACCCCTTCCACCTCGAGGCTTACGGCAAGACGACAGTGAACTATAACCGCGACATCGAGATATTCCCTGTTTTGAATGCCATTTTCGAGGGCATCTACGGTTACAACCCTTACAAATCGCCTACCGACATGGGGGTGAACATGGCCGGATTCTGCATCAGCGACGACGAGGTGTGCTGCCAAGCTTCGAAGGACGAAATCATCCGCCGCTATTATAACGCCCTCTGCGAGTTTGCCGTGGGCAAGGCTTCCGAGACAGAAGTGAACAAGATCGCCTTGCTGATGAAGCAGCTAAAGCTTACTACCGCCGACCGCCGTACCACCGTTGCTGCCCACGAGCGCAAGCAGAAAGAGAATGCCGACGCCTCGGCCATCGAGTTGCAGGACGGCACCATCATCACCGCCCACAGCAGTGCCCTTCTCGGTCCCAGTGCTGCATTGCTGCTCAACGCCACCAAATACCTGGCAGGCATCGACCACAGTGTGAAACTCATCGCTCAGGAGATTATCGAGCCTATCCAGTACACTAAAGTCAAGCTGCTGCACGGCCACAATCCCCGTCTCCACACCGACGAGGTGCTGGTGGCACTCTCCATGCTCAGTCTCACCGACGAGAAGTGCCGCCGTGCCCTTGCCACCTTGCCGCAGCTGAATGGTTGTCAGGTGCATGCTACGGTGATGTTGAGCGAGGTGGATCACAAAATCTTTAAGAAACTGGGTATCGGTCTCACCTCCGACCCACTTCAGAAATCGGTTACCCGTCGTACCGCTGGTAGTGAATATTAGGTGGCGCATCTCCACGGGTCATCATTAAGCATACCGTCACGCTTTTGTGTAGCAAGTGGAGTGAGCCAGTCTACTTCTTCGGAAACCGAAAGCCCATAGTGCAGGGGGAGCTGATCAGCGTGGCTCCCAATCCTGCCAAGGAGTCGGTGTCGTTTACCCTTGAGTTCCCTATTGGGACCGATTTGCCACCCCGAGGCGACCGCCACCCACAAGCTGGTGGTTGAAGGCTGGTGGCTGTGGAAATGGAGTCTGGACAGGAATAAGCAGTGGATACATTATGCAAGTGTCGATGAAAGCAAGTGTTAAACCCTAATGATCGATTTGGGATTATGAAAAAAACAGGGCTGACATCTTGTGGTGTCGGCCCTGTGTCGATTCTTGTGCTGTTGCAATGAAACATGTTGCGGATTTGGGTTTGAGGGTGGGAGGGGTGGGAAAGGGCTTATTGCACTATCTCGGAGGTGAGCTGTTTGTCGAGGAGGGCGGTGTGCATGGGGAGGAGGGTTTCGTAGCTGCCGTGCTTGACGGTGCATTTGCCGTGACAGTGGACGAGGATGGTGCATTGCTCGGCTTGGGCATAGGTGATGCGGCAGATGTCGACGAGTGACTTGATGACGTAGTCGAAGGTGTGGACGTCGTCGTTGTGCAAAACAAGGTTGCATCCGGAGTCTTCAAGGACCTCGGCATTGTCTTGCGACTGTGGGGATATTTTGGGCGATTCCATTTTATTGATTATGTGTTTTGGCGTGGTTCTATGCAGGAAGAAGGAGAGCAATAGCGTGGGCGCTGATGCCTTCCTCGCGTCCTTCGAAACCAAGGTGCTCAGTGGTTGTTGCTTTGACGGACACTTGTCCGGGTTCGATGCCGAGGATGGAGGCGATGCATTCACGCATCTGCGGGATATAAGGGCCTACCTTGGGCTTTTGTGCGACGATGATGCTGTCGATGTTTCCTACGCGGTAGCCGTTTTCGAGGAGCAGTTCGTTGCAACGGCGCAGCAGGAGTTTGCTGTCGATGTTCTTGTATTTCGGGTCGTTGTCGGGGAAGTGTTTGCCGATGTCGCCTAATGCTGCAGCTCCTAGCAGTGCATCGCAGATGGCGTGGAGGAGCACATCGGCGTCGGAGTGGCCGAGCAACCCCAGGGTATGGGGTATCTCTATGCCCCCGAGCCAGAGTTTGCGGTCGGGGACCAGTTGGTGGACGTCGTAGCCAAGACCGATGCGCATGGTGTTAGAGTGTGGGATTGTTTTGTTTTGACTTGAAGTTGAAGATAAGGGAGATGCGGATGGTGTTGGAGAGGGGGTTGCTGCTGAAGCTGGTGGTGGGTACGAGGTAGGCGACATCGAACTGAACGATGTTGTATTTCAATCCAAAGCCGAAGGTGAGGTATTGGCGGCCGCCTTTGGTGGCGTGCTCGTAGAAATAACCTGCACGGGCGGCGAGGGTTTGTTTGTACCAGTATTCGCCACCGACGGAGAGTTGGAGTTCGCGGAGCTCTTCGCTGAATCCGCCGGGAGCGTCGTAGAAGGATTGGATGGCACCACGCACGACACCGGTGTTGTAGTATTCGGTCATGTTGCGGTAGTATTTGCTGTAGGTGCTGTCGCCCACGGTGACAGGGGGTGTGGGGACAAGGAGTTTATTGATGTCGAACAAGAGGGTGATGTCGTTTGATTCGTTGATGTGGTTGGTGTAGCGGCCGCCGATACGTAGGTTAGCGGGGAGGAACTCTTTCTTGGTGTCGTCGTCGGAATAGGAGAGTTTGGCACCGAGGTTGCTGAAGAAGACACCAAAGGCGAGATCCTGTGTTTTGTCGATAGGCGACTGCCAATAGAGACCCAGGTCGGCGGCGATGCTTGTGGCGGGTTTGGTAGTGACGTATCCGCTGCCGTCGGAAATCTGCTGGCCGTTGGTGAGGTCGGAGTTGACAAAGCGTCCGGTGGCACCAAGTGAAAGCTGGTTGTTGAGCTTCATGGCATAGGTGACATCGACGGCAAACTCGTTGGGGTTCATGGTGCCGCGGGTATTGCCATCGGCATCGGTGCCTTGGATTTCGCCAAGGGAGAAGTAGGTGAGGGAGAGCCCGACGGCGCTACGGTTGTTGATGCGTTTGAAGCCACCGAGGTAGAGCAGGTTCATGTCGGACACTTTCAGGTTGCGCAGCCAAGGGGTGTATGTGGTGCCCAACCCCATGTCGCCGTCGATAAAGGCGTATTTGGCATTGTTCCAGTGTGCAGAATAGATGTCGGGTGTGGAGGCGACACCTGCATCACCCATGCCGGCGGATATGGCGTCGGGGGCGATGAGCAGGATGGGCATTCCTGTAGAGATATAGTTTTTTGTCTGTCCCGTAAGACCAGGCAATTGAGCCATGGCTAAGCCCGGAAGGCCAAGCAGGGCTGCGATGATAATCGGTTTGATACTCTTCATTAGTATTGTCTTTATACCCCCAAAAACGGAGTAAGTTGTCTTTTATTGTATAGGAGGGATGATTTAATTGTGTACAATCTTGGATGTGGAGGTGAGCAGTTGCCCGTCGGAGGTGGACAAACTGATGCGTGCGATGTATATGCCCCGGGGCACACGGAAGCCGTTGGAGGCGGTGAAGTCCCATTGGTAACTAAGCACGCACGAACCCGTTGCCGGGGTGACGGTGCGTATCAACGTGCCACGGATGTCGAAGATGTCGATGGTGGCTGATGTGATGTCGTAGGGTAGGTTGTGCTCGACCCTGAGGGTGGTGCGTTCGCTGGCCGGATTGGGTGAGGCATCGAATCGGCCGATTTGGGGTGTGCGGTCGTTGACGACATAGAAATGGATGGTTGCAGAGGAGGAGTAGTTGAAGATGTTCCAGCATTTGAGGGTGAGCGTATGGCGGCCTTCGTCCAGTTTGCCGAGGGTATAGCGGATTTCGCCTTTGCGGCTGTCGGAGATGTCGGGTTCGAAGAAATCGTTCAGTGAAACAGTGCTGTAGGGGTTGCCGTCGATTACGGCGGTGATGTCGTGTCCCAACCCGCTACCGGCCGCATTGATGCCTACCGAGTCGAAGAGTTGTGCATAGAGTGTGGGTGTCTCGTTGGTCAAGCCTCCGTTGCGGAAGGTGGTGTCGCCGATGAAGAGCCGGATGTCGGGATGTATTTCGTTGATGACCAGATCGTCGTTGAATCCGCCAAACATGATGTTGGAGTATGCCCCTGTGGCATCGGTGGCTTGATTGCGGGCATAGTGGGAGAGTTTGGCGTAGTCGAAGCGGTATGATACGTCTCGAGGTACGATGAACGAGTAGGAGAAGGTGCCTGATGTGACAGATTCGCGTCCTTTGTAGAGGATGTTCTTCTGCTGCACAAAGTCCACCTCGGTGCTGTCGTTGTCGTTTGCAAGGGTGCGGCATTTTATCTCACGGTCGAACACCACAGGGTAAATGGTGCCGTTGAAGTCGGTGAGCACATTTCCTTCGGGGTCGCGTATTTCGCCGTCCACAGTGACGCGCGAGAGCACGAGGACGGAGTCGGTCACGGCTGGATTTACTGGCATCTGGTTGATATGGGTGACAACAACCTCGTTGCGTGGGTGGGAGAGATGCAGTGCGGGGTCGCCTATCAATGAAATGCAGTGCGAAACGTTGGTTTTGTTTTTGGCCAACCGCAGTGCGTCGCCGATGGTGTTGGCGGGATTCAAGGCATTAATGCATACGTCGGCGTTGAAGCGCTGCACATGGTGGATGGGACGTGAGGCGGATACGACACCCACCCCTGCTGCTTCGGCCAGGAGAAAGGCTTCCGAGCCACAGATGTCGTTGACTTGGTCGAATTTGCCGAAGGTGCATGTGCTGGTGACAAAGAACGCCAGACGGTCGGTGTTGGTGTATTTGTCGATGTCGGAGAATTCCATGAAACGCTCAGTGCCGATATAGTTGCTTGAGCCGTGGCCGATATAGTTCAGCAGCAGGCAGCCGTAGTTCATGCGCTGACGCAAGGCGTTGTTTACGTCGGGATAGTATGAGCCGTCGGCCCCCGATTGCTGGGGATAGGCATCGGCATAGATGCGGTCGATGTTGAAATGGGGATATAGCCGCTTGATGTTGCGGGCCATAATCTCCGAGTCGCTGGCAAAGTTGGTGTCGTATGGGGATGAGGGGTCAGCGTCGTCGGCCAGAAGTGCCACGTAGTTGCGCCAGTCGCCACGTATATCGTCGTGGGTGAGGTCTTTGCGTGTCATGTATGCCTCAATCTTGTCGACAATATGTGTGGCTTCGGCAACTGTTTTGGCTGGGATACGGCCGATGCTGACGGTCATTTCGTAGTCGAAAGGACCGGTAGTGTGGTCGGACAGGTATCCATAGACATCGTCGCTGGGATAGGCCGAACCCTCGGAGTCGAACGACGAGGGTGTCTGATAAGTCACAGCGGTGGTTTGGTGGGCGCCGAGATAGTCTCTGTTGTCGTAAGTCCCCTTGCCGAACAGCAGGAGATGGTTGGGCTTCAATGCATCATCACTGGCCTTGCTGCGCATGCAGCGGAGCATCTGGCGGATGGCCATGGGGTCCTGTTTCCCTGACGAAAATTCGTTGAACACCTGCTCTTGCGTCACTACCAGGACGGACATGCCGTCGTGTTGGCGGTGAAGCGTGGCCAGCCGTTCGGCTTGTTCGATATAGTCGTGATGGCATACAATCACATAGTCGGGGGTGGTGGCTCCGTGGATGTTCTGGTTGGGAATAGCCTCGATACCTTCAGGGATAAGAGCATCGGAGTCGGTGAACAGGATGAAACTGCGTGCTTTGTTGGAGGTAGAGAGAAAAGAGAAATGGTTTGAGGCTGCGGTGATTGGGTTGCTTGTTGGCTGTAGGGGATTGGTGATGTCCCATACGCGAACACCGTCGCTTCTGCCTGATACAACAAACCGCAGTTGTTGGGATTGGCCCAGATGGCTTTTGTTGCGAATGGTTTGCTGGCCATCGGTATAAGTGAGGGGTACGGTGGCGTTCAGTTCGATAAAGTCGAGATACCCGGCGGCGTTGTTTTCGCGCGGTTCGTAGGTGTACTTGAGTGAAACAGTGGCAGACGAGACTCCGTTAGCCTTCTTATGGTAGATGTTGTAAATGGTGCTGTTGGGGAAGTCGTGCTGGAAGGAAGAGGAAGCAGCCGTCACATTCAGTTGGGCATAGCTTGTAGAGACGCTGGCAAAAGCATACCTGATGTCGACAGTGCCGTCGGTAGGGGAGGAGGGGAGCGTAAGCGAATAGGAACGGCTTGACAAACTGGGGGTGAATTTGTCGGCCACCCATATCTGTCCTCCGCCGTGCGTGTTAATGCGGTTTTCGTGGTAGAGCGCTGTGGCAGTGTGGGTGACTACCTCCAACGGATTGTCTGCTTGGGCGTTGCTTTGCTGTACTCGCTGATTGTCGGATGCATTCTCGCCGGTGGTAAGGTAGTAGTAATTATAGTTCGCGTAAGCGTGTACATTATATTCAAACAGGTCGTCATCAGCCACGTAGCGCCATGTGTCTGTAGCCTCGCCATAGAATAGCAGGTAATCCTCCTCGTCGAAGAGGCCGTCGTGGTCGATATCGATTATTTCGATGGCAACGCTCTCAAGGTCATCGGGTTGAGCGGTGGTGTTGCTCATGGCAAGCATTTCGCCTGTTGACCCGAATAGTTGGATACTCGTGCATGGCACTTGGGCAAGGGTTTCGACTTGACGCGTGGTAATCTTGTATACACCTGTTGCCGAGACGGGAATCTTGTACCACAATCCCGATGCCAACCGCGACTGAGCTGCAAAATCTTGGGCCGGCAGCATAGAATACAGCGACATCATGGCACAAAAGGCAAGCAGTGTTATTCTTTTTGACAACATGCTCCAATAACTGACATCCGTCTTTTTTATTGTGTTACCGGTCAAAAAAAGCCATGTGTTCTACCAATGCCATCATCCACACCACTACGAAGGATGGGAGAGCGGATAAAACAGAGGGGATAAGTGCAGGGCGAGGGCGGTAGTTTGCACGATACAAACGCATGCCCTCCGATGAGGCGAGAACCGTCCTTGCACCCTTGTCAAACGTTGTTTCCAAGTGAAAAAAATGATGGAAAAAGAGCCTCATTTTCTGAAAAAACGGGTCTGAAATGCAAGAAAAAACAGCCCGTGAAGGGCAGTTGTTGAAAAATAAATGTGGTGATATTCATGGTGTTGTATTTTTTTTTTGAGAGAAACATAATTATTTGACAAAAAAATCGTAATATTGCCAATCAATTTTAGGCTCATTTTATACTAAAATTCGCATGATGAAAAAGTACAATAAGATTACGCTGATACTGCTGTTTGCCGCCCTTGGCATGCAGGGGGTAAAAGCTCAGGATGTGGGATATTCGCAGTTCTTTGCCAATCCCCTGTACCTTAATCCCGCCTTTGCAGGATCTAAGGTTGCTCCACGTATTTCGTTGGCCTACCGTGCACAGTGGCCGGGTCTGGTTAGTGCATTCTCCTCGGTCAGTGCCTCTTACGACCAGTATATACCCGATTTGCATGGCGGTATCGGTGCCATTGTGCTCTCCGACCGTCAAGGCGACCATGGTATGCTGAATACGAATATGTTAGGTGCTATGTATTCATTCCGTTTCCGCTTGCACGAGGATATCTACATCAACCTCGCCCTGCAGGCTTCGGTGGTGAATATCAATCTGAACTGGGATCCCAACATTATGCGTTTCCCCGACCAGATTGATGCCCATTGTGGTTGGATTAACGTCACTTCGGCTACTCCTCCCGACCGCACCAGCGTCTTCTATCCCGATTTCGCTGCCGGTGCTATGGTTTATGGCCCCGCTTGGTATGCAGGTTTTGCTGCCCACCACCTCAGCCAACCCAGCCAGGGTTTCTACAGCGAGGACCGTGTGCCCATCAAGTTCACTGCCAATGCCGGTGGTTTGATTAACATCTCGGAGGAACGCCGCCGTCAGTCTTCTCTTGGTCTTGGCACCCCTGTCATTTCCCCCAACCTTATCTATCAGTATCAAGGTGGGTTCCACTATTTCAACTACGGTCTTTACCTCGATTGGATGCCCTTCCTCGTGGGTTGTTGGTACCGCCACGGGCTTGAAAACCCCGATGCCTTCATCTTCATGGTCGGTGCACAGCATGACCACTTCAAAGTCGGCTATAGCTATGATGTGTCTGTCTCCGAGTTGAGCAACAGCGTACTTGGTGCCCACGAAATCACCGTTGGCATTCTCCTGCCCGTACCTGAGCAGAAGCATAAGGTCAAAGCAATTCGCTGCCCGTCCTTCTAATTTAAAAAATCAAAAAAACGAAACAAAATATCCGTCTTTACGTATACAGAGAAAAAAATTAACTCACTATGAAGATTTTTAAATTGTCATTCCTAATGTTCGCCTCTGCACTGCTGATGGTAGCATGTGGCAGCAAAGAGCAGTCAGCCACAACGGGCTGGAATCTGAATGATACCGAATGGGGCGGTTTCGACCGTTCTTCATTCCAGGAGCAGATTACGGGTCCTGGCTTGGTGTTCATCGAGGGCGGTTCCTTCCAGATGGGCCGTGTGGCCGATGAGTCGCGCTTCTCATGGAACAATCTTGTCCACACCGTCACTGTCTCCTCGTTCTACATCGACGAGACTGAGGTGTCCAATCTCTCCTACCGCGAGTTTGTATATTGGATGAACCGTGCCTATGGCGAGGAGTATCCCGAGCTGGTCAAGCAGATTTATCCCGACACCAACGTGTGGCGTCAGCGCCTCTCCTGGGTCGAGAACTTTGTCGAGAACTATTTCCAGTGCGCTATGTTCAACGACTATCCTGTTGTCGGTGTGACTTGGGAGCAGGCCTCTCAGTTCTGCAAATGGCGTACCGACCGTGTCAACGAGAAGATTCTTGTTGACGCCGGCATCATCGACCTTGCACAGTCTGAGCTCACCGGTTCCGAAGCCTTCCAGACCGATGTCTATCTGGCCGGTCTTTACAAGGGTGAAGGTAAAGGTGTGCCCGACCTTGACCCCGCCAGCGGTGGTGAGAATCGTAACGTGCGTCGTTCCGATGGTATTCTCCTGCCTAACTACCGTCTCCCGACCGAAGCCGAATGGGAGTTCGCCGCTCTTGGTATGATTGGCAACACCTTCGATGAGCGTATCGTCGAGCACAAGACTTATCCTTGGGCTGGTCAGAGTGTCCGTTCCGCCAACAAGAAATACTATGGTCAGTTCCTTGCCAACTTCAAACGTTCGCGTGGTGACGCTATGGGTGTAGCCGGCAACCTCAACGATGGCTGGGAGTACACCGCCCCCGTCAAATGGTATTTCCCCAACGACTACGGCCTGTATCACATGGCTGGCAATGTGGCTGAATGGTGCGGTGACGTCTATCGTAAGGATGTTAACCCCATTGGAGCTGACGACCAGAACCCCTTCCGTGGTAACGTCTATAAATATGTATCCATGAGTGAGGATGGCGAGGAAGCCGCTATCGACGAAGCTACCGGTAACCTGATTTATCAGAATGTCCCCGATGACATGAACCGCCGCAACTATCGTCAGGCTGACAACATCAACTACCTCGATGGTGACTGGAACTCCAGCATCTACGACTTCGAAAGCAAAGAATCCACCTCTGCTTCGGGCTGGCTGAGAGAGACCGACGAGGAAGATGAATCCGATGAGACCATCACCCGTTCCGACGAGGAGCAGACCAACCAGATGTACCACCGTGTCGACAGCACCGACAAGCACAATGTCACCTCTATGATCAACAACCGTGTGCGTGTTGTCAAGGGTGGTTCCTGGAAAGACCGCGCCTACTGGATGCAGTGCGGCACCCGTCGCTACTACGACCAAGACCGCAGCACCTCCTGGATTGGTTTCCGCTGCGCAATGGACCGCATGGGCTCGCGTACTATCAAATAGCATTTAATATGCAACGAGATAAAGTGGGGAGGAACTATCTTCCCCACTTTTTTATGTATGAATAAAAAGTTAAATAGTAATAATTGTTGTAAGAAAACACCACTATTTGCGTCTTATAAATAAAAAAGCATGAAAACACGTAGCCTTTTATTTGTTGTCCTGTTGGTATCTTTGTTTTTTGGATGTAGCAAGCGTGAACATATTATCCCTGTCGGGGATAACAATTTTTTTGCAGGGATGTATAATCCCTACAATCGTGTTCAAAGCCTTAGAATGAAAAGTCATATTGTAGGAGTGGAATGTGGTGACGAACAGGTTCCCGACCATCTCGTGGCCCGTTTCTTTTGGTCGACAGAGCATCTTGACTCCATCATCCACTACGACGATTATGCCGCGCCCGAGACTATACGATACCATTATGACAAACTTGGACGTCTTATACGTGTTGAGAGTAGTGCCGTATCTAATCGTGATTACGTACTCGGATATGAAGGCAGTCGTTTGGTATCAATCACGCGTAATGTGGGAGAATGGCTTTATGAATACACTTTCACATATACCGATGATAGCGATTACCCCGTCGCTTATGCCCATCATTATAAAAGCTTATCTGTTGAAGGTACGGATACTTATACCTTCCGATGGAAAGATGGTAATTTGGTCTCCGCTGTCTGTGGAGCCCATAACGACTATTACACCATTGATTCCATTACCTATACCTACGACACCCGCTCCAACCCATTCTGTGGCTTCTTTTCCCCCAATGGTTTGCGTGAATTCGGTATAGTTCATGCTCCCACTTTTATCTCTCGCAACAACATAGTTGCCATCACTTATCACACAAATAACGGCCCAGTTCAGAATGTTTTTTATTCCCTTAATTACAAGTTCAATAACGACATTCCTACACAAATCATTCGCGACTATGAAAACATGTTTTGGTGCCATATTACCGACACGGCCACCCTTCTCTATTAACCCATTTGTCGTTATTGTGTTGGGTTCTACTGAATAAATACTACTCAAATCAATATTTTTTTGTATCTTTGCACTTTTGATAAAGTGGGAGATATGAAATTAAATGTCTTGAAACCTGTTATTTTGCTGCTCCTTGCGGTGTTATCGCTGCCGTCGTGGGCTCAGAAGCTGATTACCTACGAGGCCGGTATGGGTACTCGCGACCCCTCCGATGCCGATGTATGGATACTTTACCAGCGTGTCCGCGCCGAGCACGACGGTATGGTGCTTTATGCCGATTCTGCGCTCCTCAACACCGTACTCAACGACTTCACCGCTTTCGGCCATATCAAGATTGAAATCTCCGACACCACCACCATTTACGGCGACCAGCTCTACTACGACGGCATGAGCCGTGTGCTTGACATCTGGGACGACACCGTCCGCCTTATCGATGGCAAGACCCTCCTCAAGTCCGACCATCTCTCCTACGACCGCAATTCCACCATCGCCTTCTACGACACTTGGGGCATCACCACCAACGAGGACAAGCGCCTTGTCAGCCAAAAAGGCTATTACAACTCCGATTTCAAGACCATCGACATCTACGACTCAGTCGAACTCATCGACTCCAACATGCGTCTCATCACCGACACCCTCACCTACAACACCGACACCAAGATAGCCCACTTCTGGAGCCCCACACATATCTACACCGACTCCACCACCATGTACAGCGAGCACGGCACCTACAACACCGACATCCGTTATGCCCACTCCATGAAAAGCTCCGAAGTGCACAATTCCGAAAAACACATCACCTGCGACACCCTTCACTACTACGAAGACGTTGAATTCGGTCGTGCTATCGGCAATGTGGTCCTTCGCGACACCATCAACGACATCATCAGCACCAGCCGCTACGCCGAAACCCGCAAATCGAATCATACCTCCTTCGTCACCGACAGCGCGCTCGTCCGCTTTGTCAACCACGACGAGGACGACCCCGATGCGCCTGTCGACACCCTCTACCTTCATGCCGACAGCATCCTTGTCGTCAGCGACTCTACGCGTCACCTCCAGTCTGTCAGTGCCTACCGTCATGTGAAAGTGTTCCGCGGCGATGCCCAGTCCATGAGCGATTCACTCTTTTACTCCGCCGAAGACTCTACGATGCATCTCTTCTACCAACCTGTTGTCTGGTACGAACACTACCAAGCCCTTGCCGACACCATCGTCGTCCGTCACGACACCTCTGGCGCCCGCCAGGCGTGGCTCTACAACAATATCTTCTGCATCGAGCAAGTCGACCCCGACAAATTCAACCAGGTGAAAGGCCGCAATGCCATTGTCTATTTCCGTGAGGGCGAACCCCTCTATGCCGATGTCCTCGGCAATGCCGAGATGGTCTACTACTTGACCGAAGAAGGCACCTTAGGCCACAAATACCTCATTGGTGTCAACGTAGGCATGGGTTCCGACATGCGCATCTATTTTGTCGACCGCGCCCCCGACCGCGTTGTCACACAGGGCAATCCCGACATGAACACTTACCCCCTCGAGCAGCTCCCCGCCGACAAACGGCAGCTTCAGAACTTCCGCTGGATAGACGACCGACGGCCGCACAAACCCCTCGACGTCTTCGTCTGGTGACAAAATGGCAGAACGCGTCACGTTGGCATTCCTTTTGCTGACCTGCAGAATTGTCCGGTGTCCGTAATACCGGAGACAAAAACAAACACATTTAACGTATCAACATTAAAAACAACACATCATAATATGTCCCAGGAAGAGAAAGAAACAAATACCCAGCAAGAGGCAGCCACCACAACGTCTGGCACCGAGCCCAAAAAAGAACGCCGTCATCGTCGCGACCGTCATAGCGACAGCGAGCGTAAAGTGCAGGAGATGGGCGAGAAACTGGCCGAAATCAACGACAAATACCTCCGCCTCTACTCCGAATACGAAAACTACCGCAAACGCACCAATACCGAAAAAGCCGACCTTATCATCAACGGTGGCAAAGAGATGATTAAAGCCATCCTTCCCGTTGTCGACGATATGGAACGCGCCCTCACCGCCCTGTCCGACGACGATAAGTCCAAAGAAGGTGTCCAGCTCATCTACAACAAACTCATGAACATCCTCTTGCAGAAAGGTCTCAAACCCATCGATGCAAAGGGTGCCAAATTCGACGAGAACTTCCACGAAGCCGTCACCCAGTTCCCCGCCGCCGACGAGAAGCAGAAGGGCCTAGTGATAGATGTAGTGGAGAAAGGCTACTTCCTCAACGATAAAGTGTTGCGCTACGCCAAAGTGGTCGTGGCCATTTGATAATAAACAATAAAGAAAGGAGAGCAAGGCCTTACGGCGAGCCCCATCCTGCGGCAGCATACATGCAGCGGGGCGGGGCAAAGCCTGCAAGCCTTGAAATATAATTATGGCAAAGAGAGATTATTACGAAGTACTTGGGGTCGACAAGAACGCCACCCCCGAAGAATTGAAGAAAGCCTACCGCAAACTGGCTTTGCAGTACCATCCCGACCGCAATCCCGGCGACAAAGAAGCTGAAGAGAAGTTCAAGGAAGCCGCCGAGGCTTACGATGTGCTCAGCAACCCCGACAAGAAAGCCCGCTACGACCAATTCGGTCCTGCTGCCTTCGATGGTTCGGCTGGCGGCGGCATGAACATGAACGACATCTTCTCGCAGTTCGGCGACATCTTCAGCGATTTCTTTGGCGGCGGTGGATTCGGTGGTGGATTCAGTGGCTTCGGCGGTTTTGGCGGTCAGCAAGGCCGCAGGCGTGCTACACCGCGCGGCACCAACCTCCGCATCAAAGTCAAGCTCACCCTCGAAGAGATTGAGAAAGGCTGCGAAAAGAAAATCAAAGTGGCCAAATACGTCCCCTGCAAGACCTGCGGCGGTTCGGGTGCGCGCAACAACAACTACGACACCTGTCCTCACTGTCACGGAACAGGCGTCGTCACCGAAGTGCGTCGCACCATCCTCGGCCAGATGCAGACACAGTCCGTCTGCCCCCATTGCGGCGGCGAAGGACGCATCATCAAGGATAAATGCCACGACTGCAACGGCGAAGGCATCGTCCGCTCCGAGGAAGTCATCACCATCAACATCCCCGCAGGTGTCTACGACGGCATGCAGCTCTCCATGTCCGGCAAAGGAAATGCAGCACCTCACGGCGGTGTACCCGGCGACCTCATCATCCTCATCGAGGAAATCCCCCACGAACTCTTCGAGCGTCAGGAATCCAACCTCTACTACAACGCCTTCATCACCTTCGCACAGGCCGCCCTTGGCGCCACCGTCGAGATTCCCACCCTCTCCGGTCGTGTAAAGGTGAAAATCGAACCCGGCACACCTTCCGGCAAAGTCCTCCGCCTCAAGGGCAAAGGTCTTCCTTCGGTCAACAGCTACGGTCGTGGAGACCTCCTTGTCTCCGTCAACGTGTGGATACCCAAGAACCTCTCCCGCGAAGAGAAGGAAACGCTCACGCGTCTCGACAAGTCGCCCAACTTCCAGCCTGCGCCCTCCAAATCCGAGCGTGGCTTCTTCGACAAAATGAAAGACCTCTTCAATTAAACACCCTTCGCCGCGCCCTCCGCAGCTGGGCGCGGCATTGTTATACACCTCATCATTCACCCCGCAAGCCTGTCCCTCATGACGCGCATGAACGAATCCTTCCTCCAGTATGTATGGCAGCATCGGCTGCTGGAAGGCGACCTCTGCACCGTCGACGGGCAACCCGTGCTCATCGAAAGCCCCGGACTTCTCAACCGCGATGCTGGTCCCGACTTCACCAACGCCCGCGTATGGATTGGCGGCACCCTTTGGGCGGGAAATATCGAGGTGCATGTACTCACCTCCGATTGGAACCGCCACCACCACAGTCTCGACCGCGCCTACGACAACGTCATCCTTCATGTTGTCTACCAGCACGACACCCCGCTCACTCTTCACGACGGCCATTCGCTGCCCACCCTTGCACTCCACGACCACATCCCGCAACCCCTTTGGGACAACTACGAAGCCCTCGTCCATCCGCCGAAGCCCATCCCTGTGCCCTGTGCTGCCAAACTTAAAGAACTCTCGCCACATTATATTGCCGCCTGCCTCGACCGTCTCCTTCTCGAACGGCTCGAGAACAAATGCGCCGACATGCAGCGTCTTCTCGACCGCTGTCGCGGCGACTGGGAGCAGTGCCTCCTCCTTGCCCTTGCCCATTATTTCGGCGGCACAGCCAATGCGCTCCCCTTCGAGCTGCTGTCCCTCTCCACACCCTACACCATTCTTGCCCGCTGGCGCGACCAGCCGCAGCGCGAAGAAGCGCTCCTCATGGGGCAGGCCGGACTCCTCGAAGGTTATTTCGACGACGACTACCCCCGTCAGCTGCAAGCCGACTACCAAGCCATCCGCAATGCTGCGCGCCTGAGTCCTGTGTCGTCCCATCTGTGGCGTTTCGCCCGCATGCGCCCCAACGGCTTTCCCACCATCCGCATCAGCCAGTTTGCCCAACTCGTCTGCCGCTCGGCAAGTCTTTTCAGCCGCCTGCTCGAAACCACCTCCGCCGACAGCCTTCGTCAGCTCTTCACCCTCACTGCCTCCCCCTATTGGGACAACCACTACCGTTTCGACAGCCCTTCGCCCGGAAAGCCTAAGCGCACCGGTGCCCAATTCACTCAAAGTCTCATCATCAACGCCTGGGTGCCGCTGCTTTTCCTCTACGGCAACCAGCACGCCCAGCAGTCGCTCAAGGACCGCGCCGTCGACCTCCTCCAGCAGCTCCCGCCCGAGGACAACCGCATCGTCCGGCTCTATTGCGCTGCAGGCTTCGAACCCTCTCATGCCGCCCATACGCAGGCATTGCTGCAGCTCCACCACAGCTACTGCTGCCCCCGTCATTGTCTCAACTGCCATATAGGCTACAAAATCATTCAACATTGAAACCGTCAGAAATAACAACCGTTCTCAAAGGCTCCACAGCCGTCGTTGCCGACGAAAGCCTCGACGTCGCGCGTCTTCTCACCGACAGCCGCCGCTCCGCCGACCTACCGCGCAGCCTTTTCTTCGCCATACCCACCAAGCGCAACACCGGCTGCCGCTATGTGAAAGACCTCTACAACCGCGGTGTGCGTAACTTCGTCGTCCCCGCCGACGCCCCCGAACCCTATCCGGCACAGTTCGCCCAATGTAGCGGAGCCAACTTCTGGCACGTGAAGAACGTCGTCACCGCCCTCCAGCTCATCGCCGCCCATCGCCGCAGCCTTTTCCACATCCCCGTGGTGGGCATCACGGGCTCCAACGGCAAAACCGTCGTCAAAGACTGGATACTCCAATTGGTGGCCGACGACTGCAAAACCGTTGCCTCGCCCCGCAGCTACAACTCGCAGATAGGCGTCCCCCTCTCCGTATGGCAGATGGACGAAACCGACGAGCTGGCTGTTTTCGAAGCCGGTATCTCCGAGGCTGGCGAGATGGAGAACCTCCGTCGGGTCATCAACCCCACCATCGGCATCTTCACCAACATCGGACAGGCGCACGACGAGAACTTCCTCACCCGTCAGCAGAAGATTGCCGAGAAACTGCAGCTTTTCACTCACTGCGACGCCCTCATCTATTCCTCCGACCATAAGGAAATCCACTCCGCCATCTCGCAGCTCGAAAGCTTCCGCACCATCCGCCGCTTCACCTGGGGCCATTCCGACAGCGACACCATCCAAATCCTCAACATCGACGTCCGCGACACCGACACCCGCCTTGCGCTCCTCCGTTCGGGTCAGCCGCTCAACCTCTCCATTCCCTTCACCGACCGCGCCTCCGTCGAGAACGCGCTCCACTGCGTCGCCCTCCTCTGCTATCTCGGCTACGACTCCCAGACCATCGCGCAGCGGTGCCTGCGCCTTACGCCCGTCGCCATGCGTCTCGAGATGGACGAAGCCCTCAACTCTTCGCTCCTCGTCAACGACTCCTACAGCCTCGACCTCGACTCCCTCGCCATCGCCCTCGACTATGTCGCCCACGACCGCCAGCATGCCAGCAAGGCACTTATCATGAGCGATATTCTTCAGGCGGGCATCCCCGAGACCGACCTCTACGCCCAGGTGTCGCAACTTGTCGCCCATCACGGCATCACCCGCTTCATCGGTGTGGGCGAGGCCCTTTGCCGCCATCAATCCCTTTTCGCTGGTCTCGACGCCCATTTCTTCCAAACCACCGAAGAGTGTATACAGCAGTTCAATTTTAACCTCTTCGACCGCGAAACCATCCTCCTCAAAGGTGCGCGACGCTTCCATTTCGAGGACATCGCCCGCATGCTTCGCCGCCGCTCGCACGAGACGGTGATGGAGGTCAACCTCGACAACCTCATCTCCAACCTCAACTACTACCGCTCGCTCATCCGTCCCACCACGCGCCTCATGGCGATGGTCAAAGCCGCCAGCTACGGCGCCGGAAAGGTCGAAGTGGCCGCCGCCCTCCAATACAGCCGCGCCGACTACCTCACCGTTGCCTATGCCGACGAGGGCGTCGACCTCCGTCGCAACGGCATCACCCTCCCCATCATGGTCATGAATCCCGAGGAGGAGAGCTTCGACGACATCATACGCCACCGCCTCGAACCTGACATCTACTCCTTCCGCATCCTCAACCTCTTCTCCGAAGCCGCCACCCTTATGGGTTGCACCGAACCCCTCCCGGTGCATGTCGAACTCGACACTGGGATGCACCGTCTCGGCTTTGCCGAAAGCGACCTCGACGAGCTTGCCCGCCTCTTCAACGCCCCCGGGTGCCCACTGCGTGTCCAATCCATCTTCTCACATCTCGCCTGTGCCGACGACCCCTCGCAGGACGCCTACACACGCGCCCAAATCGACCGCTTCACCCGCTGGAGCGCCACCCTCCGCAACGCCATCCACACCCCCGGCATCCTCTGCCACATACTCAACTCGTCGGGCATCGAGCGTTTCCCCGAGGCGCAGATGGATATGGTGCGTCTCGGTATCGGCCTTTACGGCATCTCGCCGCAGCCCGCCGTCCAACGCCACCTCAAGCCCGTCAGCACCCTCAAGACGCGTATCTCGCAAATCAAGGACATCCCGCAGGGCGACAGCGTAGGTTACAACCGCCGCTTCATCGCCGAGCGTCCCACGCGTATCGCCATCATCGCCATAGGCTACGCCGACGGCCTCAACCGCCACCTCGGCTATGGCAACGGCCGCGTCATCGTCAACGGCCGTCAGGTGCCCATCATCGGCTCCGTATGCATGGATATGTGCTTCCTCGACGTCACCGACGTCCCCTGCCGCGAAGGCGACGAGGTCATCCTCTTCGGTCCTGCCGACCTCCTGCAGCAGCAGGCCGCCAGCGCCGGCACCATCCCCTACGAGCTCCTCACCTCCGTCTCGCCGCGCGTCAAGCGCACCTACTATCAGGAATAATCCCCGCGCGTAATACCGCTCCTACAAAATAGAGAAAGGCGACACACTCAGTGCCGCCTTTCTTTTTGTCGTGTTGCAAGCTTAACGGATGGCCAGCCGCGAAACCGTTGTGCCGCGCTGCGAGGTGAACTGCACCATATAGATGCCTGTGTGCAGGGTACTCACGTCCAGCTTGGTATTCTGAGCGTGGATGCTGCGCTGCATCAGCTGGCGGCCTGTTGCGTCGAACAGGGTCATCGTCCCCTCGGCCTCGGGCAGCGACACCGTCACCGTGCCGTGCGAAGGATTGGGATACACCGCCATCTGCGCGTCCGTGCGGTCCGCTATGCCCAGCGGTTCGTTCCGCATGACAATGCGGTCAATCGCGAAATCATTGTATAGATTATCCTCCACACCGGTGATACGGAAAGCAACACGTATGGGGTTGCCTTGGTAATAGTCGTTCAGTCTGAAGGGCGGGGTTGTGCCCTCCACTTTATTTGCGTTGTATTCCAGCGTGAAGACAGGGGTGAAGTCTGCCGTGTCGTTGCCGCCTTGCGAAACCTGCATGGTGACGTCTGCGGGACCCCCAAACACGTACGTCCACTCGATATGCACATTCTCGTTCTCCGAGAGGTCGATTTCGGGCGAGATGAGCCAGTAGTCCACTCCTGGCATCAGCATCAACCTCATGCGCGTACCGAAACGGTAGCCGGACTCGCCGAGCGAGCGGAAATCCCAGCACGCCGACGCGGACTCGTATTCCTCGGTGAACTCGAGTGTATAGGGGAATTCGTCGATAGCCCTGCAGTCGGACACCAGCACCGACATGCTCGCCGTCGAGGAGTTGCCGAAGGGGGTGGTAACTATTGCCGTCACTGTCTGCCAGCCTTCTTCGCCCCATACGATACGGGCCGAGTCGTTGTTGCTCTCCGCCCAGTCGGTGTTGTCGAATTGCCATTGCGTGGTGCTCGATGTCGAATGTATCAGCTCTGCCGTTATCGTGTCGCCTACCATGCATTGCTCGGGGCCGAGAATGAACGCCGTGGGTTCCACCGTGCTGTCCACCACATGGTTCGGCGAGGTGATGCAGCGGATGGGCCAGGTGATGGTATTGTTGTGGTAAGTCGGGTCGGTCGGGACCTCGGTCAGGTGCATCCATGTTTCGCCCCCGTCGCGCGAGTACCAGTTCCCTTCGCCGACGCCAAGACCCGGCACACCGTTAATGGATTTCAGGTCGAGGCAGCGGATTGAAATCCACAGGTTCTGCGTGGTGTCTATAGGCACCGGCTCCTCCATCTTGGCGCGGTACCACTGGGGACGGCCATAGGGGATTTCGAAAGGCTGCGAATACACCACCTCGCCCGGGGCATTCTCGCCTCCGCGGTGGATGTATGCCACATAGCGGTCGCAGTAATGGTTCAACTCCACAGCGGTCACATAGTTGTGTCCCCTCAGTGCCGAAGCGGGGATCTTGATGGCAATGCGGTCTCCCGAAGAGACTTCGAAAGCAGATGCATTGGACAGGTCCGAGGGCGAATAAGTCATCGTCGTCCCGTCGTCAATCAGTGCGTCGGCGAATGAGGCGGTTAATTCCAAGTCGTGGGCAAGCAGGGGGAGGGGGTTCACCGTCGAGCCGTTGTCCCAACTCACAAAGCGGCATACCGGGGAAGGCGTTGCCCACAGGTACACCGTATCGCGGTAGTTATACACGCCGCCGCCGAGCACGGTGCCCTTGGTCGTGTCGCTGCTCAAACCCCTCACCGTGCAAGTGGTGCTGGTGCCGTAAAGGGTGTCGGGCTCCAATCCCACAATGGCCTTCTGGTCGCTGGTGAAATTGTAGCCTGGAGGGGTGAGCCGTGTGAGCGCGTAATAGCCGTCGCCCGAACCGCTGAAACCCCAGTTGAAATGGAAAAAGCCGTTCGTGTCGTACCCGTCGCATACAAACTCGTGCCCATAAGCGCCTTCGTCGCCTTCATAAAGTATAGGCCTGTGGCAGTCGAGCTCGTGCCTGAGGATGCTCGTCCAATCGTTGTCCGAAAATCTCTGGCGTATCACCGCGTGCAAGCCGGGGGCATATTTGAAATAAGTGCGCATGGCATTTTCGGCGCAGGGTTGATTCAACCCATAAGTACCTTGGACCGATTGAGCCGAGCTGCCGCCATAGAGTTCAGGGTTGAAATTCATTCTCACCGCCACCGCACAGTGGTACATCAGTGTCGACACGGCGGCAATCTCAGTCTCGCTGCTCAATGCCGTCAGCGTGTTAGGCATATTCGCCCAGTCGTAAGCCGTCGCGCCGAAGTTGGCGGACTGCTCCCCATAGTAGTACGTGTTGTATGAAAACTGCCCGACACCCGTGTCGGGCCAGTTCCAGTATTTCATCAGCCCGGCCATGGCCGTGGCCACGCAGCCCACCAGCGTGGTCTCCTCCGCATCTTCATCGTAAGGGCAGAGGGTGTTGTAAGGCGGTTCCTGACCCCAGGCGGTGGAGAGCAGCGGTCCAACAATCGAGTCGAACCCCTCGGCCGACTTGCGTGCTGGCTCCTCACTCCAGCCCTCGGCCACGGGGCTTTGGGCCGTCATCGCGACGCGTATCTGCTTGTCGTAGCTGTCAAGCCACCCCTTGAGGTTCTTCGGTATCCGCTGGGGGTTGATGCCCGACAGGCGCGAGTAAGCCAGAATGGGCTGCACACGGTTGTCGGCGCTCACCAACACAAACCCGCCGCCCTGAATGGCAAACAGATACATCGTCTCGTATCCACAGTCCAGCAGCTGGAGCTGCGACTCGCTTTTCAAGTTCAAAAAAGCCGTCGCCTTGCGTGCGGCCTCTTGCTTAGTGACGTTTCCTGCCTGCGCCGCAATGCCGGCAGCAAGCACAAACATGATGATAAATAATAATTTACGCATGACAATATCGTTTATTTTGAAATACAAATATATGAAAAAAAACGTATTTACAATAAAAACGTCATTCAATCAACCACTTCGCCCTCGCCGTTTACCATATTTGAATGTGTTAATGTGTTAATTCGTTAATTCGTAAGTCTTTTTGAATTCGTTAATGTGTTAATTCGTTAATTCGTTAGTCGCTTCTTGAATGTGTTAATGCGTTAATGCGTTAATGCGTGAGTCTTTGTTGCGCCAAGGACTAACACGTTCACACATTGTTTTTTCAATTTTCAATTTTCAATTTTCATTTAGTACTGATGCGTTAATTATTAACGAATATTAAGATATCAAAACAAGGTAAGTTCTTTGACATTTTGGGATTGAATGAGAGCGGGATTTTGACGGGTCAGTAACTCGTGTATGGATATTTTCTCAAATGCTGACACAGA
>JAFZPH010000010.1 GCA_017550405.1 Bacteroidales bacterium
CGGCATGTCACAGCCTGCAAAATGACTATTAGCGCATTCCATTAAGCCGATTTTTACAAAAACCTTTTGAATCGCTCAAAACGCCTTCTGCTCCTATATTCAGACTGTGTCGCAGCCTGCAAAATGACTATTAGACCTAAACTGAATCGGTTTACATTGTATAGTTTATATCCCTAATCTGGTTTACACCATCACCGTTTTAGTTTACACTTCTTGCCCCTTCACCTGTTTGGGTTTATTGTTTCTCGGTCATGTATTTCCAGTAGCGGCGGGGCATGTCGCTCAGCTGCTTCCGGGGGTTGATGCGCTCCCGGATGCAGATGGCTTTGAAGTAGGTGCGCCAGAGGTCTTGCAGCAGTTGGTCGTCGCTGCTCAGCACCTCTTCGTCCAACTTTCCGTTGTCAAGGTTGAAAGGCACTGCTGACTCGTCCTCAAGGGTGATACGGACGGGGAGATGCTTGCCGACAGGCGTGGAGTCTTCGCCATCGTAGTAGTAGCCGTAATGGCGGTGGGCATCGTATATCAGCCATGGTTGGTCGCGGAAACGGTCGGCGAAATGGTCGATGATTAGCGGCAGCACATTGTGGTCGGGTGATACGACGGCGAGATAGGTGCCATCTTTGGCCTTCTGGAAACGGATGAACTGTTTCATGCGCAGCTGTTCGTGTAACACCTTACGGGCGATATTGGTCACCTCCAACACATCGGGGTCGGCGAAGTTACGTTCGATACTGGGGGCATCAGCCTTCTGTTGGAAGACTTTGCAGATATATCGGTATAAGGGATTGTTGAGCTCCTGCATCTCCGACAGCCAGCCGACAGCAATGAGCCGCACTGCCTCGCGGCTCAACCGCTTCTCCAACCCTCTCCACACACGCTGGGCTCTCGCTTCGTCGGTAACGACCTCATGCACTCCGTCGCAGAACAACGGTAGCGCATCGCCAGTAGTCAATAGGGATTCCGGGCACTCCTGTCGCTCGAAAGTGTCGAATACTGCTGTCAGCAGCCCGTCCAATGTCCCGTCGAAGGTGTATACCATGTTAATTGAGAATTGAGAGTTGAGAATTGAGAATTATCCGGGTGCGGCTATGGTTGTGCGATTACAAGGTTGAATGTGGGAATGTGTTAATTCGTTAATCACTACCCATTAGCTACCGTTCATGTTCAGTCATCAAAGTTGAGGGTCAGCTGTTTTTCCTGTTCGGCCAATCTTTGTTGGCGTTGAGAGACGAGCAGCGGGCGCAGCCGTTCAGGGCTGAGCTCGTTGATGCCGCGGATGGGTTGCAGGGTGGAGGCGGTGAGCTCGTGGCAGGTGATAAAGTATTTGGCTTTCTTCATCACCACGCCCATCTTCCGCAGATGTTCAGAAGTGAGTCGGCAGGAGCGGCGAGCGTTGATGATGAGCCATGCCGATTTTGTCCCCAATCCCGGCACACGCAGCAGCCATTCGTAGTCGGCGGTGTTGATGTCGATAGGGAAGGCCTCCGGGTGGCGCATCGCCCACGCCAGCTTGGGGTCCATTTCGAGTTCGAGGTTAGGGTGCAGGTCGTCCACAATCTCCTCCACTTTGAAATGGTAGAACCTCAGCAGCCAGTCGGCTTGGTAAAGCCGGTTTTCTCGAACCAAAGGGGGCTGTTTCAGCACCGGCAGGCGTGAGTCGTAGGTGTTCACGCTGATATAGCCCGAATAGTATACGCGCTGTATGGTGGGCTGATTGTAGAGCATGGACGACATCGTCAGTATGTCGCGGTCGCTGTCCTTAGTGGCCCCCACAATCATCTGAGTCGACTGTCCCGCAGGCACAAAGCGCGGCGCATGGCGGTAGCGGCGGCGGTCCTCCTTGTTTTCCAGCACCCCCTGCTGTATCAGTTTCATGGGTTGGAAGACGCTTTGGTGGTCTTTCTCCGGTGCCAGCAGCTTGAGCGACTCCTCACGGGGAATCTCGATATTCACGCTCATACGGTCGGCATAGAGTCCTGCCTCGTTCAATAGCTCCTGTGAGGCGCCTGGGATGCTTTTCAGATGGATATAGCCGTTGAAACGGTGTACTGTCCGCAGGTCGCGCACGATGGCCACAAGGCGTTCCATGGTATAGTCGGGGTTGCGTACCACACCGCTTGAGAGGAACAGCCCCTCGATATAGTTGCGACGGTAGAACTCCATGGTGATGTTCACCAGCTCCGAGACAGAGAGTGTGGCGCGCTTGATGTCGTTCGAGCGGCGGTTGACGCAGTAGGCACAGTCGTACATGCAATAGTTGGTCAGCATCACCTTCAGCAACGAGATGCAGCGTCCGTCGTCGGCAAACGAATGGCAGATGCCAACCCCTCCCACGGTGCTACCCACCATGCCCTGTTTGCCCCGTCGCACGGTGCCGCTCGACGAGCATGACACATCATACTTCGCCGACTCGGCAAGGATGCGCAACCGTTCCAATGTGCTGTCCGTCAACATGAGTTGGCAAATAAGTACTGAGTATTAGTTCCACTTTTGCCCGATGTCCCAGTGATGAGCTTTCTTGATAACGTAGTCGGTTCCATCCAGATTGAACTCGTTCACTATGATAGGCACAGCTTGGGGGTATTGTTCTATCCATGAGCCGACGGCGATAGTAAATATCTTGGAATCAGGATTGTAAAAAATACGACCACGGGGAGTCATCTCGTAGGCTCCTACGTAAGGACCGATGTTTCCGTTCTTATAACGTTGGCGGTGATATTCTTTTTTCCATACATCCTCATGCATTTCCGAACATGAGATACTGCCAAATTCTGTGCGGGAGTTGGCATGTTGGTAATCGGATACACGGTGAGACCTCACCCCGAAAAGCTCGTTACGCCCAGGACTATACCAGAAGATACCCACCATCGGCTCGTCCCCTTTGCCCCTGTTAGACTGCATGAGCCGCATGGCATCAGCTAGCTCTTCCTCTCCGAATTCGCTGACCGATAGCTTTTCTGTCGACTGATTGTCAGGCTGCACCTCAACACCTTTTATTTCTTTAAGTGCTATCTTGACGGCAGCAGCAACAATGCGTTGTAATTCTTCTTCTGTTACAGTCATAGTGGTTTCTTTTTTCAGATTATACCCTTAGGCTTAATATCACTCGTCCTTATACCCGGCGGCGATGCGGGCGCGTTTGCGCTCAATCTCGTCGAGGATGATCTTGCGGATACGGAGAGATGTAGGAGTGATTTCGAGGTATTCGTCGTCGCGGATGTATTCCATGGCCTCTTCCAAAGAGAACTTGATAGGGGGCGTGGTAGTGCTCTTGTCGTCGGCACTCTTGCTGCGCATGTTGGTCAAGTTCTTGGCGGTAACGACGTTGATAACGATGTCGTTGCCGGGGCGAAGGCTCTCGCCGATCACCTGTCCGGCATAGACGTGCTCACCCGGCTCGATAAAGAAGGGTCCGCGGTCTTGCAACTTGCTGATACTATATGCTGTGGCTTCACCGGTCTCCTTGGCGATGAGGGCACCCATCTTGTGGTCGTCCATCTCGCCCTTCCAAGGCTCGAAGCCGGAGAAACGGTGGGCGATGATGGCCTCGCCGTTGGTGGCGGTAAGGAGGGTGTTGCGAAGGCCAATAATACCACGCGAAGGAATCATGAAGTCCAACTGCACACGGTCGCCCTTGGTGTCGATGGTACCGATCTCGCCTTTGCGGCGGGTCACCACGTCGATTACCTTGCTAGAGAACTCTTCGGGCACCAGCACAGTCAGTTGCTCAACAGGCTCGCATTTCTTGCCGTCAATCTCTTTGATAATGACCTTGGGCTGACCCACTTGCAGCTCGTATCCTTCGCGGCGCATGGTCTCGATAAGGATGCTGAGGTGCAGGATGCCGCGCCCGTAAACCAACAGGGAGTCGGGCGATGCGGTCTCTTCAACCCGCAGGGCGAGGTTTTTCTCCAACTCCTTGAAGAGGCGGTCGCGCAGGTGGCGGCTGGTGACAAACTTGCCCTCTTTGCCGAAGAAGGGCGAGTTGTTGATGGTGAAGAGCATGCTCATGGTGGGCTCGTCGACCTTGATAGGAGGCAGCGGCTCAGGGTTCTCGTTGTCGCAGATGGTGTCGCCGATTTCGAACAGGACGTTCTTGTCGAGGTCGAGCAGCACAGCGCAAATCTCGCCCGCTTCGACAGGATTCTTGGTACGCTCCTTGCCGAGACCTTCGAAGGTGTAGAGCTCTTTCACCTTGCTGGCAATCTGGCTTTGATCGCGTTTGACTAGGATGATAGGCTGGCCAGCTTGCAGGGTGCCGCGATTGAGGCGTCCCACGGCGATACGTCCGAGGTAGCTGCTGTAGTCCAGCGACGACAGCATCATCTGGGTGTTGCCCTCGGTGACGCGCGGTGCGGGGATATGCTCGATAATCAAGTCCATCAGGTAGCTGATGTCCTCCGTCGGGGTCTTCCAGTCGGGACCCATCCAGCCCTGTTTGGCGGAGCCGTAGGCGGTGGGGAAGTCCAGCTGGTCGTTGGTGGCACCGAGGTTGAACATAAGGTCGAAGACGGCCTCCTGCGTCAACTCAGGGTCGCAGTTGGGTTTGTCCACCTTGTTGATAACCACGATGGGTTTGAGACCCAGCTCGATGGCTTTCTGCAAAACGAAACGTGTCTGGGGCATGGGGCCTTCGAAGGCATCCACCACCAGCAGCACGCCGTCTGCCATGTTCAGTACGCGCTCCACCTCACCGCCGAAGTCGCTGTGGCCAGGGGTGTCGATGATGTTGATTTTATAGCCTTTGTAGCGGATGGAAACGTTCTTGGAGAGGATGGTGATTCCGCGCTCGCGTTCGAGGTCGTTGTTGTCAAGAATGAGTTCGCCAGTCTCCTGATTTTCACGAAAGAGCTGTGCCTGGTGCAGCATACGGTCGACAAGGGTGGTCTTTCCGTGGTCGACGTGCGCAATAATGGCAATATTTCTAATGTTTTGCATCGATTGGGTATTGTTTTTAAAACTTGCAAAGATACGAAAAAAACGCCATATAGCAATAAAATAAGGCAAAACTCATCTGATAATCTGTCAAAGCGTGTACGGGCAAGCCCCTTTGCGAGTGGGTGGACGCGATATCCGTTCATCGCCTTTCGCGACTTACACAACCAATGTCAGGTTGGCGAGACAGATGGCGAAGTCCTGTTCATCGTCGCGGGAATGCCAAGCCACGATGTAGCTTATTTCGGCCGATGTAACATGGTATCCACGTGATTCTAATTTCCGTAGTGTCTGTTGCATGGAAGTGGACAGGCGAGCCACAGGACCTATGCCGGGAGCCAAAAGGTAGTCTTTGGAATACAGGAGCGGGTCACCGCTGCGCAGACGGAGGATGTCGGACTTATGCTCTTTGCAGTAGTCAAGGTATATGTCGCGGAGCGACAAGGCGATACGAAGCGGCTGAGGGGGAGTGGGCTGGTCGGGATGTGTAGTGGTAGGAATGCGGAAGGCGTTGAATAGCGGTATGTTGGTGTGGATTTGAAGGTTGTTTTGAGCCCTAGTGATGGCAACATAGAGCGTGTGCAGCTGCTCCTCTGTCAATTCCCTGTTGCTGGGGAAGAGCAGATAGACGGTGTCGAATTCGCGCCCTTTGGCTTTGTGGATAGTGGAAACGGTGACGGAGGTTGTGTCGGATGAGAAAAAGTCCTCGATGTTCGACTCGAAGAGGTATTCCCTCAGGTCGCTGCGGTAGAGGGTGCGGTGGGTGGCCTCATAGTCGGTAAAGAAGGCTTTCAGGGTATCAAGGCAGCTGCTGGTCGAATAGGCATTCATGGTGCGTTCCTTGGCTTTGTTCCATAAGCTGTAGGGTATGACGCTGTCCGTATTGTTGCCCTCCGCAGTGGTGGCTAGGGTGTCCAGTTGTTTGAGGAAATAGCGTACCTCGGCCAGTTGGGAGAAGCGGAAACCATTCAGCGACTGGATAAGGCGGGCGTGGATACCTTGCTGCTCCAACAGAAAGACAGCTTGCATGGCATCGTCGTTGGTGGTGGTGAGCAGGCAGGTGAATCCGTGCACCCCGCTCTTTGCAATATGCTCCACCACCGAGGGCAGGAAGCCTGTGTTGCCGTACATGTGCAGCACTGTGGCGCCTGCTTCCTTTCGGAAAGGCTGGCAGGGCGTCTGCTTCATGCGGTTGGGGAGGAGGGTGGCAAAGCGGTTGGCAAGCGATACGATAGAGCCGGCGCTACGGTAGTTGGTGGTCATCTCGTAGAGGGTGGCACCGTGGTCGCTGACAAGTGCGCGCAGATGGGCAGAGTCAGAACCCCGGAATTGGTATATATTCTGGTCATCGTCGCCCACGGCTATCACTCTCATATCCTCATTGCGCCTCATTAGCGACAGCAACAGCCTCGACTCGTCGTTTCCCATGTCCTGGGCTTCGTCTATCACCAGTACACTCTTGGCAATCTTCGATTCTTCCACTTCGCCATTCTCTATCATGGTAGCGGCCTTCAACACCACACTGTCGGCATCGTCCAGGTTGCCCGGTCGCCCCAGCAGGTCGAAACTGAAGGAGTGGAATGTCTTGATGTCGACATAGTGGGCAGCGTTGCCGATAAGCTCCATGAGCCGTATTTTGAATTCTGTGGCGGCCGAACGCGAGAAGGTGAGCATCAGCAGTTGTTCGTGCTTCACGTCCTCGAGCAGCAACAAGGAGGCCAGTTTGTGTACCAACACGCGGGTCTTTCCGCTTCCTGGTCCTGCTGCCACCACGATGTACTTCGACACTTTGTCGTTGATGATATTCAGCTGACAGCTGTCGAGACTTCCGAACAGCTGTTTGTATTTGGCAGGAGTGATGTTGTTGTTGATTTCCGATTTGCGCTCGCCTTTGAAGTACTTTGAGATGAATTTGCGGAAATCCATCTGGAAATAATCTTTCACAAACAGCAGTGCCGCGTTGTAATCGCTCACCATCATCCGTGCAAACTCGCCAACGATATGTATCTGTTGGATACGTTGTTTATAGAATTCATCAAGCAGCCGGTACTGTTCTTTGCCGTAGCGTGCCCTGCGTTCCAACTTCCTTTTCAGCTGCATGGTGTTGTATATCACCAGAAAACCGCCTGCAATCTTCAGCAGCGAGGTCTTTGAGAGGTATAGCAAGGCCTCATCCATATCGGTCAAGGTAATCTCCTCCCTGTTCCCGAATTGAAGCTGTTGCGTAGTGCTCTGATAATGATTCAGCAACTCCACCTCCGAGAAGTTCACCAGCGACTTTCTCTCCAGGTCGCCCCGTTCACCCGACAGCTGGTTTTGCTTGTTGGCCTCTTGTATCACCGCAGTCAGTTCCCGCACAACGAAACGACATAGTTCCATGCGCCTTTCGAACTTTGCCATGAGGGTTTGGGTGTCGGTCAACAGCTCGATGTTCACCAGGTCCGCAGCCGTATGTTCTTCTTTGCGCAGGTAGCCTTTGAGCGAGAGGAAGTATAGCATCGTCTTGATTCTCCGTACTGTACTATTGGCAATCCCGGCATTGATGGCTGCTTCGTTTATCTCCTTATAATGCAGTATATTGGTGCCGTCTTTCAGTTGCGACAGCAGGAAGTGCTCCAGCCGCAAGGTCTGCTCCAACTCTTTCCCTGTAGTACTCTTGGTAATCCAAGCCTGCATGTCGTGCGAGTCGGCCAGCAGTCCCTCCTGCCTCATTAAGTTGACATTGCGTATGACAGTCTCCTTGCTCATGCCCAGCATGTCGGCCAGATAGTCAATCCGGCTCTCTGCCTCACCGTCGCTATTGCCCGAGGTGGCGCGGCAGCTGATAAGCGACCGTATGATGCGGGCAGCCTCTTCGCGGGTTCTCTCGTCGAAGAAAGGCGAGATGGTCAGCCGTCTCCGTGCCTCGTCCATATTGCCCACGGTGATGCCTGTTGCGAAGACATGGGGTACATTGTTGCTCCGCTCGACGAAACCGGCTCTCTCGAGGGCGGAGATGGCGGCCTTCACACGTGTCTCTATGTCGTTTGTCTCGTCGCCCCATCCCGCCTGCCGGGCAATCTCCAGGGGCGAACAGCTGAGGCTCTTCTGTGTGGGTGTCAAGTCTTTGATGGCTTGCCACACTTGCTGTATCTCGCTGATGCTTAGCTTCGTCTGGTTCAGCAGGATGAAGTGTTTGTCCAGGTCGGTGTCGCTGTATAGCACATAGCATTCCGCCTCCATTTCAGGGTCGCGCCCGGCTCGTCCTGCTTCCTGAACGTAGTTTTCCAACGAATCGCTGATGTCGTAGTGTATCACCAGTCCCACATCCTTTTTGTCCACTCCCATACCGAAAGCGGAAGTGGCCACGATGACACGTGCCTCGCCACTCATGAATGCATTCTGGTTACGCACTTTCGCTTCGGCATCCATCCTGCCGTTGAAGGGGAGCGCCATGATTCCGTCGGCACGTAGCCGGTGGCACAACTCATGCGTTTTCCGCGTCCGCGACACGTATACGATGGTAGGACAACTGCGTCCAAGGATGATGTTGCGCAACTGGTTGTACTTGTCGTTGGGGGTATCGGTGTGGATAACCGAATAGCGAAGGTTTTTCCTCTCCGACGAGGCGGCGAATACTCTCAGCGAGAGATTCAATTTCTGGTTGAAATAGTCGACGATGTCGCTGATTACCTTCTGCTTTGCCGTAGCAGTGAAACACGACACGGGGATCGGCACGCGTTGTTGCTTCGACTCTTGAAGCTGCTTGATGAAATCGCCAATAAAGAGGTAGTCCACCCTGAAGTCGTGGCCCCATGCCGAAAAGCAGTGGGCTTCGTCGATGACAAAACGCGCGATGGTGCGCCCCATCAGCAGCCTCTCGATAGTTTTGGAGCGGAGCATCTCGGGGGCGATATAGAGCAGGTTGGCCGTACCATCGGCCACTTGGGCAATGGCCGATGCCCTTTCGATGGGGTCGAGAAGGCCGTTGATGGTCACTGCGTCGGCGATACCGCGTTCGGCAAGGTTGTCCACTTGGTCTTTCATCAACGATTGCAGGGGCGAGATGACCACCGTCAGGCCGTGTATATTGCGTCCAGACATGAGAGCAGGCAATTGGAAGGTGAGCGATTTCCCGCCCCCTGTGGGAAAGATGGTCAGCAGCGATTCACCCCTTATGGCGGATTCTACTGCTTGCTGCTGCATGGGTACGCCGTCGAAGGTACGGAACTTGTCGTAGCCGAAGAACTCTTTCAGCCCTTGGTGCGCATCGAGCCGTTGCCTGCAGTATGGGCATCCATTGCAAGGTGTGTTGCACAGGAGGTTCATCACATTGGCCACCCTGGGGTAGTTGCGTGTCACCCATGCGGGGGTGTGCGACTTCATGTCGTCGGCTCCTATGATGGCAAGGGCGTAGGCCAACTCGACAGGGTAGTGCTTGACTACTGCGGAGATGTTCGCATGGCTGCAGATTTTTCCTTCATATTCCCTGGCTATCAACTGCACGGTGTCGCAGTTGGGGAGATTCACACCCAAGTATTGAAAGAAACCGCTAAACTCTTGAATATCCTTCAGCAGGTGGTAAAGGATTGCCTGGCGTGCGGCAGGCAGTTGGTGCCATGCTGCCACTTCGTCGTTGAAAAGGTCGCGGGCTTTCAGTGCATCGTTGGCCGGGTTGTTGATTTGGTCGGCCTGCAACTTGTCGTCTTTGACCAGACGGTGGTAAGGTTTCTTGGGGAAGAGCAGGGGGGAAAGAAACAGCGTATCAATGATTAAGTATCTATCGGTAGGGAGTGTCGTGTGGTGCTCCAACTTGGATAGGTATTGCAAGTCGTGATGGATAATGTTGTGGCCACACAACACTGTGCATTTTTCTATAAACGACATAAATTCATCGAACGAACGGGTATGCACCACGGCACCGTCTTGGCGCACGGCTCCAAAGTCGTTGATTTGGCGGCTTTGGACACTTACTTCGGTATCGATGAATGCTATCAATATGCTATCTCTTATACTGTTTGTAAATGAAAAGGATGCCCTGGAGCATCCTTTTCATTTTCGAAAATCTTGAACACTATTGAAATCGAATTTCAGGATAGTGCTTTTTCCCTGTCGAAACAGGGAGAAGAAAAATCAACTTTCGGCAGATTAGAAGTTGAGGTTGGCGCTACCGAGAACGATAGAGGTAACCTGGCTACGACCGATGTTGATAGATTTGTCGGCTTTGAGAGTCTTAACGCACTGGCGGCCATCGTTGGTGTTGATAGTGATGACAACACCGCGATAGTTACCGTGAGGCAGAGTGATGTAGAAGTCCTTAGCAGTGGTGATATCCTGAGCCTCGGTGAGGTTCAAAGTAACGTTGTTGGTACCATTACCAAGATAGTACATGGTGGGGATGATACCGCTGTTACGCACTCTGTACTCGCCATTGAGGTTGGCATCAGCAGCAGAGATCTGGATGGACTCAATGCTAACGTTCTCTTTCTGGAGGTTCAGTTTCAGAGCACCGCAGAGGTTCTTGAAGGTAAGAATCTCGCTGTCGGACTCAGCATACATGGGGAACTCAGTCAGTCGGCCGTCAACAGAATTCACAACTGCAGGAATCATGACCTGGTTAGCAGAAGTTGCGATGCTGACAGGATAGAAAGCGGTATAAGGGGCATCACCGGGGTTGGCGGTACCATCACCGAAATCGATAGTGGTCTGGTTGGTGCCGTGAGGAATAGCGGTGAAAACGCCGCAACCTTCGGTACCGTAAACGATAATCTGGTCGTTAGCTTCCCAGTTGACGTGCACACCGTCAAGAACGGTTTTGGACTCCATGTCGGTGCAAGCCTCAATAGAAGCAGTAAAACGCATATTCTCTACTTTTGCCTCTTTCTGGCAAGCAGTGAAACCCATGGCGAGGGTCATAACAGAGAAAATGGACAAAAATGCTTTTTTCATTTGTTTGAAATGTTTTTTTTGTTTTACTGAATTGTTTTTAATCGATTAATCAAAGTCGCTGCCGCCATGGACCTCGCCGCTGCTAATAAGATCTTCGTTACTACCAGTGGGGTCAACGTTGCTAACCTGAAACCCTTTTTCGACGCGGGCCCGCAGCACTTCTACCATTGGAGTGTCGTACTCCTTCTTCATGTTTTCTTTCATTTTTTGTTGTTTGTGTATAAATTTAATTTGGGTTCTATTTATACCTATTAACAGCCTCATGCAGGCAGAACCCTTAACCTACCTTTCGGCATTAAAATGACGGTGCAAAAATACGAAAAAATATTCACTCCACAATACAATAGGGTATATATTTTGTTCTTTTTTATGTAATATATTGTTTTGTGGTTGATTATTAGTTCTTTACAATGTGGCTGAAAATGGTTTTTCTCCTCTTTTTTGCTTCGTAAGTCCATCTTTTTTCAGAAAAATAGAGGCCATTTTTCCATTTTTGGCACTCCTGCAACAAGCGAAAAATAGGAAATTCGTGTATTGTATTTACCTACAGCGATTTAACTGTTTTTTGCCAAGCTGGAAGCAGGCTAAGATGTAGCTATTGATTGATTGTGAATTTGAAGCTGCGGTAGCGCGACGTGGTGGATGGATTCTCGGTGATGCGAAGTTTCTCGTTTCCGAAACTCATGATGCGGTGGTCGTCCTGGTTTTCTGTGCGGTAGACGGCAAAAAGGTTGTAGAATTGGTCGAGGAACTCTTTTGACCGTATGTCGATTGTAAGCTCGTAGCACATCTCATACTCCGCATCGAGTTTGAAGGTGCATCGATAGTCGGCGGTGTTGATAATCATCACACCCTCCACACCGTTGCCTGCAGGCATATAGGTGATGTCAAACGACTGGCTCTCGGCTCTTTCGTTGCCGACAAAGGCTCCAAGCGACTGGATAATATGGTGCGCATCGCGACCCAACTGCTCGGGGATGTAATCCGGTTGGGTTTGACTCCATGCGGTCGCACTTGTCGCGATGGCAAGGAGCAGGAAAAGCATCTTTCTCATTGCTATGATATTTTTTCGATTATACTTCCGATAGTTTGTTTCATGGCTGGGTGGTAGTCGTTGAGGAACGTACCCGCCGGCCGGTTGGCGATAATCAGGCATACGGTAAGGGCTTGGTGTCCCAACGCCTGGGCGAAGCCGTAGATGGCCGATGTCTCCATCTCAAGATTGGTGACGGGTGTGTCGTTCCATGCAAAGGCTGCCAACCGTTCGTTCAGCTGCTCGACGCTCGGTGCAAGGCGGATGTTACGCCCTTGGGGGCCATAGAATCCGGGGGCAGTGACCGTGATGCCTTTTACCATCCCGTCGCCCACGCGGTCGAGCAACGCTTGGCTGCCTTCCACACAATAGGGTGTGGCCAGCCGTGGGTCGAGTTGCATGTGCTGTTCGAAAGCACGTTCCATGTCGGGCATAAAGCCCTCGGTCCCATGTTGGTAATAATTCATCAGCCCGTCAAGGCCTATGGCGTAGCGTGCAGCGACCAGGCTGCCGCATTCCACCTCGCGCTGCAGCGACCCGCTGGTGCCTATCCGCACCATGTTCAGCCTGCGGTGGCAGGGGAGGGGGGAGCGGGTGGCGAGGTCGAAATTGGCTGCAGCGTCCAGCTCGGTACAAACGATGTCGATATTGTCGCACCCCATCCCTGTCGACAGCGCGGTGAATCGGGTGCCGTGGTATCGGCCCGTCAAGGCGTGCAGTTCACGGTTATACGACTCGTGTTCAATGTTTTCGAATATATCCTTAAACATATCCACCCGTTGGGGGTCGCCCACCAGCAGCACGTTGTCGGCCAGTGTGTCGGCGGTGAGATGAATGTGGTAAAGGCTCCCGTCGGGAGCCAATACCAGTTCGCTTTCTTTGATAGCCATAGTGTGTCCTAACCTGTTACAAGTTCTTTATCCTAACGGTTGCGGCCGGTGTTTCCGCTGCGGGAAGCATTGCTGCGGGTGGAGGACTGTTCTTCGCGCGACGAAGAGCTTACGCCTGAGCGTGACGGTGTCTCGGCGGTGCTGCCGCTGCGGGTGGTCGTCGTGGCTTGACGGCTGGAGTTTGTGCGTGTGGTCGTGCCCGTTGCGCGGTTGTTGGTGGTGGAGTTGTTGCTGCCGCGTGTGGCGGTAGGCGTTTCGCGGCTGGTGCCGGTGTTGCTGGAAACACCTGTGGAGCGGCTGTTTTTGTTGTTGCTGCTGTTTCCGCGCTGAGTGGAGCTGTTGTTGCCTCTAACCTCGGTACCGGATGTACTGCGGGTCTCTTTTTCAATCTGCGATTCGCTGCTTACATTGCCCCGCGACGAGTTGTTGCCGCTGCGTGAGGGGGAGACACCCGAGTTGTTGCCGCTGCGAGAGGATGAGGTACCCGAATCGTTGCCACCACGCGACGAGTTGCTGTTGCCGCGCGTTGAGGAAGAGCCTGAGCGTGAAGCAGGATTGTCCTGACTGTCGCCGCTGCGCGAAGAGATGTTGTTGCCGCGTGTGCCGCTGCCGCTCAGCGACTCGGAACGGCTCGGGGCAGTGGTGGTAGTGCTGCGCCCTGTTGTGCGGTCGGTGTTGGTGATGGTGTTGGTCTTGCGGTCGCTGGTGATGCGGCTGCCACTGCGTCCGGTGGGGTTGTTCTGCACAGAAGTGGTAGAACGCGGTGCGGTGACATTGCCAACCAGTGGCAGGTCGTCATATTGGTAGCCGTTCTGCGTGGAGTGGTAGCCAGGACGCTCGCGACCGGGGGTGTAGGGCTTGGGAGGCATGGGGGCAGGATGATGCGGGTGACGCAGATAGTAGGGGTGATAGTGGATGTGCGGATAATTGCGCCAGTGCCAGCCCGGACGGTGGATATCGTAGTGGTAGGTGTAGTAGTACACCTTGGGACGGGGTGCGCGGACGAAAGGATTGTAAGGCGGCATGGCCCAGGCGAATGTCGGGCGTATGTGCGTCGTGCGGAACCGCAGGTACTGCGCCGCGCTGTAGATTTTGCCATACTGCACCAGATAGATGCACTCCAAGTCGATGGGCATGTATATCTCCTCGCCCGTGTAGGCGTCGTAGCCGTATAGCCATATCTCGTAGAACGACGAGCTGATTTGCTCTGCCCACACCTCGTTGATGAGTACGTAGGTGGGCAGTTCGTCCTCGTAACCGCAGTAAATCATCAGTTCGTCCTGACTGTTGAGGCAGGCGACTGTGCGTGCTGCTTGGTTGTAGGTGAAATAAAGGATGTTGTTGGCTTTTACCGTGATCGTGGCCATCATCAGTGCCAGTATCAGAACAAGCTTTTTCATGGTGGAATATGTTTAAAAGTTTCTTTGTTATTATGTACTTGCTATTGCTGTTTTATTTTGCAAAGATACGTTTTTTTTTCCAATTGGTGGACTTTTTTTCATTCTTGCAATGTTGGACCGGATGTTATGCCGACAGGCAGTAGGTTCGTTCAATGCTGTATCGTTACAGCATCGTTGCAATATCGTTATCCTTTATGGGGATTGGGAACGAGGCGGAAACTAGCCTGTAAGTATCCTGTATTGAAGGGAGTTAGTGGTGTTTTATGTCAATTTTGACAAGGGAACACCCCGTGGGGCCGGTGTCTTCGAAAGGCACAGTGGGACGTGTTTGTCGGAGCGGACGCGCTAGAAAACGTGGCCACACAGCGGGATGGGTGTGGCCTGAGCGGCACATGGCAGGGCGGTCAGCAGTGCCGCGGTCGGGGTTTCATTGCTGAGGGTTGTCGTACTCCTCCCAGTAGTCGGCATTCTTGATGCCGAGGTCTTTGGGGTGGAAGGTGGGTTTGACGCCTTGTTTCTGCTGGCGTTCGTAGTCGCGCAGGGCGCGGAAGGCCACGGGCGAAAGGAGCAGGATGGCGATGATGTTGATCCATGCCATCATGCCGACCCCCATGTCGCCGAGGCTCCAGATGATGCCGGCCTCTTTCAGGCTGCCGAAAAAGACGGAGGCAATGAAGAGGATGCGTAGGACGTTGATGAGGCGACCTTCGTTTTTGCGGGTGTCGAACATCTTGCGGTCGCGGTGGCGTGCCACGGCGTGGTTCTGGCGGCCGAAGTATTTCTCCTGGGTCTTGAGGCGGCGCTGGCGGGCTTTGGTGAAGAGGTAAATGAGACTTGTCTCGGCATAGTAATAGTAAGCCATGACGGTGGTGAAGGCGAAGAAGAAGAGCGTGATGCTGATGACGATGCCGCCCCAGCCGTTGTGGAGCAGGGTGGAGAGGGCTGCGATGGTGTATTCCACGCCGGGCAGTCCGAGGTCGGACACGGTGGATTGGTAGAGGTAGCCCGTGCCGGCGGGGTCGACGATATTGTAGCATTTGGTGGCGAGGAGCATGACAGCGGTGGCGGTGCAGACAAGCAGCGTGTCGACATAGACAGAGAACCCCTGCACAAGACCCTGCTTGACGGGGTGGTCGACTTTGGCGGCGGCGGCCACGATGGGTGCGGTGCCCTGTCCGGCCTCGTTGCTATAGATGCCGCGTTTGACACCCCAGGCGATGGCTGCGCCGATGATGCCGCCAAGGGCTTCGTGATAGCCGAAGGCGGAGGCTATCATGTCGCGGAAAGCTCCGGGGACGGCGTGGGCGTTGACTATCAGTACCACGATGGAGAGGATGATGTAGGCTATTGCCATAAAGGGGGTGACGATTTCGGCCACCCGCGAGATGCGCTTGACACCGCCCAGCACCACCAACGCGATAAGGGCGGCGACGCAAAGGCCGACTATCCACGGCTGGAGGTTGAAGGTGGTGGAGAAGGACATGGCGATGCTGTTGCTGTGAATGGGCGGCAGGCAGAGGGCGCAGGCAATGACGGTGGTGGCCGCAAAGAGAATGGCCAGCCATGAACAGTTGAGCCCTTTCTCGATGTAGTAGGCGGGGCCGCCGCGCAGCTGGTCGCCGTGGTGTTGCTTGTAGATTTGGGCCAGGCAGGCTTCGGCATAGGCTGTACCGGCACCGAGGAAGGCGATAATCCACATCCACACGATGGCTCCAGGGCCTCCGAATCCGATGGCCAGGGCTACACCAACGATGTTGCCGGTGCCCACGCGGCCTGAGAGGGCGAGGGCAAAGGCCTGGAAGGAGGAGATGCCAGCCCGCTTGGAACGGTCGTTCTTGAAGAGGAGGCGGACCATCTCGGGGAGGTGGCGCACCTGCACGAAACGGGTGCCAAAAGAGAAGTAGAGTGCCGCGGCAAGGCAGAGCCCTACGAGCGGCCAACTCCATATACATTCGTTGAGAAAGGTTATTATTGCGTCCATGTTTGAATGTTGAATGATGTCGAATAATGTTTAATTACTTATGTCTACGGATAAATGCCGCAGGTGAAAAGATTTGCAAAGATAAGAAAAAAAAATGAATCACCTGCTTTTTGCTGTATAAAAATGAGAAGAGGGCGCCTTCGGGAGGCACCCTCTTCATTATTGTATGCTATTCAGCAGTTGGTCTGAAAGCAGTGTTAGCGGCGGACAACCACACGACGTGCGGTCTCGTTGCCGACCTGGACCAGATAGACACCCGAGGCGGGCATACGGAAATGTATCGTCTCTTTAATGCTACTCTCGGTATACAATAACCGTCCTACATCATCGAAGATGCGTACACTTTCGCCGTCAGCACCTTGCACAGTGACGACAAGACCTTTTGTAGTAATAATGCTTTTGGGAGATGGCACGTCTGTTGTGCTAACATCATCGCGTTCAAAATATGCATACCTTACAATGTCTTGTGTCATTGTTACATGTTGCGGATTCTCTGAACTGCCGTTGTTCCACATACTAAATCGGAATCCACTATATGGGACTGCGACAATTTCTACTACAGTGTTTGCGCTATAGTGTCCTGAACCCACAACGATGCCGCCGTGATTTGCAGGCACAGTGGCGAGAGTAAGGTCGTAGTACTCAATCGGCTCCATCACTTCTATTGTATCGTGAATATAGTTGTTGACGATTGTAGTATCATGCACAAACGTCGTGTCATGAATATAATTATTCACCACGATGGTGTCATAATGCCACAAGAATGTCGTGTCATGTACTGAGACAAGGAGTGTGTCGTAATAATAATGGTTGATATAGGTTGTGTCATGTATGTAATTATCCACCACGATAGTATCGTAATGCCATAGGTATGTCGTGTCATGTACAGGGATATACGTGGTGTCATATATGTAGTGGTTTACAACTGTGGTGTCGTGAATAAAGACTGTCTCTACCACGATAGTGGTGTCGTGTATTTGCTGTACCAAAGTGTCATGGACTACTTGTATGGCAATGTATGCAACACTATCGATAGAGGTAAGCATATTAATACCTTGCCGATTGGCTGCTGTCACATTGCGTAACAGCATAAGTTGTGTGCTGTGGTCGTTTGTGTCTGTGAGATGCATGTGTAAATCCAACACGGATCCACTGTTGCCGCTAAACAAACTGTTGGTCATTGACATCACCAGCACACGCCATGTTGAGTCGTTAAGTTGGGCTGAGCTAATCATATGTCCATTGCTACGTTCTGTAAGTTGAATATCGCCACTACCGATTGAAGCGTAATGGTGCGGGTACTCAATATCCATTTGCAGAGCAGTGATATCTGAATAATTATCCATGGACACACTCACCATGGCACTGTCTACGCCGTTGGCGGGATTGGTGGTTATATACAATGCGTTGGGCTCATACCGCAGACAGGATACTGCCACCTCTTTGAGAGTGTTGCGTGGGTCGTTGGTGTACAGTTGCATGATGGCAGGGTAGTTTCCTGCAGCTATTCCACCATAGTTGATATGTAGAGTGGCATTCTGATTTATCGCCACGGTCAGTGGAAGGTTCTCGCTTATGGAGTAACCGCTTTGAGTGAACACCACTTGGCTCAAGGTCATCGTAGCGTTACCTGTATTGCGAATTGTAAATGCGGCTCTTGCCGTGTCAGTAACGGGAGTATTGCCCAAATCTAAGCTGTTGTTGCAATTAAGCGTGGGACTGTTGATGTTCACACGTCCTGTATACACACCAGATAGAACATTGTGTCCTGCCGAGTCAGACAGTGTGGTTTGCAATAGCTGTAAGTTGTAATACCCGTATCCATGCAGCCGTACTTGAAAACTTGCCACTACGCCGTCGCCACCATGCAGAGGATAGTTCTGAAGGCTTGTGACAAGCAGTGTCAGCGTATCGCCCAGCATCCCTGCTGTTGCCGTATGCCCATGGCTTCGGCTGCTATTGACAGCAAAACTCCCAGGGATGTATGTCAATGCTGATGGTATCTTGATGGATGTCTGCAATGCCACTATGCTGTCCATGTTGTTCATGCGCAACTCGATGGTAACAGTGCTGTCGGTCTGCCCAGTGACAGTGAGTGGCCTCATTTCATTAACCGAGTAAGGGTCAGCCGTGATAGTCAAAATGCTGTCTCCTACATTTGCATTGTTGTGAATAATGGCATGCATGGTGATACTTCCTGCTTGCAGCGGGGCGAATGTGATAGTGACTATACGTGATTCTCCGCCAAGAATGGTCTCATTCGAGACAGAACAACTCAATGCTGCATTGTCAAACGTCAGCCCATAGAGTGTCATGGGTTCATTGCCAAGGTTTCTCACTGTTATATTTCTTGTATAACTGCTGCGTATGGGGTAATGCCCAAAATCTACACTGCTTGCGTTCAATCCAATCTTAGGCGACTGTATGGTGACACTGCCTGCGGTGGTCAATACTGCAATAGGTGTTCCGGTACTGCTTGACATAACTGGCTGCAACAAAGGCAGACTATACGTGGCAGGCTCATTGCCCAGTACCACTCGAAATGTCAGCAAGGCTCCGCTGCTTCCGCTGTATGAATCAAGGCTTAAGGAGTAGGAATAGATGTGCAGAGTATCTTGTTGCACCGTGGCTATAACTTGATGACTGCTGCCACGACTTGTCAGGGTACAGCTTGCTGGCACATATTGCAGTTGCCCACCCAGTGGTATGAATGCCTGCATGGCGGAGATGTTGTCCGAATTGGTCAGCGAAAGGGTAAGTGTAACTGTGTCGCCGGGATGTCCTTGGGCAGTACTCAGTGTCAGTCTGTTGCTTGCATGGCCGATTATTGTTGCCATCAGGAACAATAGCAGAACTGTTGTTCTTTTCATAGTAATCCTCCTCGTTATTTAATGACCAGTTTGATTACGTGCGCTGCCATATCTCCTACATAGAGTCTTGCCATATACACACCGCGAGGCATTCCCTTGGCATCCCATTCATAACTCCCTTGCCCAGTAGGGGAAATGGGAATCATGCTATTGTGCACCAACCTGCCTGTGATGTCGTATATGCTAATCCTTAATGGCTTTCCACTTACGGCACTGACCGCTTCAATCCGTACTCGATTATCGAACGGATTGGGATACGCCTTGACTATCTGTGCCGGCATGGTGTTAAGGTCGGTAACCCCTACTTCACCACCGTTAAGGGCTATCACATTGTGGCCTTCGGGGTCGCTCAGTACGATGTTGTCCAACTTTTTGTCACCGATGCGCAGTAGTGCCGTCTTGCCTGCGGGAATGGTCATACCGCTCATGCTGTAGAATATCATCGTCATTGTATTGCTATCCTCCACGGTGGCGCACTCGAAGGGCTTTAGTGCCGTCAACACCTCGATGTCTCCGCGTGAGCATCCGCCAATGGTGAACTGCAGACCAGCCAAAGCCACAGGGGTATTGATATAGAGGGTGTCGTTTTCCACGGTGTAAATGGCAGTCTGTGGGTCATAGTCGTTCTTGCTGTTATTGTTTCCGTAGAGTATGATGTTGATGATGCCCACGATGTCCAGGACATTGATGGTGCCGTCACCGTTCACGTCGGCGGCATCGAACAGGAACGGCTGCGGGTTCTGTCCCGTAACATAGTTTACTGCGGTTATCACGTCAGCCACATCCACTGTAAAGCTGCCGTTGGCATCGCCCGGTATGGTGCTGTATGGCACACAGCTGACGGTCTTGGATGGGCTGTTCTCGTTGAGCGAGGTGTTGAGAATCTTGTAGTAGTAATAATATCTCTCGCCTGGCACCACGTCGAAGTCTGTGAACATGGTGTCCTGCACTAGCGACTGGTTCAATCGGATGGTGTCGACTGGCATCCATACGGTGTCGTAGATATATCCAATACCACTCACATAGTGACGATTGGTCAGTAGGCTGTCGTATTGGTAGCGGTAGATGTTGAATCCGAGGAAGTCCTCGTAGTTCACCTCCTGATCGTTCCATTCAAGGTCTACCTTGCCGATACCCGGCGTGGCTTGGAATCCCATGCTCATGCTGCCGCTACTTGCTACCTGTACTTCAAAACGCTGGTTTTCGAAAGGTATCTCGAAGTGCTCGTCATCTTGCGCGCCGCTCACGTAGATACGGTTGACACCGTCGATGGCATCACGTCCTGTGAGGGTTAGAAAAGCGGTGTAGATGGTGCTGTCGGCACTCCATGAAGCGTTCTTATTGATGGCGGTCTGTGTATAGGGCGGGCGGACACCCATGGCGAGGATGGGAGTGATGCTGGTGTCCATGGCGCGGTTGAAGTATACATCGAAGCGGTGGGTGCCTACACCAAGGTATTCCACACTGTCTGCCTCGTCCTGCGGGTCGAACCCGTTGACCAATACCTTCCATACTATGCCATGAGTTAGTGGCGAAGGCCGCGTAGCACGCTTGCTGAGATTAATCCAACCGAAACTAGAAGTGCCAGGAGTTTCAAAGTCGTATATTTCCCTATCTCTAATTATTGACTCTTTCGCTGAACCATAATAATTTGTATCTGGTGTGGTTATATCAACACCCGAACTCTCATACCTAATGGCTTGGCTGTTATTGCAGAAAATATTATTAAAAGAGCCTATACTATTCCCTGCTACAACCCGTGATTCAGCGTTTAAAGGGTCATTCCCTATCACATTACAATAAGAACCTTTTGCGCCATACATTTGTATTTGATTGCTAACACAATTAGCAAACCAAAATTTATTGTATAGAAGATTAGCCTTCACAAATTCAACATATTGAAAAGATCCATTGGGATTAGAAGCTTGTTTGTATCTGAATATGGAGTTGGACACATTCAAAGGCATTCGATTAACACCTGCTATATTAATACCTGTATTATTATATTCAAACACGCAGTAATCAAAAAGCCCTCCAGGACTCGTTAATCTTGACCACGAAGTACCCAAATCTGTCTTTGTGAAGGTTATCATGCTGTCGGGCTTGCCGATGGCTTGAATGGTGGCGTTGATGGAGCAGCCGTCCTTCATCTTGATGGTGGTGCCGGGTTTGATATAAAGGGTGCAGCCAGTTGGAAGTGCGAGGTTCTGCGTGACGATGTACTGAACGTTTGGGTAAAGCGTGTCGTTGTGGTTTATCATGCCGTGCAGTTTCACGCCGTTGGTCACCTGCAGTGTGAATGGGTGGTGCAGGGTGTCGGAGGCATCGGTGGAATAGGCACAGAGGTTGAGCCGTATCTTACGACCATCAACTACATTGTTGCCAATCCGAATATCAATAGGGTTAAGAGACTTGCTATGAGCGTAGGAAGAAAGCGGCCATACGAAATTGACACGGTTTTGCAGAATTTGGATAGTGTTGGTATCCTCATACTCCTGAAATTCGAGCCACACCACGATACTGTCTGCTGGTCCCCACACGGTGCGGATAGTAGGGTAGAGCTGCACACGCTCGCCAGCGTCAGCATACATGCTGCTGTCGCCATAGGCACTGTCGTTGATTTCGATGGCAACGCACTGGAACACAGCGGGAGCCACGCTTTCAGCATTATATGCTGCCCAAAAATTGACGGGGTGAAACTCAGTGCTGTAGTTGATAAGGTCGCCGAAAAGAATTTCCTTCGTCAAATAATCACGACGTTGTAGTAGAGAGGCTACTCCTCCCGCCACCAAAGGGGTTGCCATAGAGGTGCCGTTATAGCTGCGGTACTGCCCGTTGAGTACCGTACTCATAATGCCTACACCCGGAGCCGAGAGTTCGTAGTTGTAGAGCTGGCTTTCGTTGTATTGAGAATATGAAGGACCGTCGCAGTCGATATTGCTGAACGATGCCAACATGCCGTTGTGTTCTTCACTTGGGTCTGGAATAGTGTTAGTGGCCTGTACACCCAGTACAAAGGTGAGTGCGCCTGGGAAGACGGGGCCACATTGGGGTTCTTTCTTAGTGCAACAACGAACATCAATATGCTTTGTGTCGTTGCCCGCGGCAGCGACAATGACAGCTGTCTGGTATGCAACAGAAAGAGCCTGTTCCATGGCAATAGAATAAGCGTATGTGCCGATAGACATGCTGATAACATCGGCACCGTTCTGGCGGGCGTAGTTGATGCCTTGGATGATGGTGGCGATGTCGCCAGTTCCGTCGCTCTGCATCACGCAGACGGGCATAATCAAGGCATCGGGGCAGGCTCCGGCGATGCCGATGCCGTTGTTGATGACGGCACCCGCTATGCCGGCACAATGGGTGCCGTGACTGTTGAAATCGTGTATGTCGGCAGTCTGGTTGACGAAGTCCCAGCCATGAATGTCGTCGCGGAAGCCATTGTGGTCATCGTCCTGATTGGTGGCACCGCCAGCCTCGGCAACGTTGGTCCATATATTGCCCTGTAGGTCGGCATGGTCGATGTCAACGCCTGTGTCGATGATGGCAATGATGGGTCGCCATGAGGGGTTCAGTTTAGGTGCGGTCAGTAAGCTGTCGATGCCGCAGGCTGGGATACCCCATTGTAGTGAGTACATTGGGTCGTTAGGTACTGACTTGGCAAGGGCGGTCTTGACTTTAGGGGTAGAGACTGCAGTGGCATCAGCAGGACTGTCCATTACCAAATCTCTTTCCCCAATGGCTCCAAGTGCATAGCAGATGTAGTTGGGCTCCACATACTCCACCTCGTCAAGGGTGCGCAACTCTTCCATCAGCTCATACTCGTTCTTTCCGTCCTTGGTGTCGAGGGTAATGAGGTGCCATTGGCTCAGGTCGTGTTCTTCCACGTCACCACCGCCATAGCTCTTGCTGACGCGCGGAGCCTTGGGCATTACGAAGTTGGGCATCAGCTGCTCAATGCTCTCCACCGAATAGCCTTTTAACACGGAGTTGATGAGTAGCCCCTTGGTTGACGACATGAAGCACTTGCCTCCCTTGGCATTGTCTATGCGAATGTCGCTGTAGTCGTGGAATTTTACCAATAGTTGGTTCGGTTTGGCGGCATGTTGCTGTCTGGAGTCGAGGTGCATCACCTCGTCTTCGTTGTTAGTGGCGACAACAAATGGGTTGCTCATCTGCGCTGCGGCTGACCACGACAGGCAGCACAGTAGCGACAGTACCATCAGATGTAGAAAATGTTTCATAGTGAGAATGTTTATGTTAATAGGATATACAATAAAAAAGTCGTGAACCTTGCTTATCTACGTTGAGGTGTTCCACGACCATTCATCCTCTAAATAAAGTCCACGATACCATCGTGAGCTTTACTTCTTTACTGAGGATGAAATTGATTTGTGGAACTCTCAACGTAATCCATAAGTGCAAACGATTTGTTTATATGTTATTTATCTAAATACCTTTCTGTTTCAATGCTTTTTGTTTCGGTTTAACATCTGTTATTTTCGATGCAAATATACGAATAAAAATTATATTGTGAAAAAAAACTACATGTTTTCTAATGAGAGTCCTATTGTCTGTATCTGAAATTGCGGAAACAGTGGTCTGATTAGTTTCACCTTTTCGTTTAGGACTCCGAGGTCTATCTTACTGCGGTTACGCTTCACTTCGGCGATAGTGACCTGTCGGTCAAGGCCACGGATTGCTATCATGTCTATTTCGTTTTCGCCACTGCGATCCCACCACGAAGAGACTTCCGTCACTCGCTGTTGCTCGGCATATTTCTGTCGGAAGTATTTCTCAAGCATCAAGCCACTGTATTGTGTGTATCCATTGGCAATAGCCTCTCGAAGTAGAGGCATATTGTCCATTGCCAGTATTTGACTATTAGGTGCAATGAAGCGGAACCAGAAGGCCAGGAAATTGTCGTTCAGACGCCACCGCACATTGCGACACCCAGGTTTGCTCCCGTACGGCAGGTTGCGTTGAATGAGAGAGTACTCATTCTCGAGCATCTGCATGTACTGTCCTGTACTCTTCCCCACCACGCTGTCAACCTCTTTTTGAGTAGTCATGCCAGAGGCAATGAGCTGGAGGATGCCAAAGTAGTTGGTGTATTGTCTTCCGAATTCTCCAATCAGCATGTCAGGAGCCTCATTCAAGAAACGGGAGCCGACGGAGCAGATAGAATTGAGCATGCGGTCTTTGTTGGTTTCCCCTTGATCCATCAACAGGCTTACGTACATGGGTACTCCGCCTGTGACGGTGTATAGAAAGAGCAAATCTTCGGGTGAATACTGATGGTTGTGTTCTTGTAGAATTAGTTTCAACGTGTCGGTTCGAAATGGCTTGAGAATGATTTTATGCGTCATGCGCCCAAACAATGGTTCTTTGCTATTCTCGAAAATTCGTTTCATCATGGAATAGATGGAACCACACACGATGAAATTGATTTTCGACCGCTGATGGTACATGTCCCACAGGTATTGCAGCCGTCCAAAAAATTCAGGACTGACGTATTCCAGCTCCTGAAACTCGTCAATCACCAGTGTCAGTTGTTCTCTCTCACCGTATTGAAACAGCTGCTCAATCAGTTCGTGAAGTCTCAGATTGTGTCCAACAATGCGAATGTCTGTTTGGCGCTCTACCGACTGTTGAAACATTTGGCTGAGTACGCCTTCGCTGGTGCGATTGGCAAAAAGGTAGACAAAATTGTGCTTGTCACCAAGAGTGTTTAATATTAACGAGGTCTTGCCTACGCGTCGCCGACCTATCAGAACCGTCATTGTTGCGGTCAGAAATGACTGTTCCCATATTTTTTTCAGACAATCTGATTCTTGTTCTCTGCCGTAGAATTCCATTATATCAGCATTTTAAATAATGACCATTACCGTAATGGCAATTACAAAAATACAAAAAAAATTTTATATGTTATTTAGAAAATGTGTATTTTTATCCCAGATTAGTCATTGGAATAGAGATTCATCTTTTTCAAGTGTGTTGGAAAATAACATAGTTGGATAAGGATAAAGAAAGATAACGGGAGTATTTGTGGAATAGGTAAAGAAACTCGGCTATTGTTTAATATAAGACTGATTTTTTTGCAGTGCGATGACAGAATAAGCTCAATCATAGTGTCCCGAAAATGAAGAAGAGCCAGTGACACTTCGATAACGAGGTGGGGAATATAATGACAATGAGATAGTTTGGCAAAAAACAGTCATTTGTTGTATTCGATGATTGACGACTTCAGGCAGCGCTACAAGCTCGACGACGACTTTGTAGTGGTGGCCGATGTGGGACTGATGAACGCGGACAACGTGAGGCTGCTCAGGGATGCCGGATACAGGTATGTGATAGGGGCAAGAATCAAAAGCGAGAAGGAGGATGTCAGGAGATGGGTGCTCGGATGGCACAAGAGGGCCGGCGAATATATCGAACACAGGCGCGGCAACGGGGAGAGGCTCATTGTGGGATACTCGGAGACGAGGGCGAAGAAGGATGCATACAACAGGAATCGCGGGTGGAGCGGATCCGCAAGGCGTACAGTTGCGGGACACTGACGAAGGCGCAGGTGAACAAGAGGGGCTACAACAGGTTCCTTGAGATAAGAAAGGACGTGGTAGTCCGCATCAGCGAGGAAAAGATACTGGAGGACGTCAGATGGGGCGGGCTGAAAGGATATGTGACAAACACAGACCTCCCTGCGGAGGATGTCGTCGCCCAGTATCGCGGGCTCTGGGTAGTGGAGCGCGCCTTTCGCATCTCGAAAGGGACTTTGGACATGCGCCCGATGTTCCACTTCAACGAACGCAGGGTAGAGGCACATGTCTGCATCTGCTTTGCAGCAGACAAAGTGTATAAGGAGCTGGAATGCATCATCGCGATAACCGACATTCCTATGAGCGTGGACAAGGTACTTGACATTGCAAGGACAATCACGACCATCCGCGTCAAGATGCCGCAGAACCATGAAGTATACACCAAGACACTATTTCTTTCTGACCAGCAGAAGGCCATCCAGCCACTATTCGACTTGGCCGGTCTGTGGGTGCTGTGATGCTGGGTGAATCATTGACGAAGTCAGGTGGCAAAAATCAGTCATATGTTGTATTAGAGTGAGAAACTTTTGTACGTTACAGGTGGGTGTCTGTTGTATTGGATGGCGCAATGTATATTTTTGCAGGTGGAACAGTGGGGGGGGGGAGATGTACATGGTGGATTTCTGTTCATAGTGTTGTTTGACATGTAAACATGGATAATACCCAGTAATCACTACTGGAGGCGGTTTTCCATCGACAGATTTGGGTTAATAATACAAAAAAGGGATGCTCAGAATCGGGCATCCCTATTTGAAGATCAGGTCAAGTGTCAGTGACACTTGCCTGGAGGAAGGGATTAGCGGCGGACAACCACACGACGTGCGGTCTCGTTGCCGACCTGGACCAGATAGACACCCGAGGCGGGCATGGCAATGGTCTCTTCGACATCGGAACCGGTGCGCTGGGCAACCAGACGGCCTACGAGGTCGTAGACACGGATGGTCTGCTGTGCGGCACCACGGACGATGATGTTGTTGTTCGTGCTGAAGATGATGATGTTGGAGGCGTTCACATCGTCAATGCCGACGGCTTGCTCGAAGATGGCGGAAATTTCGGTTTCTGCCTCATTGAGCATACGGGTGATAGTGGCATCGGTGCTGAACACGTTGCCGTTGATGGACCAGCCAATGAAGCGGAATCCATTGTAGGCAACGGCTTGGATGGTGACGTTATCGCCGATGTGGCCGAGGTAGGTGTTGGTCTCAACATCGTTGATGAGGATGCGGCCAGCGTAGGAGTCGAAGTTGACGGTGAGGGTGGCAGGCTGAGGAACAGGCTCAAAGACTGCATAGAACTCAACGTCGGCAGTGTCCATAGTGAAGGAGTAGGTGGGTTCGGTGGAGAAGAACCACCACTCGAAGGCGCCGAATGCCTCGTATGCCCAGCCAAGGAAGACATAGCCATCGTTAGGTGTGGCGGTGAGGGTGACGGTGGAGTTCTCGTAGTAGAGGCCGGTGCCACTGACAGTACCCATGTTGGCTTCGGGTGCTACGTGGACGGTCACATTGTGCTGCGGGATGGCCTGGAAGGTGGCAGTGTAGGATGCGTTGCCAGTAACAAGGATGGTACGGACAGGATCGGTGTTGCCATCGTTCCACTCAACGAAGGTGCAGTAGGCAGCGGGCGTTGCGGTGATGGTGACCGTGGTGTTGTAGGCATAGTTGCCGGTACCGGTGACGTTGCCAAGGGTGTTGTCGTTGGCATAGACATTGATGGTGTACATGTTGGCAACAAAGTTGGGAGTGATGGTCATCTCGACACCAGCCATGAAGGCGGGAATGACATACTCGAGCGGGTTGTTGTTGATGGAGTCGAGCAGTGTGCCGATACTAGTGTGCCAGTTGGCGAAGTGATAACCGGTGTTGGCAACAGCCTGAGCATTGATGGTGTCGCCTACATGGTAGATATATACTCCGGGAACAGGAGTGATGGTGCCCATAGCGGTGTCGACATTGGCGAAGATGATGGTGACGGAGTCGTAGTCGAACTCAGCAGTGTAGGTTGCATTGCCGGAGACCACGATGGTGCGGACAGCATGGGTGTCGCCATCGTTCCACTGTACGAAGTGGCGATGAGAGGCAGCCAGTGCGGTGATGGTCAGTGTGTCGCCAGGATTGTAGGCATAGGTGCCGGGAGTCGGGATGGTGGTACCCATGGTGACATCGGAGACACCGATGGTGATATCGTAGGTGGAGACAGGAGCAAGTACGAGGCTGTCGATACCTACGCAGTAGCCATAATCGTCGGCAAAGTTGAAAGCAATCTGTGTGGTGCTGGAGGGTGAGGGAATGACCAGCGAGACAGGAGTCCAGCTGCCGACATTGTAATCGTAGACACCGAGGATGTTCCAAGCGGAGTCGGCAGAATTGCGGTAGGAAACAGTGAGTTCGTTCTGGTCGCCACTCCATACGGGGTTGATGTAAACGAAGCTGAGGACTGCGCTCTCATAACCCGAGATGTCGAATATGGGAGAGAGGAGGATGTCCGAACCCGAGCCAGTGCCGTTAGCAAAGGCGGAGGTGCCGCTATAGGCAGAGTGTCCACCGGAGGCGCTGGAACCGATAAACCATTTGCTGCCGGTGTTCTGCCAGCAGTTGAGAGTGGAAGAGGTATTATCGAATGTCTCGTAGTAGGGGTTGGCAGTGGTTACAGCGATGGCGTCGCAGGCTGTAGTGAAGGTGGTAGCTGTGCTCCAGTTGCTCTGGTCGGTGCTGCTGCAGACAGCCATGACATCAACCGTGTAGGTGGTGTTGGCGTAGAGACCGGTGAGCGTGGTGGAGGTGCCGGAGACGGTGACATAATAGGTCGAGAGTGAGTCGATGGCATAGCGCACTCTGAAACTGGTCTGGGTGCTGTCGGCGGGTGTCCAGGAGACGGTGGCCGTGTGGGCAGTGATATTGCTCACGGTCACACCGTAAGGATCGGCACAATCAGCCTGTGGCATGACATGCAGGCTATAGTCGTGAACCACAGCGTAGCTGCTGGTGAAGCAGGGATTGGCGTTGGCAGCAGCTTCGATGGAACCGGTGTAGCTGTCGAAATAGCTGTCGGCGCCGGCAATACGCATGCGATAGACACCAGTGTCCTGCGAACCGGGAACGACGAAGCCGGCATTGAGGACGGTGGGGTTGGTACTGGGAGCAGTGCCAACGTAGACAACCTCGTCGCCGTCGAAGGTGAGGCTATTGTCCCAGTCGACCCAAATGACGGTGCCATAGGTGTAGCCAGTGGCATAGGTGATGTTGAGGTTCAGCATGCTGCCAGCATAAGCGGCACCCACCATGTCGTGGTAATTGCCATAGTAGGGAGAGCTGGTGGGACGCTGGCTGTTGTTGACAACTTCAGTGCCGGTACCGAAGGTGACATTGGAGATACCTAGGTTGTCGCAAGAAGTGGGGTTGGGCTGGCAGTAGCCAGTGTAGAAGGTAGCATTCTGGCTCCAGTTGCTCTGGTCGGAGACACTGCACACGGCCTTGACGGCGACGTTGTAATAAGTCTCGGGCTGGAGGCCGTAGATGGTGGTGGTGTTGCCAAGGACGTTGAAATTGGTGTAGGCAACCGTATCGGCTACAGTGTAGCGCACTTCGAAGTTGGTTTGAGTGCTGTCGGCGTCCCAGGTGATGGTGGCACTGGTGGGAGTGACACTTACGACAGAGACGTTGTAAGGATCGGCGCAGGAAGCGGAGGGCAGCACATGCAGCGAGTAGTCATGAGCCACAGACCATGAAGAGGTGAAGCAGGGATCGGCGCCGGCAGCGGCTTCGATGGAGCCGATGTAGTTGTCGAAATAGCTGTCAGCACCTGCTATACGCATGCGGTAGACACCAGAAGGCTGAGAGGAGGGAATCATGAAACCGGCATAGAAGACCGTGGGGTCGTTGCTGGGAGCATCACCAACAAAGACAACCTCGTTGCTGTCGAAGGTGCGGCTGTTGTCCCAGTCGACCCAGACGATGGTACCGTAGGTGTAGCCAGTGGAATAGGTGATGTTCAGGTTAACAGTGTTGCCGGCAGGCACGGCACCGACCATGTCGTGGTAGTCGCCATAGAAGGGTGCGCTGGTGGGATACTGGCTGTTGTTGACAATCTCGTCGCCAAAGCCGAAGGTGACATTGGTGATGCCCTGGCCGTCGCGAGAAGTGGGGTTGGGCTCGCAGTAGCTGGCAGGAGCAGAGACCACCATGCTGTCGATAGCGATGCAGTAGCCATAGGCGTTGTAAGCGTCGAAGGCAATCTGCAGGGTGCTGGAGACCGTGGGGATGGTCAGCGAGACAGGGGTCCAGTCAGTGACACTGGTATTGTAGGTGTCAAGGGTGTCCCAAGCTGCGGTGTCGCTGTTGCGGTAAAGGACAGTGAGCACATTCTGGTCACCAGCCCACTGGGGGTTGATATAGACGAAGTCGAGGGTGGCGTAGTCGGAACCGGTGAGGTCGAGTACGGGAGTGTACAGGGTGCCATAGCCATTGCCGCTACGACCATTGAAGAAGTAGGCATCGCCGCTGTAAGCGTTGAAAGAACCGCTGTTCGAGTGGTTGTTGACAATCCAAGAGGGACCGCCATCTCTGGACTCGTCATTCCAGCATTCGAGCGTGACAGAGGTGGTGTCGAAGGTCTCGTAGAAAGGATTGTTGGCGTCGACAACGATGGGAGCGCATGAGGCGCTGGGGGTAGTGAAGATGACGGGAGAGGTGTATTCACTGGTCACAGCATTCACAGTGTCGCAGAAAGAGAGGACTGATACGGAGTAGGTGGTGTTGGGGGTAAGACCTGAAAATGAGAAGAAAGTGTCGGCAGTTGAGAAGTAGTAGGTCTGAGTAGGATCAGTTATTTTTAAGCCGTAATATGACAGGCTGCTCTCGTCGGGAGTCCAGTAAACAACAACACTGGTATCGGTCATATCGGTCACGGTCAAATTGGAGGGAGCGACACAAGGATTATCGAGAACAACAGTGATACTGAGGTTGTCGATGGCTACGGGAGGCTGAGCTCCGCCGCTGGCATCGTTGGCCCAAATGAATACAAGATTGTACGTGTTAGTGCTGTCGAAGGTGACAGTGTCCATCTGTGTCATCCAATTGGAGCTGCTGAGGTTAAGCTTGGAACCGCCATCAAGGGGAATCCAGCCTTCGGGGTTGGTGTTGCGGAAACTATAAGGTACAGCACCATTCGGGCTTACGCCTCCGAAGAATTCTTCAGTTACGGGGACAAGGAATGCACGCAGATAGTCGTAGTTGCTTTCACCGGTTGCCTTCCAGTCGAAAGCGAAAGCTACATTGCTTGACAGGAAGGAGAAAGTCTTGATGGCATAGGACCATTGAGTACCCGACACGGTGTAAGCGTTCGAGACACCACCGTCGTTGGAAATATACAAGGCTTTGGTGCCGCCATTGTTGATGGCTTCACCTACGACCCACTTGTTGGTATTGTCGTTGGCGAGCAACCAGGTGGAGGGGCTTTCGAATGTCTCGGTGTAAGGCGTATGGGTAAGGATAGGAGTGGGTATCATTATAGTGGAAAATGATACGGGCAGGCTCCATTCGCTTTGGTCAGTGGGACTGCACATGGCTTTGACGTAAACGTTATAGAAGGTGGCCTGCGACAGACCTGTCAAGGTGGCGGTGGTGCCGACGACGGTGTCGTAAGACATCACACTGAGGCCATCTCCTGCAGGTGCGTAGGCAACCACGAAGTTGGTGGTGGTGGAGTCGGCAGGTGTCCACGTGATGGTGGCTGAGGAAAGGGAAGCGTTGGTTACAACAACATCGGTGGGACGGAAACAGGTGGGAGTGGTGATCAACTGGACATCGTCGATGTAGATGTAGTTGGTGGCAGCACCACCATCGGTATCAACCACAGGAGCGTAGAAAGCGATGTATTTGCCCGTGCCAGTGTAATTGGCGAAGTCAATCTCGTTGAACTGAATCGTGGAAGCGGGCAGGGAGGTCATGTTGACCAGCTGAACCAGCTCGAAAGTGGTGATGTCGGTGGGGTCGGACATGACGCCAACCTGAATCAGAGAGCGGTAAGTGGCAGAGGTAGTGGTGTAACGTTTTGAGTTGAAACGGAGGGTGAGCCCCGAAACATCAAGGGAGGCATCCAGTTCAGGCAGCGCAGCGTAGCAATAATATGAATTGCCAGTGGCTGAACTGGGTTTGTAGCTATAGAAATAGAGGCCTCTCGTGCCGTTGATGGCAGCGGTGGAGTAAGGGTAAGGATAAGCGGTAGAGCTGTTGGTACCCTTAGTCCAGCAGGGGCTGATGGGGTTGGATGAGCCAGAGCCGTAAGCCTCGAAATCCTCCGTGTAAGGGAGGTCGAGGGCAGTCAAAGCGGAGCACAGGGTTCTGAACGTGGCGGTTTTTTCCGAGCTGGTGTCACCAACACCGCAGATAGCACGGACGCTGACGGTATATTCAGTGTTGGGTGCAAGCAGAATCAGGTTGGCCACAGTGTCGTTCAGCGTTATGGTAGTCATGCCCATGATGCCGGGATTGATAGTGCCAATCCATTCAGACTCGTTGCCTGCAGGGGTAAAGGAGACAGTGGCGGTAGTCGTGGTGATATTGCTGACAGTGATGGCAGCAGGACGGGGACAAGTGATAACAGGTCTGGTAAAAGTATAATAAGTGCTGGGGGCAGGCCATGAGCCCGAAGGCCAGGTAACGGTAGAACCCGAGGTGAAGTGGGTGGCAATGTTGTCGGAGTCAATAATCCAGCCGTCTTGTGAGTTAACACAAAGACCCTTCTGGTTGGCGGCAGCAGGCGCAGTGTTGGGTGCGGTGGAAGCCATGACGACTTCGATTTTGCCGGAAGGAAACATGTGGACCTGCCATTTGTACTTTTGGGCACGGGTGGAAGAAGTGAAAGTGCCAAGGCAGAACTCCACACACAGCATACTGTCGTTGTTGGCGTCGACCGTGTTCTCGGTATAGACGTAGTGAATCGTGTCGAGGAAATAGCCGTCGCAACCCAGGAAATTAATCTTGGGATTGTTGGAGTTGGCATTGGTGTTGAATGGCGTAGAGTAGGCACTCGTGCCGGTTACCGTGGAACCCAGACGGAGGTTACCGTCGGAATTCACGGAGAACTGGGTGTACACATCCTCGCCAAAGGGGAAGGTGAACCCAATGTTCTGCAACGAGGATGCACGGCCGTCGGCGTTGCCGGTACCCAGCAGGTTAGTGCTGTCGGTAATGGTAACCCACTTGGTAGCATCCACTCCCGTGGCGTACGTGTAGTCCGCCAGCGATTGCGCATTCGCTGCCCATCCGACACATAGTGCCGCAACGAGCGTCAGAGAACGTAAAAATGCTTTCATAAACTTGTGAATTTTAATTAATGATTGATTTGAAAATATGATTGTCCAAATAATATTTCTTTGCACAGGAATATGTGCAAAGAAGATTGCGTAAACGATTGATAATATTTATCCTTACGTGAATCGTCAAACATAATAGGTGTTCCCTTCGAAAAAGCAAAGATACAACTTTTTCCTGACAATACAACTTTACAGCATGGAATATTATTAACATGCTGTTAAAAACCGCTGTCGGTGCTATGCCCCGAAACGCAATGCACACCAGCCCTCGCGTACCTTTTGTTCCATCATTTGCAGGCCGTATTTTTCTGCTTCCTGCTGTAGTGCAGGGGTATCGCATTCGTAGAATCCGCTCAGCAGCATCATCCCGCCTTGGGCGAGGACGGATGCATAAGCGTCCATATCGTGAAGGAGTATGTTGCGGTTGATGTTGGCGATGACTATGTCGAAACGTGTTTCATCTTTTGTACGATGTCGCAGCAGGTCGGCGTCGCCGATACGGATGGTGAGGTCGGCGTGGTTGCGCTGTGCGTTTTCAAGTGCGTTGTTGTAAGCCCATTCGTCAATATCAATGGCTTCCACATACGCTGCTCCGCGCATCTTGGCCAGGATGGCAAGGACGGCGGTGCCGCAACCCATGTCGAGTACCCTTTTGCCCTGCATGGGTATCTCCGCAACATAGGAGAGCATCAAGTAGGTGGTAGGGTGGTGGGCGGTGCCGAAGGACATTTTGGGTTCAATCTCAATCTCGTAGTCGGCATCGGGCCGGTGTTCGTGGAATGGGGCGCGCACCCATACCCGCTTTCCGTCTCCCGCTGTGACAAGCACAGGCTTATGCTGCTTCTCCCATTCCTCGTTCCAGTTCTTGTCGGGCATCTCTGTGTGGCTGTATTCTATCGTGGCAAAGTCGTGCAGGCCGTCTACCTGCTGCTGCAGCCAGACAATGTCGAATTGGCTTGTCGGGACATAGGCTTTCAGTCCGTCGGAGGTCTCGACAAAACTGTCGTAAGGCCCCTCGTTGCCGAGTGCATCGACCAGCAGGTCGCGGCATGGCTCGACAGGATTGATGGTGAAAGAGACTTCTGTGTATTTCATGTTATACAAAGATTTAAGTGTTACATATCTTGTCCCACGGGTATTCCACCTTTGTAAGGAACAGCCCTTGGGGTGGCATAGAGACACCTGCCGAGCAACGGTTCTTGCTCTCGATAATCTGTCGCAGCCCGTCGAGGGTGAGCTTCCCGCGGCCCACGTCCAACAGGGTGCCTGTGACGGAGCGTACCATGTTGCGAAGGAAACGGTTGCTGCGGATTGTGAACACCCACTGCTCGTCCACGGCTTCCCATCGGGCATGGCTGAGATGGCAGATGTTGGTCTTCACCTGTGTGTGCAGTTTGGCAAAGCTGGTGAAATCGTCGTATTCCATCAGTATTTCGGCCGCGCGGTTCATCAAGTCGATATCAGGCTGGAAATAGATGCGGCTGTACAACCCTTGGCAGAAGGGGAGACGGCGGTCGCTGACATGGTATTGATAGGTGCGCGCCGTAGCGTCGAAACGGGCATGGGCGTTGTCCTTCACCGGGAAGATACTGAATATCGCTATGTCGGCAGGGAGGAAACTGTTCAGTTTAAAGGTGAGTTGTCCGGTGTCGATGGGAGCGGCCTCGGTGTTGTCGGGATAATCGAAATGGGCGTAAAAGTCGGAGGCATGCACACCGGTGTCTGTGCGTCCGCACCCCACAATGGCTATCGGATGCCTCAACAGCATGGTGAGCGCCTGCTCCAGTGTCAGCTGCACTGTCGGCAGTTCGGGCTGGGTCTGCCAGCCGCAATAGTTTGTTCCATTGTAGGCCAGATGTATAAAGTATCTCATGACTTCTGTTTGCGTTGTTCGGCGGGTGGCTCGGCGGCACTCACACGTCGGTTGGTGGTGTCCGCTTTCACCTCCTGTACTATCTGCCACACCATCTGCTTCAGCTCCCATATAAATTGCTTGGGGTCATACTGGTGCGATTCTATTTCCCGCAGTTTCTTTTCCCACTGGCCTGTAAGCTCAGCACTTTTTAGCAAGTCCTCGTGGATGATGCCAATGAGGTCCATACCCGTAGGGGTGGCAATCAACGATTTGCGTTCTTTCCTGATGTAATTGCGCTTGAAGAGGGTCTCGATGATGGCAGCACGTGTCGAGGGGCGTCCTATGCCGTTTTCTTTCAAAGCATCGCGCAGTTCTTCGTCCGTCACCGACTTGCCGGCTGTCTCCATGGCACGGAGCAGGGTTGCTTCGGTGTAGGGCTTTGGAGGCTGGGTCCATTTTTCGGTGAGGGTAGGGGTGTGCGGTCCCCGTTCCCCTTTCTGGAAATCAGGCAGCATCTTCTCCTCGTCGCCCTTCTTGTCTTCGTCATCCTGGACAGTGTCGCGTGTGGTGCGACCCCAGGCAAACACATCGCGCCATCCCTGTTCAAGTATCTGCTTGCCAGTGGCTTTGAACTCAATCTTCGATTTCTTGGTTTTTCCTCCCGTCTCAACGGTTTCGGTGTCCACCTTTCCCGTGACGGTGGTGGTGGAGAACTTGCAATCGGGGTAGAACACTGCAATAAATCTGCGTGCGATGAGGTCGAAGACTTTCTTCTCGTTGAGGGTCATGTCGCCGTTGGCGGGATTCACCCCTGTGGGAATAATGGCGTGGTGGTCAGTCACCTTTGATGAGTCGAATACCTTTTTGCTCTTTTTCAGCTTGGTACCCATCAGGGGTTGGATGAGCGGAGTGTAAGGTACCAGCCCTTGCAGGATAGAGGGGCATTTGGGATAGATGTCATCGCTCAGGAAGGTGGTGTCGACACGAGGATAGGTGGTGAACTTCTTCTCGTAAAGACTCTGGATATAGCGTAGTGTCTCGTCGGCCGAAAAGGAGAACTTCTTGTTGCATTCCACCTGCAGACTGGTGAGGTCGAACAGGCGTGGAGGCGCCTCGCTGCCGGCCTTTTTGGTCACGGAGGTCACCTCAAACTCGCGGTCCTTTATCATCTCAAAGGCCCTGCGTCCTTCCTCCTCGCTGGTGATACGACCCTTTGAGCCTTTGGCGCCCTCTTCGTCCTCCTTTTCCGACTGTTTCAAGGTAAAGAGGGTGTCGCGATAGATGGTGGACAGCACCCAGTACTGTTCGGGTTTGAAGTGCTGTATTTCCAGCTGGCGATTCACTATCATGGCCAGCGTCGGGGTCTGGACCCTGCCTATCGAAAGTACTTGCCGTTGTGCTTGTCTGTATTTCAGGGTGTACAGTCGGGTGGCGTTCATGCCCAGCAGCCAGTCGCCGATGGCGCGGCAGAGCCCTGCCTCGTAGAGCGACTGGTAGTCGTCCTGCGGCTTCAGGTTGGCGAACCCTTCGCGGATGGCCTCGTCTGTCATCGACGAAATCCATAGCCTTTTCACTGGGCAACTGGCCTTGGCCTTTTGCATCACCCAACGCTGTATCAGTTCACCCTCCTGTCCGGCATCACCGCAGTTCACTATCCCGTCGGCGGCCTGCATCAGTCGTTGGATGGTATTGAACTGCTTGGCGTAACCCTCGTTGTCTATGAGCTTTATGCCGAAACGTTCGGGAATCATGGGCAGGGTGTCCAGGCTCCACGACTTCCACCAGGGCGAATAGTCGTTGGGTTCCTTCAGGGTGCAGAGGTGGCCGTAGGTCCACGTCACCTGGTACCCGTTCCCTTCCATGTAGCCGTCATGGCTCGTCGTAGCCCCCAGTATGCGGGCTATGTCGCGGGCCACGGACGGTTTCTCGGCAATACAGACTATCATACTACTTGCAATGTGTTTTCAACAGGGACGACAGCAGGCAATGTCCATCCCTCATTGTTTCCAGCAACCGGTTAATTGATTTTGATGACAAAGGGCAGTTGGGCCTGCAGGGGCTCCATGCGCGACCATTGTTCGAGTTCGCTGTAGAATGGTATGATGGCCGAAAGCCGTGCGCGCAGTTCTTCCTCCTGGTCTTCATCCACCCGCTGCATCAACTGTTCCCACATGCTCTTTTCGGCAGGGAAGGTCACCACGCTGCAGTTCTCATATTTCACGCCGGCTTCCTCGGCTGCAATACGCAGTGCCAGGGGCAGTCCGCCCAGTGTATCCACCAGACCCAGCTCCTTGGCCTGCTTCCCGGTCCATACACGGCCGCGGGCAATGCTGTCAACGTATTGGCGAGTGAGACCTCTGCCGTCGGCAACACGCTGTGTGAAGGTGATATAGAAATCTTCCACATTCTTTTGCATCAATGCTCTTGCGGTAGGCGAGAGCGGGCGGAATAACGAAAGAACTGTGCTGTTGCTGTTGGTCTTCACCGTATCGGTGGAGATGCCTAGTTTCTGCCGCAACAGGTTGCCCACTTCGGGCAATGTGGCAAACACGCCTATGCTGCCCGTCAGGGTAGTGGGGTGGGCCACAATCTTCGTGCCGAAGCACGAAATCTCGTACCCTGCACTGGCGGCCAAACCGCTCATCGACACCACCACGGGTTTCACTTTTTTGGCCTCTACCACAGCGTGTGTCATGCTCTCTGAAGCTGTGACAGCACCACCGGGTGAGTTGACACGCAGCACGATGGCCTTCACCTTGTCGTCCTTCACGGCATCGTTCAAGGCTTTCACAATGTCGTCGCCGTATACGCCGCTCCTAGTGCCCTCGTTTTTGCCGGGCACCACCTGGCCTTCGGCATAGATGACGGCAATCCGTTCCTTGCCGGCTTTCTTGCTCACGTTCTCAGCGTAGCGCTTGGCTTTCACCAGTCTGGTTGCACCGTAGCGGGCTTTCAGTTCTGACTTGATGTCCTGTTCAAAGCACAGGGTGTCAACCATCCCCGCTTTCAGAGCGTCGTCGGGCATGAAACTCGTCAGGTTGTCGGCGGCTGTGTTCATCTTCTCACGCGATAGTCCCCTGTTGGCGGACATCACGTCGAGTGCATGGTTCCAGATACTGCTGATATATGAGCGCACCTGCTCGCGGTTGGCATCGCTCATGTCGGTACGGGTATACACCTCGCCGGCACTCTTGTAGGCGCACGACACCGGGCGAATCAGTTCCATGTGTACCCCCAACTTGTCCAGCAACCCTTTATAGTACATCACTTCGGCACTCAAGCCGCTGAACTCGACGATCCCCGACGGGTGGACGGCAATCTTGTCGGCGGCTGTGGCAAGGAAATACTCGGGCTGCGACAGCATCTCGCCATAGGCTATCACGGGTTTCTCGCAGCGCGAATGGAAGTCCTTCAGGGCCAACTGCAGCTCTTCTGCCTGAGCCCAGTCGAGGCCTCCGCCGCCAAGATGAAGGTATAAGGCCTTCACCCGCTTGTCTGTAGCTGCCTCGTTGATGGTGGTGAGCAACTGGTCGATGCTGCACCCCGTGCGGTTTTCGAAAAACGACATCAGTTCGTTTTGCGATGTCTCCGTCACCGTACCTGTGAGGTTCAGCTCCACAGCCAGGTTGGTGCCGTTGATGGGTTTCGAGTCGTCGACGCTGCTCAAAGCCGAGAACAGCGCCGCCAGGGTAATGATGAAGGTTATGATACTCAATGCCACCGAGCCGATGATAAAGCCCAGTGTGGAGGCCAGAAGGGTCTTCCCAAAACCCATCGGCTTGGTTTCTTTTGTGTTGTTTTGTGTTGTGTCCATGGTGTTTATATTTTTTTTCCGCGTAGGTAATAAAATGCAAATTTACTAAATAATTCCCAATAAGTGACCTTTTGTTTGTCACCCACGTCGCACTGACGTCCTTCCGAGTCCGTTTTTTGTCAGTTATTAATCCGCTCGTTGTTTGTCATGGTAACGAAGAAATAGATAGGATACACTTCGCTGAGACTTGCAGTTGAAGGGACTTGCTGCCAGGACGTTGCTGTGTCGGTTTCTTTTCGCAAAGTGAAAAAGTGAAAAAGTGAAATCGGTCGATTTTGTGAGGAACAAAATCGAAATGCCTTACGGCATGCGGGCGGCGTGGCGTTGACTTCTCCGTTGCACTATCGACGCATTGCCACTGGCAATACGTCTTCACGTGGTTTCGGACGTTTTGTGGCTGGACTTGGTTGCGGCATTGAAAATGAACTTGTGCTATTTATTATTTTTTTTGTATCTTTGTAAAATCTACCGATTTGTTTCCGACACTTTACCCTCGCTGTAATTTGTTGGAAGCAAGTTGTTAGGTGAAATTTGCATATATCAATGAAAATATTATTTTTATGAAAAAACTCTACTATATATCCGGTTTGTTGCTGATGCTTGGAGCGGCCTTGAACAATTATGTCACGGCACGTGACGTAATGCCGCCGCAGAGGATGGGCGACATTGTTGAGGTGGATTCCTCGGCTACGGTGTGCGACAGCGTGCAGTGGCGAGGGAGGTGGCTTACAGCTTCGGGTGTCTATACCGACACGGTGCTGTCGTCATCCTTGGGGGAGGATAGTGTGTACGTGCTGAACCTCACCGTGCATCATTCCTCGTCGGTGGTGGAGAACGTGATTATCTGCGACAGTTATGTGTGGCATGGTGTCACTTATACAGCGACCACCGACGAGCCTTTTGTTGTGCTGCAGAACGTCGAAGGGTGTGACAGCACAGTGCATCTTGACCTTGTGGTTGAATATAGCGATGATACGACAGTGACCGTCGAGGCATGCGACAGCTACACTTGGCACAACCGCACTTATACTACGAGTACCGACCGACCTATCTATTATGGACAGAACCAGATAGGATGCGACAGCATCGTCCACCTTTCCCTCACCGTGCGCTACAGCACTGCAGGCGAACGGGAGGTGACGGCTTGCAACAGCTACTCGTGGCAGGGGGTGACATATACCTCCAGCACCGATATTCCCTACATCTATGGCGAGAATGCCGTGGGATGCGACAGCGTGGTGACGCTGCATCTCCATATACGCCATGCGGTGGACAGTGCATACAGTGTTGTTGCCTGTCAGCGATATGAGTGGTATGGGGTTGAATACACCGCCAGCGGGGTTTACACCCATCAGCTCGACCCCACCGAAACGGGATGTAGCGGCGTGGACACTTTGCATCTCACTATCGGCCAGCCTGGCACGGGAGTGGAAGAGGTCATTATCTGCGACAGCTATACCTGGCATGGTGTAACTTATACCGAAAGCACTGACGAGCCAACGTTTATCGACAGAACATACGCTGGGTGCGACAGTGTGATAACCCTTCACCTGGAGGTGGAGTACAGTGTGTCGACTATCTTCGAGGTGCATGCCTGCGAAAGCTATACATGGCACGGCGACACCTATACCTCCTCTATTTACGGCCCACGGTATTATGGGCAGAATCAGGTGGGATGCGACAGCATCGTTACGCTCAATCTGACTATCGGGCATAGCAACACGGGGTCGGAGACGGTCACCGCCTGCGATGAATATACATGGCACGGCAATACCTACACCGAATCCGGTACCTATAGCGCCACCTTGCAGAACGCTTCGGGCTGCGACAGCGTGGTGACACTGAACCTCACCATCAACTACAGCAATACAGGTGTTGAGACGGTTGCCGTCTGCGATGAATACACCTGGCATGGCAATACCTACACTGAAAGTACCTCCACCCCGACGTATACGGAGACCAATGCTGCGGGCTGCGACAGCGTGGTGACGCTGGACCTGACGATAAACTATCCCAGCATGGGGA
>JAFZPH010000059.1 GCA_017550405.1 Bacteroidales bacterium
AACGGCAAACTCGAAGGCATCAACAATAAAATCAAAACCATGAAACGCCAAGCCTATGGCTACAGAGACATGCCTTTCTTTAAACTCAAACTCCTCTCCCTACACGACTCCGCCTATCCATTTAGCGGATGAACCATATTTCCTTCCAATCCTGTTTTTCATGCAATTTTGATACGATGTCCAAAAAAGCGTTTTTAAACTCTGGCTTTTTATAAAATCCTATTTTAATGTCCAATTCCTCTATCTGGGTTTGTATTGCTTCAAAAGAATCTCCTAGTGATTCATGTTTAGATATTGCATTATCGATTTCTACCTCTAATTTATTAATAATATCTTTCACCAAACTATAACCCATCTGCTCATAAATATAGTTAGAGAGTCCTTTCTCAATAAGATTATCAACATCATATTCCGAACAGAAAAAAGAAGCAAGACATAAACCCTTGAGATTACTTTTAAGTTGCTCTTGGGGATTAAACCTAAAATGATATATCTTGGTTAACACATTAATGTCAACTCTATCAATGTCATTGTTCGCAAATTGCATATAATCCTTAAGTGCGTCTCCAGTAATTCGTTGTTTCTTTGCAGCAGATATTTGTTCTGTAAAAAGATATTCCAAAGCACTGAATACAGAGGTCTTGCCAGAGCCATTCCCTCCTTGGATAAGTGTACTTGGTGGACACGATGTCTCATATTTGGGGGGACAAAAAGGAACACCATAATACTTGTCATGTGGGAACTTTCGGAATCCTTTCAAATAAAAATTAAAAAAACGACAATCCTGATTTCTTTCAATCCTAGTATTGTCAAAGTCTTCTAAGGCTTCATCATTCGTAGCCAAGGGAACCATTAACAACTGCCAATTCTCTAGATTCTCGTCCTCCCCAGCATTCTTCAATTTGTTGAATATTGCTTTTGCAAACTGATTGTCTGGATAGTATTTTGCAACTTTATTGAGGAAAAAGAGAGCTGTATCTTTCTCTTTCATTCCATTTTATGTGTTAGTATCTTTCGCAAAGCATCAACCACATTTTTCAAATTATCTTTCTGACTACGGTTATCCTCGTCCATCTTTGCAAACTCAAGCACAACCTCTTTTTCATTGTCTTCACCTTTAATGTAGCTAAGATAATACTGAATCTTCTGTTCAATAGAGTCTTTGTCTTCTTTTGGGGTTGCAAATAGCAGATTGTACACATTGTTAACAATTACTGCAGCTTGAGTTTTATTTTTGAAGTCAGTGTAGTATTGCGAGTCTTCTTTTTGAAGAATTTCACGAATATGTTTTCTATTATCATTTTCTTGTTTGTCAGGAGTAACATTAACGGCTTTTATAGTCTCCTGAATGATATAATACAATTCATTAGATCCTCCTGTCGTATTAGATTCAATCCTTTGCGAACCATCAATCATTATAGAGTTCTCCATTTTTTCGTAAAAATCATTATACCATTCAATCAATTTTTGGGAATATTCTTCAATCTCTTCCTCTGTCTTTGGAAAGAAATTATTCATGATATATGGTTGATGACTAATTTTCTTGTAGAAATAGTAAGCGTCCACATAGTCCGAAATAGCCTGTTCCTGTTTCAATTCCAATGGTGTAACAATTCTGTCATCCTCAATGGTTGACAGTCTGGTAACATCTAATGAATCCTGAAGAACCTGTAGGATTTTTTGGCTTATTAAAAAATCCAAATATTTCTTACCATCTTTCCTCCCATTCTCTTTGTCTTCTTCTTTATATTTATTATGTTTTATCAAAAAGTACATATTTTTCTTACCATCTTCCTCCCCCTTGTCTTCTTTTTCATTTCTATTATTGTATGTTAGACAGTATGTTGACCCCTCTTGTTTATGGTAAAATACATCCCATTTATATGTATGGTTAATAATCCCGCATGGATCCTCCCATGCCAACGTCAACAAATCCTCGACCACACTTCGTTCAACATAACTTCTTTGTTCTTTCTGCCGCACTTTCCCTATGATAAACTCGCATATTCTGCGCATCTTGGTGAAAGAGTTCTCATTCTCACCAGCTCGGAACATCCTGACCCAATATGCAATACCGTCAATTACCACCCGCTCATAAAATGGTTTTACAGTGGCCTCGTCAATATTCTTGTCAATCCATTCGTGAATGTCATACCACAGATTCTTCACACCTAATGGAAACGATAGCCTGCTTTTCAATGCAGTATAGGTCATACCAAAACGAAGCCGAATAGTTCTTCGCACAGCATCATCTCTCAATTTTCCATCGTTAATAATCACAAGCATATTTGAGAAAATAACCGACAATGCCTCCTTGACCATGCTGCACTGTAGTAATCCTGCATTAGTCATGTCCCAATACTCATCTCTGTAATCTTCTGGGTCCAGTTCTTGACTAGCTAATACTGATGAGTTCAAGCCATAGAATACACCCTTATTATCCTCTTGATATTTTTTATAATAATCGTTTAAGGAAATCGTTATGGATTCCACCAATTGAGGTGGCAACAACTGACGGGTATCTTTTTCGACAAATCTAGCCGTTTTTAAGACATCACCACCATACACTTCAGAAATTGTTGCACTAAGTCTCTTTTTTTGTTTGAGCAGATAGAGATAGGATGCCAAGTAGTTGACCCAAATCACCCTGCTCCTTGAGCATTGCATCTCATAGGAATCCTTCATTCTCTTGGTAATCGAATCCTCTTCTCCAACATCAGACCAATCCTTCATTTCACAATTTCTAACCTCATCCCATAGTTCTTGAATATGTTTGTCTGAGAATAGGGGTTTTTCACTCGTAAGCATGTTTTCAGACAAGATTCCTGGAGCATAGGCCACAACCAAAACTTCTTCGTCTTTGTCAGAGATAAAAAACCTCAATTTACTAAAGTCTTTATTCCAATGGTCATACTCAGTATTCTCTTTGGGGAGGACACTATAGTTCGTGACAAAAACCCATTTGTCTTCGCTTTTATCTTTGCGCTTTATCGGATGCGTTATCGGATAAACAAAAGCATCATCAAATTCCCCTTCCAAGACATCCTTTAATTTCTTTAGCCGGCTTTCATCCAAGAGGTTTCCCTCGGCGACTTTAAATCGCAAAATAGGGAACTCCATGTCAATGGGTTGACCTAAATCGATGATTCGCTCAGCATTCTGCGTAGTGAAAAAAGCAAAATTCTTTTCCTTAATAGCATTCTCGTTCCTATCGGGGAGAATTTCTGCAGAAGGGAAATTACCTACCAACTCATTTATCGCAACAGGGATAACATACGGTTTTATTGATGTTATCTTGTAAATATAACTAGATATTTGACTAATTGTGGATCCATAATACATGGCATCATCCACTATTATAATACGATGCTTCTCTTGGTCAAATTGCTTCAAGAAGTATGGTAATACGTGTTCGGTTATAAACGGATATTCATCGAGGAAAGAGGTTTCTTGTGGATAAACCTTTCTCAGCACTTTGATAATACTAGACATTTTACGCGACAAGGCCAAAAGTACGACCTTTTTACCTTCGTCACGAAGTTTTTTGATCAGCCTCGTAAGGCTGACTATCCATTCTCTATCGAGCTCTTTATAATTGTTTACAGAATTCAAATCTGCCATAATCGTTAAAGTGACATCTCAACAGCCTCACTTCTTGGCTTTATCTCATTAACAAAAGTTTCTCTCTTAAAAAAATGCCTTCTCGAACATATGGATGCAATCTATCCATTTATATTATTTATTACAAGTTATTTATAACGTTCATTTTTGTGAACAACGAAAACACCTCCTATCGTGAAGACCGTATGGTGCCCACACAAACAAACACACCGCTGAGACAATTGAACTAATTGTCCACTATCCAACACTGATATATCACCATATAACTCAAACTTATTCAAATTATTACTATTCCATATATAATCAATTTATCTTTTAATATTAAATGCAAAGATACACATTTTTTTTGTAATAACCGACATTTGTCGATTTTTTTTCATTTTACTATTAAATAAAGAATCATCTAGGAGGGCATACCTTTTTATACCTTTCTCCGAAAAGGTGGCCAAAATTGGGATATAAAAGAAAAAAGATTTTGTATTTTCGCTCATTTTGAGTTACTTGCTAAATCTCTTTGGTATCCGGAACTGGCTTGAGCCGAAGGCGATGGCGAAAGCCATCAACCTTGCCTTTGGAAAGGACTGTTACAGGCATAAAAAAAGAAGACCGTTAGGTCTTCATTTTTGGTGCCCGGAACAGGACTTGAACCTGCACTCCTTTCGGAACACGCACCTGAAACGTGCGCGTCTACCAATTCCGCCACCCGGGCATCTGGTAGAGTTCCCTCTCTTGGAACTTGGTGGTAAAAAAAAGCAACCTTCGTTGCTCCTTTTCTGTGCCCAGGACAAGACTTGAACTTGCACCGCCCTACGGCGACTACCCCCTCAAAGTAGCGTGTCTACCAATTCCACCACCTGGGCTTGCTATCTCTCGAAAGCGGGTGCAAAAGTACTAACTTTTTTTGACATGGACAAAAAAAAATGTATTTTTTTTGCCTTTACTGACATAACACACTGTATTTCACCACATATTATACGCATTTTTTAATTGTAAAACTCACCTCTACCCTATCAATTTGGAGCATTCCAAACCCTTCCATTATTTTTTTTTGACATCTTTACACAACCACATCCCCTGCCAATAGATATAAACACTAATGAATGAGATATTTACGCCAAAACAAGCAACCTAGAACATCCCTGGACTTTAATTCACCATGATAGTGGAGGATGAGGGTGAGATTATTGAGAGTTAGACATAAACCTAATAACCGATTTGGGTTAAAGAGAACCGCCTGCGGTGATAGACACATCGCAGGCGGTTTGGAGCACTATTATGCTAAAAGCATCACTATGGCTATTCGTCGTCCTCGACCTCTTCCTCTTCTTCCGTGTCGGACGGGTCGGAGGTGAAGGATGACAAGAATCGTTGTATCTCAGTGCGGGAGTTTGTGAGAGAGTAACTGAAGTTGTCGGTGGTGCGCTTGTCTTTCTTGATGGAGAGAATGCGGTCGTTCCATTCACCTACACTGGAGGAGATGGAGAGATGGTGGGTCTGATACTCGTAGTTGAAGTAATACCAATGATCGTTGGCCACCTGCAGATAAAGGACCAAGTGGTTCTGATTGCCGCGTTTGAAGAGCTGTGCTTTGACCCTGATGTTGACATGGAGCTGCTTGGAGCCCACATTGCACAGCGAGGTAGTGCCGGTGGCGGTGTATCCGAGCTTGGGATTGTACTGCCAACGGAGGCCTTCGAAGAGGAAGGTGTTGTCGAGGAAGCCTTCCAGCTTGTCGAAAGCGCCGGTGCTGAGATAGGTCTGGTAGGCCAGTTCGCCGTCGGGGTCACCCATGTGGAAGAGGAGGGCGCGGTCGAGGAGCTCGTTGTCGCGGTCGGCAGGTGTGGGACGGAGGTCGTCCTCGATCTGCTTGGCCATCTGGTTGAGCAGCGATGGGTCGATGGGGAAGGTGACACCGAAGATGGTGTTCATGGAGAAGTCTTCCATCCGGTCGGGGTCGTAATGTAAGGTGCCGTAAGCTTGGATACCTGCAGGCGGGAGCATCGTGCCGAACGTGATGGGGCCTTCGCCATCGATGACGCAGCTCTCAGTGTTGAGTGTCAGATAACGGTCAATGAATTCGGGGTCGTCGAGTTTATCCTGCGAAGTGATGGTGTAGGTGGAAGCGGACTCGCTATAATGGAGCAGACCATAGCTGCTGATAAGGGGCGTCACGTCACTCTGCCTGAGCAAGAACGCCGAGGTGGGCTGAAGACCGGTTTTGCCCATGGCCACAGAAGCACTGATGGGCTTACCCTTCCAGTCGACCGGATTCTCGGGCACGACAACACGGATGTTGGCCGGGTCGAGATAGTCGGAAAAGGCCAGGAGCGCCAACTGGTCGACAGGGGCACACTTATGCAACAGACGCACTCCGCCATCAAAATGATAGAAACGGTGTGCCGCGTCGACACGCATGGTGCCGGCAAAGCCAAAGGCTGTAGAGAGGGTGAAGTTTGCCGTATCAGCTATCAACCCCTGCGCCACGCTGACCCCTTGGGCATCGGGGGCTATCTGAGTCATATAGACGGGCTGTTTCTTTTCGTCGACACCGATATAGTCGATGGTACCCTTACCACTGTATTTCAGTCCATTCTCCACCAGCAGGTCGCACTTGTAGAAGAGGTGGAAGCCGCTGTCGCGCGGGAAGAGCAGCTGGCCGTCGGCTATGGGGGCGAAGAGTCCGCCCTTGGAGATATGGAGCGAGTCGCCGCCAGGTGCGATGAGTGCATCGGCCACAGGCAATGCATAAACATTGTGGTTCGACAGTTCCAGGTTGTCGTATCGGTACATGCTGTTGATGGCATGGAAGCGGATGTCGTGGAGTGCAGGGGTAGTGCTTTGGAACAGAGCGCCCGGCATACGATCGAGGCGTTTGCTGCGTTCATGCAGTGTAAGGGCTTCCGTTCCCTGGGTTTCCATGCTCTTGCTGTTGTCGAGGGCAAGGAACTGGTGGTCCCAGTTCCATGTGTACTGGTCAACCCAAGCCGAGAATCCCAGTGCCGGCAGGAACGTCTGTCGGATGGAATCGGGGGCGGTGAAACGTCCGGTATGCTCCTCATAGTCTACAAAGGAGCGCATATTCTTGGCTGTGAAAGCCACGTCGTTGTACTTAGTGGACATCAGTGTGAAATCGGTGTGGTCGGCATCCATCTGGGTAGTGCGCAGGCGGAAGAGTTTCGAAACCATCGTACCCTCTTTCAGTTGTGCCGTACCGTAGGCCGTCGCGCCTTTGGGCTGGAGGGTTACGCGGCCTGCAAGGGTTGTCAAGCCATGATACATCTGGAACAGTGTGCCGTCACGCAGCTGCGATATGGTCATGGAGTCCTGGTAAGGATACCAACGAAGCAGTGCATGGCCGTTGTGGATGTCGGGGAAGTCGTTTTCTTCCTTCACATAGAACGTGTCGGTGAGGGCCATGGTGGAGTCGGGCATGAAGAGGTACTTGTCAGTCACAGCGGTGGAAGTGAGATACTCCAGCGTACCTTCGCCACGGAATCCGCGGTAGCTGAGGTCTATCAGGTTCTTGAAAGTACCCTTGCCGCCATAGGCGGGATGGCCGTCGGCCGGAGTGTTGACACGGAAGCCGAGAGAGTAGTCGCGTTGCACCTTGAGAGGCTCTTCGATGTCAGGGAAGATGCCGGCAGAGGTAAGAGTGCCCAGAAATTCGAGGCTGTCGGTCTGGAAGTCGGTAAGCTGTTTGATGACGAAAGGATGGAGCGAATAGTAGAACCGTTCGCGGTTGTATACCCCGTTGAAGATGAAGGGTCGGTCGTAGTACACGTATGAGGGCTTCACACTGTTGAAGATGGGGTAGTCCTTGTTCTTCTTCAGGCCGCAGTGGTTGTCGGGCTTGTCAATCTGGATATCGCCTACAAGATTGAAGAGGGGTGTCCGCACCATCACCTGTTTCTCGGGGTCGGTGAAGCTGGTGACCGAGAAGCGCAAGGAGTCGATCTGCGGCAAGTCGAAACGGAAATCGTCGTAGAAGAAGGTGGCATCGGTGACGTTCATCTCGAAGCGTCCCACATTGATGTGGCCTGAGAAGAGGATGTCGCGGTTACGCTTGACAATAATATCACCCTCATAAGGCTTGACAACGACCAATTGGCTGTCGCTGACGACGAATTTCTTGATGCCATGGACACGCAGGTCGAGCGAGGCCAGGTCGAGCTCGGCATTGTTTTCCTTGGTCTCGGACTGCAGCGTAAGGGCATCATAGTCGTGTCCTTGCTGCTTGACGATAGCCTTATAGAAACCGATGAGCTTGTCGTGTACATGGATGCGCGAGCGGCCCTCGTCGAACGACACAAGGCCGTGGCGGCTGAGTCCGTGGACCATCAATTTCGTCTGCCCTTCGTCCATGCGTATGTAGTTCTGGAACGAGACAAGGCTGAAGTCCTGTTTCATGTCGTGAGCCTTCATATAGCGGTATACCTTCACCACGGGGCTGTTGTCGTCAATGCCCTGCACTTCGCGGTCTTTACTCTCGGAGTAGTAGCGGTTAGACTCGAAAGTGACGAAAGTCTGGGTGCCTGCCTGCGCCACCATATTGAACTCCACAATATCCTTATCCATCAACCAATTGATATTCTCGCAGTAGATATCCAGCTGGTGATAGCTGTCGGTGTAGGGGCTGTAATAGTTGCGCTTGGTGCTGTTGAGGAGGTTGACACGATGGTCGGCTGTGGTATAGCGTATCAGCACACCGGCGTTGCTGATGGAATCGTCGCCGATGTACATCTTCACGGCTGCACGCTCGGAGGTAAGCATGTGGGGCAGGATGGTGAACTTGGTGGAACTGGCCACAAGGAACCGTTTCCCATTGCGGTAGAATATCATGGAGGCGGGATGCTTCTCGTCGTTGGTCACAAAACGGGGACCATACATCATGAAGTTGCCCTCAAAGTCCACACCGGGCAACACATCCTTCAACTGGAAGTCCTTCTGATAGGAACGGAACTTGGGGAAGTTGTATTTCTCTGGTTCCGTCTTGGTCGACAGAGCCTCCTCCACCACACCTTTGATGGGGGTTTTAAAGTAGTTGGTGTTGATGAATGTCACCGAATCGGCATTGAACTTGGGGAACTTCACCACAGCGGAGTAGATGTCGAGGTCGGCATAGCACTCGTTTTTCGACATGCCGCAACGCTCCCATGTCAGGCGGCCTCCTTTGCCCTCGAACGTGTTGGTGATAAAGAAGTAGTCGCCTGTGGTCCCGTAGATGGTCGCCTGGTCGGCGTTGTTACCCGTCCCTGAGCTGTAGGTAAGGTCAATCGTACCTTTGAACACCGTCTTGATGTCGTTGCGGATGGGCACAAAGGAGAAGGTAGCGTCCTGGCCGGCCCGCCACACCGAGGTACGCGAGCTGTAGAGCGTGCGGTCTTTCAGCAAGTCAGCGGTATATTGGATAAATCCGGTTATCTCCTTCTTCTTGCTTGTGATTGACATGATCGCTGTGGTTGCGGCCAGCCATTCGTCGAAGATGGTAGGGGTCAACCTGCTTCCGCCGTAGGCCACCAAGGCCTCGGTCAGGTCCACATAGTCGGGTGTGGGATCCATCTTGGTTTTGCGGGCGGCATTGTAAAGGTCTGCCACCTTCTGCTGTTTCTGGCTGTCCAACCCGTTGTAGACCCCTTTCAACTTGTCCACCAACTGGGTGTTGGCGGCAATCTTCTCCTCCGCCTTCGAGTTGCCGTTAAGGTACACCAGCAGCTGCGACGGGAGCGAATCGACCTCGAAAACCACTTTCGACCGCGTGGGGCGGTTCTGTGCATTCACATCATGGCATTGCACTGCAAGCAACGCCAGCATAAACAAAGAAAAGGCTAACCGTTTCATCTCATTACTCGTTTAAAAACAAATGCAAAATTAATACTTTTTGCCGACATAGATAACGGCGAAAGGCTTTTTTTATTCAAGCAGGTTTGTTAATAATTGTTGTGTGGAAAAAAAATCGTAATTTTGCACCCGCTTATGAAACACTCCGCACGCTACAACTACATCCTTTTAGCCTATCTGACAGGCATTTCCGTCTTCACCCTTTTCCGTCTCGCCGGCACTGTGGTCTACTGTGCCGGGCTCTCCTCGGCGCCTCATTTCGGAGGTCTCTACTGGCACGCTCTTCTCATAGGATGGCGTTTCGACACTGCCGTCAGCTGCTACCTCCTTGCCCTTCCTGCGCTCATGATGATTGTGGGCGAACTGGGACGTATCCGCGCCAAGGCCTACTACCTTGTGGCTCACCACCTTCTACTCATCGGCTACATCGTCAGCTTCTTCGCCTGCACTGCCGACATCCCCTTCTTCAGCTACTTCTTCACCCGTCTCAACGCCACTGCAACCAACGAGATAGACTCTTTTGGCATCATCGCCCACATGATTGTCACCGAGCCCATGTATCTTGTCGGCATCGGTGCCTTCATCGCCGTGGCCACAGGCTATTGGTTCCTCATGCGCCACATCTTCCGCCGCACCATCGTCGCGGGGCTCAACCGATTCCAACCCTACGGCTGGTGCATCCCCCTGGCCCTGCTGCTCGTCTTCGCCACCTTTGTAGGCATGCGCGGCCGCCTCAGCAAGAAGAGCCCCCTGCGCGTAGGCACCGCCTATTTCTGCTCTGACCCCTTCCTCAACCAAATAGGCCTCAACCCTGTCTTCACGTTTGTCAAAAGTGCCGCCGAACTGGGCAAGCGCGCCAACCAGCCACTTTCTCTCGCCAACCCCGAGGAGTCCCAACGGCTCCTTGAGCAGGAACAGCACACCCCTGCCGACCCACGCCTTATGCCTGCTGGACTCGACCTTCCTCTGCCCGAGAGCACCAATGTGGTGCTTATTATCATGGAGTCCATGACCATGGAGAAAACCGCCCTCGCCACCTCCAAGACACCCTCCTTCACGCCCTGTCTCGACAGCCTCATGGCGCAGTCGCTTGTCTTCATCCGCACCTATTCCTCCGGCATCCACACCTACAACGGCATCTATTCCACCCTCTATTCGCGTCCCTGCATCCCCTCGCGCCATACCATGAAACAAGCCGTCATTCCCAAAGTCTATGGGCTTCCCCAAGCCCTCCACGATGCCGGCTACCGCACAGCCTATTTCATGACCCACGACGAGGACTTCGACAACATGCGGGGGTTCCTTTTCGGAAACGGTTTTGACAGCGTCATCGGGCAGCACAGCTACTCCCCCACCGAGGTTATCGGCACCTGGGGTGTGCCCGACCACATCATGTTCGACTATGCCCTGCGCCACTGCAACCATGCCGCTGCCCAAGGTCCATTCTTCACCGCCATCATGACCTGCAGCGACCACGCGCCCTATGCCATCCCCCAAGGCACGTCGTTCCAACCCCGCAGCCGCGACATGAGCAAGCAAGTGGTGGAGTATGCCGACTGGTCGCTGGGACGATTCATGCGTATGGCCCGCCTCCAGCCCTGGTATGCCAACACCCTCTTCGTACTCATTGCCGACCATGGCGGTGTTTGGGGCACCAACCGCTACGACATGCCCCTCTCCTACCACCATGTCCCCATGATATTCTATTACCCCGCCCGGCTCCGTCCGCAGCAGCTTGACCGCATTGCCATGCAGGCCGACCTCGGTCCCACCCTGCTGGGCATGATCCCCCTCGAGTGGGACAACTCCACCTTCGGCCTCAATCTCCTTACCCAGACGCGCCACTATGCCTACTTCTGCAACGACGACAAAATAGGCGTCATCGACCCCGACTACTTTTATATCTACCGCATAGCCGAAGGCATCGAAAGTCTTCACAGCCTCTCCGACACCTCTGCCGCCGACCTTCTGTCCACCCGCCAAGCCGACTACCGCGAACGCGCCGACAGCATGAAACGCTACGGTCTCGGCCTGACCCAAGCCTCAGAATCAAATTGAAAATTGAAAATTGAAAGTTGAAAGTTGCTGGCGCGGTCAAACCACTCAAACATTAATACAATCAAACATTCAAGCAATAATTCACACATTAACACAATAACACGTTAACGCATTCAAAAATTCACACAATAACACAATAACACACTAACACATTCAATCACCATGCACCTCTTCCTGACCGACACCACCCAAGGTCCCTACGCCACCCTCCCGCCCGATGAGTCTAAACACTGCGTCCGTGTCCTCCGTATGCAACTGGGCGATGAGCTCTACGTCACCAGTGGCGACGGCACAATGTGCCGCGCCCGCATCGCCGACCCCGACCCCACGGCCTGCCAAGTGGAGATAACCGAACGCCTGCCGAACTATGGCGCACGTCCCTTCAAGCTGCACATGGCCGTGGCTCCGACCAAAAACAACGCCCGCATGGAATGGTTTGTCGAAAAAGCTGTCGAAATAGGTGTCGACCGCATCACCCCCATCATCTGCCAGCATTCCGAACGGGGTACCCTCAACACCGACCGCCTGCACAAGATAGCTCTAAGCGCCATGAAGCAGTCGCTGCAAGCCACGCTGCCCCTTATCGACCCACCCATAAAGCTTCTTGATTTCTTGACGAATCTCAATTCTCAATTCTCAAATCTCAATTCTCAGAAATTCGTCTGCCACTGCGCAGGCGACGACCGCCGCACGCTCCACCAACTCTACACTCCCGGGACTGATGCCCTCGTACTCATCGGTCCCGAAGGCGATTTCAGCCCCGACGAGATAAGCCGTTGCCTGTCCCTCGGCATCCAGCCCGTCACCCTCGGCAGCAACCGTCTCCGCACCGAGACTGCCGCCCTTTACGCACTCACAACCCTCAATTTCTTAAATACCCTGTCATGAAAAAAGCCCTAACAATCATCCTGCTGTTCAGTCTTCAACTGTCGATATTCAACAGCCTCGCCGCGCAAACGCAGATAGCCCTCCTCAAATATGGCGGCGGGGGCGACTGGTACGCCAACCCCACTTCACTTACCAACCTCATTGCCTTCTGCAACGCCGATGCCCACATGAATCTCGCCACCGACTATGCCGTAGTCGATGTGGGCAGCAGCGAGCTCTTCAACTATCCTTTCGTCCACATGACCGGTCACGGTAATGTGGTATTCAACAGCCAGGAACGGCAAAACCTCCGCAACTACCTGTTGGGCGGAGGATTCCTCCACATCGACGACAACTACGGCATCAAACAATACATCCTCCCACAGATGAAGCTGGTCTTTCCCGAACTCGAATTCGTCGAACTCCCCCCCAGCCACCCCATCTTCCACCAGAAGTACCATTTCCCCGACGGCCTCCCCAAGATTCACGAGCACGACAACCTTCCGCCCCGGGCCTACGGCCTTTTCCACGACGGACGGCTCATCTGTCTCTTCACCTGGGAGTGCGACCTGGGCGACGGATGGGAGGACCAGGATGTACACAACGACAGCATGGCCACACGCCAAAAAGCCTTCCGCATGGGCGAAAACATCCTGCAATACGTCTTCACCCACTGAAAACCTACCAGCACTGGACAGCTTAAACAATAGATAGGGTTTATGACAGAAATGCAGATATGGAATAAACAGACCTGAACGCGACGAGATTGATTGAAAAGTTGCCCTAATAACCGATTTTAGTTTATTTCTACTTTGTTTAGGTAAGCTAAATAAAAACAAAAATAAAGGTAAAATATATACAGGATATACAACTGGTTTACAGCAAATTCGCGGGAGCAAGAAAAAATTGAATGGATGTAGGCTGGTTCTATCTATCTGTTTTTATGTCGCGTCCCTGTCGGGAGGCAACACCATTGAACAGCATCCTTATTAATGCAAGACGGGGTACACAACCGCCACGCCATCAGGCTCCAATCATGCCAGAGGCCACGACCAAATAAGCGTCGTTGTCGTAAATGGTGGCGTACTGCCCAGCGGCGATGCCCTGCACACGTACATCGGACAGAATACGATAGCCCTCGGCTGTGCGCGACAAGTGCCCTTGGGCAAAGTCGGGGGTGTGGCGGATTTTGAACTTCACATCCACTGATTCTCCTTTCTCCAGACGGTCGCTCCACAGGTCGCCCGTCAGGTAGTGGAACCCCAGCAGGTTAATCTCATTGCCGTACTGCGCGTCGGGGTCGTAGCCTTGGGAGACATAGAGTACATTCTCTTCGATGTCCTTCTTCACCACAAACCAAGGTCCACCGCTCAGGAAGAGGCCTTTGCGCTGGCCAATGGTGTGGAACCAATAGCCCCGATGGGTTCCCAATACGCGGCCAGTCTCCAACTCCACTATCTTGCCTTCGCGCTCGCCGAGATAACGGCGCAGGAAATCGTTGTAGTTGATTTTGCCGAGGAAACAAATGCCTTGCGAGTCCTTGCGGTCGGCAGAAGGAAGATGGGCGGCATGGGCTATGTCGCGCACCTCGTTCTTCATCATGTGTCCGATAGGGAACATCAGCTTGGCAATCTGCTTGCTGTCCAGTTGTGAGAGGAAGTCGGTCTGGTCTTTGACAGGGTCCTTTGCCGTAGCCAGGAAGGGGACACCATCCAGCCGTTCGGTGGTGGCGTAATGACCTGTGGCAATCCAGTCGTAGTCATGCCCTCGACGCTGTTCGAATGCCCCGAACTTGATGAGTTTGTTGCACATCACATCCGGGTTAGGGGTCAAGCCCCGACGCACCGAGTCGATGGTATAGGCCACCACGTTGTCCCAGTACTCACGATGCAGGTTAACCTCCTCGAAACGGCATCCATAACGCTTTGCGATGAACTGTGTTATCTCGATGTCCTCTTCGGCAGGGCAATCAATGTAACCCTCCTCGTCCTCCATGCCTATGCGGATATAGAAAATATCAGGTTTGACACCCTGCTCACAAAGCAGGTGCACCACAACCGAGCTGTCAACTCCTCCCGAAACCAATGCTGCAATACTCATAACAGTTATCTAATTTATTTACCATTAGCAGAAAATCTTCTCACTCTGCAATGCCTCTTGCCTGTCGGCAGGGACAGACAAACACAGGCACTCAGTCTTTGGCCTTGGACTGCCCGGCCACTACCAGCATCACCGAAGCCAGAATCAGCACGATACCTACGGCGAGCCATACGGTGAACCGCTCGCCAAAAACGAAGATGCCTATCAGCACCGCCGTCAGCGGCTCGAGGGCACCCAGCACCGCCGTGGTGGTGGAGCCTGCATAACGTGCCGCATACACCAGCAACACCAGTGCCATGATGGCTGGTACCGTGGCAAGCCATAAAACGTAGAACCAACTGGTGAAACCATGCGGCAGGGTGATGGGCTCACCGCTCAAAAGAGAGTACACTAGCATGCCCAGTGCACAGCACAATAGAACATAGAAGTTGATTTTGAACGGCGACAGCTTTATCTTGCTACGGTTCACAACGACAATATAGACCGCATAGGACAAGGCCGAAAGCAGCACCAGCGCCACTCCGACCCAAGGAAGAACAACCTGTCCGTCGCCCCGATAGAGCAACGCCACACCGATAAACGACAAGGCAATCGACGCCCCAGTCACCCAGTTCAGCCGCTCGTGGAAGAAAAGCGCCATGATGACGGCTGTCATGACCGGATAGGTGAAAAGAATGGTGGACGCCACTCCGGCGTCCATCACATGAAAGCTAAGATAAAGCGTCAACGACGAGATGATGAAAAGGAGACCCAGCCCCAACAACACCTTCAGCTCGTGAAGGGTGACCTTCAAAGTTTCATGACGGAAGAAAAGCACTACCGACATGATAATCCATGCCAAGCCGAAGCGATAGAAGAGCACTGAGCCTGTGGACATGCCTTCGGCATAGAGTTTCAACGCACCTAACGGATTGGTGCCGTAGCACACCGCCGCCACAATGCCGCACACCATGCCCCATGCCCGCAAAGATTTTTTCCCTTGAATCTTCTTCATCATTCCTCGACCCGGTTATCGGCCATCAATCTCAATCGGGCAGCCCGAAGAGGGAGGTGTTGGGACGCACGCTACCGTCGGGGGCGACAGAAGAACCTGTGGCCTCTGACTGAGCCGAATGCGGTACACCCTCGATGGGTTGGAATTGGGCAGGAGCGTCAATCCCCAGCATATCGGCCATGGTCATGGCCTCAACTTTCTGGGCGCCATTGACATCGTTACGCAGCAGATTGTTGATGGCCTTGATGCGCTCGGCACGGTCCATGGCCATCATATCCAGACGCGACTGGGCAGGGACCGAAGGTGTGCCGGTGGTCATTGTCTGTGCAGCCGGATTGCTGACAGTGTTGGAAACACGCACTGGCTCGGGGGTGACCACCTGCTTTGGTTCGGGGGCTGCAACACGATCTTCAACAACGGGAGCAGTATGGTTCACCAAGCGCAGACCGTCGTCCACCTCGTCGGTGGCAGAGCGGCGCACCTCGTTCTTCATCTCCTCTTCACCGTAGAGGGGGATGATATGCTTCTTGCCGGGGACGGTATCAGAACGCTGGACGTCAGGATATGCGGGGGTGTGCAGAGGCTGACGGGAATCGGAAGTAGGGTTGGCAACGGTTTCAATTGTCGGGGCTACATATTTGTTTTCCGGACGGGTGTCGCGACTCTGAGGAGTCGACGTGTCGGTTGGGTCGCGGTGAATCAGCACAGGGCCATCGCCAATGGGTTTGGGAGCAGGTGTCACGGGAGTTTCTTCCAACACATGCACCACCGGGTCGTTGCTTTCCTGCTGTTCGAATCCTGTGGCGATGAGGGTGATTTTCACCTTGTCGCCCAGTGTATCGTCGGTACCCATACCCCAAATCACATTTGTCTGGCGGCTACCAGTCTTTTGGGTGATATAGTCCGTCACTTCGCCCATCTCGTCCATGGTAATCTCGTGCTCGGGGCCGAAGGAGAAGTGCAGCAGTACATTCTTGGCGCCATTGATATCATTGTCGTTCAGCAGCACCGAGGTAGTAGCTTCCTCCACGGCCTGTCGGGCACGCTTCTCGCCTTCGCCTTCGCCGATACCCATCAGGGCGGTACCGCTGTTTTCCATCACTGTATACACATCACGGAAGTCGATATTCACATAGGCACTCAGCGTGATAATCTCCGCAATGCCCTTCACTGCGGTCAGCAGTACATCGTTTGCCATGGCAAAGGCATCGGTCATCACCAGGTTGCCATAGCCGCGCAACTTCTCGTTATTGATAACCAGAATGGAGTCGACATATTTGCGCAACTCTTCCACGCCCTCCTGAGCCTGCTGCAACCTGCGGAAGCCTTCGAACAAGAAAGGAGTGGTCACCACAGCCACGACGAGAATCTGAGCGGGGTCGTCGCTATCCTCGGCCTCGAGTTTGATTTCCTTGGCCATGCGGGCAATGACGGGAGCTGCACCGGTGCCGGTACCGCCACCCATGCCAGCGGTGATGAACACCATCTTCGTATCCTTTTCAAACAGAGCTTTGATTTCGGACTCCTTCTCTTCTGCAGCCTTGCGAGCCTTGGCGGGACGTCCGCCAACGCCCAGTCCCTCGTGACCAAGCACCAGCTTGTCGGGCACAGGACTGCCTTTGAGCGCCTTCATGTCCGTATTGCAGACAATAAAGTCTACACCCGAAATACCTTTGCGGAACATGTGGTTCACGGCATTGTTACCACCGCCTCCCACTCCGATAACTTTGATGTATGAAGACTGCTCCGAAAGCGAATCGAAAGTAATAAGTTGTGAATCGGGCATATTCTGTAATATTATAAATTGTTATTATTGATGTCGTTATACTAATTATCCAATATAATTTGAATTTGTAAAAGTACGAAATTATTTCCGAATTCCGGCCTCCCCTGCTTACGGTTTATCAACACTTTATGAACAACGCCATATAAAAATGCCAATCTGATGATGAATAACCATGTAAACAATGCGTGCTTTCAATCCATCAACAATTTCGAATACAGCATAGTAGGTTACTCGTCAAGGCCGTCCTCGGTGAAATTACGGGTGAGCCAATCGGAGATAGACTTGCCTAAGTTGCGAGCCTCTGCGCTGACATTCTTCTTTTTGGTCTTTTCCTTTTTACCGCTCTTCTTGTCTACCACTTCCAACTCCGAGGCTTGCTCCGGCTCGGGTTCAGGTTCAGGTTCCGGTTTGGTCTCGGCAGCCTTTTCGGCCTCTTCACGGGCCTTACGTTCCATCTCGAGAATGCCGTAGATGACCAAACCGATACCGGTGGCATACATGGGATGGCTGAGATCCTCAAACGATGCACTGGCCTGGACATCGAGATGCTCGTCGGGCATACCGATACGGGTGTCGATGCCGGTAATCAATTCGGAGTACTCTTTGACGTGTTTGAGGCGGGCACCACCACCTGTAAGCACAACACCAGCTATCAGTTGGCGTTCGAAACCGGACACCTGTATCTCGTACAGCACCTGCTCAAGCAGGATGCGCATACGGGCATTGATGATAGTGGCAAGGGTCTTGACATAGATTTCGCGGGGATCCTGGTTGCGGATACCGGGAATGGCAATGATGTCGTCCTGGTTGACATTGGAGGGGAGGCAGGAACCGAACTTGGTCTTCAGGCTTTCCGCCTGATGCTTGAGGATTTTGCAGTTGTCGCGGATGTCGTTGGTGATGACGTTACCTGCCAGCGGGAGCACGGTAGTATGGCGGATAATACCCTCTTGGAAGATGGCGATGTCGGTAGTGCCGCCGCCAATATCCACCAAAGCCACACCGGCGGCCTTGTCGCCCATGTCCAACACTGCATAGGCCGATGCAATGGGCTCCAACACCATTCCCTTGATGCGCAGACCGGCTTCGGCCACAGCATCACGGATGTTGCGGACATTGCCAGTGTTGCCTGTCACGATGTGGAAGTTGGCAACGAGGCATTTGCCTGCCACGCCCACGGGGTCGATGTCGGGGTCAAGTTTGTCGTTGTCGACAATGTAATTCTGCGGGAAAACGTGGATGATTTCTTCTCCCGGTTCAAGCATGATACGGTACTGGTCTTCAATCAGGCGGTCGACATCCGACTTCTCGATAAGACGGTGATCCTCTGGAATCATGACACTACCCTGGTTCGAACGGCTTTTGATGTGCTGGCCGGCGATGCCGACATACACTTCCTCCACGTCGAATTTTGCCATTTCCGATGCATCGCTCACCGCACGACGTATCGAATCAGCCGTACTGCGGATGTTTTTCACAATGCCGCGCTCCACACCTACCGACTCGGTCTTGCCGAATCCCACGATACGGATTTTGCCTTTTTCTGCCCGCTCGCCTATAAAGCAGGCGATTTTTGTTGTTCCAATGTCAAGTCCTACTATGTAACTCATATTGTTCTTATTTTTATTTGTTTTCAATCATTACTTATTCTTGTTCAGTACGCTCCTGCAAGGCAGGAAAAGAGTGTCAAGAGTCAGTACCGGACATGGCCGCCGTCTTGTCGCGGCGTGTGCAAACCACCTGTCCATGGTACTTGACACTTATCTGGCTGTATGTCTCCCAGCCTACCTGTGGAAACCCACGGGTATAGAAAGCCATCAGGTTGCAGAATTTCTCGTCGAGTTGTTCAGCCGAACCTATCTGCACCACATGGTTGCCCAGTTTGGGAGTGAGATAGAGGTCGCCTTTGGCATCGCGGTAGATTTGGTCGAAGAGGGGGGCAAGACGCTCGTGATGGAAAAGGTATTTGGCCAAAGTCCACACCTCTTTCAGTCCCTTGCCTTTGTCAGGGATGTTGCCGCTGGCCACTATCATGTCGGAAGAACCCACGGGAGTGACCGGGACACGGTATCCTTTATCGTCAAGATAGTACTCTCCGCTATGTGAGCAGATGCGCACCACCGGCTTGCGCTGGACAGCATGCACCACAACAGCACCACCTATAGAAGTGCCTGCGTCGCACCGCGACAGCCATGGTGAGGAGACTGCCACACGCGCCACCCTGCCAAGGTCCACATCGCGCAACCTCTTGGACATGATGTCGGGCATGCTGTCGACCACCAAGTCCGCCACCTGCTGGGGAGTGACAAGGGTATCGGCTCCGCAATAGTCGATGTCGACTCGGACACTGCGCACTTGCGACAGGCTACGCCAGCGGTTGGCCACCACTACCAGTATCACCAGCAGCAGGAGTGCAACAATGGGTGCTATTTTCAGTTTCTTGTTCATGCTTAGGATGGGTTATCACTTTTAAGTACTTCTTCCAGCCTGGGAACAAGCCGGTCTATGTCGCCCGCACCCATGGTGACCACCACATCGGGGCAGAGCGCGGGAACGAGTTCGAGCACTTGGTCGGGGGTACAAAGGTACTTCGACAGACTGTCGATCTTTCGCAGCACCATGGATGAAGTGACACCCGGCAGGGGTTTCTCGCGGGCTGGATAAATGGGGAGCATGATAAGTTCATCGAGCGTGGAGAGTACCTGAGCAAACTGATCGGCGAAATCGCGTGTGCGGGTGTAGAGGTGCGGTTGGAAGATTCCTACGACACGTTTGCCAGGATAAAGGAAGCGGATGCTGTCGAGACAGGCGGCAATCTCTTGCGGATGGTGGGCATAGTCGTCGATATACACGAGGTCACGGGTCTTGATGTGGTAGTCGAAACGCCGACAGACACCGGCATAAGTCTTGAATCCATGGCGGATTTGGTACTCGTTGAGTCCAACGGTGACGGCCACAGCGGCAGCGGCCACGGCATTCTCCACATTGTAAAGAGCGGCATTGGGGAGTTCGAGGTCGTAGAATACACCTTTGGGTGTACGGAGGTCGAAGAAGATATTGCCGTTGTACTGTCTCACGTTCCAGGGGTAGAAGTCGGCCTCAATGCCATGGGCCGTGTAGTTATAGGTGTTGGCTTGTATGCCTTCTATACTGGAGCCATGATGGTGCTCCTCTTCATGCTCGGACTCATGCTCAGTATGGTCGGGCTGCAGGGTGAGTCCTTGTTTGATGACGAGTGTCCCGGCAGGGTCGATCTGAGAGGCGAACTGATGGAAGGCTTCGACAAGATGGGCATGGGTGCCATAGGTGTCGAGGTGGTCGAGGTCGGTGGCTGTGATAACAGCACACCATGGGTGCAGATGGAGGAAGGAACGGTCGTATTCATCAGCCTCTACCACCACATAGTCGCTCTCTTTGTTGACATAGATATTGGAGTTAAAGTTCTTGGATATGCCGCCAAGGAGTGCGCTGCATCCCAGTTCGGTCTGGCTCAACATGTGGGCAATCAAGGTGGAGGTGGAGGTTTTGCCATGGGTACCGGCTACGGCAATGCAGCGTTTGCCTTGCGTGAGCTGCCCGAGAAACTGGGCACGTTTCACAATGGGTACGCCCATCTTGAGCAGATACTGGTACTCGGCTGTGTCGGTGGGTACAGCAGGGGTGTAGACGACTTGGTCAATCTGGGCGGGAATGAGCGAGGGGTCGTCGTCGAAGTGGACAGCGATTCCTTCCTCTTGCAGACGGGTAGTGAGAGGAGAAGGTGTGCGGTCGTAGCCAGAGACGGTATGTCCTTGGAGATGCAGGTAGCGCGCAATAGCACTCATGCCGATGCCGCCGATGCCGAGGAAATAGTAGTTCATAGTGCAGTACGTTTTAATGTTTGTTGGCAATGACTTGTTCAATCTGGTCTACGATATGGCTTGCAGCCTGTGGTGCAGCGAGGGCACGGATCGCCTCTCCCATGCGCTCTTGGCGGTCGGTGTCGGCAAGCAGCTGCGCCAGCATGGGCAGCCCTTCGTCGTGGCAACGATTGTCGGGCATGATGATGGCGGCACCTTTGTTAACCAACGCCATGGCATTCTTTGTCTGGTGGTCTTCGGCCACGTTGGGCGAAGGGATGAGCATGACGGGTTTTCCGACGAGACAGAGTTCGGAGATGGCTATCGCTCCGGCACGGGAGATAACCACCTGGGCAGCGGCATAGGCAAGATCCATACGGCTGATGAACTGGTGTACCTTGACCCATTGCTCCACACCTGCAGCAGCTACAGCCTGCTTTGCCTCTTCGTACATTGTGCGTCCCGTCTGGAAGATAATCTGTATTCGGTTGTCGGCGAAGAACTGCAGGTTATCCAGCACCATGCGGTTGATGCTGCCTGCCCCCAGACTGCCACCCACACTGAGCACGACAGGCATGTCAGGCTGAAGGCCGAAATGGGAGCATCCCTCCTCGCGTGTTGCCGAAAGGCGCTCGATGTCGGCACGGACGGGGTTGCCCGTGAAGACAATCTTGTCGGCGGGGAAGTAACGGTCCATATCGGGATAGGCCACACAGATACATGCTGCCTTACGGGCGAGGGTCTTGTTGGCAAGACCTGCATAGGAGTTCTGCTCTTGCAGGAGGGTGGGAATATTCATACGGGAGGCTACACTGAGCGTGGGCTGGCTGGCGAAGCCGCCTACTCCTACGACGATATCGGGACGGAAACGGCGCAGGATGCCGCGTACCATGCAGCGGCTGCGGAGCACCTTGAAGGGAAGCTGGAGATTCTTGATGATATTGGAAAGGGTGAGCTGACGCTGAAGACCGGCAATGGGCAGACCTTTGATGGTGTAGCCGGCAGCAGGCACCTTCTCCATCTCCATGCGCCCTTTGGCTCCGACAAATAGTATGTCGGCCTCGGGATAACGCTCTTTGATGGCGTTTGCTATGGCAAGTGCGGGGAATATGTGTCCGCCTGTGCCTCCTCCGCTGATGATGACTTTCATGATATCGGTGTTGTTTTGAATGGGTTAACGACTAATTTAATTGCTGTGTGTTCTCTGTATCGGAGACTGTTGATTCTGGCTCAGCAGACACCTGTTGGGCAGTGGCAGCTTTGCGGTTCAGTTTCTTGTTGCGGAATGCCACCGCCTGGATGATGCCTAATCCGAGGCCAAGACAGAGGTAGGCAGTACCGCCATAGCTGATGAAGGGTAGCGTCTGCCCGGTGACGGGCAGCAACCCCACGGCCACGCTGATGTTGATGACTGCCTGAAGGAAGATAAGTGTTCCCGTTCCCGCCACAATGAGACTGCCAAAAAGACCGCGGCAGGCGGTGGCAATACGGATGCAACGGAAATAGAACCATGCATAGAGGGCAAAGATAGCTATGGCCGAGATTAGACCTGCTTCCTCAATGATGATGGCGAGGATGAAATCGTTGTGGGCCTGGGTCATCAGTCGGCCGTGAATGGTGGTGCCGATGCCGTTGCCCCAGAAACCACCCCTAGCCACAGCCATACGGGCCATGTTCTCCTGCGTCAGTTCGTCGGGATTGGGATGTATCCACGACTGGAATCGGTGGGCCCAAGTGGGCACACGGCCTATCTGTATCTGGTTGCCAAAGAAATAGAGGATAAGGAATCCCACCAGCGAAATGCCCAGCAACAGGAGCAGTCCACGCCACCACAACCGACGATTGACTCCGCCGAAGAAGAGCATTATGTAGCAGGTAAGGAAGATGAGTATGCCCGTGGAGAGGTTGGCCGGTGTGACTAGCAGACAGACAATCAGAATGGGGTAGAGCAAGCGACGGAAGGTGGCTGGCTCGTCAAGGCTTTCGCGACGCAGCGCAATACAACGGGCAAGATAGACGATAAGGGCGATCTTTGCCAGCTCGGAGGGTTCGAAACGGACTACATGCGGGATGACCAGCCAGCGCTTGGTACCCATGATGATGACCACCACAAGGGCAGCAACGGAGAGATAGAGCAGGATGACGGAGGCGCGGGCAAAATAGCGGTACTTGAGATGCGAGACGAATATGGCGATAAGGGCAGCGGCGACCACAAAACCCAGATGACGGCAGAAAATGCGCATGGGGGTGGAATTGAGGTCGCTGATGGCGGAGAGTCCTATGGTGCTGTACACGGCCACGAGTGAGATGACCGAGAGCAGTAGGAAGATGACCCATAGGGCTTTGTCGCCTGCCAATATGTTCAGTTTTCTTCGCATGTTTCTATTTGTTTACAGCTCGTTGACTTGGTGGATAAAGGTTTTTGCTTCCGCCGTTGCGGCACCACCCGCATTGGTGGCGGGCGAGTAGATTACCTTGGCACCCTGCACAGGGCAGCGCGATGCCACCTGTACTGCGGCAGCAATGTCCGGAACATCCACCACCACCGGAACCACTGAAGCAAATGTCTGGTGAAGCGATGCGCTCCCATTGCCGATACAGACAAGCATGTGTACCTTGCGCAGGGCTATCGAACGCAGGGCAGCATAGTCGGCGACGGAATCGTCGGCCATGGCTATCCAGACGATGGGGCCTGAAGTGCGGTGAAGGGTATAGAGCGTGGCGTTGACACTGCGGGCTGCCGCATCATTGATATATTCTTTGCCATGGATGGTGGCCACATGTTCGATGCGTGAGGTGGTCTCCTCGAAACGGAGGAAACAGTTGCGTATAGCACTGTCGCGCATCTGGCGCAGGCGGGCAGTATCGATGGCAGCAAGACCGCTGTAGGTGCGTTCGCGTCCCTGGGTAGCTAATTGTTGGATGCTCATTTCTTGATATTATTGTTATTATTGTGGTAATCGTTTAGCGGAGTTTGAGTGTTACGATGCTGACGATGGCCAGCAGGATGCCTATGATAACAAAGCGCTGCACAATCTTGGGCTCGGCAATGCCTTGCTTCTGGTAGTGGTGATGGATGGGTGTCATCAGGAACGGACGTTTCTCCACAGGCACAGCCTGATCCGGCGGCAGATGATGCTTGCGGCGATAGAACTTGCAACCCCAAGTCTGCCAGATTACAGAAAAGTCTTCAACCACATAAATGCCGCAGAGTATCGGGAGGATAAGCTCCTTACGGATAAGGAGGGCAAAGACTGCTATGATGCCGCCCAACGCCAGCGACCCGGTGTCACCCATGAATATCTCGGCAGGATAGGTATTGAACCACAGGAAGCCCAATGCCGCACCCACGAAGGCGGTGATGAAGACGGTCAACTCACCGATGTTGGGGAGGTAGACGATATTGAGGTAGTTGGCCATGATGATGTTGCCCGATAGCCATGCGAGGATGGCAAGGGCTCCACCGATGATGGATGCCGTACTGGTGGCCAGGCCGTCGATACCGTCGGTGAGGTTGGCCGCATTGGATACGGCGGTGACCACGAAGATGGCCACAAGCACGTACACCACCCACACCCAATTCTGTGTCCAGTCGCCCATCCAGCTGATGAGCCATGCATAGTCGAACTCGTTACCCTTGACGAAGGGGATGGTGGTCTTGGTCGAGGCAATGTCGGGATGGAACGAGAGGAGCAATCCCACTCCCAAGCCCAGCATAATCTGACCAAAGACCTTGAATTTGCCAGGCATTCCGGCTTTGTCCTTCTTGAAGACTTTGATATAATCGTCGATAAATCCAATCAGCCCCAACCACACAGTGGTGACAAGCATGGTGATGACGTACACATTGTCCAGCTTTGCCAACAATAGAGTTGGGATGACGATGGCCGAAAGGATGATGAGTCCGCCCATGGTGGGGGTGCCTTCCTTCTCTTTCTGCCCTTCGAGTCCAAGATTGCGGACGGTCTCGCCTATCGACTTGCGACGGATGAACCGTATGAAAGGCTTGCCACAGAACAGCATGATAAGCAGCGAAAGGATGGCAGCCATCGATGCCCGGAAGGAGATGTACTGGAACACGCCTGCTCCGGGGAAGTCAAAAGCTCTGTCTAACCAATCAAAGAGGTAGTATAGCATAATCTTTTCCTATATTGCGTTGTTATTATTGAATACTTTCTTAATGTTCATGTTCTATCATAACCGGTCTTCCATCACCAGTAGTTTCTCCAACTCTTCTTTGTCGTCAAAGTGATGTTTCACTCCGTTGATGTCCTGGTACTTTTCATGCCCCTTGCCGGCCACGAGGATGATGTCGCCCTCGTGGGCCATCATGACAGCGGTCTTGATGGCCTGGCGGCGGTCGGTGATACGCACAGTCTGGCTTTTTTCCTCCAACGAGAGCCCTTTCTCCATATCGTCGAGGATGCGTTCCGGGTCTTCGGTACGAGGGTTGTCGGAGGTGAGCACCAGGCGGTCGCTCATGGTGCAGGCTATCTTGGCCATCTCGGGACGCTTGGTGGTGTCGCGGTCGCCACCGCAGCCCACCACGGTATAAAGCATCTGTCCCGTGCGGCGCATGTCGTTGATGGCGCGGAGCACATTCTCCAGCGCATCGGGGGTGTGGGCATAATCCACGATGGCGGTGATACCGCGGCCATTGACGTACTGGAAGCGGCCCTCTGCCGCCTCGAGTGTGCTGAGCAGTCTCAGTGCCTCGGACTCCTCCACGCCCAGCAGCACGGCTGTGGCATAGATTGCGGTAAGGTTGTAGGCATTGAACCTGCCCACCAGACGCGTCCACACCTCATGGCCGTTCAGCTCCAACAGCAACCCGCCGAAGGTCTCTTCCTCCACCTTGCAGCGATAGTCGGCCATACGTTGAAGACTATAGGTCTGCACGCGTGCACGGGTGTTCTGAACCATCACACGGCCGTTACGGTCGTCGATATTGACCAAGGCAAATGCCGTCTTGGGCAGGTTGTCGAAAAAGAGCTTCTTGGCGGCGATGTAGTTGGCCATCGTCTTGTGGAAGTCGAGATGGTCATGAGTCAGATTGCTGAAAATACCACCGGCAAAGGTCAGTCCACCTATCCGGTTCTGTACGATGCTGTGGCTGCTCACCTCCATAAAGGCATATTCACAGCCTGCCTCCACCATGCGGCTCAGCAGGCGGTTCAGCTCCAGTGCATCGGGGGTGGTATGGGTGGCCGGCACCTCCTCGTCGTCAATCTTGTTGACGATGGTGGAGAGGAGTCCCGCGTGGCATCCGTGGCTGCGGAACAGACGGTGCAGCAAAGTGACCGTGGTAGTCTTGCCGTTGGTGCCGGTGATGCCCACCAGTTTCAGCTTCCGCGAGGGGTGGCCGTAAAAGTTGTCGGCCATCACGCCAAGCGCCAGGTCGCTGTTTTCTACCATCACATAAGCCACGCCTTGCTGCAAGTGCTCGGGCATACGCTGGCACACTACAGCCACAGCCCCCTGTTTCACGGCTGTGTCGATATAATCATGGCCGTCGACATGGGTACCCACCTGTGCCACAAAGCAGCTGTCTTTTCCCGCTTTGCGCGAGTCGAAACAGATGTCGCAGACTTCGGGGTTTGCTGCCACCGTGTTGAGCGGTGCTATTCCTTCTATGAGCGATAATAATTTCATGGTTTCAATTCTAATGTTACCGTTGCACCTTTTCTTACTGCCGTTCTGGCCTTGGGCGACTGGCTTACCACCTTGCCCTGCCCTGCGAAGCGCACCTTCAACCCTGCTGCACGCAGCAGTGCCATGGCGTCGCGGACCGTCATACCCTTGCAGTCGGGCACCACGCCCTGGGGCACGTCATAGTCGTCGTACACTCCGCGGGCGTCGTCGTACACCGTCCAGCTGGTAAAGCGCGAGCTGTCGGCTTGAGTGAAAGGCAGTCCCAGCAGCCTGTGTGCATTATCCAATTGTTTCCGTTTGCCCTTGGCAAGTACCGGGCGCATCACACGGCCGGAGTCCTGCAGGTCGATACTGCCCAGTTCCTCGTCGAATGCCACCACACAGTCGGCAATCTTCTTGAACACCGGTGCAGCGGCATGGCGTCCGGCAATGCTTGTGCGTTCCACCAGCACCAGACAGGTGTAGCGGGGGTTGTCGGCAGGGAAGAACCCTACGAACGACGAATTCTTGATACTCTTGTCGCTGATGCCCTGGGTGGTGCCGGTCTTGCCGCCAATGCCATACACGGTGTTGTATACATTGTCGCCGGTGCCGTGTTCCACCACGCCCACCAGCAGTTCGCGCATTTGCTTGGCCACCTCTTCGCTGCATATATGCTCTTTCAACACCACGGGCTTTGTGGGACGGGGGCGACCGCCTTCAATTATCTCGCGGCAGAAAAGGGGTTTCACCATCTTGCCGTTGTTGGCAATGGCATTATAGAAAGTCACCACCTGCAGCGGTGTCGCTGTGGCCGAGTAGCCATAGCTCAGATTCAGGAAGTCACGGTCCGAGTTCAGCGGCACAACCCTCGTGTTCGGCTCAATCACGTCAAGGTCGGGGTGCATCTTTCCGAAGGGGAAGATTGCCTCTATCCCTATCTTCATATCCTCGCGCCGGTTGCGGTAATACTCCCACGCCAGCTCGCACATGCCAACATTCGACGACAATGCCAGCACCCCGGCCAGGTTGGCCGTGTCGGTCGTGTAACCGTGGCCGGCATTGATCTCGCCACTGGTGGCACTATAGCGTTTTTTGCCACCGCACTGCACACGTTTCGAGGTGTCAATGGCCACCTTCTCGTCGTTGAACATCGATACCAGTGCCACCGTCTTGAATGTCGAGCCAGGCTCATAGCTGTCGCTGCAAGCCACATTGCTCCACAGGTTTTCGCTCAGCCGTCCCGAGGTGTCGCGGGTCAGGCTGCTGCATGCCAGCACATATCCGGTCTTCACCTCCATCAGGATGGCGCAGCCCGACTGGCCGCCGTGCTCGTTCATTGAACTCCTTAGGGCACTCTCGGCAATATCCTGATAGCGGGTGTCGATAGTGGCCACAATACTTTTGCCGTCCACACGGTGGCGTACCAGCGTCGAGTCCTCGTCGGGCACACTGCCGTCCTCTACGGGGATCCATGTGCCGCGGGTCAGTCTCCGGCAGATATACTGGCCGTCCTGACCCCGCAACACACTGTCGTAATAACCCTCTAATCCTGTATAACCCTCTTTCTGCACAGTCTTATAGTGCAGTCCTATCACATTCTCGCCCATATTGCCGTAGATATGTGCGCGCACAAAACTCTTCACATCCCCGTCCGCCGTTTTCTCCACCACGCAGCGGCTCCAGCCCGGCAGTTGACGGATGGTCATCCACTTCGAATACGGCACTCTCCGCTCCACATACAGGCAGCGGCTCGGCCGTTTCTTGTTATACTCGCGCATGATACGGTTGTAGTAATACTCATACGACTTGGCAGGGAATTGCTCGTGGAGTATCCGACACACTTTCCCCACCTGCTCCCTCCACAACTTCTCGTCGGCGATGCAGCTCTCCATCACCACGTTTCCTGCCTTGTCCTTCACCTCTTCGCCACGGCTGTCGCGTTTGGGCCAGCGTCCCAGGTCGAGACAGAGGTCGCACACCGGCACCGTGGTCGCCAGCACTTTGCCGTCCGACGAGAAGATGGTTCCCCTGCGGGCCTCCTCCGTACGGAATATCTCCTCGCGGGCACGCGCCTTCTCACGCCACATGTCGCCGTTCACCACCTGCGTGTTGATGGCACACATCAGCATGCCGCCGCCTGCCAGCACCACCAGCACCAGATACAGCACCAGCATCTTGGTGAATAAAGTCTTGTTATGTTTCTTCTCTTCCAATTTCTGTTTCGTTTTTTGTTGCGATGGGGTCACCCCATCATTGCTTTGTGCTACAGTTGTCAATCCAGATACTTGTCCATCCCTTTGGCATCAAGCTCATACGGCGGGCCGGCGGTGATGCCTATCCCCGTGCCCTCCAGCATCTCGGCAATCTGCGATATCTTGATGGTCTCCTGATAGCGTTTCTGCAGCTCGATACGGGCTTCGCGCAGATAGGTGATGCGGTCCTGCGTGGCCGTCCGCTCCTTGGTCAAGTCCTCCACACGGTAACGGTTATACACCAACAGGATAGCGTAAAAGCAGAGCATCATCACAAGGGGCACCTGCCTCAGCACCGCACGGCTCTGCAGCACTTCGCCACCCAGTATGCGCGACAGCCAGTTGGTGCGCTTGCGCTCGGCAGGCTGCTCGGCGGCAGTTGCCGTGGGCTGCCCTTCCGGTATCGTCTCCTGTATCTTTTCTTCCATTGCCATAGTCGTTTCTGTTATTTTTCTTTCTTCTCTGCCACACGCAGCCGTGCGCTACGCGAACGGGGGTTGCGCTGCAGCTCCTCGTCGCTGGCCACGACGGCCTTGCGGACTACCGGCGCCAGCGGAGCCAGCGGGTTGCCGTAGAAATCCTTCTCCACCTCGCCCTCGAAATTGCCCGCACGGAAGAAATTCTTCACAATGCGGTCCTCAAGCGAGTGATAGGACATCACCACCATGCGCCCTCCCGGGTTGAGCAGCTCCACGCCTTGGCGCAGCAACGCCTGCAGGGCATCCAGCTCGCCGTTCACCTCTATGCGCAATGCCTGGAACAGCATGGCCAGCCATTTGTTCTCCGCCCCGCGGGGCAGATGGCGGCTCACGGCCTCGCGCAGGTCGAAGGTGGTCACTATCTCCCGCTCGGCACGGGCACGGCAGATGGCCTTTGCCATCTGCGTGGCGTTGGGCAGCTCGCCATACAGGCGCAGCACCCGTGCCAAGTCGGCCTCGGCGGCGCTGTTCACCAGTTGCCGCGCGGTGAGCTCCTGACGGCGGTCCATGCGCAGGTCCAGCTCACCCTCGAGCCGGGTGGAGAATCCGCGCTCCGCCACGTCGAACTGGTGCGACGACACACCAAGGTCGGCCAGTATGCCGTCCACACTCCGCACCCCCTCCAGGCGGAGGAAGGCCTTGATGTGACGGAAATTCTCGTGTATCAGCTTGAAACGGGGGTCGTCGATGGCGTTGGCCAGCGCGTCGGCATCTTGGTCGAAGGCATACAGCCGTCCCCCTTCACCCAGACATGCCAGGATGGCACGCGAGTGGCCGCCACCCCCAAAGGTGACGTCCACATAGGTCCCGTCGGGACGGATACTCAAACCCTCGATGCATTCATTCAGCATCACCGGCACATGGTACATCATTCGGCATACTTTTTTGCGACTGGGCACTGTGGCCCAGACGCTGGTCAACAATCGAAGCGAAATCCACAATTTCGCTGTTCATCTTGTCGTATGCCGAACGCTCCCAAATCTCGATGCACTTGCCTGTCGACTGCAGGACTATCTCCTTCGCGTCACCGATTACCGACTTCCGTTCCGGAGGCACCATCAGGCGGTCGTTGCTGTCCAGCTCCACGAGATTGGCACGCGTCATCTGTCGCATGATCTGGTTGTCGCGGATGCTGTATGGATTCAACTCTTTCCGGAGGGTTTCCACCTCATTCTGGAAACTGGCATACGTCCATAGCTCCAAACACTCGGCAGTGAACCCCTGACGGATCACAAAACGGCAATCGTCCGTCCCCAACTGCTTTTTTAGCGCAATCGGAAACTTGAATCGACCGTTCGAATCTATCTTACAGTATTCTGTGCCAAGTATTAACGCCATTTATATATACTATTTTTCAGAATGCTAAAATACAACAATTTTTCCAATTATTGCCATTTTTTGCCAAAAAAAGTTATTAACTGCCATTTTTTCGTTATTCGCTTATACGCAAAAGCCGGAAAAAGGTTTCACTTCGACCTCGTTTTTTTCCATTTGTTTCCACTTTCAGCTGTTGAAAACTCTTTTCTTTCCACAGCCAATTGTTAAAAAGCAACCCGACAGACACTATATTTAACCCAAATCGGCCGTTGGAATATACCTATTCGAAATCTCCCACAGAGAATATATCTATATAACAACGTGATATGCTATTAAACCCACTTGGGCCGTTCAATCCCGGCTCGATGCTGCCTGCTTCTCGGCTTGTTATCCGTTATCATATCGAGTAACGTTGCTATAACGATACTCCAACGATGCAGGATTGGACGGCCCCTCTCTGTGGCGAGGGGGATGCCATCCGCCACCCTACTGCCATCCACCTTCGCTGAGAGCATAAAAATGCAGTAATTCAAAAAAAAGTCGTATCTTTGCATCTTCAATACATCAATTAAATAGTAACTTAATATCTTAATAGCATGAAAAGAATCATCCTTTCCCTGACCCTGGCCCTGCTGGTTCTGGCCCCTGCCGCCAGCCGCGCCGACGAGGGCATGTGGCTCCTCTCGCTTATCGGCAAGAACTATGCCGACATGCAGAAAGCCGGTTTCAAGCTCTCGCCCGAAGACATCTACAGCATTAACCAGAACTGCATCAAGGACGCCATCGTCGGCCTCGGCAACGAGGGCCGACCCTTCTGGCACTTCTGCACTGGCGAGATTATCAGCAACAAGGGACTTATCTCCACCAACCACCATTGCGGCTACGGCAAGCTGCAGGAGCACTCCACCGTCGAGCACGACTATCTGCGCGACGGTTTCTGGGCCTACAACATGGCGCAGGAGCTCCCCAACCCCGGCCTCACCGCCTCCATCCTCGTGCGTATGGAGGATGTCACCGCCCGCGTGCTTGAATGCCTCAGCGACGACATGAGCGAGGACGACCGCGCCAAGGCCGTGCGCAACGTCAGCCAGCGCATCGCCGACGAGGCTGTCCGCGGCACCGACTACGACGCCACCGTCAAGCCTATGTTCAACGGCAACCAGTACTTCCTCTTCGTCCATATCATCTACAAGGACGTCCGCCTTGTGGGCGCTCCCCCTTCGTCGATGGGTAAGTTCGGCGGCGACACCGACAACTGGTCATGGCCCCGCCACACCTGCGACTTCTCCATGTTCCGCATCTACACCGCCCCCGACGGCAAGCCCGCACCCTACGCCAAGGAGAACATCCCCCTCAAGCCCAAGCACCACCTCCCCGTCAGCGCCCGCGAGCTGAAGGACGGCGACTTCGCCATGGTCCTCGGCTTCCCCGGCACCACCAACCACTTCCTCACTTCCTATGGCCTGAAAGAGACCATGGAAGTCAGCAACAAACTCCGCTACGAACTCCGCACTGTCAAAATCAACATCCTCCGCGAGGAGATGGACAAGGACCAGGCCATCAAGATTAAATACGCCTCCAAATATGCCGGCTGCGCCAACTACTGGAAATACAGCAACGAACAGAACATCGCCCTCAAGAAACTCAACACCATGGCCCTGAAAAAAGAGGTGGAGAAGGAATATTACGACTGGGCACTGGACAAGGACCCCAAATACCGCGCCGCCCTGGGCCTCATCGAGAAGAGCTATGCCGACCGCCGCGAGCTGCAGGAAGCCATCACCTATCTCGACGAAGGACTGCTGGAAGGCCCCGAACTGCTCTACCAGTCCACCCTCTTCGGCCGCTCCATCAAGGCCATCTGCAATGAGGACAACCCCGACCAGCGCGACGCCCTGCTGGCCGAGCTGCGCGACGAGGCCGCCAAGTTCTATAAGGACTACGACGAGGCCGTCGAGCAGCGCGTCATGGCTGCCATGATGGAATACACCTACCGCAATATCAACATCAACTATATCCCCGACTGCCTCAAAACCGCCGACCGCAAATACCGCGGCAACTTCACCGCCCTGGTGGCACACCTGTTCAGCGGTTCCATCTTTGCCAACCAGAAAAACTTCGAGGAATTCCTGAAGAACCCCACAATTAAGAAACTCGAGCGCGACGAGATCTACAAATACGGCACCGACATCCTCGACAAATACCGCGAGGTCTACCTCTCCATCCCCAAGGAGAACCGCGACAACCTCACCCGCGGCACCCGCGACTTTGTCGACGGCATCCTGCAGATTAACGCCGGCCGCAAGCTCATGTCGCCCGACGCCAACAGCACCATCCGCCTCACCTACGGCAATGTTAAGGCCTACGAACCCCGCGACGGCGTCACCTACCACTTCTACACCACCCTCGAAGGGGTCATGCAGAAAGAAGACCCCACCAACACCGAGTTTATCGTGCCCCAACGCCTCAAAGACCTCTATGCCGCCAAAGACTACGGCACCTATGCCAACTCCAAGGGCCAGCTGCCCACCTGCTTCATCACCAACAACGACATCACCGGCGGCAACAGCGGCTCGCCCGTACTCGATGCCTACGGCAACCTCATCGGCCTGGCATTCGACGGCAATGGCGAGGCCATGAGCGGCGACATCGACTTCGAGGAGAACCTGCAACGCTGCATCTGCCTCGACAGCCGCTACATGCTCTTCGTCATCGACAAATACGCCAACGCACAGAACCTTATCGACGAGATGGACATCGTCCGCTAAACTATAGCTCAGCCATCTGCGAGGGTGTCCCGACTCAGTCACGGACACCCTCATTTTTATCCCAAATCGGTCATTAGGGTTTATGCCAGATTAGTATTTGTTTCGAGCAGATTGGCCGCATCGCTGGTGAACGTTGCGAAAAGCGAGTGCAGAGAAAGCTCGCTTGCTCTGCCGAGCCATAGCAACGTCAACGAAGTTAAGGCGTAGCGGGCTACGGCGAGACAGGGATGTGGACAAGATGCCGAACGTTACGCAAAGCGAGAGCAGAGAAAGCTTGCTTGCTCTGCCGAGCCCAAGTAACGTCATGGAACATAAAGAAATGCTGATATGGCATAAACAGACCTGAAAAAGCGAAAAATGAAATAAAAGTCGGCCTAATGACCGATTTGGGTTTATCCCAAACCGGGCACTGCACTGTTCCCATCCGTACTTTTTTTTCATCAGCTGTCCACTTTTTGAAAAAAAGTGAGTATTTACTAGGCAGAAAAAAGATTTTTCCCAATCCATGTCCGACAACATCGACCTATACAAAGCCTACTCCACACTCATCAGCCGACACAAGGAAGTCGTCTGGGCCATCTGCAGGAAACACTGCCACGGCAACCGCGAACGCTGCCGCGACTTGGTGCAGGAAGTGTCGCTGGTGCTCTGGACCCGCATCGACCGCCTTCGCCCCGGCGCCTCCTTCTACGAAGAACGACAATGGGTATCCCTCAGCACACGCAACGTGCTTTACAACCTCCGACGCCACCCCTCCATCGACCTCGTCGCCATGCGCGACTCTCTGGCCGAATACCTTGCCGACGACGACAGCCATGCCCAAATCTCCGAAACCCTGCAGGAACTCATCAGCTTCCTCAACACCGACGACCAACGCTTCATAGCCCATTACCTCCAAGGCTACAAACGGCACGAACTCGCCGAACACTTCAACCTCAAACCCAACTCCGTCAACAAACGCTTGCAGCGCATCATCCTCCGGCTTCAAGAAATCAACAACAAAATCAACAACAATCAATAATACTGCACTACCATGGAACAAACAATACACCAACCGGCATCCACACATCCCTCTCCAAGCCAACGACTCGATATTCACATGCATCATCTCTCCGAGTCGATGTTCGATGGCTTCGACCATTGGTTCGACAACAAGCTCCACCGCCGCAAAGTCACACGCCACTATCTCCGTTCGGCCCTCATCATCTCCGCCTGCTCCCTCATCCTCTCCTGCACCTTGCCACAGCGCAAAACCAAAAACTACCGCCTAAACAACAATGCCGACTACAATCAAATGATTGAATTCACCCGCTCTACACTCTCCAACCAATGAAAAAGCATCATCTCATATCCCTCGCCGTAGGCATTGCCGCCCTCCTCTCCATCCTGGTATGGAAACTGTGGCCACGGCAACTGCCCTCACAGCAATGCGACTCCATTTTCCTCCGCTACGAAAACAACAAATACGTCTCCGTAGCCTACTTCAAAGACTTCCCCATCAACGACACCACCTTTGTCGATGTCACCACCCTCCATGCCACCACCGACTCCGCATGGGTATGCCTCTGCGAAGAGTTCATCCCGCCCGAATACCCTTATGAGTTTAAAGAACCGCTTCTTTATGGTCAAGCGGTCTCTCAATGGACAGTCTCAAAAACTGCACCCCATATAAAAGTTAACCTTTCTTCTCAAAATAACTATGACCTTTTGGTTTTGTCATCGAAAATCAAATCAGTATGCATTTTCCATACCGAAAACAAAGAAGAAACTCTTGCAATAATAGCATATCAGATAAATGAATTACCAACACATTAATAATAAAACATATCAAAATGAGAAAAGCAATTATTCTACCAACATTATTTGCCATGTTAACTATAGCAACGGTCAGTTGCCAGAAAGAAAGCCTTAGAGACCAGAGGGCGCACTATTTCAAGAGCCATGGCCACCACACAATTTGTTATTATGTAAATGGAATTGCCTATCGTTGCACTATCACTAGTGACAATGACTGGACTTCTCTAATGTCAGTAATCTTTTCTTTTGCAAGACAAGGCTACACTGTAAGTATGATGTTCGAAAACAACAATTTTTCCAATAACTATGTCAAAGAAACAATAAAATATACTACTAATAATAAAGAAGAAGCAATAGATTGGTCTCAAAATAAAATAATTGAAGGATATGCAGTAACAATAAATTTCAATGAAGAAACTGGCGAATACACATGTATTGCTGTTAAATAACTAAAAAATCAACACCTTTCAGACACAACAATCTGTCTGACAATAAAACAAACCACGCCATGAACAACAAAGTATAACGCCCCGCACAATCGCCTCCGCAGGCATACGGTTGTGCCGGGGCCTGACAAAAGAAAAGGTGCCGGGGCTTGGGGTGTGCATGTGCCAATGTCCATCCCCCACGCCGCCGGCACTCGGGCACGGAGCGGTCGCTCCTTTCCAAACAACGCACATGCGAATACAATACCATAAATATATAATTCAATAAACAAAAACTTAATATCTCAAAAAAAAAGCTATATTTGCAAGTAGGAGCAATCAACAAATACATACATAAACACATAAAATCCATACAGTCATGAATAATAAAACATTTTCTCGCTTCATCTTTTTCACCATTGCCGTTATGGGAATAGCCTGTTTACACGGGCAAACGCCTATAATGACGGTCTATTCAGACCTCAATAATTGCGACACTTCCATTATCCGCCGTTGGAAGGAATCAACAAGTATTGTCTATGCAAAAACACCCACAGGTAACTTTTTCCTTATGGATAACCCATCAACGCCATCATCCTTAAAGTGCCAAACCAAACTCGATGTAAAGGACATGGAAATTGTCAAGGATACACTTTATTATTGCGGCACAGCAGCAGGTGCATCTTATATAGGTTTTTTCTGCATTAATGATTTTTTCACTTCGTCTGTGGCGGAAAAGAAAGTTCTAATGCCACCATATACAAATGGCTCCGAGACATTTAGATTCCAACCAAGACGTTTAGAGGTCTTTCACGTATCAGGAGGATACCATGTTGTAATGGTATCAGACATGGTTTGCCCGTCAGATACCATTAAACGGGTAATGATGGATGCCCGTTCGTTCTATGGGGCTACATATTGGGCTGTTACATTTTGGGCCCCAGAAAACTTGTTTGACGACCGCTCAAACATCTTTTATCCAGACGATGTAGCTGTAACTGACAATTATGTTATCTATGTAGGGCACAAACACCGAAGTGCTGGGATATATATGAGAAAATATCTCAAGATAAACAATGTCACATATAACATACATTATTATACAGATGCAATTATTGGTCCACCTGTATCCAACTATTTTTATAATGCGTACACATTCAATGTTCTAGGGCATCCATATGGTGAATATCCCGTTTGGTGCAAACATACGTTAGGAGACACTATTGCCATTGCCTATATGAGTGAATATAAATATGGACAATTCGGTGCCATTGTGAAGAAGATCGATGTGCAGAACATTTTAAATAATACTATTAACTTGATCTTACCTTTCTCCTCAGTTCTGAATCCTGACTGGGCAGTAAGAGACATACGCTTTGATAAAGCATTCAATACAATTCTGATGCTGTATGATGCCGACAATCCCATTTCCAGCTCTCTGCAAAGCATGATAATGACAATTGACCACACTTTTTTAAATAACCCAGAGACACACTATACTCTCCAAAACAATATTATTCATCATTCATTGGATAAATTCAACTACATAAATAACAACTTTTCCACTTGCGGAAAGATGGTTGGGACAAACCTATCAATAGGAACACATTATCTACCTGGGTTTGAATCATGCACTGGCTTATTCATTCCCTATTTTCATGAAATTATAGACACGCTGTCCTATTTCGAAATAACAACAGAACCTCGAGATTTCCAAGCTTCACAAACACCAGAAAATACACCTGTAACAATCACACCTTTAGATATATTTTGTGAATAAATAAAACACATCTATTAAAATATGCAATCAGACAAAAACTAATCCATTATGAAAAAGACAATATTTGCGATGCTTATGCTCTGCCAAGGGATAGTCATTGCGCAGAGCCCTACAGCCCAGAGGGACACCATCTATGGCCGCAACCCCACATACATGTACCAAAAC
>JAFZPH010000060.1 GCA_017550405.1 Bacteroidales bacterium
GACATATTACAAGCGCGTCGATGACGAGGGTTTCCGCCAACTGGCGCTCGAGCCGATGATTGTGGATCGGGTCAAGGAATACCGCAATGACAACCCGCGGCTTGGCAGCGTGAAACTGTGGCTGATGTTGAAGCGGCAGTTTGAGGACACGGGATGTTTCCCGGGCAGGGACGCATTCATAGAACTGCTGCGCCGCCACGGGTTGATGGCGAAGAGGAAATACGCACCCAAGCCTTCCGTCACGCACGGAAACTACGCCCTTGAGAATCCATCTTTCATTTTTGCCCCCAAATCTTGTATCAGACTCCTCCTTTTTCAAGAAAAAGAGTTAAATAAAGTTAAAATATTGCAGCAAATCGCACCTTGTGTGTCATAAAGGCGTGAAGTCTCTTTAAGTCGAACAAATCAGAACAGAGAAATGAAGAAACTATTTTACGCTGCAGTTATTCTGCTTTTATCACACACGGTTGCCGCGCAATCGTTCAGCGGCCAATACGACTGGGTCAAATTCTTCGCCGGATATGAGCGCGACTACTATCCGTCGCAGGGAATCTACTGCACCGAGGTGGATGACTCGGGCTATGTGTATTATTACGGCAGCTTTGGCGACGTGTGTACGCAGGGGCTCTACGGCTTGGAGGGGCGGTTTGACACCACCCTCACAGAAGAGATGTACCGGCAAGGTAAGTATAATGTGTTTATTGCCAAGTACGACACGCTGGGCAACCGCCTCTGGATGCGCGAGGTGAGCTCCGACTATCAGGCGCGCCCAGGGTGGATGGAACTGCACGGCGACACCCTCTATCTGCTGGGTACCTGCGGAATGTATGGTAACGCCAGTTGGCTGTGGTTTTTCGACACGATGATACGCATGAGCGATTTCATCAATACTCCCGCCAGCACCTGGAGGCCTCCATATACAAGCCGTTTCAACTTCTTTACCAAGATGGACCTGGACGGCAACGTGCTGAACACAATCTATATGCAGTGTCAAGACCGCGCAGGCTACCACCACAACACCTATTACGACACTTGGTATTATAGCCGCCAGTCACCCACCACGCTTTTCGGCAAAGGACCCGTGGCAATGCATGTCGATAAGACGGGTTGCCTCTATCTGGTGCTCAACTGTGGTTGGACGGGCGTGGAGGACAGTGCCTATTCCATCATCACCTACAATGGCGACAGCACCTATCGCAGCGATTTCCTGCTGCCCTACAACTTCATCGTCGGCGATTCGGGAGGGGTAGGCGGCTGCTCACGGCCTATGATGTACAAGTTCGATGCCAACGGACGGCTGCTTTGGCACAAGTTTGTCGCTTTCGAGTCGGAGGGAATACCTGCCATGAACCTCTCCTTTCTGCAGCGGACAGGTATTTGGGACACCTGTGCGGTGCAGCCGGAATGGAATATGGTTTTCAGCGGCTTTGATGCCGACGAGGACGACAACCTATACCTGTCGGGCTATTTCAATAACTTGCATCCCGCCACTCCGTGGTCGGGTGGAATCCAGCTGGAATATGAATATCCGGCACGGATATTCTTCGACAGCGCACATACCCATTATGCGCAGATGAACCACTTTGCCGAGGCGTATGCGCAATCCCACCCATTCATCGCCAAGTTCGACACCTCGGGCGCGGTGCAGTGGGTACACGAGCCGCACTTTATCTACAACGACCGGCACAATTATCAGACATACAACCATATCGGATATAGCAGTGTGACCGCGAGCGACAGCTCGGTGTATGTGCTGGGCGGCATCAGTACCCTCTTTGACGAGGACACCATCTTCTTCGGCAACGGGCAGTGGTTTGAGCGCGGCGGCGACAGCGAGCGGCATCATCGCTATCCTCTTTTCTTGCGACTGGACAAGGCGACCGGCCAGTGCGTCAACTATGGCACTCATTACTGTCCCGGCTGGTGGGACGACGACGGCGTGTCGCCTGCGGCCGGCATGACTTGCGGCGGATCATTCCAGCGTCATTTTGTGCATGACAACCGCCTTTATGCCAGCATCGCCTATCAGATAAGCCCTACCGAGGATGTCTCCTTTATGGCCATTTGGCAGACCGACCGGCGGGTGGCAGACACCATGCGCATACACTGCTTGGGCTTGTGGGACTATCATTTCTACCCACGTCCGGGCAATGGGGTACTGTTCGACTACACCCTGCGCTCCCACGACATCACCCTCGACACTTTTTTCTTCACAAATCCCCGCGCCAGCGGCAGCGCGGCGGCTTTCGGCATGTTCCGCGAGGATAGACCCCACACAATGCTGGAACAGTTCATCGACTGGGAGCAGGACTTGCGTTTTACCCTTGCCGACAGCCCCGTTGCAATGACTGCCACCGCCACCAGCGGGCTGCCCGTCAGCTACTCAAGCGGCGATAGCACCGTGGCCACTGTCGATGGCAGTACCCTTCGCTTGCATCGGGTGGGCGAGGTGCAAATCACTGCCACACAAGAGGGCGATGCCGACTATCTGCCTGCCCCACCAATCACCCGTACAGTAATAGTCCGTCAAGACACAGTGGGTATCCTTTCGGCAGATGAAGACGGAGGAATCCGTGCATATCCTAATCCCTTTACTAACCATGTAGAGGTGTATTGTGGCTCGAACAAGATTGTTTCCGCCTACCTCACCGACATGCAAGGCCGCCGCGAAGAGGTACGCCTCACCGCTACGGGCAACGGGCAGTATACGCTCGATTTGACCTCCCGCCCCCCAGCCACCTACCTCCTCACCGTCACCACCGCCGACGGCCGCCAGATAACCCTCCGCCTACTAAAGCAGAGCGACATCTTCAGCCGATAGGCATTAGCTGTTCCGCCGCACTTATAGACTATGGAAGATTTTTTTAGCAAAAAAAAACAATTATGTAAGATTTATTTTGTATCTTTGCAGCACAAAAATCGTTAATATGTTTATACGTTAATTCGTTAATGTGTTAATTCGTTAATCTTTGATGCGCCAAGGACTAACACATTCACACATTCACACGTTAACACTTTCGAAAACTTATCAACATCTAACAAGTTAGCACCATGGAAAACACATCTATTGAGGGTCTGTATGCGACATCATTGGCAGCTGTACGGAGGGTGAAAACCGACATCCACCGCTACTTGTACCACCAAATCAACTGGGACAACTGGCTGATAGCCATCAAGGGTGCAAGAGGCGTGGGCAAGACCACGCTCATGCTGCAACACATCAAAGAAACCTTCGGGGACAGCCCCGAACAGGCATTGTATGTCTCGCTCGACAATATGTGGTTTGCCAACCACACCCTGTCGGAGGTGGTGGAATACCATTACAACCACGGCGGGACGCACCTCTTCATCGACGAAATCCACCGCTACCCCCACTGGCAGACGGTCATCAAGAACATGGCAGACGAATACCCCGACATGCACATCGCCTACACAGGCTCCTCAATGCTGCGCATGGACAGCCGCGAGGGGGACCTCTCGCGTCGGCAGATTGTCTATACGCTGCACAATATGTCGTTCCGCGAGTTCCTCCTGTTTGAGAAGGGGGTGGACTTGCCCGCCGTCGGACTCAGTGACCTCTTGGCCGACCATGTCAAGATAGCCATGCGTGTCACCGAGGGGTTGAAGATACTGCCCTGTTTCGACAGATACCTGAAATATGGGTGCTACCCCTTCTACCTGCGCGACAGCGACGGGTTCGGCGCACGGCTGCAATCGGTCATCCGAGCCGTGCTTACCGACGACCTCCCCGCCGTGGACGAAATCACCTACGCCACGCAGCAGAAAGTGATGCGGATGCTGATGATATTGGCAGAATGTGTACCGCAGACACCCAAGATGAGCGAGCTGTATGCCACGCTCGAAACCAACCGGGAGCAAGGGATGAAGATGCTGACGATGCTGCAGAGGGCTGCCTTGGTGCAACTGCTTACGTCGGAGAACAAAAGGCTGCACAACCTGACGAAGCCCGACAAGATATACCTCAACAACCCCAACCTAATGTATGCCCTCACGCCCAGAGCCGACACCGGCACCCTGCGGGAGACCTTCTTCCTGAACCAGCTGGCAAACACTGCCGAAGTCAATTATCCCGCGCATGGCGACTTCCTTGTCGACCACCAGTACCTGTTCGAGGTGGGAGGCAAAAGCAAGACCTTCGAGCAAATCAAAGACATTCCCAATAGCTATCTGGCGGTGGATGATATAGAGATAGGACACCTAAACCGCATCCCGCTATGGATGTTCGGACTGCTGTATTAGATTCTCCCTTCTTCGCCCCTTCTTCGATCCCTCGGCGGTGACGGCTCCAAATAATGAGAAATACAAAATAGAAACATACCGACCAACAAAACCCTCAAACAATGAAAAAAGACAGAAAACATGTAATCATCCTATCACTTATTGTAATGGTTATGTTAGGTGTAACCACGAGTTGTAATAAGGAAAAGCAATGCGACTGCCAGATGTCGTCACCTTGTCCATGGTGCAATGTGGACAATCCGTTAGAGGAACTTCCGTGGATGAAAACCCTAATCGAGAACAGTTGTGAGCTAGCACCCGGAAGTTTCAAAATCTATGCCTGCTTGCTGGAGGACGGCAGTCAAGCCTTCCTGTTTGATATCATGCCGACGAGCAGCGACCATCCGCGACAGCTGATGAACTGCAAAGGGGAAACCATCGGTTATAATAACGGAATGGACGGCGTGGTAAGCGGTGACTTTAATGTCGACTGGAACAGTTTGAAATTAATCTACGTCAAATAACAAACAGCCCTCATCATGAAAAAAGTAATACTTCTTGTCTTAATTCTCAATTTTCAATTTTCAATTCTCAATTCATTAAGGGCTCAGGGCTTCGACTGGGTGAAGACCTACACGGGGCCGGAGATCCGCAGCAGTGACGACGCGACCAATCGTATAATCGGTTCGTGTGTCGACTCGTCTGGAAACATATACATCCTCGGCGAGTTCTCACCGCAAGCTTTTTTTGGCGACGAAAGGCTCCTGCCTTTTGACATAATCACTACACCGATCCATAAAGCTGTAGTAATAGCCAAGCTTTCTCCATCGGGGGACTTGCTGTGGCACAAGGCCATCTACAATGGTAGATTTAGCTGCTATGCCCATGCCCTTCGGATGGTGGGCGACAGCAGCATCATGGCGATGGTACGATTCTATCTGCCCAACAATAGTAGTGTAGTTAATTATAGAGACCTTTACTACCTTGACACGTTGCTAACTGGCAACGATGACTTGATGCCTACGGATAGCTTGGATGACGATAACAATACTGCCTTTATCACACTTGACTTTGACGGGAATGCCATTGAGCGACACCTTCTTCGCGTGGGTTGGCTGGACTCTAACGGTAATGCGTTGACCATCAATGTAACGAGTAATTCAAGCAATTCGAACAAACTAAAAACCGATCCTTTTTCTACCGAAAGTTTCAACATAGACAGCGAAGGCAACATCTATATCATACGCGCAGTAGCTGAAAGGGTAATAGGTTCAAACGATCTGGAGTGGCGATTGGATGACGGCACTATCAGTGCCTTGAAGATAGTAGTTGACGGCACCCACAACCTGTATTATCCCATCCCCTATCGCACTGCTTTATGGAACATGCAGATTCTGAAGTTCTCGCCCCATTTCGATAGTCTGATTGATGCCGTGTATATATTCGACTCAACGTTGTCCTACAATGTCCATCCCTTATTTAAAGTCTATTCATTCGAAATGGACGCTCAAAATAATCTATATGTGAATATGGAAGGTAGACAACAATATCCAAGTGGCATAAGAATTGCAAATTCCAATTCTCTTCATTTAGGCGAGTCCTCTATAAGGCCGACATGGATTCTTAAATACAATCCTCAACTGGAAGCAACAGGATTAGTTCAGTTGTCGTATGAATCTCCCTCCAATAATCCTTCATCAGTAGGGATATTATTAATGGAACCGTATATTGACAACAATACAAATTCCTTGTTCGTTCCAGGACTGGTTAGTTGGACAGAGTCAATGGAGCATTTTATCTATAACGATGATACCCTTAATTTTGCTAATATGACAGCATTTTGGCTTCGCTTGGACAAAGACAACCTCAACCTTCTATCCTATGGACAGGCACGATCTGTTGAAAACGGAAGGTGTGCTGTCCCCCTCTTGGCGGCTTACAACAACAGAGTTTTTGCCCAAGCAAAGTTTATGAATGGTATGTACTTTGGTGATATGTTATATTCTACATCCAATAGTGGTGATTGGGACAGATGGCTCGCCATTTGGGATTATGGTGGTCGTGCGATAGACCTCCCTATACATTTCAATGTTAGTAATCCAGATGATATATTTAATGCTCCAATTATTAAAGACAGTATTTTGTACCTAACAGGAAGTGCGTATGAGGATATTACGTTTGGCGACATTACAACTCAGTATTATGGCAATAGCCAAGCATTTATCGCCAAGTACGTTGATCCCGCTTTTGCCCAGCCTTACGTGCATCCCTCTGACAGGCAGGAGCAGACGATTGAATGGCAGCAGGACTTGGTGTTTACCTTGGCTGACAGTCCCGTGACGCTCACCGCCACAGCCACCAGCGGGCTGCCCGTGTCATACACCAGTAGCGACAGCACCATCGCCTATGTCGAGGGCGACAGGCTGCACCTTGTGGCAGACGGCCACGCATGGCTCACCGCCACGCAGGACGGCGACTACCAGTACTTCCCCGCCGAGCCTGTGCAACGACTCCTCACCGTGGGCAATGTCGGCATCGCCACCGTCGGAGCGGAC
>JAFZPH010000061.1 GCA_017550405.1 Bacteroidales bacterium
GTCCAATGCCGCCGGTGCCGACAGTCTCTTGACCATGGTGCTGCATGTGCTGCCCACATGGCACCTCGATTTCTTCGACACCATCTGCAGCAACCAGTCGGCCACCTTCGGCGACAGCACCTACAGCACGGCGGGTGTCTACACCCATGCCCTGCTCACCGCCGCAGGATGCGACAGTCTCCGCACGCTGCACCTCGCGGTGCTCAACACGTCGGCAGGCGACACGTCGGCCACGGCCTGCGACCAGTTCACCTGGCACGACTCCCTCTACATCGCTTCCACCACCGCCTCCTTCATCACTTCTAACACCCAAGGTTGCGACAGCACCGTGACCCTACATCTGACGGTGAACCACGCTTCCGCTTCCACCTATTACGACACCTGCACCGAGAACCAGCTGCCGCGCACGTTCCACTCCATCACGGCACATGGCGACACAGCGGGTGCACAGACTGTGGTCGTCAATACGGCGGGATGCGACAGCGTGATTACCTACCATCTGCATGTCCTCTGGAACAACCGCACCACTGTCCACGACACCGTGTGCGACAGCGAGCTGCCTTACACTTGGAACCACCGCACCTTCACCGAGGCGGGTACGCAGTACGACACGCTGTCCAATGCCGCCGGTGCCGACAGCCTCTTGACCATGGTGCTGCACGTGCTGCCCACATGGCACCTCGATTTCTACGACACCATCTGCAGCAACCAGACAGCCTCGTTCGGCGACAGCACCTACAGCACGGCGGGTGTCTACACCCATGCCCTGCTCACCGCCGCAGGTTGTGACAGCCTCCGCACGCTGCACCTCGCTGTTCTCAGCACGTCGACGGGCGACACGTCGGCCACGGCCTGCGACCAGTTCTCGTGGCACGACTCGCTCTACACCGCCTCCACCACCGCCTCCTTCATCACCACGGGCGCCCAAGGCTGCGACAGCACGGTGACCCTCCACCTGACGGTACATCCTTCTGCAGCCATCCACGATGCCGACACCATCTGCCAGAACCAGCTGGCCAACGGCTACACCTGGCGCGACACGGTACTCTTCACCGCTCCCGACTCAGGCATCTACACTCGAACTCGCACCACCGTCCACGGTTGCGACAGCACCCTCACTCTCGCACTCACCGTAATGCCCAACACCGCCAGCACGGTATTCGACACCATCGTCGAGAACCAAGCCGCCACGTGGCAGTTTAACGGTATCGCCGTGCCGACTGACACCACGGGGATGCTCGTCACCATCCCCAACCACTGGGGCTGCGACAGCGTGATCAACTACAACCTGCATGTATGGCGCAACAGCCACACCATCGTCGACAGCAGCATCTGCGACAACCTGACGGCCTCCTTCAGCTGGTACGGCCACTCCTACGCCGACACCATCCGTCATACGTTCACCGACATCCACGGTGCCGACAGCGTGGTCACCCTGGTCATGCACACCGTTCCCTCCGCACAGACTGTCCTCTACGACACCATCTGCCAAGGCACCGTCTACTCCTTTGCCGACACGCTGGTAGACCAGATGGGAGACTATACTGCCTCGCTGCTCACCACCCATGGGTGCGACAGCACGGTGACGCTGCACCTGATGGTGCTTCCCTCGTTCCAGATGGATGTGTACGACACCATCCATCCGGGCGATGTGATATACTATGAGGACAATGTCTACACCCAGGCAGGCGACTACAGGATTGAACACACGGCTGCAAACGGCTGCGACTCCATCGTGGTGCTCCATCTCAGCGAGATTCACTACACCGAAATAGCCCACAGCGACACCATCTGCGAGGGCGACACCCTCTACTTCCACAACCAACCGCTCACCACTACAGGCGTATACAGCGACACTACCTTCTCGCCCGACCGCCTGAGCGACACGGTGTGGATTGAGACCCTCACCGTGGTGCCGTACCACACGTTAAGCATCGAGTCCGACTACACCTGTCTCGACCCGCTGCACTACACCCTTGCCGCACGCACGGGTGCACCATACATCAGATGGACCTCGAGTCCTGCCGACGGCTCCCTCCCGTCGGAGAGCGAAACCATCGACGTGAACCCCGACGCCCCCACGACTTACTACCTCACCGCCGACTACCGTCCCGAGCCGCTCTGCCCCTCGAGGGACAGCATCACCCTTGTGCACATCGAACCCGTTGTGGCCAGCATATCCACCCATCCCGACCACCTAACCGACGACCTCCGTCTGCTCACGGCTCAGAACGTCAGCAGCGGGCCACTCACCGAGCATCGATGGACGGTGTGGTACAACGAGGACCCCTTCACATGGGACACCGCCAACACCCTCCATCTGGATGTACCGTACAATGTCGACAGCGTGGTGTTACAACTCATAGTGTCCAACGGGCTCTGTGCCGACACCGCCACCGTTTCCGTTGTCAATCTCAGCGACGCCATCTATCTTCCCAATGTCTTCACTCCCGACAAGCCGACCAACAACACCTTCTATGCCGTCGGCAAGGGGATAGTGGAATTCGAGATATGGATTTACGACCGACGCGGCGACCTGGTATACCACAGCACCGACATCAACGAGCATTGGAACGGCACCCACAACGGCCTCGTCTGCCATCAAGGCACTTACGTCTACCGCTGCCGCTACACCACAATGCAGGTCCCCAACGGCTGGCAGACGCTCACTGGCACGGTCACCATACTGAAATAAACACGAATGTGTAATTGAGAATTAACGAAATAACGAATTCATTATAGTGTCATGAACATCAAAAAAATGGGGCTTCTGCCCAAAATCCTTATCGCCATTGCGCTGGGTATCGGCTGCTCGTTCTTCTTGCCCGAATGGGCGGTTCGTGTGTTCCTCACGTTCAATTCCATCTTCAGCAATTTCCTAGGCATGTTCATCCCGCTGCTGATTATCGGGTTGGTGGCTCCGGGCATAGCCGAACTAGGAAAGGGTGCTGGCAAGCTGCTGCTCATCACCGTGGTGCTGGCCTATAGCTCTACGGTCCTTTCCGGTGCTTTCGCCTATGGCTCGTGCGCTGCAGCCTACCCCTACATCCTCGGCAACGGCCTCACAGCCCTCGGCAACATGGACATGACCAATGCCCTCGCTCCCTATTTCACTATCGAGATGCCCGCCTTCATCTCCGTGACCACGGCATTGGTGCTGGCGTTCATGCTGGGTCTCACCACCGCCGCCATCGAGGGGACCACCATGAGGGGCTTTCTGGTCGACTTCCGCGACATCATCACCCGCGTCATCAAGTCTGTCATCATCCCTTGCCTGCCTCTTTACATCTTCGGCATTTTCCTGCAAATGGGAGCCGAGGGGCATGTGGGTGCTGTGCTGGGGGCATTCCTGAAGATAGTGGGATTCATCTTCCTGCTCCATGTCACGGAGCTGGTGTTCCTCTTCCTCGTGGCCGGAGGGGTGACCCGCCGCAACCCCTTCAAAGCACTGGTCACCATGCTGCCCGCCTATGTCACGGCACTGGGCACGGCATCGAGCGCCGCCACCATTCCCGTCACCCTGCAGCAAGCCATCAAGAACGGTGTCCGGCCCGAGACAGCAGGGTTCACCGTGCCACTCTGCGCCACCATCCACATGCCTTGCAGCATACTGAAGATTACCGCCGTGGCCTACGCCATCTCGCTCAGCATGGGGCTTCCTTGCGACTTTGGCACCTATATCGGATTCATCATGATGCTCGGTATCACGATGGTTGCCGCCCCGGGTGTGCCCGGCGGAGCCATCATGGCGGCTCTCGGCCTGCTGGGGAGCATGCTGGGGTTCGACTCCAATCTCCAAGGGCTGATGATAGCCATCTACATCGCCATGGACAGCTTCGGCACAGCCGGCAACGTGACAGGCGACGGGGCCATCGCGCTGATTGTCGACCATATTCGCGGCGACAAAGCATAAGCTACCCACAAACAAAACAGCCTGCAACTCACCTCAACGGTGCGTTGCAGGCTGCTGTTTTTAGCGCCTTGCCAGACTGTGGGGTCAATACTCCACGCGGGGTTCCATCTCCTTGGCCTGTGCCACCATCTTCTCAATCTCCTTGACTGAGGGGACACGGTTCACCAGGTTCTTCTGGGCGTTGACCTCCTCCATCTTGGCAGCGAGGTTGGCGGGTACACGGTGGCGGAACTCCTTGATGGTGTCCACACCGGCAGCCTCGAGCAGTTCGGCAAACTGACCGGCCACACCTTTGATGCGGAACAGGTCGGCATGGTTGGTCCACTTGAGGATAAGCTTCTCGCTGATACCTGTCTCCTCAGCCACTTTGCGACGGCCTGCACGGGTGGCGCAGTTGTTCAACAAATCGTCGGTGGTCTTGACACCGGCCTCATTCAACTTGGCGGCATAGACGTCGCCAATACCTTCAATGTCGATAATTTTGTATGCCATAACAGTATTTTGTTTTTAGATTTTACGCATAACGGCACATTTGTGTTTTTATTGTGCCACGCACTGACAATAATCGCGATTATCCCGAACGGGCAGATAAGACATGTGGCAGAAAAGGCGAGATTGAGTTTGGAATACCTGCCAAGTACTAGTAACACCGTTCAATCTTGGATAAATACAGTATCGTTGTCCGATTGTTTCAGCATTACATAATTAGTAACGATACCGTAAGTACCCTATAACGATACAGGATTGAACGGAGTTAGTGTATTGTGGCAGCAGCACACCGATGCGTGATGAGAACAGGGCGTTAGATGAAGAAGAGGCTGACACCCACCACACTGATGACGGCGCCGATGATTTCGCGGGGGGTGACACGCTGATGGAAGAGAATGGCCGCGGGCGCGATGATGAGGATGGGCGTGAGGGCGAAGAGGGTCTGGGCGATGCCGGTGGAGGTGTACATGGTGGCGAGCAGCGACATGCTGACCCCGACGAAGGGTCCGAAGATGGTGGCTCCGAAAACACACCACATGGCGCGGCGGTCGGTGACGGCGTGGCGCAGCTTCTCGACTGCGTCCTTGTTGAAGAGGAAGAGCAGCAGGGTGAAGCCCAGCAGACCCATGGCGGCACGTATCATGGTGGCGGCAAAGGGGACGCTGATGTAGAGGGGCATCGGCAAGAGGGCATCGGCAAGAGGCGCATGGGTGTCGAGCCCGGCGGCGACGAGAGCGGCATCGTAGTGTTCGAGACCTATTTTACTCAGCACCAACCCGAAACCCTGGCAGATTCCAGCCATACTGGCGTAGGCTATCCCCTTTTTGGGGAGACTGAGCTTGAAGTAGGGAGCATGGACAGGCGAACCTGCGGCGGGGTCGCGCTTGGAGAGGATGGACATGCCGATACCCGTCAGCGTGACGCACATGCCCACGATGGCCAACGGGCTCATCTCCTCGCCGATAAGCAGGCGCCCCATGATGGCGGCGGTGGGAGCCGAGAGAGTCATGAAGAGCTGGCCGAAGCGCGAGCCGATATAGATATAGCCCTGCATGAGGCAATAGTCGCCAATGACATAGCCCACCACACCCGAAAGGAGCAGCCAAAGCCATGTAGGCCCGTCGGCGAAACGGGGCCACGGGATGCCCATCACCAGCCACAGGGTGACGGCCAGCAGCGAGAGGGACATAACCATGCGCACCACATTGAGCGGCAAGGAGCCCATGCGCTTGGACGCCACCTCGGCAAAGAGTGCAGTGACCGTCCACGAAAGGGCCACAAAGAGTGAGATGATTTCACCAATAAACATAGCGTCATAACGGACAAGGCCAACTTTTATTGCACCACCATCGGAATTGGATATTACGAAAATCCCTTTTTTCAACAGCCATCTCATACATATCCTGTTTTTTTCGTATTTTTGCAGCGGAATCTATATTCACGCATTAAATATATATCAGTTATTTTCAAAGTATTACATAGAGCCATCGCACACCCTCCGCAGCCGTTTTGCCGCGGAGCCGTTTTGCTGTTGCTCGTCGTGGTGATGGGGAGCGCGGCGTGGGGACAGATGAAGTCGCCCATCTCGGGCACGGTGACAGACAAAAACACCGGCGAGCCGCTGGCATTTGTCCAGATTGCCATCCCCGGCACCAAATACGGGACGGTGTCGGACATCAACGGCCAGTTTGACCTCAGTGTCACAGCCATGGACACTTTGCTGCACTTCAGGATGGTGGGATACCGCCCCCAGACGGTTGTATTGAAAGGTCACTCATCACGCCGACTGAAGATAAGCATGGAGCCCGAGGTCACCACACTGAACACGGTGAACGTCACCGCCAAGAAGGGCAAACGGGAACGCTACAGCCGACGGAACAACCCCGCAGTGGAGCTGGTGAAGCACGTCATCGACCGCAAGGTGGAGAACCATGTCATGGCGAATGAGCAGTTCAGCCGCCGGGTGTTTGAGAAGCTGAACATGTGTCTGGACCAGTTCCACCCCGACTTCGAGAATAATTCGTTCTGGAAACACTTCAATTTTGTAGAAAAATATATCGACCATGCTGCGTTCGACAATGCCGAAATCCTCCATTTCTCAATCCACGAGCGCATGCAGACGCAGAACTACTACCACGGCAGCCTCAGGACCCTCACCACGGCTAACCGCGCCGACGGTGTGGATGCCAACCTGACGCAGGAGGGCTTCGACGACGACCTCGACGCACTCTTCCCCACCATCGACATTTTCGCGAACGAAATCCCTCTGATGTCGGTGCGGTTTGTCAGCCCCCTCTCTTCCATACTCGCCACCACCTTCTATCATTATTACATCACCGACACCGTCGAGATTGACAGTCTGCGGTGCATCGAACTATCGTTTGTGCCTTCGAGCAAAGGCAACTTTGGCTTTGTGGGGTCGATGTATGTGGTGGCCGACAGCAGCTATGCGGTGAAACGGTATTCGCTGCGTGTGCCGGAGGCGGTGGATTTGAATTATGTGCGCGACCTGAATGTGATGCAGACGTTCGACCGCGACAGCCTGGGGCACTACCTGCCTATCCGCACCGACACTTATGGCCGTTTTTATATTGGCAAACGCTTGCGCCAGATTTACGCACACAAGATGCAGCTCTACTACGACTATTCGCTCGACACCCTTATCCCCCAGCCCGACAGCCTGTTCACACCGCTGGCATCGTACGCTGTCCTGCCCAACGCCCACAGGGTGATGCGCAAAGAATGGAACGCCCGCCGTCCTGTCGAACTGACCCTCGCCGAGACGTTCCTTGACAGCATGCGATACGAGCTGGCGCGCATCCCTGCGATACGCTTCACCATCAAGACCGTCGAGGCGTTGTTTTCGAGCTATATTCCCACCCACTCGACGCGCGACTCCAGCCGGTTCGACTTCGGACCGATATACAACTTCGTCAGCCACAACGGCGCCGAAGGACTGAGGCTGAGGGTGGGCGGCATGTCGACGGCACGCCTCAACCCGCGCAATTTCTTCGACGGCTACGTGGCTTATGGCTTCCGCGACAAACAGGTCAAATTCAACCTCAACCTTATCCACACGTTTGCCGACAAGCGGCGTTTTCCCAAGGAGAACCCGTTGGGATACATCTGTCTGCATGCCGGCTACGATATCGAGTCGCCCGGTCTGTCGTTCGACAGATATGACCGCGACAATATTCTGCAATGGACCAACAAGGAAGTGCCGGCACAATATGTCTCGGACATCCAGTTGCTACTGCGCAAACAATGGCCTAACTTTCTCGGCATCGAGACATGGGTGGGGGCACAGCACATCCGTCCCACCAGCCTGCTCAGCTACTACCGCATCACACCCGACGGCACCGAGCGGGTGGACGACATCGTCTTCGCCCAATGGGTCGGCAGCGTGAACTTCTCACCCAACTCATTTGTGAGAAGCGGCCGCACGGGCGTGAGCTCGCTGCTGAACCTGTCCAGCAACGCCACTTACGTCACGCTGAACCACGAGATGGGACTGCTTGACGGATTCTTCTATAACAGATCCACGTTCAGTGTGTTCAACCGTCTTTGGTTCGCCGCCTTCGGCTATCTCGACCTGCGGTTGCAGGGAGGCATCGTGTGGAACCAAGTGCCTATGCCCAAGCTGTTTGTCCCTAACGGAAATATCAGTCTTTTGATGTCGGAGAATGCCTTCAATACCATGCAACCCATGGAATATATGTCGGACCGATATGTGTCGCTGTTTGCCACTTACCACATGAAAGGGCTTATCCTCAACCATATCCCCCTCATCAACCGTCTGAAGCTGCGCGAGGTGGTGGGATTCAACCTGCTCTATGGCGGGATGTCGGACATGAACAATCCTACCAACGGCCACACCGGCCTATACTTGCTGCCCGCAAATACCGAATTTCTCACCGACACACCCTATATGGAGTACAGCATCGGCATCGAGAACATACTGAAGCTGATACGCATAGACTACGTGCGGCGGCTTTCCTACCTGAAAGACGGCCTCTCCCCCTGGGCCATCAAGATCTGCCTGCAGTTTACAATGTAGAGAATGTGTTAATTCGTTAATTTGTTAATGCGTAAGTGCATTAATGGGTCAGCCATAGACTCTTATTTGTTGTGAGGGGGCCCCTTGGTTCCTATATATCACAGGGTGGAAGAATCCCAACAGCCCCTATTTGAAGACAGGGAAGGTTATACCAATTCCCTTAAATCGGTTAGTGAATTCACCGAAAACACAGCCCTGAACGTGTAAATTCGTCAATGTGATAATTCGTAAATCGTACCAACACGTAAACAAACAAAGCACATCCCCAAAGGATTCCCACGTTACCACATTCAAAAAGATTAACACATTAACACGTTTACACATTTACACATTCAACACACACATTCAAATGCTTACACATTAGCACACCCTTTAATTCCTTAATAAATGGAATGAACTTTGTCCCCAAAGGTGTCGTGTATCAAAAAAAATGTGTATATTTGCAGTCTGATTTATGGGACGCTATTTCATACATATAGCCTTTTACAGTGCGTATTTCTATGGGTTGCATACGCTGCCGGGACTGCCGACAATCCATCAGACGCTGGAGTCGGCAATGTTGACACTGATATGGCAGAAGGGGGTCATGTTCGGTGTTTGTCTGCACTGTAACCATGAACCATAATAATATCAAAAAAAAAATCGATAAACAGAGCGCTAACCTGTAATAATGAATACTTTTGCAACTGTATAAAGAAAGAAAATCTATATTGATTCAAAATTGATATGTCAAAATACCAAAAGAGTCCCATGCATGAAGGGCAAGATAAGATTGCCCGATTAAAAAGGATGGACCAGTTATTGCGTTCTCCAGAGGGGCATACTTTAAACGAAATCTTGGAAGACGAACAAATGGACAACATCTCCAAGCGTCAGCTTCGAGTCAACCTAAATGAGCTCCGAGAGAAACACGGTGCCGAGTTTGCGGAGAACCTATATCGTGGTAGAGAAAAGCTTTGGAGATACAAAGACACGACTTTCTCAATCATGCAGCAGGCTTCATTGGATATGGAGATTATTAGAAAGTCTATAGAAAATCTTGAACTATTGAAAGGAGACCCTCGATATGATTTGCTTAGGTTCTATCTTATCGAACTTGAAAATGGAATATCTGATAATGGAAGCAATTTCATGTCATTCGATAATAATAACGAAGCCAAAGGCCTAGAGTTTGTTGAGGATATAATGAATGCTATAGTACGCAAATACCCTCTAAAGATGTGGTATAAGACGTTTTCATCAGATAAAGAAATCACAAGAAACATCCATCCTTATCATTTACGACAGTATAATAGAAGATGGTATGTCTTTGCATATTCTGAGGAACATGATGAAATACACAATTACCCTCTTGATAGAATAGTAAAGCTTAGGCATCTTAGCAAACCTTATATTGAGTCCGATGTCGACTTTGACGAATACTTTGACGATATAGTTGGCGTTACCAATTACAAGAATGCATCAGTTGAAAAGGTAGTTCTTAAGGTTAGTAATAAAAGCATTGACTATATTAGGACAAAACCCCTTCATTGGAGCCAAACAGAACTGAAAGAATACTCAAATGACAATGAGACCATAATACAACTGAAGCTCAAAGTCAATACTGAACTTAAGATGCTTTTATTTTCATACAGCGATGCAGTTGAGGTATTAGAACCAGCTTGGTTGCGAGATTTTTTTGCAAAAAGAATCAAGAATATGTGTGGCATTTATAAAGTATGAAGAAAATTTGCATACATAGGAAGAATTATTGTAGTAATTTTGCATCGTCTGTTGAAGTGCATTTTATACAGATGCCACATGCGCCCATGGGCAAAAAAGACAGCGCTAATGTTGTTTATTAAATTAGTTCGTTTTAAAGATTTATACGGTTATTATGGAAAAGAACACAAAAGGTTTAGAATTCTTATTGCACTCAAAAACAGCAAATAAGCGTATTAAAGAACTTCAGGAAGTTTGCTCCAATTATGAAAAAAAACAGAAGATCTTAATAACTCTGGCCTTGTCGCTATTTTACAAAAGAAAATCATATGTTGATACACTTACATCTCTTCCCAATAAATTGTCTAAAATAGACAACCTACCATCTTGGTGTAATGAAGACATTGCGGAGTCTTTAGAGAATATAAAAGAATTTCAGATGGCAGTGGAATATGAGGAATCACCTAAAGAGTTTGCTGTAAAGACAGATAAAACGGGCAGAACCGAAAAAATAATTAGGTCAACAGCAGCTACAGGGAAAGAAAAAGCCTCTATTGCCATGGCTATAGCGACCGCTGTTGGAACCACCACAACTGGAACCGCCATTAGCGCATTAAGTAGTGCAGCTGCAACTAATGCTGCATTGGCATGGCTTAGCGGAGGTGCGGTTGCAGCTGGCGGTGCCGGTATCGTTGGAGGTAGTATTGCTTTGGGACTATTTGGTCCTATTGGAATGGCTGCTGTCGGCATGGGTACCATAAGTGGAATCATATTTACAAGAATTAAGAACAAAAACAAAATAATAGAAGTAGAGAAATATATTGATGTTATCAAACACGATAATGAAGTTTTGGAGCCTAAATTACAACATTTATCTGAACTTATTGATAGAAGTGATAACAATTACATAATTCGCTTGAAAGGGTCACTAGAATGGTTGGACAATGTTCACCCAAAGGATTATCAGCAATGGGACGACAATCAAAAACATGATTTAGAACGTCTGATTAATGCAGCATCGAATACAGTTCAGCTTATAAACGAAAGGGTTTAGAATGGATTTACAAAAGCTATCTAATCTTTCTATGGAAGAACTTATTTCATTAGTTGTAGAGTTGGATGACAGGCTTAATCATCAAAAAGAACTGATGAATAAAGAAAAAGAACTGATGAATAAAATTAGAGAGCACAAACATAGTTATTCACCAGATTTTGGATCGGTTGTTAGTGCTCCTGTTGATGCGTTATTAAGAGAACTTCTATCTAATCCAAAATCTTTTTCGATTGATGAACAAGAGAAAATAATTAAGGTTTACACTGATTCTAAAGTAATACGTGGCTTTTATGATTGTTTGGGCTTGCCTATAAGCACCCAACTTGATAAGGTTAATACTCGTATGATTCCTCAAATCAGGAACAATGCTCAATTCTTTTCTTCTATCGTTGGTAAAGCCACAGAATTTAGTAACACGTTGCTAACCCGCATACTCCAAAGGTCTCTTAACGAGTCAGATGCTCTTTGTAATAATCTAAAGAATATTGAACATTTTGAATACGGCGAATCAATGCCGTTCGATTTGAAAGCAGAAATTAAAGATGCGTTTGAAAAATTTAGTTTTGATACAGGTTTAAGAGGAGAAATCCCAATTTATAATGAGTTTTATTTCGGAGATTATTCTGATATAATAGTTGAAATGAATAGAAAAGGCTTCCGTACTCATTTCCTTGGAAATATTATAAAGAATTTACAAGATCATGCTTTTAACGGATTTGATGAATCTTCTGCACAATTATCCTTACCTAATAATATTGTTTGGTGGAAAAGAGTCTTACGAGATATTTTTTACATAATCTTTAAGAGTGACAAAAAAAGTCCAGCGAACATAACCACACCCAAAGTGCTAGAAAAAAGAGTTCGTATTTCATTAAAGAAAGACGACAAAAATGAACATCGAATAATCCTAAAAATAGAAAATAATGGTCACCCGTTTAAAGGTGATGTTAATGAGGTGTTTAAGAAAGGCATTGGTGAAGGCGATGGTGAACACATTGGATTGTATTCAGCTAGAAAATTCCTAAATGCATACGGTGCAACCATAAAGATGAACACAGAACCTGATAATGAAGAAGGATTTAAAGTTGGATTTATAATTAATTTACCAATATTATGAACTACAAATATAACATTCTATGGCTTGATGATCTACCTATTAAAGAATTGGATGACATCAAAGAGACTAATCCCAATATTTACTTTGATAAAGTAGATTATGTTGATGTTTGCGAAGCGAAGCTTAGTTCTCAAACAATGAAATACCATGCGGTCATCTTAGATGTCAATGGCATACGTTCTGATGCTCCTGAAAAAGATGCTAATAAAAGCGGTTTTTTCAGATTGGTTCATATTGTTCAAGACAAACTTATACCTTTGTATATCTATTCTGCTCAAATACTTCGAGCAGGAGAGGGAGATCCCGTAACAGAGGAACTAGAAGAACTGGGACTGAAAGAGCAGAAAAACATTTTTTATAAGGCTGATGCACCATTTAACATGATTGATAGTATTATCAAAGATTTGGAAGAAAAATATCTGTTTTATGTCGGTCATGAATATCTTCTGTCATTCTTTTCCAAAGGATGGATTGAACAAAGATACAAAACGGAATTTCTTGACCCTATAATGGAGATATACTACCAAAAGGATTATGATTCTGCACACGGTAATCATATGCGCAATATGACCGAACAGATGTTACTAAAGGTCAATAAAGAGTGGAATCTTGACACGGTAACCAAGGAGAATGATCAAAATCGGTACAAAAACATTGTTTATGCTATAAAGGGGAAAAAATTAGATTGCTCATCATTAGTTATTGGCCCTTTGATGCATATGATCGAAATCACAAATGGACGTAGTCATGAGGCACTGACAGAAGATGATCGAAAATTGTATTTTGAATCTGATTTTTCCACTTTCTTTATTGTTGCTAACTGGTTTAATCGATTAATGTCTTTGAATGAGAATGCCCAAGATGTCGATTACACAGTTCCTGAAACCGACGATAAACAGACACAAACAAACCAACTGAACATAAAACCACAGAAGCATGAAGACAATCGCAGTGGCGTCGTGGTTTCGACATATAAAGAAAAGGGTCACACATACTGTGACTTAAAAGTAAAAATTCCTTGGCCTTATGAACAGTACGACAAAGTCAAAATCACTAGCATAATACCAAACACAAAATCTTATTTTAAAGGTGATTGGTTTCCTTATTGTCAAGAAATAAAGGAATAGTACTACGTTTTTTCTAGCTATACGATAACCATGTAGTATGAAGCAATGCTGCATGGTTATCGCTTTATTTATGTCTATCTTTGTGTCGTCAAATAAGACGACCTGATATTGTCAATAAACTTATAAACAAGACTTTGTGGCTATAAATTCAGTAAGCATGAAGGTAAGAACTTTCAAAAAACTATTGTATGAAATTTGCTGTGAGGGCTATGCGGATTGGGAACCTCACTTCTGTGATGAAGAAGGTGATTTTTATACTATCAACCATATTTACTTGGATGATGACTATGATGTTTGTATAGAGTCAACTGATATGGAGGGGTCGGGAAACTATGATTTCACGGTTGCAAATATCCTCCATAGATTAAAGTATTATGACCCTGACAGCTATGTATTTTTTATGGAGGAATTCGAAGATGGTGATACTTATGCTTGTGATATCAGTAATAATTGGTATATTGAATTTGACGATGATGGTGACGGACTATACATAGACTGTTATGGAATGGATGATTGAAAAACAAGTGTGAAGAAAAGTTTCATAGCAATCCAATTTTTTGTGTGTAATTTTGCACCGTCATTAACGACAAAGATAACAATAAAAAAAAGAAATCTTCCATTCAGAAAAGTTGCCCTGGGTGGAGGGAAGGAAAACCAAAAATGGCATTCCGTTTGTAAACTTCTTTTTTTGAGGGAAGGTTACACGTTGAGATTGGCAACAATTGTTTAACCTTAAATCTTCTAATTATGAACGATTCTAAGGATTTTGTCGCAAATGGCACTGGTTGCAGTGCTGAGTTTTCTAACCCCTCGTATTTCAGCGAGAACGCCTTCTGGACAAAGCTGAAACGCTTTGCCAAAAAAGCAGGTGTCAAGGTTGTTTATTATGCCTTACTGTTATACTACGCCTTCGTTTCTCCGAAAACGGAAGGATGGGCAAAGACTGTGATTATAAGTGCTCTTGCTTATTTTTGGCTCTTCCGATAAATGCGTAGGTGAGACACAATAAAAGAAGCTGGCATTTCGTATTGTAAATGCTAAAAAAAGTACGGAATGGAAACCAGCTTCATGTATCATTGCCTCGGAATCCGGGAACAAGAATGCA
>JAFZPH010000062.1 GCA_017550405.1 Bacteroidales bacterium
AAAACATACCTGTCCGTCTCGACCTCTTTCCACTCGTAGCATCCGAGCTCTTCATTGTACACTTGTCGTGTCTGTGTCTTTTGTCTCATTTTTACTTTTGGTATTGTTCCCAAAAGTGTCAACTTTTTTCAGGTTAAGACACATCCGCCACCAATATTCCCACCTTCGAGGTTGGATTTAGTGTGATAACAGAGCCATGTCCTGCCCTCGAGATTGCTCGAGGGCAGGACGGTAGTTAGCTATATACCTAAATGTCAGCGTTCTTAGTTTGGCGTGATGTGAAAGTACACAAAGTTGTGGTCCACAAAGTTGTGAACTTTACTCTAAAAAAATGATGAGATATTGATTTACAAATTAATGAGACAAAGAAAGTAGTGACAGAAATGCCGTTTTTCTATGCTTATTTCTTCCCGTATTTTTCCTTGAAATAGGCGTTCTCTTTCTCGCGGCGGCGGTTCCAGCGCAGCTGCAGCCAGGAGGAGACAATGGCAATGACTGCGCTCAATACTATGTCCAGCGGTATCTCCCACCACGAGAACGTCTTGAGGAAGAAGATGTCGATAACCCAATCAGCCACAGAAAGGACTATCAAGATTAATACATATTCGATAAAATAGTATTTAAAAACCTTTTCTTTGTTTTTTAATAGCAATAGTCTGCCTTCTTCAATGTGGTTGTCCATAGTAATTGTTCCTGATTTAATTATAAAAACTCAGAATGGTCGTCTTTATTGTGCTGGAAAAAAGAAAAAGTTATGTATAAGGTGAGTTTTATTTATTTGTTTTCATTGTCGTTTTTTCTTCTCCGCTGACGCTATCGAAGTGCCACTGGCACTTCTTCACTTCGGGACGCAGGTTGGTTACATCTTGATTATCACCGCACTGTGCCTTCCAGCTTGTACGGTGTTATGAAGTGTCTCACCTCTACGAGGTGATTTATTGAAGTCCCTTTTTTTTAATATTTTGCAGTTTTTTTGTATCTTTGCAATGTGAAATAAATTCTTACAATAATGAAGAGACTCTGTATTATCGCACTTTTTGCGGCTTTGGTCATGGGCTGTTCCAACACGCCAAAAGCCTATCCCGATTTGAAAATCATGTCGTTTAACATCCGTCTCGGCAGCCAATGGGCCGCGAACGAGGACGGTCCCAACGCTTGGTCGCAACGCAAGGAGGCTGTGGTGGCCATGATTCTGAAGGAGGCTCCCGACGCCATCGGGATGCAGGAGGTTCTGCCCCACCAGTTCCTTTACCTCGACAGTGCCCTGGCAGGGATGTATAAGAGCATCGGCGTGGGCCGCGACAACGGCCTGCCCGCCACCGATACCGCCTGCGAAGGCGAAAGCATGTGCATCTTCTACCGCACCGACCGCCTCGAGCTCCTCAACCACCACACCTACTGGCTGAGCGAGACTCCCGACAGCGTCAGCTTCGGCTGGGACGCTGCCTGCCGCCGCACCGTCACCATGGGCCTGTTCCACGACCTCATGACCGACAGCTGCTTCACCTTCCTCAACACCCACCTCGACCACGTGGGCCCTGCCGCCCGCCGCAACTCCATCCTTGAGCTCTGCACATTAAGCGACACCTATCCCGGCCGCGTCGTCCTGGGTGGCGACATGAATTCCACCTTGGAGGACAGCATCTTCCTCCCCTTGACCGCTGCCAACCTCATCTCCGCCCGCGACCTAGCCGACACCACCGACAACGCCATCACCTACAATGCCTTCGGCAAAGCCGAGGGCAAACAAATCGACCACTTCTTTGTCCGCGGATGGTCGAAGGTGCCTCTCTTCCACACCCTCGACGGCGACTACGGTGTGCCTTATATTTCCGACCATTATCCAGTAATAACAACCCTCAGATATTAATCAGGCCATGAATAAAAGAATTATCATCTTCCTGGCACTTGCCGCCATGATTGCCGGCAGTGCCTATGCCCAGAACAGCCAGAGCGGCAAAGCCCGCGCCAAGGCTGACAAGAAAGCCATTCCGATCCATCTTGCCTCGGCCAGTATCGACTCTGCATCCGATGCCGCCGCCATCGCCCGCATGAAGCACAAGATGGACTCCATCCGCCGCCACCGTCCCACCGTGGCCCTTGTGCTGGCCGGCGGAGGAGCCAAGGGGGCAGCCCATGTGGGCGCCCTCGAGTATATCGAAGAACTGGGCATTCCAATCGACATGGTGCTCGGCACCAGCATGGGCGGTTTGGTAGGCGGACTGGTGGCCATGGGCTACTCCAGCAAAGAAATCGACACAATCCTCACCTCCACCAACTGGGGCGTGATGCTCAGCGACCAAGTGCCCGTCAACAAGATGTCGTACATGCGGCGCAAATACAACGAGACCTACTTCATCCGCTCCCCCTTCCGCTACGAGAGCGAAGAGTGGGAACGCCGGCAGCGCGAAGACTATATCACCCGCAAAGCCAACGAAACCGCCAATCCCCTCACCTCCTCCGAGATGGGACAGGTATACACCGCCAACCTCATCGCCAACCTCCCCGACGGCTACATCTACGGCTACAATGTCAACAACACCATCAACAGCCTCACCGTGGGCTACCAAGACTCGATGGACTTCTGCGACCTGCCCATCCCCTACTGCTGCGTAGCCACCGACCTGGTCACGATGAAAGCCAAATACTGGACCCACGGACACCTTGCCGACGCCATGCGCTCCACCATGTCCATCCCCTTCTTCTTCACTCCCGTCCGTCAGGATGGACGCATCTACATTGACGGCGGCACCCGCAATAACTTCCCCACCGATATGGCACGCGCCATGGGAGCCGACTACATCATCGGCGTTGACCTCAGCCAGCCCCGCACCTATTCCGAAATCAGCGGCATGACAAACCTCCTCATGCAGTGCATCTCGCTGATGGGCAAAGACGCCTTCGACAACAACCTCCCCCTGGCCGATGTCTACATCCATCCCGACATGTCGGGCATGAACATGATGAGCTTCGACTCCGCCTCCATTGCCGAATGTCTCCACCGGGGCTATGTCGCCGCACAGGGCCAGGCCGAGGGGCTTGACGCCATCCTGCAAAAGGTCGGCCCCGTCAAAAGCCGTCCCCTCAACAACACCCCCGGCATCAACATCCACAACCGCAAAGTGGAAATCGGCAACGTCGTTTACAACGGTATAAGCCCCGACATAGTCTCCTATTTCGAGAAAAACAGCAACATTCATAAAGGTCATGCCTACAGCAGCGACGACATCGAGGAAGAACTCGCCCTCATGTACGGCTCCGGACTCTTCGACCAGGTGTCCTACAGCCTCTACGGCGACAAGGAGCCCTTCACCCTCGCCTTCCACTGCAAGCGCGGACCCATCCACCAGTTCGGTTTCGGACTGCGGTTCGACACCAAAACCATGCTGTCCGCAGCCTTCAACATCGGCCTCAACCGGCGCAAACTCTCCGGCTTCAAAGCCGACATCTCGGCCGTCATCGGCAACAACCCCTCCGCCACCGTCAACGTCCTATACGCATTCCTCAACGGTCCTTCGGTAGGACTCAACATCCACACCCGCTACCAGACCATCGAACAGTACTCGGCCCAGACCAATCTCGCCGAAGGGTTCAACACGCTGACATCTTGGTACAACACCGTCGACCTCTTTAGCCTCACCCACTCTTGGCGCCACGGTGCCATACGGTTGGGTGTCAAATTCCACGTATCACCCTTCGAGCGGAAAACCGCTTTCGAACCCGTCTATATATGGCATCAGAGATACGACACCATCCAAGAAGGCGGTACCTACATCATAGACACCAGCTACTATGTCGCCGACACGCTCAGAAGATCGTGGAACGGCATGCGTGTCGACTCTGTAAACAACTGGGACCACTTCGTTGTCGCCCCTTACTTCGAAGCCACCTACGACAACACCGACGACAGCTACTTCCCCACCAAAGGCATCAACGCCCGCTTCCGCTACGACTATTACATCTACCACTACTGCTACCCTGACGCATGGTATAATACGATCGAGCACATTTACTATAGATCCAACAACATCAATGCCCATATCAAGGCCGCCATCCCTGTTGCCAAAGCCTTCACCATCCTGCCCTCGCTCTGGCTCCACTCCAACCTCCAATTATACGAAGGCAAAATCTACGAAGGCATAGTCCCTTCATGGATGGAAAGCTATATCGGTGGCATCACGCCCGGACGATTCTACGAGAACCAGATGCCATACATCGGCTATAATATGCCTCACTTCTTCTCCTACTCCCATGCCGAAGTTGTGGCCAATATCGATTTCCGCTGGCAAATTGCCCCCAAAGACTACATCTCCTTCACTGCTGCCGGATTCAGCACATTGGCCGGTAATATCGATGCCGAGCAAGCCGCCTCGTTTCGCTTGAACACCCTTACCGACTATGCCTTTGCCATACAATACGGCCACAAATCAATCATCGGTCCCCTATTGTTCAACGTCCACTGGTCCCGTTTCAACCAACCCTCACCCTGGGGTGTCTACTTCAGCGCCGGTTTCGACTTTTAAGGAAACAACAGGTTCCTTACAATAAAGCATCGAGGTTAAAAGGCTCGCCGCCTTTTAACCTCGATGCTTTATGCCCAATCACGGGCTGTTCCGACGCGCCCTTCAGGCAGCAGGCTCCACCTGTTTCTTCTTGGGGAACAGCAGCGACAGTCCAATGGAAGCCACCAGAATGCCCAAAATCACTGCCAGCGACACCATCGTGCCAATCTCCCAACCGAAAAACTCGTGCCCTATCATCTTCACACCGATAAAGCACAGCAGCAGTCCCAAGCCGTATTTCAGCAGCCAGAACATATCCGTCACATTGCTCAGAAGGAAGAACAGCGACCGCAATCCCATGATGGCGAAGATATTCGAGAAATAGACAATATAGGTGTCCGTCGTCACCGAGAAGACGGCAGGAATGCTGTCCACGGCAAAAATCACATCCGAGAACTCAATCACCAGCAGCACCAGAAACAGCGGTGTCATATACATGCGCCCGTCGCGCTTGATGAAGAAGTCGTGGCCGTGGGTATGACGGCTCACCGGCAGGAAACGGCTGGCCAGCTTCACCACCGGATGGTTGGCCGTGTCGATGCGCTTGTCGCCCTTGTCGCGGAACATCTTGATACCACTATAGATAAGAATGACGCCGAAGACAGCCAGCACCCACGAGAACTTGTGGATGACCGCACCGAGCAGGAAGATGAAGAGGAACCGCATGACAATGGCACCCAGGATGCCCCAGAACAGGATACGGTGATAATACTGCTTGTCGATGCCGAAGCTGACGAAAATCATTATCATCACGAAGATATTGTCAATCGACAGTGTCTCCTCAAGGAAATAGCCGGCCAGATACTGCTGGAAAATCTCCTTCCGGTAAATCGGGAGGGCATCGCCGAAATCCATTCCCGGCACAATCTGGTGCGCCAGCGACCCGCCTTTCACATACTCCAGCAACTCGTCCATATTGGTGATGCCGTGGACCCACTCCGCCTTGAACAGCAGCAACAGGCCGAACAGCATGGCCAACGCCACCCAGATACCAGTCCAGATGGCCGCCTCCTTAATCTTGATAACGTGGTCCTTTTTGTGGAACACTCCCAAATCCATGGCCAGCATAAAGATGATGAACACCATGAAGGCCCCGAAAAATAGAAATCGTGATGTCATAATAATATCTTTTATCTTTTAATCATTCGTGTTTGCCAATCGGTAGGGAGCAAAGGCATCCGATAATAAAAAAGCCCATAGACGCGACCCTTTCGCACCTATGAGTCTCATCGATTGCGGACAACGCCAAGCCTCGAAGGGCCAGTGATTTGTTGACGCTGTCCACGGCCTCTGCCGCCGATTACTCCCCCATGAAAGCGGATGCAAAATTACAACTTTTTTTCCATATAGCCGAATTTATTTTTCCTCCCTCGCCAAAGCCCGCCTCCTCCCCCACTCCCCTGCCCGGTTACGTGCTGCCGCCCTTCAATCTCGGCTCCCTCACGCTTCGTTACAGCAACGTTACAGCATATAATAACGGATAACGATGCTATAGCGATACTGCATCGATGCTAGATTGAAGGGCGTCAGTGTGAAAAACGAGGTGCCGGGATGGCCGCACAGAAGGTACTGCGGGTCGGTCAGGACTCGACCACCAGCGACGACTGGCGGAGCGTAAGGCGGTGGCCTTGCGCCTCGGGGTGGGCGGCAAGGTAGCGATGCGCCACCAGTCCCATGGTGTGGCGCAGGTTCAGCTCGCCCACATGTATGTTGCCGCTGTCGTCCAGCATGTGGTCCACACCCAGGGCACCTTCGTAGCGGGGGGCTATGTGGACGGTGAGCCACCCTTCAAGACGCTCCCGCATGGCGGGGGTGTAGCCCACACGGCGCGCTATCTCGTCGTCGGGCAGCAGGAGGTTGGCACGGTACACTCCGTGCTCGGACTCGAAGAGGGAATAGCCCTCGAAGCGCAACCGGCCGTTCTCCACATAGTATTCGAGGGCGAAATCGCATACCACCGTGCGGCGTGGCTCGGCGATGACGCATTGCTGCGAGGCGACGGTTTTGTGTATCCACTGCCTGTCGTGGGGCGTAAGGCTGTGGCTGACCCATCGCAGTCCCCTGCCAGAGCCGGACCAAGGGGCTTTGAGCACCAAGTGGGGCGTGCGGGCGAGGAGGTCTTCTACCTGGTCGGGGGTCTGCACAGCATGGCTGTCGGGCTGCAGGGGCAGGAGTGTGGAGCGGTGCTGCAGCGTGCGCCAGCAGGCGAGGGTGGCATCGTCGGGCATCAGACTGCGGGGCACACCGGCTTTGAGCAGGCGGGTGACAAGGGCGAGATTCCATCCCCAAGGCACAATGACAGGGCCGTCGGAAGCGTCGGACTGCTGCAGCCATTCGGCCACGCAGCGGCTGTCCACCTGGTCGGCGGCAAGGGCTTTGGCTCCGGGGTAGAGCAGCTGCATGATGTAGGCACCCTCGCGGGCGAAGGCAAGGGCGGACGCCGGTGCGACGAAGTGGGGTCCGCCGTTGGCGAGACAGAGGTCGTGCTCGGGGTTGAAGATGCAGAGCATAGGAAACAATGATTGCGTCAGGTAACAGAAAGGGGGAGCTTTCACTCCCCCCCACTCCATGAAAAACAAGCTATTACGCTCTTATTTGTTGACCTGGAATTTGGTGCAACCGGTAGCAAAGAAATTGCTGATTTGGTTGGCGGCGGCAATACCGGCATTGATGTTGGCCTCTTCGGTCTGGGCACCCATCTTTTTGGGAGTGGCGAAGTAGCGGCCTTCGAAAGCCTTGAATTCGGCATCGGCGTCGGGCATGATGTCGGTGATGTACTTGAGGTCGGTACGCTCGGCCATCAGTTTGAGCAGTTCGGGCTCGTTGATGACTTCCTTACGGGCGCTGTTGACGAGGATACCACCCTTGTGCATCTTGTTGACGAGGGCATAGTTGATGCTCTGCTTGGTCTCGGCGGTGGCGGGGATGTGGAGCGACACCACGTCGCAAGTCTCGAAGAGTGCATCCTGGCTGTCGACGGCCTTGGCCATGCCGGACTCGTTGATTTGGTCGGCGGTGAGGAATGCGTCGTAAGCATAGACGTCCATGCCGAAGCCCTTGGCGATACGTGCCACGTTGCGGCCTACGTTACCGAAGGCGAGGATACCGAGCTTCTTGCCCATGAGCTCGGAACCGGACTTGCCGTTGTAGAAATTGCGGACAGCATAGACAAGCATGCCCATGACGAGCTCGGCCACAGCGTTGCTGTTCTGGCCGGGGGTGTTCATGGCCACAATGCCGCGGGCGGTGCAAGCCTCGAGGTCGAGGTTGTCGAAGCCGGCGCCGGCACGCACCACAATCTTCAGGTTTTTGGCGTGGTCGATGACCTCTTTGGTGACCTTGTCGGAGCGGACAATCAGAGCGTCGGCATCGGCAACAGCTGTGTAGAAGTCGTTCACGTCAGTATATTTCTCGAGAAGAGCCAGGGTGTGGCCGTTCTTCTCAACCACTTCGCGGATGCCGTCGACGGCTACCTTTGCGAAAGGTTTCTCTGTAGCAACTAATACTTTCATTCTTTTTTGTGATTAGTGATTAGTGATTAGTGATTAGACAAATGAAGCGTCTACTCATTATCGCTAATCTGATTGTTTTTTATTATTTCTGCTTTAATGTGTTTACGGAACCCTGACAATAGTTTTTGCACGGATTCCAGTCTTCCGTCGATTCGACTCATGTCGTCTATGTATCCAAGAGTGTATGAAAAGTACAATGCTTTCCTGTCAGACCTTCAAGTCGCGGTGATACATAGGTGAATCCAAAAACGGAAGAGTGAATAGTGATTCCTTATGTAATGTCGAATCACTATTCACTTTTCACTATTCACTTACTTGTGAGCTTTCTCGAAGTCCTGCATGCACTGGACGAGAGCCTCGACGGCCTCGATGGGGCAAGCATTGTAGAGGCTGGCGCGGAAGCCGCCGACACTGCGGTGACCCTTGATACCAACCATGCCGCGCTCCTTGGCGAAGGCCATGAAGTCGGCCTCGAGGTTCTCGCGACCCTCGGCCATCACCCAGCAGTGGTTCATGATGGAACGGTCTTCCTTCTCGACGGTACCACGGAACATGGTGTTGCGGTCGATTTCCTCATAGAGCATGGCGCTCTTCTTGACGTTGATCTTGTTCATGGCCTCGACACCGCCGATGGTGTTCTTAACCCACTTCAGGGTCTCGTGCATGACGAAGATGGCGCTGACAGGAGGAGTGTTGAACATGGAGATGTTCTTGGCTTCTTCGGCAGCGTGGGTGCGGAAGTCCACCATGGTGGGCAGGGGGTTCATGTAGGTGCGGTCGGTGATCTTGCCGAGGATGTCCTTGCGGACGATGTAGAAGGTGACACCGGCAGGGCCAACGTTCTTCTGGGCACCGCCATAGATGAGACCATATTTCTTCACATCGACGGGACGGCTCATGATGTCGGAGCTCATGTCGGCGACAAGCATCACGTTGTTAATCTCACTGGCGTCGAAGTCTTTGCGGATCTCGGTACCGTAGATGGTGTTGTTGGTGGTGATGTGGAAGTAGTCGGCGTCGGCGGGGACGGTCCAACCCTTGGGGATGTAGCTGTAGGTCTTGTCTTCGCTGGAGGCCACGATTACGGTCTCGCCGAAGTTCTTAGCCTCTTTGGCGGCTTTCTTGGCCCACACGCCGGTCTGCAGATAGGCAGCCTTTTTGTTGAGGAGGTTGGCGGGGACATCCATGAAACCGGTGCTGGCACCACCACCGAGGAACAGGATTTCGTATTCGGCGGGGATGTTCAACAGGTCGCGCCACAGCTGGCGGGTTTCTTCCATGGTGCGCTCCCAGCCAGGAGTACGGTGGGAAATCTCGAGCAGACCGATACCGGTGTTGTCGAAGTCGCGGATGGCATTGATGGTGGACTCAATAGCCTCTTTTGGCAGGACGCAGGGGCCTGCATTGAAATTATAAGCTGTTTTCATTTGATTTGAATTTAAGTATGTTATATTTAAAATTGTGCTTTTTTCATTTTGTTTTCCTGCTGCAAAGTTACTCTTTTATTTTAATATATTGATACTTTTTTAGAAAAAAATTGTTTTTTAGCATCATTAGGGGGAAAACGTCGGCGGTTGGAACGGGCAGAAACGGCACTGCTGTTGGATGACGGGTGTGTGCCGACGGGTGAAACTAGCGGGTGGGGGTCCGATTTTTCCAACCGATGAAGGGACGCTGAAAAAATATACTTTTTAACGGCAATGTGTGAATAAAAAAACATGATTTTGAAGATTAGCGAGTTACTGAAAAGGGGGCTGAATGAGGGTGTATGATTATCAAGAATTTGTATGTAACAAACTATAAAACAACACAATAGATTAGTTATTCATCAATATTAGACTACTGGTCAGGCAGTTGGTCGGCTTATCAACAATTTCGGCCGAAAGGGGGAAAATTCCGCAAAAAAATCTTGAACTTCGGAAAAAAAATCGTATATTACGAGGGCTTGAAAAAGGGGGCTTGGGCGTAAAATGGTTATTTTTCAACTTTTTCAAAGGGGGATGACGGAGTTTGTGTGTCGGCAAGTGCCGTTTGCTTTATATTTTTTTTCTGAATTGTGCAAATTTATTTTTCACCTTGATGGGTGATAAATTTGTTGCATTTTTGCATTACAGACATCGGAGGGGGAATGATTCATAAGTGGAACAGAGCCAGTGCCGGGGAGGGAACTTTTCAACAGTCCGATGTTTGAAAAAACGCGAAAGCCGCCTTGTACGGCTGGAAAAAAAAGAGAATAACAAAGACAATGAACAATTATACTGAAAACGACTCGAGGATTATGGAGAAAGACTGCCAGAAAGTATGGGACGAATGCCTGGGATTTATCAGAGACAATCTCACCGGGAACGAGACAGACAGGGTGTACAGTACATGGTTCGAACCTATTGTCCCCTTGAAGCTGGACGGGAGCACCCTTATTATTAAGGTGCCGAGTCCTTTCTTCTATGAATGGCTTGAGCAGAACTATGCCGACTTGCTAGAGCGGGCCATCCAGTTGACGTTGGGCGACGACGCACGCTTGTTGTACAGCGTGGTGATGGACACCAGCATTGCCGAGCAACCCATTTCCACCCGCATACCTTCGACAGGGAGACAATCCACCATCAATCAACCCCGCGATGTGCCGATGAACCTCAACCATGAAGACAGCAGGGAGTTTCCGAACCCCTTTGTCATCCCGGGTATCCAGAAGGTGCGTGTCAACTCGCAGCTCAGTTCGTCGTACACCCTCCTCAACTATGTCGAGGGCGAGTGCAACAGGCTGGCGCGTGCAGCAGGCTATGCCGTGGCTGAAAAACCCGGCAAGACCGCCTTCAACCCCTTGATGCTCCATGGCGGCGTGGGATTGGGCAAGACCCATCTCGCCAATGCCATCGGACTGAAGACCAAGGAGCTCCACCCTGAAATGACGGTGCTGTATGTCACCTCCGAACAATTCATGCAGCAATATATGGATGCCGGACGCAATGGCACCACTTCCGACTTTGTTCATTTCTACGAGATGATTGACGTGCTGATAGTGGACGACATCCAGTTCTGGAGCAACAAGGCTGGTCGCACACAGGAGGCTTTCTTCCACATTTTCAACACCCTGCACCAGGCAGGCAAACAGATTATCATCACCAGCGACAAAGCCCCCAGCGAACTGCAGGGCCTTGAGACCCGCCTCACCTCGCGACTGAAATGGGGCTTGGCTGCCGAACTGCTGCCTCCCGATGTCGAGACCCGCATGAGTATCCTGCGTCAGAAACTGGCCAACGACGGAGTGGAGATGCCCGACGAAGTGATAGAATATATTGCTTACAACATCAATACCAACGTCCGCGAACTGGAAGGCGCCCTCATTTCGCTGATGGCCCAGTCGTCGCTGAACCACCGCGACATCACCATCGACCTTGCCCGCCAGATGGTTGACAAGTTCGTGAAGAGCACCAACCGCGAAGTGACCATCGACTACATCCAGAAAGTGGTGTGCGACTACTTCAACATACCCATCGAGAGCATCCAATCGCGCACCCGCAAACGCGAGATTGTCCAAGCACGCCAGTTGACGATGTACTACGCCAAAAAACTGACCAAGTCGTCACTTGCCATTATCGGCCTGCAATGCGGCAATAAGGACCACGCCACCGTCCTCCACGCTTGCAAGACCGTTGCCAATCTGGCCGAGACCGACAAGCAGTTCCGTTTCTGGATCGAGGAGTTGGACAAGAAGTTTAAGGAATAGCCCCATCATCCATGAAAGTCCCCTTCAAGCCCGGCACGCTTATCTACCCGCTTCCCGCCGTGATGGTGAGTTGCGGCGATGAACCCGAGAACTACAACATCCTCACTATCGCGTGGACAGGCACGGTGTGCAGCGACCCACCCATGTGCTACATCTCTGTACGCCACGAGCGCCACTCGTACGATATTATCAAGCGTACGGGTGAGTTCGTCATCAACCTCACCACCGTCGACCTTGCCCGCGCCACCGACTGGTGCGGGGTGCGAAGCGGAAGAGATTACAACAAATTCAAGGAGATGCACCTCACTCCGCAGCAAGGGCAGTTGGTCAAAGCCCCCCTTATCGCCGAAAGTCCGCTGAACATAGAATGCCGTGTTCGCGATATACGCCCCCTCGGGAGCCACGACATGTTTCTGGCCGACGTCGTTGCCATCGATGCCGAGGAACGGCTTATCGACAAGAGCACCGGCGCCTTCCAGCTCAACCACGCGCAACCCCTGGCCTACTCGCATGGAAAATACTACTCCCTGGGCGAGAAACTCGGCGGTTTCGGCTTCAGTGTTAAGAAACAATCCAACCGTAAATAACAATCATCCTTCTATTATGAGAATCGTATGTGTAGAGCCTCTGGGCATCAGCCAAGAGCACTTCGAAGAGCTGAAAAAGGAGATGTCCTCCAAAGGTCATGTCTTTGAATATTATATGGACCGCAACGAGGATACCGAAATCCTTGCTTCGCGCATGGGCGAAGCCGATATTGCGGTAATCTCCAACATCCCCCTGCCAGCAGCCGTGCTCAGCCGCTGTCCCAGCCTTCAATATCTATCGGTGGCATTCACCGGCCTCGACCATATTGATATGGACTTCTGCCGCGAACACCACATCACCGTGCAGAACGCTGCCGGATACTCCACCACAGCCGTTAGCGAACTGGCCGTGGGTCTCATGCTCGACGTGCTGCGCCGCATCACCAGCCTCGATTCCGCCATCCGTCAGGAACAGGGGCGTGGAGCCTTTCTGGGACGCGAACTGCGGGGCAAGACCGCTGGTGTGGTAGGCACGGGAGCTATCGGCACCGCCACCATCCGTCTGCTCCTTGCATTCGGCTGTAAAGTGATAGCCTACAACCGCAGCCGTCACGCTGAAGTGGAAGCCATGGGTGTGGAATACACCGACCTCGATGCTTTGATGCAACAGAGCGACATCGTCACACTACATGTGCCGCTGAATGCCGAGACCCACCATCTTATCAGCCGGGAGCGCATTGCGATGATGAAACCCACTGCCATCCTCGTCAATACTGCCCGCGGCAATGTGGTGGACATTCCCGCCTTGGCCGAAGCATTGAGCAACCACTGCATCGCCGGTGTCGGCATAGATGTATACGAGAAAGAGCCTCCCCTGCCCTCCGGGCATCCCCTGCTGGCGGCACCCAACTGTGTATGCTTGCCCCACATCGGATATGCCTCGCGCGAAGCATTCGACATCCGCGCCGACTTCGTCTTCGACCATGTGCGCCAGTATCTCGATACCATCCGCTAAGCACACCACCACATCACAATACATCGCCGCCTCCATCCGAGACGGCGATTTCCTTTTGATTACCGCAGGAGTGTCACGGTGCCGGTGACGACACGGGGTTCGCCCTCGAGGGTGGTGTAGTGACAGATATAGGCGTAGGCCGACATGGGGCTCTGCACGCCACGGTAGGTGCCGTCCCAGCCTTGGTTGATATCCTTGGTGTGGAAAATGCAGTCGCCCCAGCGGGTGTACACCTGCAAGTCGTAGTCGCGGATATTCACCCCATAGCCACGGAAAAGATTGTTGGTCGCCTCGCCCGGCGTGAAGACATTGGGGAACCAAATGGTCTGTACCCTCACCGGCACCGAGGCGTAGGCTGTATCGGCACAGTCGGGAGTAGTGGACACCAGCATCACCCTGACTATTGTAGTGTCAAAAGGATATCCTCGATACATGATAAGACTGTCCGAACAAGGGTACTGTTGGCCGTTGATAAACCACATTCGCTCGTGAGGCTTGGGATATAAATCCTCAGCTGTAAGGTCAAGGTCGTATTCACCAAGCGTCGGGGGTGATACGTCGAGAAGGGCTTCTACTGGCGACACAGAGGAAAGCGTCAAGGTGTCCTGCAACGGACAATGCAGGGTATCACAATAGTCAGCTGTCAGATAGTATTCCGTAGTATCGGTAGGTGAGAGTATCAGAGGCAATGCCATCTCGTCGCCGCGCACCCAGCCTGTGGGCAACGAAGTGTCGGCCGGAACAGACCTCCATAAGTAGCAAAGGCTGTCGGGCAACGAAAGCCGATATCCGCCCGGCTCGACGCAGAAATGCTCCGGCACAAGGTCAAGAACAGGCTGCTGCAGCACTCCCACATTCAGTATTACCAAGCTGTCGGCCCACTCGTCGACAGCATAGCGCAACGTGTCGCGACCAGCCTCGACGAATGGCACTCCGCACCACTCAATCGGCAACGAGGAGGAACACACCACGGTGTCCCTGTTCTCAATCGAATTCAGGTAAAGTGTGACTGTGCTGTCGCAGCCGTGCACACTGGCATACAGTCTCGTATAGACGCCGGGATGCCTATAGCGCACTCCATCCAGCTGATAGAATGTACCAGCAGAGAAAGTGTCGACAACCTGGGTAGTATATTCCGGATTCACCTGAAGGTAGAGAACCGTCTTCTGGCAATCAGCAATATGTGTATATTCCCCTGCTTCATCCAATGTCCTGCCGAAGAAATGATAGGTTCTACCCTCACAAATGCTACCGTGCACCGTGTCGTGCAGCAACGCGACAGTGAAAGACTGGCTGGACGAGTCAACGCACGTGCCGTCGGCTAATATGGCATAGAGGGTCACGGTGTGCGTCCCCTCGTAGAAAGTATGCACAGGATTGACATACGAAGAGGTCGTCCCGTCGTCGAAACGCCAGAAGACCTCATCGCACGGTGTCGTGGTCAGCCGGGTATGGGCAGCATCCTCAGCAACGACACTCTGGTTGACGAAACGACGTACCGACCCGCAGGGATTGACCGCCTCCATTGCGAATGCCGAAACTGGATACCGCCCACCTGCGTAAGCACAGATGTCGAAACTGCACTCCCCGCCGGGAATCAGGGTGGCGAGACGACAGCAATACCACCCTGGAGCAGCCACACGGAGCGTATCGGCTGTAGAAAGAGTGACCGAGGGATTATCGGCATCATACCAGTTGTAGGAGAAGCCTTTGGGAGCCTGGAAAGTATTCTCCACCCCATTGCCGCAACTCAAGGCATGGATGCGCTTCTTCGCCGTCTCGAGTGCAAAATAGCCATACCCGTGGAGATATATACCGGGGAAGCAATAACCGTCGAAGTGCGAAAGGGTGACATGGATTGTCTGCCCTTGCAGTGGCGAAAGGTCTACCCCGACGGTATGCCAGCCACTTGTCCACTCTCTTGTGAAATCACCTCCCGACCACAAGAAAATGTCCTCAGGAATAAAATCGCCACGATAGCAGCCCTCCAAGGGATGCCCCAGCGAATCAGTAATATCCAACTCGAAACGGGGTTTCATATCGGGGGCGGTCCTGCAAATAACATGTTCAACAGCATAATGCAGCAGGATTAAATCGTAAAGATTGGTATCAACTGTCAATGTATACGTGACAGACTCCTGCTTTACGTCCCGGCCCGACATGAAGCTCCCCAACCTCACCGACGAGCAGAAACCATCGGGAATGGTGGGCGGAACACATTTCATACTATTGTTGTAGAAGCCATAATAGGTACACCTTTCCGGGGCGCTATGCACCGTGTGCCTCGAAAGAAACGACCGGCTGCTGTAATCCACCATGTTGGGTAACGAAAAAATGTCGGAAGGACTGTCATACGTTCCCGTACAGCATTTCACGCTGTCGGCATAGATGTTGGCAAAGAACAGCCTGTTGTTTGCCGGGAGGAGGCACGGGGTACGGAACACCAGCGAGGAGAAGGCTGTGTCGCCGTAAGGGCAGACAGCGGTAACCCGTGCTTCGTAATCCACATCAGGCAGCAAGTCCTGTAGCAGCAGCGTCGTGTCGGATGTGGTCACCTGTATGCCGCTTCCTGCGACAAAGCCTGCAAGACCATATTCGACATGGAACACTGTGTGGAACGGACAAGCCTCCCATATCAGCCGCGTGCGATTGGTGCTCAAGCTGACACCACGCACAGAAAGAATCGGATCAGGACACAACGTGTCGACAGGCACAAAACGATAGTAACGGAACTGCCCCGGCCACGACGACGAAGTGTCATAGGAATTTGCCCGAGGGGAAACCATGTGGTCGTTCTGATTGACAATGGCGAAATGAGCCGTGTCCAGCATCAACCCCACTGCTGCCGGCCCATCGTATCCAAAATACTGCCGACCATAGATGTAGGTGATGGAATGATCCTCCTCGCGCATCTGAACCTGCCAAGTGTTGGAAAAGCAGAAGATATCGTTGCGCTGCTGTATAACCAACACCCTGTGTCCAATGGAATCGGGGTAGAAACACTTCATCCGATTGTTGGCACGCCTCGTATAAAAGGCATACGTGCCCCTGGCATCCGACGAATCGACCCAAAGCGTACTCTCGGAGGGGAAACGACTATAATGATGGTATGGATTGATGGAATTGAAAAGCAGCGACCCCGCATCACTAACAAATACCCTGTAAGCAACCCTGTCGTAGACAAAAACCGGGAACGGCAAATCATAATAGGCACTGTTGTCCAGGTCGGTGGCTCCTGTCATATCGTACCACATATCCGAACTCATCCCCGAGGTAAAAACATAGCCGTGAACCTCGGTGGGCACAACAGTATCAAGATGGACTACCATCGCGATATAGCCGCTACAGCTGTCGTTTCGGTTGCCGTACACCCTCACCTCCACATCCTCCTCAGGAATGAGGTTATCAATCATCACCGTCGTGTCGTATACCTCCACCTGCGTCCCGGTTCCTTCTTCAAAACCTGGTGTGCCATGCTCCACCTTGAAAGAGGTGTAGAACGTACAAGGATGCCACAACATACTCACCGCTGAGCCGTCGAACCTTATTGAACCGATGTACAGCCCTGCAGGAGTGGGACACAATGCCTCTGTCGGCACAAAATGGTAGTACCTGTATTGCCCCGGCCATGCCGCGATGCCACCGATGGCAGACGGCTGAGACGAGGCAGTGTGGCTGTGCTGATCCACAACCACAACATGACCCGAGTCGAGCATAACCCCTACTGATGCAGCAACAGAATCCAAGCCCCCGTCCAGACCATAGACTATGGTGAAGGAGTTGTCCTCCTCGTGCAGATGCACCTGCCATCCCAGCAGGCTACCGAACATCGAATCAGCCACCAATTGGAAGACCATGATACGGTGACCGGCGGAATCGGGATTGAGACATTTGGAATAAGCAAAAGACCGGCTGCCAGTATAGAAATATTGATTACCCGGTTTCTTATAGCCGAAAACACCCGAGGTCACTGGCTCCAAACTATTCACGCGGTCGGGAAAAAACTGGGTGGGTGCAGACTTGGTCACACATGTGAAGAGCAGCGACCCGTCGGGATAAAACACCACTCCGTCGAAATCCCTATTCCATATCGAGAACGTGAATGGTAGCGATGTAAAGCCCGGTTCGTTAATCAGCCACGAAGTGGAGGCCGTCATATCAATCCACAACGAGGTGTCGACACCCGTGGTAAACGCGTAGTCGTGAACCACCGCAGGCTGCGCCTGCACCCGTAGGCAGCAAGCTGCCACAAAGGCCAGTAGGATTACTATTTTCCGACTTCTCCTCATGTCCTGTAATATACATTATCGAAGGAGTGTCACGGTGCCGGTGACGACACGGGGTTCGCCCTCGAGGGTGGTGTAGTGACAGATATAGGCGTAGGCCGACACGGGGCTCTGCACGCCACGGTAGGTGCCGTCCCAGCCTTGGTTGATATCCTTGGTGTGGAAGATGCAGTCGCCCCAGCGGGTGTAGACCTGCAAGTCGTAGTCGCGGATGTTCACCCCATAGCCACGGAAAAGGTTGTTGGTCGCCTCGCCCGGTGTGAAGACATTGGGGAACCACAAGCGGTCCACCCGTATCGGCACGATGGTCATGGCCGTGTCGGAGCATTGGTTGTTGCCCACCGTCAGCATCACCACGAGGCTGTCCGCAACGATAGTCTGTCCCCCTCCGGCGTCGGGGGTCACAATTCCAAGGTGGGCAGCATTGCAGTGTATCACCGAATCGTCATTTATCACCAGCGGCGGTTCGCCATTCGACGCCTGCGGCGCTACGCCCACCGTCCACTGCCGCCATTTATCACCGGCAGGGGTACGCCCTCCGCACCGGCTCAGGTCTGTGGCAGTGAATTCCAGCTGGTGTTCTGTCAGGAAGCCGGGCTCCACCATCATGCGTGCCTCCACGTCCTCCACGGGCAGCAGCCACAGCGTGTCGGCCACCGGGCAGGAAGGAGCATCGCACCAGTCGGCGGTGAGCACATATAATGTCGGCGAGGCGGGAGCGAGACGCAGCGTGTCGCGCTGCAATAGTTGTCTGTACAGCATACTGTCGTCGGGCGAAGAGGCAAATCGATAGCACAGCGTGTCGACCAATGGGACAGCGTATCCCAACCATCCCCGGCAGTGGGGCTGGGCTTGGAAAGCATACTCCACCTGCGGCCGCACCGAGAGGTGGAGCACCACCAGGCTGTCGGTACCCGCATGCGACACGAAACGGACCGTGTCGCTTCCCGGACCGGTGAACGTCACATCCTGCAGGGTGAAAGGCAACGCGCTCTCACATACCGTCAGGTACTGTTCCTCCCTGCTGCTAAGGTGCAGCGTAACCACGCTGTCGCATCCCACAATCGTACTGTAGCGCACACGGTACACAGCCGGTCCCCAGAAAGGTCTCCCGGCAAAGCGGTACGTGTCGCCCAACTCCATGGTGTCAACCACGTCGACATACACCCTGGGGTGCACATGCAGCATCAGCATCGTGAAATGGCAGCTGTCCAGACGGCTGTACACACCCGCCTGCACAAGGTCGCGACCGTCGAAACGATACACCTCCCCCTCGCAAATCGTGTCGTACAGCGTGTCGGCAGGAATATCGATAAACAACGTATCGCTCACCGAGTCGACACATTCGCCGTCGGCCAGCATGGCGTAAAGCGTGGCGATATGCCATCCTGGTGAGCCAAAATGGTACACAGGGTGCTCATCCTCCACCACCGTCTCGTTGTCGAACACCCACCGGTACCGCTCGCAGGGGAAGAGCGTCAACATCGAATGGGCGCTGTCGCGTGCCACGACGCTGTAGTTGTGGAACCGGACGGCATCGTCGCAGGGGTCGGGCACATCATAGCCGAAATCAGCCACCGGGTAGCGGCCGCCCACGTAGGTAGTCATCACAAAGCTGCACTCATGGCCCGACAGGCGATGGCTCACGCGGCAATGCAGCTCGGATCCGTCGTTCATTACCAACCCCGGCACAGGAAAACGCAGGCTGTCCGTCGACGAAAGGGTCACCGACGTGTCGGCATCGCTATACCATCGGTAGGAGAAACCCTCCGGAGCACGGACCACATACTCCTGCACCTCGCCGCAGGCAGTGTAGCGGAAATGCTTGCGGCCGCCCTCAAGGGCGAAATAGCCATAGCCGAAATGCCCCCGCTGGGCACAGTCGCGGTTGGACAGGGTCACGTATATCGTCTGCCCGTGCATCGGTGCAAGGTCTACCCCCACCACATCCCAGTCGCGCCACAGCACATCGTACTGCCCCCGACGCCAACCCGACTGTTCCTCGTCCTGCAGGTCGCCCGTGCCGGAGACAAACATGCCGTGATAGCAGTCGCCCAGGCTGTTCCCAGCCGAATCGGTAATATCGAATTCAAACTGAGGTTGGTTCGCCAACGGGTGCTTGGGGTCCTGCTCCACCAACGCATAGCGCAAAAGCAACAGGTCGTACTGGTTCGTGTCCACGTGCAGCGTATAGGCGATGGCCTCCTGCTCGGCACCGTTACGCCAGTTGCCTAGCCTCACCGACACGCAATGTCCTTCCGGCACGGTGCGCAGAACGCCGTCGGTGCGGGGGTCGCGCTCCAACGCATTGCAGTGAACCGTATGGCGCGACATGGGCGACAGGCTTCCATAGTCTGCCAGTTCCCTCCGTTCCGACGGATTGAACGTCGAACCAGTATAGCATATCACCCCCTCCGAGGTCAAATCATAGAAAGCCAACCCCTCGGCCGTCGTGCCGGTCAGCGTCTCATTGCTGCATGGTGCGCGGAACAGTACCCGCGCCGGCGCCGACAGCTGGCTGTCAGTACAAAACCCATACACACGTGCCTCGTAGTCCACCCCCTGGGCCAACCCCGTCAACACAACCTGTGTGTCGGCAGTAGTCAGCATAATGCCCGTTCCCTCGGGGAAACCAGCCGTGTCGTACTCCACCGTATACATGCCATACCTGCTGCACCCGCTCCATACCAGCTTCGCGCTGTCGGAACTTGTCCACCTGCTGTCGACGCCTTTCAGTGCGGGCGGCGGGCAGAAGGTGTCGACAGGCGTAAAGCAATAATACCTGCCAATCTCCGGCCAGTCATTATATGAGGTCTCGTCCATCACCGTGTCGTAAGCTCCATGCGTTCGTGGCGACACATATAAATATTCATGGTAGTGCATCTGTAGGCCTATCCATTTCCTCCCTGCGTTGTTCCATCGTTCAATCTTGTAAGCCATAACCACCTTGCCGTCGCCTTCGTGCAGCTGCACCTGCCACCAAATCAACTCCGAAGAGGTATACCACCATGCAGGGCGGAATTGCAGCACGAACACCCTGTTCCCCGCTGAGTCGGGCTCGGTGCAGCCACTGAAAAACCTCACGTCGTAGAAACACAACCCCCAGACACCCGACAGGTCGAACCCGTTGCCACAGGGAATCACCAACTTGTCGGTTCCACCCAAAGGCTGCTCGTTGCCGAAAATCACAGCCCCGTTCCTCGTCACCGACAGGGAAGTGAACGTCCTGTTGTGAAAGGTGAAGGCAAAAGGCAGGGGCACCTTCGCCTCCTCGAACACCAGAACCGTCTGATGCTCCTCAATATCAATCCACATGTTTTCGTCCACGCCCGTGGTGAAAGCATAGCCGTACGCCTCAGTCACCTGTCCGCGGCACACCCACGTCAAGGCTGCAAGGTATAGAACGAGCATGAACAAACGTCGCATGATGGTAAAGTATAAGTGTTGTTAAACGGTCTGTTTGTTTTCCAACCCCCTCAGCCAACTGATCTCCTCCGCCCAGCGTGTGGGGTCGGGGGTCTCCAGGATGATGGGCATATCGTCGAAACGGGGGTCGTTCATAAAACGCACAAAGAAGTCCCTCCCCAGCATGCCTAGGCCGACAGACTCGTGGCGGTCGACATGGCTGCCTGCCCCCTTCTTGCTGTCGTTGAGATGCACCGCACGCAGGTATTTCAACCCCACCACACGCTCAAACTCCTCCATCGTGAACACGTAGCCCATCTCGGTGCTGAGGTCGTAGCCTGCCGCCAAGGTGTGGCAGGTGTCGATGCAAACACCCACGCGTTGCTTGTCCTCCACCCCCTCAATGATGCGGGCAATATGCTCGAAACGCCAGCCCAGATTGGTTCCCTGTCCCGCCGTGTTCTCGATGACGGCCGTCACCCCCTCGGTCCGACCGAGAGCAAGGTTAATCTCGCGGGCAATCTGATCCAGGCACTCCTCTTCGCTAATCTTGTTCAGATGGCTGCCAGGGTGGAAATTCAGCATCCCCAGCCCCAGCTGCTGCGCCCGCTGCATCTCGTCGAGGAAAGCGGCACGGCTCTTCAGCAGCGTCTCCTCGTCGGGCGAACCCAGGTTGATGAGATAGCTGTCGTGGGGCAGCACATAGCGGGGGTCGAACCCCCGTTCCGCCAGCAACACCTTGAACCCGTCGATGTCGCCCTGCGCCAAAGGCTTGCTCACCCAGCTGCGCTGATTGCGGGTGAAGAGGGCAAACGCCGTGGCCCCGATGGCCTCGGCATTCAATATGGCGTTCCCCACGCCCCCCGATGCACTGACATGTGCTCCTATATACTTAGTCATAAAGCCTTATTGAATTCGTTATTTCGTGAATATTGTTGATAAGTTTATACGTTGATAAGTTTATACGGCTCGCTATATTCGTTGATAGGTTTATACGTTGATAAGTTTATACTGCTCGCTATATTCGTTGATAGGTTTATACGTTGATAAGTTTATACGGCTCGCCATATTCGTTGATAAGTTTATACGTTGATAGGTTTGACTTCGTTATTTCGTTAATCAACTGACGCTTTTTTTTTCACTTTTCGATTTGCAAAGATACGATTTTTTTTTTGATTGAGAATTGAGAGGGTGTTTTTTCTCAATTCTCAATTCTCAACTCTCAATTCAACGGAAAGGAGAGGCTCACGGCAGGCGGAGCTGCCGGAGTTGGGGAGTCGTCGTTGAGACGGGAGAAGAGCGCGTGGATGAGGAGAGCGCTGCCAGTGCCCAACAGCGCACCCGCCATCACGTCGGTGGGATAGTGGGCACCGACATAGAGGCGGCTGTAACCCACTGCCCCTGCCCACAGGTAGGCAGGCAGCACGACATACCACCGGGGATAGATGAGCGAGAGGGATGTAGCGGTGGCAAAGGCGAAGGAGGTGTGGCCCGAGGGGAAGGACTTGCTGGCCACATGCTGCAGGCAGTAAAGGTCGGAGGGGTAGGCCACCCACGGACGCGGACGGCTGACCAAGGCCTTGAGCCCCATGGTCAGCCCGGCGTTGAGGAGGAGGGCACCCCCCACCTCGCAGGCATGGGTGAGCAGGACGTCGCCCTGCCGGGAATCGGGGTGTGTCCATCCGCACACTGCAAGGGCGCCAGGCACCACCGGCGAAAGGACAAAGGAATTGCTCACCCACACCCACAGAGAGTTCGCTGCGGGTGTGCGCGAGTCCTGAAGGGTCTTCAGCACAGTGTAATCGGTCGTCCTCACTGTGCCAATTAAGGAAGTGGTTACGCGTGGTGAAGCAACAGCGACAGTGTCAATCACTGACTTAGATGCTGACACATTCACACCTCCAGCAACGCTGTCTTTCCCGGGAGCATCCGGCGACTGCGCGGCGACGGTGGATGAGAGCAACAAGACTGTTGCAGCTAGGAGGAGGCGTTTCATGGCAGACGGTGTGCGTTCACTTGATTGGCCACATAGCGGTTGTTCATGTCGAAGATTTGGTCGATAGGACGCGAGAGCTTCTCGACGAGGAGGTGGGTGTTGTCCTGATGCTCGATTTTCTCGAGCTCGGCAGCGATGCTGTTCCAATCGTGGGAGGATACGATGAGCGGTACCAAGTTGAGGAGGTCGAAGTTGTCGACAGTCATGTTGTCGATGCCCTCGGTCTCGATACGGCTGTGGGCACGGGCGAGACGGATTTCGCCCACTTCGGCCAGCACCTGCTGGTACTTCTCGTAGAGGACATATTCGTTGAGGAGGAAGGCGACAATGCGGTCGCTGAGGCGGTTCCACACGGAGGTGGGGATGGGACGGGAGACGAAACGCCCGAGCATGAAGGAGCCTGCCGTGAGGCCGTTGAGACCCTGGCTGAGACAGATGTCGGCAACGGTTTGGAAGAAGTGGACCTTGCGGGCAGTGTTCAGCAGGACGAAGACACGCGACTGGTCGAGGTGGGAGCCCATCCTGCTTTGCAGCACTTCGCGCACGTACTGGTCGGAGTGGTGGCTGTACCAGTTGTTGACGATGCCTTTTGCCGTGTCGGGACGGTCTTGAAGTTCCAAACGGATGAGACGGGCAAGTTTGTCGAGGTCGTCGATGACGGAGGCCTGTTCGCTGGTGACAATCTCCTGATAGTCCTCGTAGGCGCTTTTCATTTCGGCAAAGAACTTCACCTCGTCGGGTGTCAAGGAGACAGTCTCGCCACGCAGGTATTTGGTGAAGCGTGCGGGTTTGAAATCGGCAGTCCCCTTATAGATGGTCTGCTGACGGCTGGAAACGGTGACATCGTCGAGTTCGTGAAGGACAAGTCCTTCTTGGTTGACCACCACGGTCTCGTCGCCTTGTTTTTCGAAACGGATGCCGTAGTTATGCAAGTCGAGAAGGGCGGGAATGCCGTAGCCACGGCAGGCTGTAACGACATGGATGGCGGCGGGTGTCATGCTGAGGATGGCGTGGACTTCGTTGAGGGTGATGGTGTCTTCGGGAACGAAACGTTCCTGACACAGACACACTTGCTTGCCTCGTGCAGCCATCTCGCGAGCTTTGGTGGCAGAAAAGCAGAGGACGGCACTGATGGCCGTGCGGGGCAGGACGCTGATACCACGACCGAAGAACTGTAGACGCTGCATTGAATGGTCGTCGATGGCGGCGGAGACTATCTGACGCAGATGATAAGGCTTGATGATGTCCATGACTTGGGAGCGGGTGATGCGCCCCTCACGAAGAAGGTCGATGGCAGAGATGAGGGCGGCACGGCCTGTCATCTCGCTCATGTTGAGCTGAAGAACGGCGAAGAGGCTGACCAGCCGGGTACGGGTCTCAACGGCGAACTCGATGGTGACTGGCGAGTGGTAGCGTTCCTCGAGCTTGACGAGGAGGGGATGGAAGTGGTAGACGGCGGGGAAGTCGGCTTTGATGGTATCGCGGTTGGTGTAGGCACAGTCTTCGGAAGTGACATCGCCGGTCATGATTTCTTCGCCAAAGATATTGCGGTAGCTTTCAATCTGGCTGCCCTTGCCCGTGCGGCTGTGGCGGGAGTAGAGGACACCCGGGTAGGAGGCATTGTTGCCAATGGTCCACACCATGCGCTGGAGAATGAGCGACGGCGAGGCCTGTTTACCCTGCATGAAGGTGAGGATCAGATCTTGATTGTCGGTATAGAAAGAATAGACATGCCGCGTGAGGAGGAGTGCCTGATAGAAGGCGTCGGTGAGCAGACGGAGACCGTCGGGACGCGCATTGATGATTTCATGTTCCATCTCGGCGATGCGTTGCTCCTGGAGTGGCAGGGAGAGGGATATGTCGGTAGTGTCGTATTTACGCTCTATGCCCAGCATCTCGCAGAGGGTGTGGAGGGTGGAGAGGTAGACGCGATTGGCCATATTGTCGTCAAAAGAATGGCGAAGAGCGGCATGTGCGGTGCGTGTGACACCGATATTGAGGAGCGTGGGCATGAGTCCGGGGATGTATTGCGGCATGGCGCAACGGATGGCAAAAACAAGCGGGTGCCGGTCGTCGCCCAGACGCAATCGAGTCATGATTTCGAGATAATGGATAGCCTGTTGAAGACGTTCCTCGAGGTGTTCGGGGTGGCGGGAGAGTTCGGCGGTAAGGATGACGAAATCGGGGACGGGGTAGCAGTTCTGCGTCAGTTCCACCAGCATGCGGCCTTTGTAGCTGATTTCGAAGTCGGAATGGGTGGTGGGGGTGATGGCGGTGATGAGTTCGTCGTTTTCGGGGAGGGGGTTGGCCTCGACATATCGGATGATCTCCTGACGTAAGAGCTTACGATGAGTGGCCAGCTCGGCGAGCTGATCGGGTGTGGCGGTGTGGTCGCGTTCGGCAAGGAGCAGGCGCAGGTAGTGTTCTTTCTGTTCGCCTCGGGTTTTCAGCATCAGGTACATGTCGTACCAGCGAGGGGGTATCTCGCGAGGGGTTGTCTCACCGTCCGGGGTGTAGATGACGGTGCCGGGTTTGTTGCCTTCGAGGGTGTTGGAGGCGTCGTCGACGTCGCAGTTGAAGACTTCAGGTCCGCACAATGCAAAGCGGCGTACCATTTGATAGTTGGGGTAACTGGCTCGAATAAGTATTTTCATAGTTTGTGAATATTGTTGATAAGTTTATACGTTGATAGTTTTATACTTCTCGCCATATTCGTCGATAGGTTTATACGTTGATGGGGTTTAATTCGTTATTTCGTTAATTCGTGAATAATGTTGATAAGTTTATAAGTTGATAGGTTTATACGACTCGCCATATTCGTTGATAAGTTTATACGTTGATAGGTTTGAATTCGTTATTTCGCTAATTGACTAACACAATAACACATTCACACAATAACACATTCACACAACATATCAACATCTAACACGTTCCTAATTATAAATCGCGGTGTTCGAGGATGAATGCACAGGCGGAGTCGATGATGTTGTCGCGTCCGGTGGTCTGGCAGGCGGGGCGGTCGAAGGGCAGGAGGATGTCGGGCGGGACGCCGTTCTCGTAGTTGCGGCCGTCGAGGGCGATGGTGCGTGTGATGGAGAAACGGTAGCGCCAGCCGTTGGGGAGCACGCCCATGGTGGGCAGGCCCATGCCGCCACCGGTGGTGTCGCCCATCAGGATGATGTTGTCGTAGGCCTGTGTGGCCACGGCGAAGGTGCTGGCGGCACTGAAGCAACCCCTGTCGGTAAGCACCACCACTGGGTGGTCGTAGGGTCGGCCTGTGTTCACCGGCGCATAGGTCGGCTCGAGGGGTGTGAACTGGTCGTGGGCGGGACCGGATTTTATCTGACTGTAGTAGAGTATCTGTCCGTTGGAGGGCATGACGCTCAGCAGATTGTTGACATTGGAGAGGCTGCCGCCTCCGTTGCCGCGTAGGTCGAGGATCATGCCTTTGGCGTCGGGGTAAAAGGCGATGATGTGGCGCAGACCGGCCTCGCTGACGCCGTTGTTGAAGGAGCCGTAGTAGAGGTAGATCACCTGTCCGTTGCACAGCGAGGTGTGGGCCAACCCTCCGGTGCTATGGTAGCGCGCGCCGAGGTAGTTGAGCACCACGACATTCATGTCGACACCCGACTGGGCGTAGAAGCGGCGATGGACGGTGTCGGACCGCGAGACGTCGAAGGTGCCCACGAGGTTGACATGTCCGTCGTTGAGCCTGTCGAGCATGGCAGCACAGAGGGCGAAGAGGCTGTCGGAACCCATGGTGTCGTTAACCATAGGGCGCAGAGAGCGGTAGACGGCCGACCAGTCGACCTGTTTGACGTCGAACATGGAGTACTGCTTGTCGACACGCTGCCACAGGTAGTCGAAGACCTGTGCAGGGGTGGCTCTGGGTTCGTGCATCCAAGCCTTCTCGCATGCCGAGAAGATAAAAAGCATTGCGGCCAGGAGTGCCGCTGTGTACCATCGTTTCATAAGCTAAAGAGTAATTGAAGGGTTAAACCATGCGAGGCTTGCTGCATGCGCCACGGTGCCACATCGTCGCGTGCAGAGACCCGCGAGGTGAGATAATGCCAGTCGTAGGACAGGGAAATCGCGTTGCCGTTCTTCAACCAGCGCGTGACGCCCAGGCGTGTCGACACACCAGGCAGGGCCGTCAGGTAGATGCGGTATTGGTCGAATGCCGCGGAAAGGGGGTTGGCAATCTCGCGGTCGTAATTGTTCAGATAGGAGAAGCCGGGACGCAACATCAAGGCCACAGGCAGCAGGGACAGCTGCCCATGGAACATCCATCGAGGGATATTGATCTCGGCCCTGGCGGTGAGTGAGAGCACTGTGAAATTGGACATGCCGACGCAGGCATTGGAGAGCAGGGGGTTGTAGCGGATATCGAACATATCGCCCACTCCGGCTCCCGCCCACAAGCGCAGTGGACCGCAATCGACAAGGTGCCGGAGCATATCGAAACGGACCGAGAGTAAGCCTCCCCAGGTATGCAGGGCAGGAATACGGAGCACATAGCCGTATCCACCGCCACAGAGGGTAACGGAGGCATCGTAACGCCATAGGTCGTTTGAGCCCTCGAGGGATAGCGCCGGTGAAAGTTCGAATCCACGGTACACGATCGGAGCTGCTCCCAAATCGCGATAGACACCCACACCGACACCGCACCCGAGCCCCAACCGCCACTGCATATCGCCCGACTGCTGCGCACGGACCATAGACCATGGCAGCACTCCCAAAAAGAACACAAAAAACAATCGTTTCATAAAAAATTTGTCGAAAATCTGTCTATTCAAAAAAAAAGATTTATCTTTGCAATTCGATTACAAAAGTACAAATTATTTTTCACATAGCGAAATTTAAATACATAAATACAATGAAGACAATAAGAAAGGTATCTATTTTCAAGGTGGCCGCTATTGCATTTATGGCTGCAGGTTGCCTTGTTTCCTGCAACCAAAACACCCAAAACGGACCCACGGTGAACGAAATGCAGACGCGCCTGAACGACATCATGAAAGAGTATCAGGAGATGCAGAGCACCTGCGACGACTACAGCCGCCAACTTGCCGCAAAAGACAGTTCGATTCAAGCCCAGGCAGCCGAAATCCAACGTCTCATTGACCAGTTGAACAGCACAGGTAAGGGCACTGCCACCACACGGAGCAGCCGTACCGGTTCGAAGACCAACACCGCCAAGCTGAAGAAACTGAATGCCGAGCTCTCGGCCCGCAAAGCTGAGATCGCCCGCCTGCAGGAACGTTTGAACCAGCAGACCTCCGAGCTCAATGCGTTGAAGGCTGCCGACAATTACGCCGACCGCGAAGCACTCGCCCGTCTGCAGATGCTGGTGAAACAACAGGAGAACCGCATCATTGCCCTCACCAACGACAAAGTGCGCCTCACCTGCACCAACGACTCGCTGGTAGCTCATGTGGCCTACCTCATGGGTCAACGCGCCGAGAACGAGAATGCCACCAACGCAGAATATGTCGCCCAGGTCGCTGCATTGCAGAACCAAGTGGCCAACCAGCAGAACGAGATCAACCGTTTGAGAGAAGAACTTGCCAAACAGGCCGCCATCGCCTCCGAGGCTTCACAAAAGAGCGAAACCCCTGCCGAGACCAAGACCGATATAGCTAAGACCAAAGGTTCCATCAACAAGAAACTGGCTCAGTTGCAGGCTCAGTGCGACGAGTACTACGAGGAGCTGGAGCGTCTGCGTGCTGAGAACATCATCCTCAAGAATGAGAACGACAGCCTTCGGAGCGAGGTCGTCTCGATGAAGAAGAACGTTGAGAATGTGGCCGTCGAGAACGCCAAGATGGCTGCCAAGGTCAGCCGTGCCTCCGTCCTCTCCACTTCCGAGCTGAACGTCACTCCGCTGAAACGCCTCAGCAACGGCACCGGCAAGCCCACCTCGAGAGCTTCCGCCACCCACGCCTTCCGCATTGAGGGTTATCTGATGGGCAACTCGGTTGTCGAACCCGGCACCATCACCCTTTATGCCGTCATCACTTCGCCCTCCAATGTTGTGCTGCACAACGGTACCGTGGAGCAGAAGTTCGACGCCAACGGTGTGCGTACCACCTACACGATGGTTCAGGCTTACGAGTTCACCGGCCAGACACGCCCCTTCGACATGAGCTGGAGCTGCGACGACCAGATGGAGCTGGAAGCGGGTGTCTACCGTCTCAGCCTCTACGCCAACGGCAACCTGATCGGGGTGACCGAGTTTAAGTTGAAATAATCAGGGCTCATGCTTTGCCGCACGGAACAGTAATCATGTCGAATCAGAGTATATACGATTCTTTCCGCAAGGCATACCCCGAGTTTGTCTACGAACGTTATGGATACGATGTGCAGTCCGACGGGCTGCACATCGTTTTTACCTTCCGCATAGGTCACCATCGGTTTACGCCCGACGCTTTTTTCCCTGCCCGACCCTTTCTGCATTTCGACTTCCAGCCCCATGCGCTCGACACGCTGGTGTTTAACATCGGAATGATTGAACTGGTCAGTTACTGGAAAGCGTTCTGCCCTCCGCAGGTCACCATCGCCTGCGGGACACTCGACGACGAGCAGAAGGCATTTTGGAAGAAGGTCTACTACAACGGTCTGGGTGAGTTTTTCTATCGTAACGGCATCGTAACCACGATGGACGATTTCATGGAGATTGTATGTTCGGATGAGTCAATCAAACCATCAATCACCCAAGCAATCAATCACTCAAACAATCAAGCAATCTACCTGGTTCCCATCGGTGGAGGGAAGGACTCGGTGGTGACCCTCGAGCTGTTGCGCGACTTGACCGGCCAAAAGGGAGCCATCGTCCCGTTGATCATGAATCCGCGGGGTGCCACACTGGGCTGCATCAAGGCGGCAGGCTATAAGGAAGAGGATGCGCTGATTGTCCAGAGGTCGATTAACCCGCTGCTGCTGAAACTGAACAGCGAGGGGTGCCTGAACGGCCACACGCCCTTCAGCGCCATGCTGGCATGCTATTCGCTGCTTGCGTCGAGACTGAGCGGGATAAGGAATATCGCCCTCTCCAACGAATGGAGCGCCAACGAGAGCACGGTGGTGGGTACCAGCGTGAACCATCAGTATTCGAAGGGTCTTGAATTCGAGAACGATTTCCGTCGATACGCAGCACGGTTTATCGACCCGGACTGCAACTATTTCAGTTTCCTCCGTCCGCTCTCCGAATTGCAGATTGCCATGCTGTTCAGTCGCCATGAGAAGTATTTCGATGTGTTCCGCAGCTGCAACGCGGGGAGCAAGCAGGACGTGTGGTGCGGCCAATGCGCCAAATGTCTCTTTGCCTATATCATCCTCTCCCCTTTCATCCCTCCCGACAGGCTGCGTTCTATCTTCGGGAAGGATATGCTCAACGACCCACAGATGAAACAGTTTTTTGACGAGCTGACCGGCAGAGGGGAGACCAAGCCTTTTGAGTGTGTCGGCACCGTCGACGAGGTGAATGCCGCCCTGGGCATGGCTGTCGACAGATGGTATCCGGGCCACAGGCCTTGCCTCCTGGCTGATTTCAACCCTCCGGCATCCAGAATCCCCCTCACCTCACTCCACACCGAACACAATCTTTCGAACATAGAATTCAACAATCTATTATCGCATGTACAGGCAGCAGCAGTTCAATGACCTTGTAGCGGGGAAGCGTATCCTCATTGCCGGATACGGCCGCGAGGGCAGGAGCACACACTGCCTGCTGCAGCGGCTTGCACCCGCTTCCTGCCTCACGGTTGCCACGAACGACGACGAGATCTTCAAGGCGCTGGAGCAGGCCGCACGATGCAACCAGCCTTACGACCTTGTCGTCAAATCGCCCGGCATCCCCACAATGAAACTGGAGGGGCGCTGCGAGCTGGACACCGTGACCTCGCAGTGCGACCTCTTTCTGCAGGTGTACGGAGACCTTACCGTAGGGGTGACCGGTACAAAGGGGAAAAGCACCACGGCCACCCTGCTGGGACATGTGCTGAGCTCGTCACTGCCGGACAGGCATGTCGTCGTAGCCGGCAATATGGGCGTCCCCCTGTTCGACATTGTTGATGAGGTGGACGAGCAGACCGTTGTGGTGGCGGAATTGTCGTGCCACCAGTTGGAGAATATCCATCGTGGACCTCATGTCGGCATCATCCTCAACTTCTATCAGGAGCATCTGGACCATTACCACAGTTATCGCGACTACCAGATGGCCAAGATGCAGATGATGCTACGCCAAGAGGCCGGCGACCACTGCTTCTTCTGCACCGACAGCGCCGACCTCGTCGAGAGGGTGACTGAGTATAAGGCTCGGATAATCGCCACCCTCCACCCCTATTCTATCCAAGAGGCACGCCAAAGCGACATCGCCCAAATGCCCACAGCACTACACGGCGACCACAATCTCAGCAACAGTTTCGCCGTACAGCAGGCCGCCGCCCTCTACGGCGTTTCGCTTACTCAATTTGCACAGGCGCTTGCCAGTTTCCATGGTCTCCCCCACCGACTTGAACGGGTGGGCACATATAGGGATATTACTTTTTACAACGACTCTATCAGCACCATCCCCGAGGCCACCATCGCGGCCCTGCAGGCGCTGCCACAAACCAATACACTGATTCTTGGCGGCTTCGACCGGGGTATCGACTATAGCCCTCTTGCCAACTTCCTCACCTCCCAAAATGGTATCGACAACATCGTCTTTGTAGGCAAAGCCGGGCTGCGGATGAAAGAGGAGTGGGAACAGCTCTCGCCAAGTCCTCTTGAGGGGAAAAACCTGTTGGTCGAAAACAACTACACAACGATTGTTGCCTGGTGCTATCGGCACACCTATCCCAACACCATTTGCCTGCTCTCCCCTGCTGCCGCCAGTTACGACAGTTTCGACAACTTCGAACACCGCGGCAATACCTATAAAGAACTAATCATGCAGCAACAATGACCGACTACGCTTCCATACGCCAAGACCTCCACAGCCATCCGGGCATCTCGGGCGATGAGCACTACGCCCACGACCTCGTTGTGCGCCAACTGGCCTCCTGCCACCCCGACCAACTGTTCACACATGTAGGCGGCTTCGGTGTCGTGGCGGTATGGGGTACAGAACTTTCCCGTCCTACCATAGCCATCCGTGGCGACATCGACGCCCTTCCCATCGGTCACCGTTGCGGTCACGACGGCCATACCACCATCCTCCTGCAGCTGGCCGAACGGATAAGCGACAAGTCCCCTCGGTCATTCAACAACATCAACATCATTCTTGTCTTCCAACCCGAAGAAGAGACGGGAACGGGTTCCCGGAAAATCATCGACTCGGGCATATTACAACGATACAACATCAAAGCCATCTTCGGCTTCCACAATCTGCCGGGGTTCCCACTCGGCACAGTCGTCCTCAACTACCACACCTTTGCTGCGGCCTCCACAGGGGTCGTCTACCGCCTCACAGGCCGCAACACCCACGCCTCTACACCGGAGAAAGGTATCAATCCCGGACTGGCCGTTGCCGAAATCATTCAAGCCTTCAACCGTCTTAACAGTAGCGACACCGCCACCGACCGTTTCAGACAGTGTACGCTTATCTGCGTCCGTCTTGGTGAGGAAGCCTTCGGCACATCGGCAGGACAGGCCGACATCATGTTCACCCTGCGGGCCTTTACCAATAACGCCATGCAGCAGCTCTTGGCCGAGGCCAACGACACCGTCAACCAAACGGCTGCACGTTATCACCTGCAGGTCGCCCAATCCTTAAGGGACCCATTCCTCGCCACCGAGAACAACTCCACGCTGGTAGAGTTTGTCGAGCAGCACTGCATCTGCCAGCAACGCCACGTTCTCACTCCCTTCCGCTGGTCGGAGGATTTTGCCAACTACCTGCAGCACTTCCCCGGTGCCATGTTCGGCATCGGCTCGGGCGAGAAACAGCCCGAACTGCACCATCCCGACTACAACTTCCCCGACTCGCTCATCAAACCCGCCTCCGATATACTCCTGAATATCATCGAGCATTTTTCAACAAACACCGAATTGTAAAACATAATATAATACGAGAACACTATGAAGAAGTTTTTATTTACGATTGTCTTGACAGCCCTGGCCTTCGCAACGACAGGTCAGGAGCTGAGCCAACCCGAGTTCGACGGGCAGAGCTGCACCAGCATCATGGTGGGCAAACGTGCTTCGCGCGACGGCAGCGTCATCACATCGCACACCTGCGACGGACGCTACCGCACCTGGATGCACATGGAACCCGCCGCCGACCATGAACCGGGAACCGTACACCCCGTCTACAAAGGTACGTTGCACACCACTTTCCGTGGCGACACTACCGGTGTGAAACTTGTGGGCGCCATCCCCGAAGCCGCACACACCTATGCCTACCTCAACACGGCATACCCCTGTCTCAATGAGCATCAGCTGTCCATCGGCGAAAGTACTTTCGGCGGTCCCGACACCCTGCGCAACCCTGCCGGCATGTTCCTTATCGAGGAACTGGAACGTGTAGCCCTGCAGCGCTGCACCACCGCCCGCGACGCCATCCGCCTGATTGGCGGCCTCGTCAAGGTTTACGGCTATGCCGACGGAGGTGAGTGCATCACCATTGCCGACCCCAAAGAGGTGTGGCAAATGGAGATTTTGGGCGAAGGCAAGGACAACATCGGTGGCGTCTGGGCAGCACAACGCATCCCCGACGACCATGTGGGAGTCAGCTGCAACATCCCCCGCATCGGTCGGCTGCAACGTTCCAACACTGAATACTTCATGTGCTCGGACAATATCGAGGCTGTCGCCCGCCGTTATGGCCTGTGGGACGGCAAGGGTGAGTTTATCTTCTGGAAAGCCTTCAACAGCAGCTACGCCAATGGCAAGAACTTCCGCGAGCGCGAATACTTCATCCTCAACGCTCTGGCACCCTCTATGGAACTGACCATGGACACCACCGAGCTGCCATTCTCCGTGCGTCCCGACCGCAATGTGGATGTACGCAAAGTGATGGAGCTCCTGCGCAGCACCTACGAAGGCACCGATATGGACATGTGCAAAAACGTCCGTATGCCCGTCACCCAGAAAGACAAGAACGGCAAAGAGCAAACCGACACCATCATCAGCCCCATCGCCAACCCCTGGCTCAGCTCGTCCATGCAGCGCACCCTCAACACCATCGCCCCCGGCACCATCGAGTTCCGTCGCACGGTCAGCGTAGCTTGGTGCTCCTATTCATTTGTATCCCAGCTGCGCGACTGGATGCCCGACTGCGTGGGCGGCATCTGCTGGATGTCCGTCGACAACCCTGGCCAGTCGCCACGCGTCCCCATCTTCTGCGGTGGCAGCGAACTGCCCCAGCCCTACAGCATCTGCGGCCAGAAAGAATACAACCCCGATGCCATCCTGTGGAAATACCGTCGTGCCAACAAACTGGCCACCGTGGCTTGGCAGCGCACCAAGGGCTCGATGAACAAAGAGCTGCAGCGTTTGGAGGATAACGTCTTCAACAGCCTCGAAGCCATCGAGCGCGAAGCCACCCGTCTCGACCGTCTCGGCCGTATCGACGATATGCGTGCCACCCTCAACGGCTTCACCCGCAACCAGTACGAGAACACCTCCTTCGCCTGGAGCCAACTCGAAGCCAAATACTGGAACATGTTCGGCATGGGATTCTAAGTAAAGTGAAATGTGAAAAGTGAAAAGTGAAATGATAGGGGTAATATCCACCCCTGTGAGGTTTCACTTTTCACTTTTCAATTTTCATTTTTCTCCACGTATCTCGCGTATCACAAGTATTATTTATAAGTGTAAAATTTATACGTGTAATACGTGTGATACGTGGAGACCTTTAAATGCGTTAATTCGTTATTTCGTTATTTCGTAAATCGACTGACACGATAACACATTAACACGTTAACACATTCCTACATTTTCTCAATTCTCAATTCAAGAAGTTCTCAATTTCCCCATGTCCGATTTGGATAGCAAGCGCCGCGAAATGACCGAAACGCCAGTGCCCCGACTGGTATTCCGTCTTGCTATACCGTCGATGATCAGCATGGTGGTCACGGCACTCTACAATGTCGTCGACGCCGCATTCGTCGGCAGGCTGTCGACTGAGGCCACTGCAGGCATCGGCATAGCCTTTGCCTACATGACCTTCATCCAGGCGGTGGGGTTCTTTTTCGGTCACGGCTCCGGCAACCATATCTCGCGTGCACTGGGTGGCCGCAACTATTCCGATGCGGCCATCATGGCCTCGGTGGGGTTTTTCTCGCCGCTTATTGTGGGACTGCTGTCTGCACTCGTCGGCTTGCCGCTGCTGCCACAACTCGTTGTGCTGCTCGGGGCTCCACCCCAAGTCGTACCCCATGCATGCAACTACCTTCGGTACATCCTGCTGGCATCGCCATTCATGATGTCAGCCCTCACCCTCAACAACCAGCTGCGACTCCAGGGCAACGCACGTTTCGGGATGATAGGCATCGTCAGCGGAGCCATCCTGAACATCATCCTCGACCCCATTCTAATCTTTGCGTTCGACATGGGGGTTACCGGTGCCTCGGTAGCCACCGCCGTCAGCCAACTGTTTGCATGGGGGCTATTGCTGCGCGGCACCATGCGCGGCGACTCCGTCCATATCCGTTTTGCCAATTTCAAACCCTCGTGGGTCTGCTACCGCGAAATCATTGCCGGAGGGCTCCCGTCGCTCTTCAGGCAAGCATTCAACTGTGCCTCGGCGGTGATGCTCAACTATGCTGCTGCCCGTTATGCCCCTGTGGGACAGGAAGCATCGTCGGTGGCGGCCTTTGCCGTCGTGTCGCGTACCACCATGTTCGCCTTCTCGCTTATCTTGGGATTCACGCAGGGCTTCCAGCCCGTGTGCGGCTTCAACTATGGTGCCAAGCTCTACCACCGTGTACGCCAGGCGTACCACTTCACACTTGGAGTCTCCACCGCCATGCTTACCCTCCTCTCGGTATTGGGCTATCTATTCGCACCGCAGATCATCTCCCTATTCCGTAGCGAAGACCCCGTGCTGATTGACATTGGTGCCAGCGCCCTGCGGTGGCAATGCATCATTTTTCCGCTCTGCACACTGGCCACTACTACCGGCATGCTCTTTCAGAACATCCGGCTAACCCTCCCCGCCACACTCCTGTCCATCGCCCGGCAGGGTCTCTTTTTCATTCCGGCAGTCATTATCCTGCCCCATTTCCTCGGCATCCACGGTGTCGAGATGGCTCAAGCCACCGCCGACCTCTGCACATTCCTGCTCACCATTCCCTTCGCCGTTTGGATAAACCGCAAACTGACACGGTAAAAACACTAGGGAATTATTTATTTTACTTCCACCTCTTGTTGGTGGAATTATTTTCAAACCACTCCTGATGGTCTTGTATCTCCTCCTTTTGATTAAACAATTGGCCAAAGGCCGGAATTAGATTCAATGAAAATTTCAATTCATGCATCGAATCACCAACAAGACCATAAAAAGAGAGCCACGGCAAGCGAGGTGTGCTTGCCGTGGCTGGATTGGCTAAAAAAATAGTTAGTAAGGTCAGCGGACGATAAGCGTTTTGATGTCAAGTGATGAGCCTTGAGACTCAACGCGGATGGTGTATTGTCCAGTTGGTATAGATTGAAGGTTAATGGTGTGAGTTGTTTGGTCAACGTCTAGATCTGCGGAGTAAAATACTTGACTTGTGGCATTGGCGATAACAATGACTGCGCTGGAGATGTTTGGGGACAAATCATAACTGACAACGACTTGGCTATTTGCAGGATTGGGAGATAGATTTGTAATCTTACCCAATGTGGTTGTGACATAGAGGCTATCGTAATCTTTGTATCCATCGGATGTGGCAATCACTTCAAGTTTATATTTTGCTGATGTGGAAGCTGTAACAGACAAGCTCTCACCACTGCCAATCAATGAATCAGATGAATTATACCAGTTGTAGATTGCATTTTCTCCGATATTATCAGCAGACATTGTAATGTTTGTGTTTCTCATCACAAACATATCATTACCAGCTTCGGCATTAAATAGATAGGAACGCTCGGTTTTGTCAACCATAACAGTGAGGCTTCCTTGAAGGACACCTGTAATGGGGTCGTATTCGTCAATAATATATTCATATCGATCTTTTTCGGAATATTCCTGCGTAAGGAAGTTGACCTGCATTATCATATAACCCTCGTAATTGGCTGGAATGACAAAGTTGTGAATCTGGGCATTTGAGCCAATAACTAGGAACGTAGAGTCATTAATTTTTTTGAGGTCAGTTAATGAACCTCCATTCTGCATCCAAAGTCGAATGAGCATTGTATCGAAAATTAACCGTATTTCTGCTTCGTTGTATAGCGGACTTCCAACTTCGTTTTGAGGAGAATAACACTTCAAGGTAGTATAGAACTGGTCACTGGTTGGATTGTCAATGGTGGAAATTGCAACATCAGTTATCATATTACCTATCCAGATAGTATTGGAAACAACAATATTTTTGCATGAAATGTTATTGTTGTTTATCACATTATATGCCGTATTCGGTCCTTCTGTATATGGCATTTCATCGTCAACCGATACAATTCTTGTCAATAATGCATAGTCTCTATCATAATTATTTAACCAAGATATGCCAGTAATGCTTGGAAAGAATACTGGAATACATACTGTTGCAGAATTTCCATCTGAAATTGGCGGGATGGCAGTCTCACCCACTTCAGACCAAGATGCATCCCAAATATTTGGAGAAGCAGTTGTTCCTCTTTTACGATATAGTTTTATCACAGCATTTTCTGTGGGTATAGAACCTTCCTTGGCGTGAATAGTTATATATACATAATTAGTGCTATTATGCATTGCTGTTTGATGAGTAGTACCCCCATCGTTATTTCTACGCACCCAAATATCTGGACTGTTGTCGATTCCATTAAATATGGCTATATTCGGTTCAGAGCCATCGTCGAAGACATTATCTCGTGTATAATAATCTGACAAAAGACCAACAGCACGCCATGCCTCAATAATAGTATACAACACTTCTGGGCTGTCATGATACAATTCTCTTGCAGAACGTATTGTATACTCACAGGCATCTTTGTAGTCAGTTTGGCTGTCCATATATGTGGTTTCGGCACGAAAAACAATTCTGGCAGCATCCTGTATCCCTATGCCATTTACATTGTAGTGATAACCAAAATCATTAGTTCCAGATCCCCCGTTGGCGAGCAAGTAGAACCAATAGTTCAGCACACCTGCATTTTTATGACGTTCGGGTCGTGGATTATCCCAATATTGTCCTTTATATGTATTAGGATGGTTCTTGGCTTTTGGATTAGCCATGTTGCGCTTATATCCAGAACAAAGATAAGTATCTTCGCCTATCAGCCAGGTTTGCTTGCCCGTAGTAGCCCAATTTTCGACACAAGCCCCCCATATATCGCTCAATCCTTCGTTTATGGCATTGGTCTCATTGGTCTCAGCCGTATCAATATCAAAACGGTTCACTTTATGATGGAAAATGGCATGGGCGAATTCGTGTGCAACAATATCAAGCGACGTTAGGATGTCACTTTCATCGTTACCATCACCGAATTCTAAATGGTTGTCATATGCATCGTAGATGGAATTGTTAAAAGTGAATACAGGATTCCCAGATGCATCGAAACCTTCCAGTATATTGGCGTGTACAAACGCATTGATCTCACAACCATGATTGTCCAAGCTACGCCATCCATGGTTGTACAAGAAATAATCATAGGTTTGTTCAAGCCCCCAATGGGCATCTAACGCGCCATCATCCTTGTTGGTTTGGTGTTCTATGGTAGTCCAAACATTGTCATTATCATCTTTAAACTCAGTGATAATCTTCGTAGGATCATAATAGTATTTGTTCCTCAGGTTCCTGGTATGAATACGCCTGCTTTCATCATACAGCCAGTATTCATGACCGAAACACAGAAAGTCATTCACATCGAAAGTGGTTATTGGTTGTATTCCGCTGTACCGTGTGTACGCAGAACCGATAGAACTGGAGAAGTTTGTTGCTGACACATACCCTTCTGGAGTTCCGTTATAAGCATTAACATACACAAGTCCGTTCATTGGCATCACATGCATGCGGTAACATAGGTACAATGTTGTGTCTGTTGCGTCTTGCTTGCTGTGACAGATTACTACTTCGGGAACATCCTTAACTACAATAGCAGAGTCTGCAAAAAAACCATCCCACATCGCGGCAATATATTTGCGGGCAGACGCAACAGCCACATCAATCCCTACGTTTGGTTGAGTCACTATATTTTGACAACGATAGTATTCTCCATTTGCATAAACAATGTGTCCATCTTTCAGATGCACTTGTACAGTAGTTCCTTCCACAAGAACACCGTTATAGTATTGCTTGTACTTCATGTGTGTATAGCCTAATGAATCTGTATAAGTGGAAGTTTCACTAATCAGGGAATCACCACTGTACACACCATTATCTACAAAAGAGTTTCCTTGTGGCAGGTCGAACCGGTTTACAAGCATCATAGACATATTGTATTCGTCGCCCACTTGTAGGTTGTCTGTAATACGCAGGCGATTTATTGTTTGAGCACACATTGACTGCACATACACTACAGCAAACAGCAATAACAAAAATTTGTTCTTCATTGTATTTTTCTATTTTATATAAATTAATATTAAACTGGTCCAGTCGACATTAAAGTCACCGCTTACCACGCCGTCCATCCCGTTGATATGGCCTATTGTTTCCCCTTTGCAGTTCATCAGCTGTCGCGCATGGTCACTGCTCGTCGGCATGATATCAAACAGGAAGGCTTGACTACCGTCCTCCAACAAGCAGGCATAAATCTTAAAACTTCCGGACGGTAGTTCACAAGATTTTTCGATGAGTGTTTTCATCCAAGTTAATTCCTCTAATGGATTGTCCACATTACACCATGGACAAGGTGATGACAGTTGACAGTGACATTGTTTTTCCTTATTACAACTAGTAGTTACACTTAACATAACCGTTACAATAAGTGCTATAAGAATAATTAGTATTCTGTTTTTTTTCATTTCTGATATATTTTGTTTATTGTTTTGAGGGGTATGATAGGGGCTGCGTGGAAGGGCAGCCCCTATCTGCTCCACGGTTGGTTATTTCTTCACGAGTTTGAGGTAGGTGATTTTATCGGCATTGTCGTGCTGGGTTTTGATGCGGACGATGTAGGCGGCGGAGGGGAGGTTGGAGATGTTGAAGTGGTCGGAGCCTGTGAAGGTGGCCACGGTGCGTCCGTTCATGTCCATGACGAGGATTTCAAGGACTTTGTCGGAGGTGCCGACGACGGAGCCCCCTGAAAGGGGGTTGCTCATTTCAATCGCGACCCCTGAAAGGGGGTTGCTCATTTCAATCGCGACCTCACCAGTGGTGGGGTTGGGCTTTAGTGTGGGGTCGGGGGAATTGTCAGCATCGCGTCCAGCCCTTTCGATCGGGGAGGACTTGGGAGATGCCAACAGGTCAGCCACCGGGACACAGTAGTAGTAGATACAAAGTTTCTTATCGACACAGACAAGGGCATATACACAGGCGGTCACGCCATCGGACAGGTCACCTTGGCTGAATGCGCACAGTCCGTTCACTCCTGTGCCCGTAAGGGTGTAATTGACAACCGACTGCGGGTTGCTCCATACAGCCAACACATCCGTTACCCCAGACACATAGATGGAGAAATCGCAATAGATGGTATTAACCCCGGTGATGGTGCCGTTGGGTGTTATCGAACCAGAAGCCAGTTGCGAACAATTGATGTCGGGAGTGAGGTCGATGCTGAAATCCACATTACATTTAGAGCCCTTAATCATAAATGAGGCCACCATGGGGTCAAGTATCGACACCTCAAGTTCAAGAGTGAAATAGTAGCAGTTGCTTGGTGTGATGGAGGTAGCGGCAAAGGTGATATTAGTAATTGTTATATTTCCAGAGATAAGGTCAAACAGAGGTGTCAATGTGTTAAAAGTTCGTGTCGTATGTGAATTATTGCACACTGTGACATCAATCTCATAAATCAGATGGCAGTCTTTGACGTGGCTATCTTTGCACACATAACTGATGTCGATGCTGTCGCACTTGCACACATCATCTTCTTGAAGGACAAAGGGTTTTGAGGTAGATTTGCATTCTTCAAAATAGTTTACCGAGAGGTAATAGGAGCCGAAGCCGTTCAATGGCAGCATCAAAGGATAGGGTTGATAGCCGAATGGTCCATTTTGTGAGAGGTAATTGTTATAGTACCAATCCCAACCATAAGGTTGAAGTAAAGGTAACAAACCATACACAGGAAGACTGGTTTCTGCTAGAGAATCGCAAACCTTATAGCAGCCTGTCAGCAAGGCGTCGAAGTCGGGAGCCGCAGGGATGTTGATGACAGCGGAATCGGAGCGGCAGCCGGACACCGGGTCGTAGTAATAGGCGATAGCCGGGCCTGGATAATGGTAATAAGCGGTGTTGCCGTAATCGCCGTTACTCCAATGGAGTAACTGAGATGGGTTGTTGCTAATCAGCTTGAATGGGTGCTGGTCAATGCAGTGCTGAGTGGGGTCGATGGAAATTGAGGGAGCGGGAGGAGGAGCCACAACGGTGATAGTCACCGGGTCAGCCTGAGCGGAGCAACCTTCATCGTTGGTAATCGTCAAATTAATGGTATACGTGCAGCCGTAACTTGGAGCGGTGAAGCTGATTGTACCAGTAGTATAAGGGACTGTTGTCTGTGCTACGCTTTCGTAAACAGACCATGCATACGTATAGTTATTTTCATTGTCTGGCTTGCCATAAAGAACGATTTCCTCTCCAGTGCAGTAGTAATATTTCTTAGGGATGATGACAGCAGAGGGTTTGTTTTTGAATGGTACATTGACACTTACCTCGGTTTTGCAGTAATTATCATTGGTGACAACCACGCTATAGTCGTCGGTGTTATCAACAATGTTAGTGTATGAGTTACTGTTAGACGAGGGGGACCAATCATAGTATGCGATGATGTCTGGGGATGGAGTATTACCATCTATTCGGTATTCTAACGTTACTTCATTCCCCGGGCAAATAGGCAAATTCTCGTCATCATAAATATATATTGATTCAACTTTCAATTCGTTTTCAAACGAGGTAATCTTTAATGTATCGTGGCTTTCACAGTTGTTTTCATCAGTGACAATTACATTCACAGTATACTCTAGAGGATTAATAGGGTTGAATCTAAACGTGTGATAAACTGAATTTCCATTTGTATCCAAACATGTCCCACCATCTCCAAAATCCCAGCGTGAGTGAACGATAGTGTGAGGCGAGGGCAATGTGGCTGTCAGTTGGATGGCGGTGTTATTGCAAGTCTGGTGTATATGTCCCGTATTGGCTGAAGTAATATCCACTGGCAGATTGCTGGTATTCTCAATATCGACTGAGCCAATCGGGCAGGGCGGTACCAATGGCATTCCGTCATAAGCGTACAGTTCGAAGGTGAAATGCCCCCCACTGCCTGTAGGATATGTGATTACGGATTGACTGACAGGGAAAGTTAGGTAGTTGATATTACCGCCAGCTTCTGTCACCTTTATCATAATTACCTTGCTGGCATCAAGGCATTGGGAGTTGTTATGGATGACGATGGAGGAACAGGCCTTCTGCAAAGAGAAGTCTGGCAGGAAGTCGACAGTGAACATTGTCGTGGAAGAGATGCATGGGTCTTCTGCCTCTGCCCGCGCCTTTACCACTATGTCGCCAATGGAGGTGACCGGAAGCGTCAGGTACTCATTAAAGGGACCACTGATGATTTTGTTGCCGACATCGCCCGAAAGGACACTCCAGACAATTGGCATCGGTGGGTCAATTACACTGAACGAAACCGTCCTGTTGCAGTAGTCGATGGAGGGGGAACCCATTTTGAGCAGCTGACACAGTATAGCCTCGTTTTTCACTTCCGTGGTGCATCTTGGGTTGGTGCGACTAATAATCATGCAGGAATAGTCCACGCCCCCACCCAGCGAAGCCGGCACCGTATTGTTGGTATCAGAAGTGTGGCCCCAACGAATAGCATAGTCTGTTGAAGACAATGGCGGTTCTAAGAAGACATTGGTGCCGTCGTAGCCGATGGAGTATGCCGGAGGGTTGGGGACTACTTTTATGGTGCCGCTTACCGACGGAAGATAATTGCTGTTGTTGCAGACATCATAGGGGTTGCAGGTCAGTGTCACGAGGATGTTGCCCGGCCTATCGAATGTGTGGCTGACGGTCTGTCCTGTTTCGGTCTGTGGGCTATCGGAGAAAGACCATGTGTACCTGCCCGTGCCGTTGGCATCGACACAAGTGGTACACCCTGAGCCAGAAAGTAGGACCGTTGAGTGTTGGCAAATAGCATCTTGTGGACTGAAGCTCAAAGATGGCTGCTGCATCGGGTATATGGTTATTTGAACCGTGTCAATTTTTTCGTCGCCACAATATCGTCTGGACAGATACAATTGAAAAGAAATCGAATTGGTTATTGCGGGATATATATCACTTACTGTAAATGTATTGGGGCCGCTGTGAATACTCCCATCTACGGTTATATAACGTTGAAATAAGTCCTCAACCTGCCACTCATACAAAACCAAATCCTGTTCCGGCACGATGTCGTTGCCCCAGGTGATTCTTGTGCCGGGGCAGACGGTGATACGTTTTGGGAGATGAGTCTCCGCGAGGGCGAACTGGGCGACCTGATGGGTGTAGGCGTTGAGGGAGCGGCACTGTAGCTCGCGGTCGTAGTGGTAGACCTCCACGTTGCATACCTCCGAGCCATAGGTTAACGAAACCTCTTTGCCTGAGACGGAGGTTGGCGAGGCCGAACTACAGGTCGGTTTCCAAATGAAGTTGTAATAGGGATTAGAGGGGGTGGCGTTCAGGCGTATGGTCGAATTGGGGCAAGCTATGGTGGGATTGTCAGGACTCATCTCTGCCACGGTAGGTGCGGGAGGCGGGTCTTTGACGGTGAGGACGAACGTTGCCTCGTTGCAATAGTTGATGTTTTCAGCCGTGATGCGGTATCTGCCTGCATTCTGGATGACATTGGAGGAGAGTTGGGCCGTCGGCGAGGGAGAGGTATAGACGAGCTGGTTGTTGGCGAGGTTGTAAACCTTCCAAGTGCAAAGGCTGGTGTTGGTTTCGTCGTTGGTGGTCAACGTGATGGTGTTGGTCAGGCAGACCTCCTTATCGCCAAGTATTTCGAGGCGGGGCTTGACGACGACAGTGAGGGTGTCGGAGCGGAACTCGCCACAAGCCAGAAAATCGCACTTGTATTTAACGGAGATGCGGTAAGTGCCAGCTGTGTCGAAATAGCAAGTGACCTTGTTGGCTCCATTAAGAGGGGTAAGACTTGCCCCTGTGGAGGGTGTGATACTCCATTCGTAGTGAGTGGAACCGTAGAGTGGAACGCTGTAAACCACCGCCTCGCCCTCGCATACCGCAGTCTGACCGTTGATGGTCACGCCGTTTTGGATGATGGGGACGCGGACGCTGAGGCCGCCCTGACAGGCACCGTTGCCGCAGATGGGGCCGTCGAGGCTGATGATGCCGTAGCCGTCCAGCGGGCTGTCCCAAGTGACGGTGATGTTGGGTGTGCCCTGCCCGTTGACGAGGTGGCCGCCCTCGATGCTCCAGAAGTACTGGGTGCAGGAGGGAGAGGTGGCGTGGTAGGTGACCGTGCTGCCCTCGCAGGCGGTGCCGTAGCAGTCGAGTTGCAGGGGATAGCCTTGTAGCACTTCGATGAAGAATTCTTCTTCGTCGTAGCAGCCGCAGTTGTTGTAGACGCGGTGCGTGACCGTACATGGCGTGGTGACATTTTGGAGGAGGAAAGAGCGGGTGGAGGATGTGCTGCCGCATCCTTCCCAGAGGTAACCGGCGATGTCGCTGCTCTGAGTGTGGGACTGGTCGGTGAATTCGACATCCATGCCATAGCAGACATAGATGGTGTGAGAAGCGTCGTATTCGGGGACGGAGGATGCCACGGCGACAGGTTTTTCGACGATGCGCACCGCCTGATGGTGCGTACAGGTGTAGCCCGAAGCCATGGTGATGGTGACGGACAACATGCCTGATTCCTCGGTGCCCCAGAGGACGGTAGCGACGTTGTCGTTGTAGCTGACCGACGCGGCACCCGTGACCAGCCACGACCAGCTGACGACATTGTCGCCATCGGTGCTTGCATAGGCGGTGTAGGTGACCTCCTGACCTTGGCAAGCCACCAAGACTTGCGGGAGCTCGTCGTAGTAATACGGTCCCTCGTTGGGGAGGAGGCATTTGGACTCGAAGTCGCTGTTGATGACGACATTGTACTGATGGGAGCCGGTGTTGGGGTCTGGGTCGGGAGGTGTGACCCTATCTTCCTGTGCTCCGGCATGGAATCCGACGGCGCACATCAAGATGAGTGCCGCCAGATGTTTGATTTTGAGTAAGTTTTTCATTTTTTAGGGATTTTAGAAACAACTGTTTTTTAAGGTCGCGTCTCTCCGAGACGCAGAATAGGAGGGTGTTGCGTACCCCACTCTGCGCTCCCTCCAGTCGCTTAGTATGGGGTTATTAAGATTCAGCATCTTCGATGCTGTTGAGATATCAGTCAAATATAGCATGAGAGTGTTATTTTTTTAGGATTTTGTATTGATAATTATTTGATGTAGTGATGATTGAAAGGAAATAGACACCTGCGGGGAGGTGGGAGAGGTTGATTTTGTTGTTGGATAGGGTTACCTGTTCCTGCCTGCCGAGGGATGATAGGAGGCGGACGGCGGTGATAGGCTCCCCATTGGGGATGACGTAAAGGGCATCCGAGACGGGGTTGGGAAAAATCTGTGGAGAAGAGTTGACGAGGGCATCCGTGCCCACGTCATTTATTTGAAGGGTTTTTGTGACCGGCTCCGCCGGGAGGTAGTCGGAATTGCCCTGTTGGGAGGCGGTGACGGTGGTGGTGCCGTTTCGAAGGAGGTAGAGCATACTGCCGTCGGAGTAGGCGATGGAGCTGTCACCACAAGAGTAGACGACAGGCAGCCCACTGGTAGCGCCGGCGGTTAGGAGAATCGGACTGTCTGCGAGATTGAAAGATAGTTCTTGCTGCCATACAATAGACTGTTCTTGCCTATCAGAAGGATGAAGGTATGGATGCATGAAAGCCGTATCTACATACTTAGCGATAAACACCTGGCTATTGCCATAGTTCTGAGTTGTAATGTTACCAAATGTTGCACCCTCCCAAAGGCTTCCAGTGAGATATACAATGCTATCTTTGATAAGTGGAGCATTAAATACATTATCTATACGACTAACATTGTAATGAGTGACCAGTTCAACCTCGCGACCATTGTAATCCCAAATTGCTAACCAGCTGTCCCAACTATAACTGTCTTGTATATTGTACCTCTCATTTCCGAAATACATGCCATTCTGGAATTTTAACTGGGCAAAAACCCTGTTATTGTATGCCGCCAAGAGGGGGACACTACCCCTTCCGTTTTCAACAGAGCGTGCTTGCCCATTGGATAGAAGGCTGAGGTCGTCTTTATCCAAGCGAAGCCAAAAGCTTGTCTGATTTGGTAGGTTGAGGGTGTCACTATAGAAAAAATGGTCAACCGTTCCCCCTACCCAACCAACTGCTCCAGGAACAAACAACGAATTGGTATTGTCGTCGATATATGGATATAACAATAACATTTGTGGAAATACTGTAGCTGTGGATTCATAAGATAATTGAACCAACCCAGTTGCTTCCATATCCGAGTTGTATTTTAGAATCCATGTGGGTCTTGATGTGGAATCGCCTAAATGAAGAGCGTTGGAATTTGCAATTCTTATGCCACTTGGATATTGTTGTCCACCTTCCATATTAAAATACAGGTTATTTTGAGCATCCATTTCGAATGAATAGACTTTAAATGTGGGGTGGACATTGTAGGACAATGCTGAGTCGAACATATACACGGCATCAATCAGGCTGTCGAAATGGGGAGAGAACTTCATAATCTGCTGATTCCAGAGGGCAGTGCGATAAGGGATTGGATAGAATAGATTATGAGTGCCATCGACCACTATCTTCATGGCACTGATTGTGCCGTCATCCATTCTCCAAGTGCCACGGGATCCGGTAACCATATCACTTGCACTGCGTATAATATAGATATTGCCCTCGCTATCTATGTTGAAACATTCGCTAGACAAAGGTTTTACATTAAGTTTGTCAGGAGCGGACGGACCTCTAATATCACTGCCTGTCAACTCATTACCAGTTGAATCTAAATATCCCACACAGACAAGATGCCGCTCGATGGCATTCCCGTCAAAGTCGAAGGTGATAAAGGCAGTAATGTTGTCGTCGGTCACACTATCGGTGGGCATCAGGTAGTCGTCGTTTCCCGTTAACAACGTGTCAAGATAGTATAGGTTTCTATAATTGCTGGCACTGCTGCCGTAGGGCAGAAAAAAACGCACCATCGCCATGATGCTGCTTTCACCCACCATCCGAAGCGCATGGGCATAACAACCTTGCTTGCCATTATAAATTGCTTTATGCCACAATAGTTCACCTGAAGGGGAGAGTTTGGCAATCACGACACCCTGCCATCTTGGACGGCTGGTTTCGATGACCTCGAATGGTAGCAAATTGGTACCGCACAACTGGGCCTGTGGAGAGAACTCACCGAGGATGTAGAGGTTGCCCGCCGAGTCCACGCAAGAGCCTATCAGCTGGTTCGTCGTCACTCCAGAGGTGACCTCCTCTCCCGTGTAGGTCTTCACCCAGTCGAAGTGTTGGGAGAAGGCGGGGAGGGAGGCGGCGAGGAGGAATAAGAGGGAAATGAATTTTTTCATAGGAATTTGAAAATTGAAAGTTGAAAGTTGAAAAATTAATAGAATTGATAGAAAGGATAGAATTGATAGAGGGAGGATGTTTTTTGACATACCCCGCTGCTATCGCAGCACCCCTCTGAGAACATACCCCGGCCTTACGGCAAACATCCACTGGAGGTTTGCTCCCCGTAAAGAGGGGAAGGGGAGGGCTGGCGCGGTTGGGGGTTTTCCGTCATGCCCCGCCGGTGGCGTGGCTGCCTTGGATGGTGGCGGGGCATGACGGAGGGGTTTTACTGTTTGAAAGCATAGCAGGTGTAGATGCCAGTCTCCTCGTCGAAGACAACGGTGACGGTGTAGCCTTCGTTCATCTTTTTCTCAGCCCATTGGTAGGCATCGTCCTTGTCGGAGGTGGAGTGGGTCTCGACCACCTTGGAGGGGAGGACACGGGAGGCGGCTTCTTCGTTGAAGAAGGTGACGGTGTGGCCTTCTTCCGCCAAGGCGAACATGCGAGAGAGGAAATCGTGCCAAGCCTCGTCGCCAAGGAGCGTGAGGCGGTAGGACACGCCGTCGATGGTGTAGACGACTGTGCGAAGGGCAGCGTTGTCGACGATGACGGCGGACGGGGTTGCGGAGGTGATGTCCGCTTCTTCTTTCTGGCAGCTGACGGCCAGAGAGGTGAGCACTGCGAGGAGTGCGACGGAGATGATGGTTTTCTTCATGATGGTACTATTTTATTGTTTGGTTGATATATCAAGATTATGGTATAGAACAGCGTGTATCTCTTCTTTGTTGGTGACATGGAAGAGGGTGACGGTCTGGCTTGTGTAGGAGAATGCCAGCAGTTGTGAGTTGGGGCAGGTGGAGTCGACGGATTGCGTGTAGTCGTCCTTGTTGACGCGACGTGTGAAGAGGGGGTCAAGGCCGCTGTTGATGAGTTGTTGCAGGGCGGGGTCGAGCTCGGCAATGTTGAAGTCGTTGCGGAGGGTGCTCCAAGCAGTGGAGTCGAGGGCTTCCAAGAGGGTGACGTTGATGGAGAGGGTGTCGTTGATGGGATAATCCTTGAAATAGGTGGCTTTGATGCCCGGTATGTGGTTGTAATGGCGTGAGAGTGAGGCATCGTCGGAACGAGGCCAAAGGATGACGGCGGCGGCAGAGCCGAGGATGAGGAGGCAGAGGAGGGCGGTGCTGCGCCAGCTGGAGAGGAACGAGAGGTGAGGACGGTGGGTATTCATAGGGGATGGATGTTATTGATGACTTGGTTGAGGTGCTGTGTGGAGAGAAGGTCGGGAACGGGAGCTGCATAGGGGGATGGGGAACAGGCGATGGTGAGGAGAGAGAGGACGAGGATGCCGCAGAGGCAAGCGACACGGCCGAAATGGGTGAGGACAGCATGGAGGTCGGGGGTGGCGGGTTGGAGGGCGGGAGTGGGGGGTTGGGAGGTGCGGGGCTGTTTCGCCTGTCGGCGTTGGGCGCGGAAGGAGGAGTGCTGGGGCATGTAGGGAGAATACATGTTGAAGAAGCGGGCATAGCGCAAGGTGCTGTGGAGGGAGGTGCGAGCGGGATGGTGAAGGAGGAAGGAGAGGGCGGCAACCGTGGCATGGATGGAGGCGACGATGAAGATGATTTCGGCGATGATGTTGTAGATGGTGTAGGCGTAGTCGTAGTTGTAGTTCCAGAGGTCGAAAGCCCAAAAGATGGTGACCGAGAGGCTGAAGATGGCGAGGGGGAGCCAGCAGCAGACCATCAGCCGACGGAAGGAGAGGGCACGGCGGTAGTTGAGTGTGGGGAGCTGTGCGGCGGGCTGGCTGAGGAGAGCGGAGAGGCGGCGCGACTGGTCGTCGAAGAGTGGCTGGAGGTCGGAGAAGAGGGGGTCTTCTTTGAATGTTTGAATGTTTAAATGTTTGAATGTTTGAATGTTTGATTGGGGGAATTCGTTAATGTGGGAATGTGTTAATTCGTTAGTCGGGGAATTCGGGAATTCGTTAATGTGGGAATTTGGGAATGTGTTAATTGGGGAATGTGGGGGATTGCTTGATTGTTTGATTGTTTGAGTGTTTGACTGTTTGAATGGGGGGATGGGGTTGTCACCACACTGCTCCCCACACTGCGTTTCGCTTAGTGTGGGGTTACTGAGAGGTCGTGTCTTATTCACTTCATTTAATTTATCTTCAGAGGTGTTCATCACCCTTTCAGGGGTCGACACTTTGTTTTTGTTTTTATTCATCTTATTCATCGTTTAACTGGCTTTTGAGGGTGTCTATTTTATGACGGAGGCGGTAGAATTTTTGTTTAACAGCGGCTTCGGTGGTGGAGAGGGTTTCGGCGATTTCGCTGTTGGAGAGGCCGTCGAGGCGAAGGTAGAGGAAGGCGCGGTCGTCGGGGTCGAGAGCAGAGATGAGGCGGTAGTAGTCGGGAGGGGCAGCGGAGGCTTCGTCGGCGATGGAGTCGTACATCCAATCTTCGAAGGGTACGAACTGTGGGTGTCGGTCGTGTTGTCGAATCTCGGTGACGGCGGTGTTGAGAGCGATGCGTCGGACCCAGGTGTTGGTGGAGCATTTGTGACGGAAAGAAGGCCAAGACTCCCAAAGGGCAGCGGCGATTTCTTGGTAGAGGTCGCGGATGCTGTCGGGCTGTCGGTCGGTGAAGTGGAAGCAGATTTGGAAGATGGTGCGCTGGCTGTTGGTGAACATTTCAAGGAACTCGCTGTGTTCTTCTTCGTGTTTGTCACGGACTTCATCAGGGCTGAAGAGGTGTCCGATACCGGGCAGCGTCGGTTGGTCGGGGCAATGCGAGTTGTGTTGCACTGCTTCGGACTTATGCGGCGTCGCATCTGCAGCGTGGTATGGCCCGTGGCGATGTTTCATATGTACATATTAGGTGTTGCGGAGACGGGTTGTCGGGCGGGCAAATCCGTCCCCGTTTGCTATATTAGACGCAAAAATACGAAAAAGTAACGGTTGAGATGAAAATTTTTTTTGAGATTTTTTGGATGTGGGTGATTGAGAGGGGGGTTGGGGAGAATTGAGAATTGAAAATTGAGAATTGAGAATTGAAAGTTGTATTGTTTTTTGACATACCCCCCGCCTATCGGCGTACCCCTTTCAAAAGGGGATGGCTGGCGCGGTGGATTGGAGGGGCGGAATAGATTTGATAGAGGGGATAGATGGGATAGAAAAAAAGTGAAAATTGAAAGGTGAAAATTGAAAATTGGAGTGGATGGAGGCTAAGGGTTAACGGGTTGATTTTCAGTTGGTTTGGTTATTTAGGTAAAGTGGTGATTTTGTGGGAGTTGTGGGAATTTCGAAGAAGGATCGAAGAGGGATCGAAGAAGGGTCGAAGAAGGGAGGAGGTTAGGGAATTGAAAATTCCTTCTGCCAGTCGCTGTCGGGGAAAAGGCTGTCGAGTGCAGCATCCACTTCGGCGGGGTGACAATGGCGCAAATAGCTGACTCCCTCGTAGATGTTTTCGCCAGGCCAACCATCAGCCCATTCCAGCATGGCGACATAGCGGTGCATAAGCGGTGTGCAACCCTCAGCCGCACGGCTGACTACAACAGAGTCAATCATCTCGGGACGGGACTTCCGTCTGTCCTCGGAATTGTCCAAAGGCCATTCTCCTACATGCCAGAATACCATATACCTGTCCCGTGTATCGGGGAGCAGGGCAATTAACTCATCATCGTCCAAGGCCATACCGCCAGTCAAACGCTGTGCTGCATCGTTCAGGCGGATATTGTATGCTGCTTCACGTTCCAGCAGGCGTGTCATCTCGTCGGCATATTGTGTCTCCCAGCGGACACCCTCTTCCAGCAGAAGTTTCCATTGGTGGCATTTCAGTGCCGCCTCCTCGTTGCGGGGTGCGGACCCTATGCGGTTATGGCGGTCGTCCACTGCGCCTATTCTCCAGCCATCATCCCCCTTCTCTACATAGAAAAAGACATGCACGCGATTGACAACACTGTCGTGGTTGATGTTATCGGGCTGTGCCACCACCACATCGTACCAGTCTGTCCCCTCCACTTGGGTGATTTTCTCAGCGCGGATACCCGGCCAACAATCCTGCCCTTGGATAAAGATATCGTAGTCCAGCCAGTCCTCACGCTCCGCATCCCGTCGCTGCTCCAACTCGTCTGCCACACGTGGTGACAAATAATTCTTCAGACACTCCTGCACCCGTCCGTAGTCGGATACCCCATCCCCACAGGACAGGGCAAGATAGTCACTGAAAAATGCAGCCAACATGTCAGTCGGCGTTTTCTGTACACAGCCCCAAAGCATCACTGTGCAAAGCACCGAATAGAATAGCAATTTCTTCATATCAATGTATTTATAAAGGTTATCAAATATGGCAGGAAGACGATAACTCCCACCACAGCGGCACCTATGGCGCACAACAGCACAGCCCCTGCGGCAAGGTCTTTGATGTCGCGTTTGCGGTCGTCACGCTCGGCCTTGACGAAGTCTGCCGTCCGCTCAATGGCGGAATTCACCGCCTCGGCCGCGAGTACCATGGCTATAACTATCACCACCGCCGTCCACTCGCCCGGTGTGATGCCGAACACAAATCCTGCTCCTACGGCCAACACTGCCGCCACTGCATGAATACGGGCGTTATGCTCCTCCCGGAACAATACCTTGAGGCCTGCAAAAGCATAGCCGAAGCTCTTTATCCTCTTGCGGAGTGAAAACTTCTCGTTTATCATGATTTTCATCTTTTTTGGTTAACGTCGCCATGGACGATTTATTGTTAAACCCAAAACAATTCTAACAAGAAAGATGAGCCTCAGCCTGCACTTCATCTCCTCAGCCTATACCCTTGATTTCCCCTTTAACGAATGGGCTCCGACTGAGACGAGGGACTTCTGGATGGCTTTCCCGCTTATCTAAAGTATACGACACCATCCGGACCGTTGACACCCCGGCCTGCCTACCCGTCACACACTTCGGACTTATGAGCCGGTTCGGCAACACCATCATGCTCCGCTGGGACCCCGACCGGGATCACAGCGAGTACCAAATCTCATACGGCCCTGAAGGCACCCCGCCCGACAGCGGCACCTTCGTCACCTGCAACACCAACCGTTGGCAATACATCGACACCATCCTCTCCGGTGCCTCCATGGTGGCCTATGTCCGCACCGTCTGTAGCGAACTCGACACCCTCCGCTTCAGCTCATGGAGCGACCCCGTCTTCTGGCAGACTCGAAACTCCTCCATCTCCAACGCAGGTATGGACAACCGTCTTAGGCTCATCCCAAACCCCGCCTCCGAATTCGTCACGCTCCACTTCGACTATTTCATCTCCAGCGTGGACATCTACCACTACGGCGGCATCAAGCACAGCTCCCTGGCACCGCACTCCCACACTGCCGCCTTCTCCGTCAAAGACTGGCCGCGAGGCCTCTACCTCGTCGTGGCTCACACCCCATTGGGCAACATCACCAAGAAACTGGTGGTAGAATAAAAACTCAACCCATATTACGCTACAGGGGGACAGGTCGAGCCTGTCCCCTTTTTTTATTGTTAAAAAAACAATATATAAAGCCTGTAATTAAAATAATAAATGTATCTTTGCACCAATAAACACATTAAAATACATCATCATGAAAAAGTCGTTAATCATTGTAGCTGTGGCATGTAGCCTTTCGTTTGCATCATGCACCTTTCTGGACAATCTAGCCAACAACCTGTCCAGCATAGCCAATTTGGCCAACTGCGAATACTCTCTGCAGAACGTCTCCAACGTCTCCGTGGCAGGTGTCAACGTCCGCAATATTGCCAGTGGACAAATCTCCGCCACCGATGTGGTGATGCTGGCCTCCGCCATCACTTCCAAACGCGTGCCCCTTGCACTTAACGTCAACATCGGTGTGAAGAACCCCACCGACCGCAACGCATTACTCACCACGATGGACTGGGCCCTCGATGTTGCCGCCAAGGAATTCGCCACCGGCACCACCAATCAGAACTACAACATCAACGCCAAGAAAACCACCACCGTGCCCCTGGGTGTGAGCACCGACCTTTACCAGCTTTTCTCCAGCTCAGGAGTCGAGGCGCTCAAGACCTTCGCCAGCAGTTTCACCAAAGAGGGCACCTCGTCGCAACTGGGTCTGCGTGTGCGTCCCTCCGTCTCCGTGGCCGGACAGACCATCAAGTCGCCCTCCTACATCCAAATCATGAAACCCGCCACATCTACCGGCACCACCTCCCGCACCACCTCCGGCACTAACAGCGGCAACAACAGCGGCAACAACCCGTCGGGCAACAGCGGCACCGGTAGCTTCGGAACCCTGAGACGATAAAAAACAAGGTGAAAAACGGGGCAGCGTGTTTCATCGTTTTGCGACCCGTTTTCAGCTATCAATTTTTCAATTCCCCAAAGTACAATTATTAAAAAATAATACCTTACCACTATGAAAAGAACAATTTCAATCATCGCCGTTGCGGCATTCCTGCTGCTGGCAGGCAAAACACAGGCCCAGAACCTCGGCATCAATCTCGGTTATGCTCCGCAGACCACCACCGACTTCGTTGTGAAGGACATGACCGGCTTCTTCGCCGGGGTGAACTACAACCACGCCCTTTCGGGCAACATCGGGCTCTCCTTCGGTCTTCAGGGCCGTTACAACATCAAAAAGGAAGAGGGTACCTTCCTAACACTTACCGGAACATCCACCCACACCCAAATCCTGCTTGACGTGCCCCTGCTGCTCAATTTCGCCATCCCCTTCGGCAACAACGTGCGCCTGGCCATTTTTGCCGGTCCCGTGTTCAGTTTTGCACTGAGAGGCAACACCCACACAAAAGGAACCGAATCAATCACCAGCCTGTCCACCGAAAGAGATTTCAACTGGTATGGCGAGAAGTCCAACTACAACCAGTTCGACCTGATGGGTGCCGCCGGTGCAGCCCTCGAGATTCAGCAATTACGCCTCTTCGGTGGCTACCGCATGGGCTTCCTCGACCTCAACAAGAGCGACAAGGCCAAAGCCACCACTTCCGGCATCTTTGTCGGTCTTGGCTATATCCTCTAATCCGTTTTATAACCCGCGGCCGACCGCCCTGCCTACCATCCGTGGCGGTCAGCCCATTATCCACCCGTGGCGGTCAGCCACTTGAAAAGAAATGAAAAAGACAGTCACCCTTATCCTTGCGGCCGCCGCCCTGCTCATCGGCACAGGCGTCCGCGCCCAGCATCTGGGAATCCATGTAGGCTACGCCCCCGAGAACGTCCCCACTTTCTCGTTCAACCCCCTCACGTTGAACAATCCTCCCAAGATTGTGCAAGGCGACATGCAGGGAGTGTACCTTGGCGTCACCTACACCCTGAACTTTTCTGATAACCTCGGCGTCACCGCCGGAGTGAACGGCCGCTACAACACGCGCAACTACCAGTTCACCATGGCCATGCTGCCTTCCTCGGCCAAAGAGATGCAGGTCGTGGTCGACGTCCCCGTGCTACTCCATTTCGGCATCCCCTTCAGCGACTATTCCCGCTTCTCCTTCTACGGCGGACCGCTGGTGTCGTATGCCGTCATAGGTTCATCGACCTATACCAACTCCCTCGTCGGTGAATTCGGCAAGAGAGACTGGTATGCCGACCCTGCACTCCTCAAACGGCTCAATGTGCAAGCCACCTTCGGCCTCGCACTGAATGTGCGCCATATCCGCATCTTCGGCGGATACGTGATGGGCATCCTCAACATCGACGCCCACGAGCACGCAAAGACCACCACTTCGGGCGTTTATCTGGGGCTCGGCTATACCCTTTGATTTTTCTCATCCAGCCCCCGGCAACGGGCGGGAGAAACGTGCATTTCCGAAGGGAGATGCACGTTTTGCTTCGTCGACGGGTCTTTCAATACCCTCCAGCCGAAAACAATATACGCGATATTTCTCCGTCACCCTGACGGACAACAATCGAACAAAATACGATGGACGAACAAATGCGGAAGGACGCTTGAGCGATGCATAGGAAAAGGCACAAGCTGCAACCGCCGCCAACACCCACTACGGAAAGGGAGCCGCCACGGCCGACAGTGAGGGTGCGGCAGCCGGCGTGCCGCCAGACCACAGCAGGGGGATTTTGTCCCGCCTGTTTTTTTTGTGAGAAAAAACAAGGATATTACAAGTTTTTTTTGTATCTTTGTAGGTTGATGTATTTTGGATACATTGTATTAACTAATAGAAAATGAACATATTGTAAAGATGGAAGAGAATCTGTCACTGAATTTTTTGGAAGAAATCATCGAACAGGGGCTCCGCGAGGGCACCTACAAGAGTATTCTGACGCGCTTCCCGCCAGAGCCTAACGGATACCTGCACATCGGCCATGCCAAGTCGATATGCCTTAATTTCGGCCTTGCCAAAAAGTATGGCGGCAAAACGAACCTCCGTTTCGACGACACCAACCCTGTGAAAGAGGACACGGAGTATGTGGACTCCATCCAGCAGGACATCCGCTGGCTGGGATTCGACTGGGCAGGCGTACACTACGCCAGCGACTATTTCGAGCAGCTGTATGAGTGGGCCATTGTCCTTATCAAGAAGGGACTGGCCTACGTCGACGACCAGACGCAGGAGGAAATCCGCGCCGGCCGCGGCACGGTGACCGAACCCGGCAAGAACAGCCCCTGGCGCGACCGCTCGGTAGAGGAGAACCTCGACTTGTTTGAGCGCATGCGCAAGGGCGAGTTCGCCGACGGCGAGAAAGTATTGCGCGCCAAAATCGACATGGCGCACCCCAATATGCAGCTGCGTGACCCCATTATGTACCGCATACTGCACGCCAACCATCACCGCACCGGCGACAAATGGTGCATCTACCCCATGTACGACTACGCCCACGGCCAGAGCGACTCGATTGAGCATATCACCCACAGCATCTGCACACTGGAGTTCGACATCCACCGACCGCTCTACGACTGGTTTATCGAGCAGCTGGGCATCTTCCCCAGCCACCAGTATGAGTTCGCCCGCCTGAACATCAACTACACGGTGATGAGCAAGCGTAAACTCCTGCAGCTGGTGAAGGAGCATTACGTGAGCGGCTGGGACGACCCCCGTATGCCGACCATCTGCGGTTTCCGCCGCCGTGGCTACACCCCCGAGAGCATCCGCAACTTCTGCGAGGATATCGGCGTGGCCAAACGCGACAACATCATCGACTATGTGCGCCTGGAGAACAGCCTGCGCGACCACTTGAACAAGGTGGCCCCACGCCGCATGGCTGTGCTGAACCCTGTTAAGCTGGTGATAGACAATTATCCTGAAGGGCAGACGGAAATGCTCACCGCCGTGAACAATCCCGAGAACGAGGCCGACGGCACCCGCCAGGTACCTTTCAGCCGCGAGCTGTATATCGAGCGCGAGGACTTTATGGAGGAAGCCCCCAAGAAGTTCTTCCGGCTGAGCCTGGGCCGCGAAGTGCGCCTGCGCTATGCCTACTTCGTCACAGCTCAGAGCGTGGAGAAGGACGCCGAGGGCAACATCACCTGCATCCACTGCACCTACGACCCCGCCACCCGTGGCGGCGACGCCCCCGACGGCCGCAAGGTGAAGGGCACGCTCCACTGGGTGAGCGCACAGCACGCTGTCGACGCCGAGGTTAGGATGTTCGACCGCCTCTTCGCCACCGAGGCCCCCGACGAGGCCCCCGAAGGCAAGACTTTCCTCGACAACCTGAACCCCGATTCGCTCAAGGTGCTGCAGGGCTGCAAGCTTGAACCCGCTTTGGCCAATGCCCGCATGGTGGTGAACGAACGTGGCATTGAAGAGCCGATGCGCTTCCAGTTTGAGCGCATGGGCTATTTCTGCACCGACCGCGACAGCACCCCCGAGCACTTGGTGTTCAACCGCTCATGCTCGCTCAAAGACACTTGGGCAAAGATTAGTCAGGGTTGATAGAGATGATAGATTTGCTAGAGAGGATAGACTTGATAGACAATAAACAATATACATGAAACAAAGCTGGCCATTGTACGCGATTGTGGCATCGGTTTTCCTGATGCTGATCAGCGGTTCGCTGCTGACAACGGGTATGTTTATGGACGGCTTGATCTACGGCAATGTGGCGGACAATATGGCCTCGGGTACCTGCACTTTCTGGCGCCCCATGCACTCGCCGTCGCTGCATGCCGACTTCTACGAGCATCCGCCACTGGTGATGGGCCTGCTGGCTCTGTTCTACAAGCTTTTCGGCACCCACTTATGGGTGACGAGGCTCTTCACCATGGTCACCACCGTGCTGACGGCCTGGCTGACCGTGAGGCTGTGGCATCGGATGGGCTACGGCCGACGGACGGGATGGATACCCCTGCTCTTGTGGGTGCTGATTCCTGCCATGTCGCGCAACGCCCACGACAATATGCTGGAATGCACCATGGTGATATTCGTGCTGGCGGCGGTGCTGAGCCTGCTGCCCCGCGAAGGAGGCAAACGGCTGCTGCACTCGGCGCTGGGAGGCTTGTTCCTCTATCTGGCATTCCTGTGCAAAGGATTCACCGGGCTCTATCCTTTCGCCCTGCCGATGATTGTGTGGGTGGTGGATTGGGCCATGGGCAACCACAAGCACGTGGGACGCGCCCTGGTGCAGGCTGTGGCGGACACACTGATGGCACTCGGCACTTTTGCCGTCTGTTTCGCCATCACGGGACTGCTGTTCCCCGAGGCGGTCACCTACTTCGAGACCTATCTGTCGAACCAGGTGCTTGGCAACCTCGACTCCCCGACGGTCGGCAGCCGCTGGACTATCGTGAAGAACTTCTTCGAGCAGACCATCATCCTTTGGGCTTTGGCCATTGTGGTGGTGGGTGTCATGAAAGTGAAGGCCCACAAACGTGTGGCACATGCCGACAGGAGGGTCTTCTGGATATGCTTCCTCGTCGCCCTTTCGGGCGTACTGCCCATAGCCATCAGCCTGAAGCAGCACGGCTTCTATATCCTTACAGTATACCCCATCGTGGCCGTGGGGCTGGGGGCCATTATGCACGAACCCTTGACCCGCTGGACAAGCACCGAAAGCAAGAAGTTTCGGAACGCCCTGATTGTCGTCACCCTCTTGGTGGCGACTGGAGCGGTGGCCCTCAACGCCATCAACTATGGGAAACCGGGACGCGATGTGGCCATGCAGGAGGATATGCGGACGATAGTCCCTCTGCTGGAAGAGGGCGAGCAGGTGGGCATTCCGCTTGCCCTGTCGCAGGAATGGAGCCTGTATGCCTACTACTACCGCGAGAAGCATATCGACCTGAAAAGAACCGACCTGTCCCAACCCCAGCAGCCGCTGCCACACCACCTGCTGACCGACGGGAGCGTGGCCGTTCCCGCCGACCTCTATGCCGAGACCCCCTTGCCCACACAACAATATAAACTATACGTATTGAAAAAATAAAAACACATCATAATGAAGATATCGTACAAATGGCTGCGTGAGTATGTCGACACCGACCTCACCCCGAACGAACTTGACGAATTGCTCACCTTCAGTGGATTGGAGATTGAAGGTGTTGAGAAGGTAGAAAGCATCCGTGGCGGACTGGAGCATGTAGTGATAGCACAAGTGCTCACTTGCGAGCCCCACCCCGACAGCGACCACTTGCATCTGACCACCGTGGATGTGGGCAGCGGCACCCCGCTCAACATCGTGTGCGGCGCCCCCAACGTGGCCGCCGGACAGAAGGTGGTGTGCGCCCAAATCGGTACCAAGATATACACCTCCGACACGGAGTTTTATGAGATTAAGAAAGGCAAACTGCGCGGAGCTGTAAGCGAGGGCATGCTGTGTGCCGCCGACGAGCTTCAGCTGGGCTCTGACCATTCGGGCATCATGGTGCTGCCCGACGACGCTCCCGTGGGAATGCCCGCCAAAGAGTATTTCCATCTTGAGGAGGACTATACACTGGAGGTAGCCATCACCGCCAACCGCAGCGACGCCACCAGCCATATAGGTGTGGCCCGCGATGTCGTGGCCGTGCTCAATACCCGCAACCAAGCCGGAAAACATATCCAGTGGCCCGAGGTGGCCGACCTCTCCAACGCCACGGGGAAGAACGGCATCCGCGTCACGGTGGAGGAGCCGGAGCTGTGCCCACGCTACACCGGCATCACCCTCGAAAACGTCCATGTGGCCGACTCGCCCGAGTGGCTGCAGAACAAGTTGCGCACCGTGGGCATCCGTCCCATCAACAATGTGGTCGATGTGACCAATTTCATCCTCATGGAGGTGGGTCAACCCCTGCATGCTTTCGATGCCGACAAAATCACGGGCAACCACGTGGTGGTACGCACCCTGCCGCAGGACACCCCCTTTGTGACCCTCGACGGTGTGGAACGGAAGCTGGACCGCCGCGACCTGATGATTTGCAACGAGGAGGAAGGCATGTGCATTGCCGGCGTGTTCGGCGGCGAGAAGAGCGGCGTGACCCACAACACCACCCGCGTCTTCCTCGAGAGTGCCTATTTCAACCCTGTCAGCATCCGCAAGACCAGCAAACGCCACGGACTGAAGACCGACGCCTCCTTCCGCTACGAGCGTGGCTGCGACCCCAACATCACCCGCTGGGCGTTGCAGCGTGCCGTGCATCTCATCCAGGAGCTGGCCGGTGCCACCGTCGCATCGGAGGTGGTGGACATCTATCCCAACCCCATCCCCCGCGCCGAGGTGGACATTAATTTCGACCGTGTCTTCCGCCTCATCGGCCAAAGCATCCCCGTCGATGCCATCCGCACAGCCCTCACCTCGCTGGATATAGAGATTGTCTCCGAGACACCCGAGGGCATGAAACTGCTCATCCCTTCGTGCAAAGTGGACGTCACTCGCGAGTGCGACGTTGTGGAGGAGATTATGCGCATTTACGGCTACAACAACATTCATATCGACGAACGTATCAACAGCTGCCTCAGCTTCGGCACCAAACCGAACCCCAACAAGCTGCAGAACGTTGTCAGCGACATGCTCACCTACAACGGCTTCAGCGAGATTATGAACAACTCGCTCACCAAGGCCGAATATTTCGAGAACAATCCCGACTTCGACGCCGCCCGCAGCATCCACATCCTTAATCCCCTCAGCAAGGAGCTGAACGTCATGCGGCAGACGCTGCTCTACTGCGGCATGGAGTGCATCGTGCGCAACCTCAACTACAAAATCCACAACCAGAAGCTCTACGAGTTCGGCCGCACCTATCAGCTCTCGCCCGAGGCCCTTTCCGCCGAAGCCGAAGCCGAGATGGCCGTCACTAAGAAGTATGTCGAGACACAGCACCTCGCCCTCTTCATGACCGGCGACATGCAGCCCGAAAACTGGAAAATCTCCGCCACACCCACCGACTTCTACTACCTCAAGGCACAGGTGATGAACATACTGCGCCGCATGCGCGTCAACTTCTCCCGCCTGCAGATCGTCCCCGCCACACAACACTATTATGCCGAGGGGCTGGCCTTCGTCTACCGCGACAGCCACAAAGTCCTTTGCACCATGGGACGCATACGTCGCGACACCCTCAAGCAGATGGACTGCAAGCAGGAGGTCTTCCATGCCGACATCGACTGGTCGCTCCTCCTCAAGAGCTATCCCACCAAAGAAGTGCTCTACGCCGAGATACCCAAGTATCCCGAAGTGCGCCGCGACCTCGCCCTTATCCTCGAGAACAAAGTGACCTTCGCCGAGATTGAGCAGGTGGCCTTCAACACCGAGAAGAAACTCCTCAAGCGCGTCAGCCTCTTCGACGTATACAAAGGCAAAGGCATCACCGAGGGCATGAAATCCTACGCTGTCAGTTTCATCCTGCAGGACAAGGACAAGACCCTTAACGACAAACAGATTGAAGCCGTCATGGCCAAACTGCAGAAAAACCTCGAGACCCAACTGGGAGCCACGATAAGACAATAACACATGAGCAACACTGCCGCCAACCCCTACCGCCGCAAAGGACTGTTAGCCTACAGCCCCCGTGTGCTGCTGGCCCTGCAGCAGGCCATCGGTGGAAGCAAAGACTTCTTCCAATGGCTGGTGGAAGCCGGCTACACCGAACTGGCCGCCTTCAGCAACTTCCTGCAGGACGACGTGGAGGCCGAGCAGTGGCTTGTGCAGCACAACTACCACTGGCTGGGACTCCTCAGCCACGCCATCGACGGCGACCCCCGCGCTAGGCAATGGGTGCAGCAGAACCTCCACGATGCCAACCTCATGTTCGCCCTCGCCTGCCGCAAAGATGACAAAGCCCTCTCATGGCTCAAATTCATGAAACTCGACATCCTGCTGCGCCTGGCCGACCAGGTCGCCTCCCTGCGCAACAAGCAGGAGCTCGATGCCAGTTTCCCTTACAAAATGCGATTCTAAGTTTGAATTATGGAAAAGAACGACAATAACAACCGCTCACGCCGACCGCGCATCAACAAAACCAACGATGCCAAACCGGCCGCCAAACGTCCCTTCCGCAAGGATGGCGACAGGCCCAACGCTTCAACCCGGGCCGACAAACCGGCGCGTCCCCCCAAGCGGGCCAAAGACCCCAACCGCCCCAAGCACCCTCCTGTACGCAAGGAGAAAGTGCCGCCCCCAACACCCAAGCCTTACGACGGCACCATCCGCCTCAACAAATACATCGCCAACGCCGGCATCTGCTCACGCCGCGAGGCCGACAAACTCATTGCCGCAGGCAGTGTCTCGGTCAACGGTAAAGTCATCACCGAGATGGGCTTCCAGGTGCATGAGGGCGACGTAGTCAACTACGGCGGCGAGACCCTGCATTCCGAACGCAAACGCTACTTCCTGCTCAACAAGCCCAAAGGATTCATCACCACCGTCGACGACCCACGCGAACGGCAGACCGTCATGATGCTCATCGACGGTGCATGCCCCGAGCGCATCTATCCCGTGGGACGGCTCGACCGCAACACCACCGGGCTCCTCCTCTTCACCAACGATGGCGACCTGGCCCGCCGTCTGACACACCCCTCCACAGGTGTTTACAAAATCTACCAGGTGGAGTTGGACAAAGCCGTCACCCGCGAGGACATGAAGCGCATGCTCGAGGGCATCGAGCTTGAAGACGGTCCCATCCACGTCGACGACGTGCAGTATGTGCAGGGGGCCAACGACAAACGCATCGTGGGCGTAGAGCTCCACTCGGGCAAAAACCGCATCGTGCGCCGCATCTTCGAGCACCTCGGCTACAATGTCCACAAGCTGGACCGTGTAGTCTTTGCCGGCCTCACCAAGAAAGACCTGCCCCGTGGCCGCTACCGCGAGCTTACCGAGAAAGAAGTGGGATACTTAAAGATGATCTGATGGCCGCCAAGCTCATACTCTTCCCCGTCCCGATAGGCGAAGGTCCTGCCAGCCTCTCCATCCCGTCTTACAACCGTGAGATGCTCAACACCTGCCGCCATTTCATTGTAGAGGACATCCGCACAGCCCGCCGCAACCTCAAACTCATGGGCTACGACACTCCCATCGACGATGTCACCTTCTACGAGCTCAACGAGCACACCCCCGAACTCGACATCGTCCACTACCTCGACCCCATCGCACAAGGCCAGAACGTAGGTCTGATGAGCGAAGCCGGTCTGCCTTGCATCGCCGACCCCGGCAACCTTATCACCTCCATGGCCCACCGTCAGGGCATCGAAGTGGTGCCCCTCGTAGGACCTGGCAGCATCTTCCTCGCCCTCATGGCCTCCGGATTCAACGGGCAGAACTTCGCCTTCAACGGCTACCCTCCCGTCGACCGCAACAAAATCCTGGCACTGATCAAGACCCTCGAAGCCCGCATCCACCGCGACAGCCAGACCCAGATATTCATCGAGGCCCCCTATCGCAACGACAGGCTTCTCAACCTCTTCGCCGCCCACCTCATGCCCACCACGCGCATCTGTGTGGCCTGCGACATCCTGCAGCCCACACAGTACATCCGCACACGCATGGCGCGCCTGTGGCTCACCGACCCTCCCATCCTCCACAAGCGCCCCGCCATATTCCTATTATACAAATAAAAGGTCCGACAAGTCTGACCAGTCCGACAAGTCCGACCCCCCAAAAAAGCCAACAAAACAAAAACAAACAACTTAAAACAATAAAATTATCATGAAAAAATTCGATCCCGCAACAGCCATCCAGCGTGTTGACGGCCGCGATGCCAACCGCGGCGTGAACCCCGCCATTTGCGACAGTGCAACCTTCACCTTCCCCGAGGCACACCTCATGACCGAGACCTTCCACGGCGAAACCGAAGGCTTTTTCCTCTACAGCCGTCACTGGAACCCCTCCAACCTCGCCCTCTGCCAGGCCCTTGCAGCCATGGAAGGCACCGAGGCCGCTTGGGTCACCGGCTCAGGTCTTGCTGCCATCACCTCCGCCCTCATCCACGAAGTCAAGTCCGGCGACCATATCGTCAGCTCCATGACCACCTACGGCGGTACCTTCGCCTTCATGGCCAACTACCTCAAGAAATTCAACGTTGAGACAACCTTCGTCAACATGCAGGACCTCAACGCTGTGAAGAAAGCCCTCGCCGAGCACCCCAACACCAAGGTCGTCTACACCGAGACCATGAACAACCCCCTGCTTCGCATCGCCAACATCCCCGAGCTGAGCAAGATGGCCCATGCCGCCGGTGCCAAGCTCATCGTCGACAACACCTTCACCCCGATGATTTTCAGCCCCTGCCAGCTGGGCGCCGACGTCACCGTCTACTCCATGACCAAATACGTCAACGGCACTAACGACTGTGTGGCCGGTGCCATCTGTGGCTCCGCCGAATACATCAACAGCCTCATCGACGTCAACACCGGCACCTGCATGCTCCTCGGCCCCGTGCTCGACCCCATGCGCTCCGCCTCCATCAACAAGAACCTCCACACCCTCCACATCCGCATGAAGAAACACGGCGAGAACGCCATGTACCTCGCCAAGCGTTTCAAAGAGGTGGGATTCAAATACAACTACCCCGGTCTGCCCGAGCACCCCGACTACGAGCTCTTCAACAGCATGTGCAATGAAGGCTTCGGCTACGGCGGCATGATCAGCATCGACATGGGCACTGCCGAGAAGGCCAGCCGCATCATGGAAATAATGCAGCGCAAAGGCGTCGGCTACCTCGCCGTCAGCCTCGGCTACTTCAAGACCCTCTTCAGCAACAGCGGCAAGAGCACCAGCTCCGAAGTGCCCGAAGACATCCAGAAGGAGATGGGCATGAGCGAAGGCCTCATCCGCTTCAGCATGGGTCTCGACAACGATATCGAAGCCACCTTCCAGCTCATCAAAGAGTCTGTCGACGAGTGCAACCAATAATCCCTCGTCCTATATCGACACTACACCGGCGGGTGCGAAAGGCTGCGGCCTCTCGCACCCGCACTATTTATCCCAAATCGGTCATTAGGGTCTAATTGCCGAATCGTGCAATGCACGGGGATAACCCCTGCCCCGTACCTTGTTCTGCCTACCCGCCCTGCGCCATGGAGCGGCAACGTTTTTCCCTCGCTACGGAGAGGGGCCGTTCAATCCTGCATCGTTATAGTATTGTTACAGTATCGTTACTCGATATGATAATGGGAAACAAGCCGGGAAGCAGGCAACATCGAGCCGGGATTGAACGGCCCAAGTGGGTCGTGGCTTGCCGTCCGCTGAGTGCGGTTATCCCGATTGATAAGTCGGCCTAATGACCGATTTGGGTTTATCTCGAATCGGTTCATAATCACTCTGTATGAGTTTTCGGTTCACGATTGACTGATTTGGGTTTTAGAGGCTTCTCCACCAAGAAACGCAACACCTTTCTGCGCCTTATCAGCCTACCACCCACCTACCCTGTTTACCCCTGCCTAGCTCCAACTTTTTACAAATAACGTTAAAGGGGAACAGCACACTTTCGTTAGTGGAAAATTTTGTGTATCTTTGCAAATTCGGTTTCGTGTGTCGAGACCTTAAAATATATTGTATAACAAAAACATAGCATAAAAAGAATACAAGATAATGGCAAATTTTCTATCCAAACTGTTTGGCACCAAGTCCGACCGCGACTTGAAGGAGGTGAAACCCTTCCTCGATGCCACACTTAAGATTTATCCCGAGATTCAGAAACTGGACAACGACCAGCTGCGTGCCAAGACCCTCGAGTTCAAGGAGCGCATACGCAAAGAGGTGGAGGCCGAGGAGAACGAGCTGGCCTCCCTGCGCCAACGCATCGAAGAGGAATACGACATGCCCGTGACCGAGAAAGAGGAGCTCTACAAGCGTATCGACAAACTGGAGAAAGAGTCGTACGACAAGACCCAGAAAGTGTTGAACGAGATACTGCCCGAGGCCTTCAGCGTGGTGAAGGAGACTGCCCGCCGCTTTGCCGAGAACAGCGAAGTCGTCGTCACCGCCACCGACCGCGACCGCGAGCTGGCCGTGAAGCGCGACAGCGTCAGCATCGTCGCCGGTGCCGACGGTCAGGACAAGGCCGTCTACCAGAACCAATGGATGGCCGGCGGCAACATGATCACCTGGGACATGGTCCACTACGACGTGCAGCTCATCGGCGGCGTGGTGCTCCACAGCGGCAAGATTGCCGAGATGGCCACCGGCGAGGGTAAGACCCTCGTGGCCACCCTGCCCGTCTACCTCAACGCCCTGCCCGGCAAGGGGGTCCACGTCGTCACCGTCAACGACTACCTCGCCAAGCGCGACTCCGAGTGGATGGGCATGCTCTTCGAGTTCCACGGCCTGAAAGTCGACTGCATCGACAAGCACGAGCCCCACAGCGAGGAACGCAAAGCCGCCTACCGCGCCGACATCACCTACGGCACCAACAACGAGTTCGGCTTCGACTACCTGCGCGACAACATGAGCCGCAACCCCGAGGAGCTGGTGCAGCGCGGCCACAACTACGCCATCGTCGACGAGGTCGACTCCGTGCTCATCGACGACGCCCGTACCCCCCTTATCATCAGCGGCCCCACCGGCAAGGACGACGAGGACCAGGAATTCGACCGCTTCAAGCCGGTCATCGAGAAGCTCTACAACGCCCAGAAGAACCTGGTGACGAAAGTACTCGCCGATGCCAAGAACGGACTTGCCGCCAACCCCGACCCCAAGCCGGAGGAAGAGCCCGCCAAGCTGCTGCTCCGTGCCTACCGCGGTCTGCCCAAGAGCAAAGCCCTCATCAAATTCCTCAGCGAGACCGGCATGAAGGCCATCCTCCAGCGCACCGAGAACTTCTACATGCAGGAGCAGAACAAATACATGCACATCATCGACGACGACCTCTACTTCACCATCGACGAGAAGAACCGCACCGTCGAGCTGACCGAGAAGGGCATGGACTTCCTCACCGGCCTCGGCGAGGACCGCAACTTCTACCAGCTCCCCGACATCGGCAGCATGATTGCCGAGCTCGAGCACGAGAACCTCACCCCCGAAGAGAAAGCCGCCAAGAAAGAGAAAATCTTCAGCGACTTCGCCATCCAGAGCGACCGCGTCCACACCGTCGACCAGCTGCTCAAAGCCTACACTCTCTTCGAGAAGGACATCGACTACATCGTCGACGAGAACCGCCAGGTCAAGATTGTCGACGAGCAGACCGGCCGTATCATGGAAGGCCGCCGTTGGAGCGACGGACTGCATCAGGCTGTCGAGGCCAAGGAGAACGCCAAGGTCGAAGCCGCCACACAGACCTACGCCACCATCACCCTGCAGAACTACTTCCGCATGTATAAGAAGCTCGCCGGCATGACCGGTACCGCCGAGACCGAGGCCGGTGAGTTCTGGGACATCTACAAACTCGATGTGGTGGTCATCCCCACCAACCGTCCCATCGCCCGTATCGACATGGACGACATGATCTACAAGACCAAGCGCGAGAAATACAAAGCCGTCATCGACGAGGTCGAGCGCCTCATCGGCATCGGCCGACCCGTCCTGGTGGGTACCACCAGCGTCGAGACCTCCGAGCTGCTCAGCAAGATGCTCAAGATGAAACGCATCGAGCACAGCGTCCTGAATGCCAAGCTGCACCAGAAGGAGGCCGAGATTGTGGCCCATGCCGGCGAACCCGGACATGTCACCATCGCCACCAACATGGCAGGCCGTGGTACCGATATCAAGCTCAAGGGCGGCGTGCGCGAAGCGGGCGGTCTGGCCATCATCGGCACCGAGCGTCACGAGAGCCGCCGTGTCGACCGCCAGCTGCGCGGTCGTGCTGGCCGTCAGGGCGACCCCGGCAGCAGCCTCTTCTTCGTCTCCCTCGAGGACGACCTCATGCGCATCTTCGGCTCCGAGCGTATCGCCAGCGTCATGGACCGCATGGGTCTGCAGGAGGGCGAGGTCATCCAGCACTCCATGATCACCAAGCAGATCGAGAAAGCGCAGAAGAAAGTCGAGGAGAACAACTTCGGCATGCGTAAGCGTCTGCTCGAATACGACGATGTGATGAACAACCAGCGCACCGTCATCTACAACAAACGCCGCAACGCCCTCTATGGCGACCGGCTGAGCATCGACATCAGCAACATGTTCTACGACACCTGCTCGCTCATCTACGACGATGCCCTCCAGAGCCACGACTGGGAAGGCTTCAAGATGGAGATGATCCGCGTCTTCGCCATCGAAGTGCCCTTCACCGAGCGGCAGCTCTTCAACGCCCGCCACGACGATGCCGTGCAGAAGCTCTACGACCTGGTATACAACACCTACAAAGAGCGCATGCAGCGCATCACCGAGCTGGCCTACCCCTTCATCCAGCGCATCTACGAGAACACCCGCTACATCAACGTCGCCTTCCCCATCACCGACGGCAAGAAGACCCTCAACGTCGTCACTCCCGTCAAGAAGTCGTACGAGAACAAAGGCCGCGAGGTGCAGCTGAGCATCGAGAAGGGCATCACCCTGGCCATCATCGACGACCTGTGGAAAGACCATCTCCGTGAGCTCGACGAGCTGAAGACCAGCGTCCAGAACGCCAGCTACGAGCAGAAAGACCCCCTGTTGATATACAAATTCGAGAGCTTCAACCTCTTCGAGAAGATGCTGCTCGAAATCAACCGCGAGATCTCCTCCTTCCTCATCCGTGCCAGCCTGCCCGTCCGCGAAGACGAGGACATGAAGGAAGCCCGACAGCCCCGCCGCGACAACCGCAATCTGAAAGCCAGCCACGACAGTGCCGCCACCGACACCCAGCGAGCCATGGACCAAGCCGCCCGTCAGCAGACCGGCGAGCGTCCCAAGCCCCAGCCCGTGCATGTCGAGAAGAAAGTGGGCCGCAACGACCCCTGCCCCTGTGGCAGCGGCAAGAAATACAAAAACTGCTGCGGCAAAAACGACGACTGACGAATTGATAATTGAAAATTGAAAATTGAGAATTGAAAATTGAGAACTTCTTGAATTGAGAATTGAGAATTGAGAACTTCTTGAATTGAGAATTGAAAATTGAGAATTGAGAATTTTGGTTCAACCCGACTAACAAACTAACGCATTAACGAACTAACGCATTAACACATTAACGAACTAACGCATAAACACATTAACGAACTAACGCATAAACACATTAACGCATTAACGCATTAACGAACTAACGCATTAACACATTAACACATTAACGAACTAACGCATTAACGCATTAACGTACTAACGCATTAACGTACTAACGCATTAACGAACTAACGCATTAACGCATTAACGCATTAACGAACTTACGCATTAACACATTAACGCATTAACAAACTAACGCATTAACACATTAACACATTAACACATTCAAAAAGATGCAGACCGTCAGATTAGGAAAAAGTGGACTTATCGTCCCCAAGAATGGTTTTGGAGCCCTGCCCATCCAGCGCATCACCCTTGCCGAGACCGTGCATCTGCTGCACAAAGCCCTCGACAACGGCATGTACTACTTCGACACAGCCCGCTTCTACACCGACAGTGAAGAGAAGCTGGGGACAGCTTTTGCCGACCGGCGCGACAAAGTCATCATCAGCACCAAGACCGGCGCCACGCGGGTGGAAGACTTCTGGAGCCAGCTGGAGACGAGCCTGCGACTGTTGCGCACCGACTACATCGACCTCTACCAGTTCCACAACCTAGCCTTCTGTCCCAAGCCCGGCGACGGCACCGGCCTTTACGAAGCCATGCTCGAAGCCCGTCGGCAGGGCAAGGTGCGCCATATCGGCCTCACCAACCATCGTCTGGCCGTGGCCCACGAAGCCATCGACAGCGGTCTTTACGAGACCCTACAGTTCCCCTTCTCCTATCTTGCCAGCGACGACGAGCTGGCCCTGGCCGAGAAATGCCATCAGCACGACATGGGCTTCATCGCCATGAAAGGGTTAGCCGGCGGCCTCATCAACCATGCCGCCACGGCCTATGCCTATCTGGCCCAGTTCGACTATGTCGAACCCATCTGGGGCATCCAGCGCGAGAGCGAGCTGGACGAGTTCATCTCCTTCCAGGACAACCCGCCCGTGCTCACCGACGAGATGCGTGCCCGCATCGAGCGTGACCGTCAGGAGCTCTGTGGCGACTTCTGCCGGGGCTGTGGCTACTGCCAGCCCTGTCCTGCGGGCATCGAGATCGAGAGTTGCAACCGCATGTACCTCTTCCTGCGCCGTGCCCCCTACAATGTCTACCTCACCGACGAGTTCTACGAGAAGATGCAGCAGACCACCCAGTGTATAGGCTGTGGACAGTGCCGCAGCCGCTGCCCTTACAACCTCGACACCCCCAACCTGCTCAAGCGCAACTATGCCGACTTCATGGAGCACTGGAGCCGCAAAGAGCAGCTGAACCCCTGAGTCCGCCCTGCCGTCACCCCCTCATCCAACACCCAAGCCTATGAAACGAACACTATGGATACTTATCGCCGCTGCCGTCCTTTCCCTCGCCGGGTGTAAGAAAGACGACACCATCAACTGCACCGTCTACTGGCAGCTCTATGCCCCGCACAAATACCTCACCGTGACCGATATAGAGCAAGCCTTCCAGCAGACCTTCTTCGGCTATTACGACCGAGTCAACGACAATACCGTGCGGGCGATGCACACCACGCCGCGCGACGTGCGGTCCATCACCCTCAAGCTTGCCAGCATGGCCGATGCCCTGCTCGACGGCACCACCGACCCTGCCGAGGGCCCCATCGAAGTCCGGGTCTTCATCGACTTCGCCGGTTCTTATATCGACGAAGTGTGGAGTAAGACCTATTGACGCCCATTGGCATGAAACGCCCGGCACATCCTCACTGGGCTTTGCTTCCTTTGCTACTGATTGCCGCAAAGCCCGCAATCGCCACTCCCCCCACCACCTGCAACCCACCCGAGGGAGAGGCGCCTACCGTTGTCACCACGCTGCTGGACACCGTCGACCCTGACGACGGAGTCGTCTCGTTGCGCGAAGCCCTGCGCCATGTCGTCGCCAGCGGCTCCGCCGCCACCGTTACCTTCAGCCTCAGCCAGAGCGCACCCGTCATCCACCTTACCGACACCCTCCCCGCCGTCGTGAACGCCGTCTGCACCATCAACGGCCGCAACCATGGCCCCGGTGGAGGCATTGTCACCATTGTCGGCAGTGGCACCCGCAAGCTCTTCACAGCCCGAAACGCCACCCTCACCCTCGACAGCCTCAACCTCACTGGCGGCTATGCCCTCGGACCCGGAGGCGCCCTTCTGTGCTACCAGACCATCCTCACCCTGCGCCACTGCACCATCAGCGGCTGCCAGGCCACCCACAGTGGTGGAGCCGTCTACTGTGGAAGCGACCCGCCTAACCTCTCCCGCGTCACCATCACCGACTGCCTGTTCACCGGCAACCGCTCCCTGAACGGCGGAGCCCTCTGCCTGTCGGGCTGCGACACCTCCTTTATCGTCCGCACCCGCTTCCGGGGCAACACCGTCGCCACGCGTGCCCACGCCCACTGCTATGGCGGAGCCGTCAAGATCGAGACCTCCCTGTGTCGCCTCGACAGCTGCCTCTTTGCCGACAACCACGCCTCCCTGCGCGACACCGACATCATCCTCAGCGCCAAAAGCAACGGGGGTGCGCTGTCGGCAAATGCGAGCCGTGTCACCGTCAGCAACACCCTCTTCGACACCAACAGCGCATGTGCTGCTACCAGCGGGTCCGCCATGGGCGGAAGTGTCTACACCAACAACAGCACCCTCCATATCGTCAACTGCCTCTTCCGCGCCGACTCCGCCGACGGCAAAGGCGGCGCCATCTACAGCACCGGAGCCGACACCTCCCTCCGTGTCACCCTCAGCCAAAGCACCTTTGTCGGCAACTACGCACGGGTGGGCCTCGGGGGTGCTTTCTGCCAGGAAGGGCAGACACGCCACATCACCAACAACTGCACCTTCTACAACAACCAAACCGACATGGGCGGAGCCCTCTTTTTCCACAACACGAGCGGCACCAGCACCATCCTCAACAGCACCTTTGTCGGCAATATAGGGGCTCCCGCCTTGGGCGGAGCCGTCTGCATCCGTGGCGGCGACGTGCAGGTTGTCAACAACCTGTTCGTCGGCAACCTTGGCGGCACAGTGCCCGACGACCTCTCCATCCGAGCCGTAGCCACTGCTGTTGCCTACAACAACGCATGGGCTGCCACGCCCGCCAACCTCGACAACGCCGAAGGCAACACCCTCGTCACCTTGCCCCAGCTGCATACCGACGCCAACGGCCTGCCCCTCTCTGCTGTCGTAGAGGTGAACGGAGTCCCCCATACCCTCTTCCCGCCCCTCCCCGCCAGTGTCTCCGCCATCGGTGGCATCCGCACTGCACACAACGCCGTCCTGTCCGCCACTGCGCGCTTGAGCCCCACAGGATGGCGCGACAACCGCACCGGCAGCCTCCTCACCTACACCCCCGTTCCCGACAGCCTCGACCAGATAGGCTCACTGCGTCGCCTCGACAGCACCAGCATAGGCGCCATACAGCCGATGCCCGACATACTTATCACCGACACCGTCACCGCCTGCGACAGTTACACTTGGCGTGGCGACACCATCACCCTCTCCGGCGACTACCGCGACACTGTCCACTCCGTCATTCTCTGGGACAGCATCTATTCCCTGCATGCCACCATCCACCAAGGCACGCGTCAATCCTATAGCCACCACGCCTGCGAACAGTACACATGGCACGACGTCAACTACACCCAAAGTGGCACATACACCTACAACTATACAAACAACGCCGGATGCCCAAGTACTGATTCCCTCCATCTCTCGATTAGTCAACATGACGATACTTCATACCACGTAACCGCCTGCGACGAATTCACATGGAACGGCACATCATATGCAAACTCCGGAACATATACCTTCGACCATACACAGCAGGACACGCCTTGCACCAACGTTGACACACTACACTTAACTATCAACAATAGTACTCACAACTCTTATCACCAAGATGCTTGTGAACAATACACGTGGCACGATGTCAACTACACTGAAAGTGGCACATACACCTACGACTATACCAACTCTTATGGATGTGCAAGTACAGACACACTGCATCTCACTATTGCCCGACACGATGACTCAACATACTACTTGACTGCCTGCGATGAATACATCTGGAACGGTACTACTTACACAACTACTGGAACATACACATTCTATCACACCCAACCGAACTCACCTTGCACCAATGTTGATACCCTACATCTAACTATCAACAACAGCACACACAACTCCTACCTCCAAGATGCCTGCGAACAATTCTCATGGCACGAAATCACCTACAACGAAAGCGGCACTTACACCTACAACTACACAAACACAGACGGTTGCCCAAGCACAGATACCTTGATCCTCACCATCTCACAACACGATGACACTACATACTATGTAACAGCCTGTGATGAGTATACATGGAACGGCACAACATATACAACCACCGGCACATATACTTTCGACAACACTCAGCAAGGAACACCTTGCACCAACATCGACACCCTCCACCTAACTATCAACAATAGTACTCACAACTCTTATCACCAAGATGCTTGCGAGCAATACACTTGGCATGAAATCACCTACAACGAAAGCGGATTGTACACCTACGAATATTCCAACGATGATAATTGCCCGAGTGCCGATACCT